>NZ_BJYL01000042.1 GCF_007991495.1 Sporosarcina luteola | reverse complement strand
TCACTCCCTCCTACTCGATTAATTCCACGTTAATTTGCATCAAAATATTCGAGCAAACCTTGATAAATTCCGTGTGTTGCTTGTTCACGAAACATTTCAGTTGTGAGAATTCGCTCTTCGGAAGGATTTGATAAAAATCCAAGTTCAACCAAGATGGAATTCTTTCTATTTTCTCGCAGGACTAAAAAATTGGCTGGTTGTGCGCCGCGATTACGCAGGCTAATCGTGGAGGCCAGTCCGTCATTAATAGACGTGGCCAATGACTTCTGATTTCCATGAGTATAATACGTTGTAAATCCAGTAATGGAACTGTCAGGATTGGCATCATAATGTAAACTGACAAAAGCATCTGCATCTGACTGTTGGCTGATCGCTACTCGTTTGCGCAATGAGATATATGTGTCGGAATCACGTGTCATCACAACATCGGCCCCCGCAGCTTTCAGCTTAGCCGCCAATAATTCAGCAGTCATCAAAGTAAGGATTTTTTCATCGGTTCCTTTAGTCCCCGTCGTTCCCCGGTCATTTCCGCCATGACCCGCGTCTACTATAATTGTAAGGCCTTTTAATGTCCCGGCAGCTCTAGGTGTTTTCTTACGTTCGCTTGATGAGGCTTGTGCAACTTCGCCGGTTGAAACAACCCATTTTGCGATGAATGCTGATTCTCCTGAAGGCAAAGATACATTGAACCATTCGCCTTCTTCCCCGATAACTGATAGTTTTTCACCTGCATTTACCCGTGAAACGATATCAGAAGAAGTTGTCGCGGAAGAGCGGATATTCGTGCCGTTTGTCAGTACCGTGACTTTCTTATTGCTTGTAGACGTTTTTGATTCTTTTGCAGCTGCCGTTCCGAGTGTGCCATGGAAGCTGTATACCCACCCGTTTTTCTTCTTTCCTAATGAAATGCGGATCCAGTTTCCATCAACTTCCTCGACATGAAAGGATTCTCCTTTACGTACCATGTCGACTTTCTTTGAAGTAAGATCAGGTCCTTTTCGGACATTGAGTGCATCCACTGAAACGGTGAACTGGTCGACTTTCACATCTTCCGTTTGTACTTCCATCTCCGGTTGTCCTTCATCAGTCTGTGATACTTCTGAAATATAATCGGTATGTACCCAACCATCTTTCCCATTTTTATTGATGGAAGCCCATTCACCATTTCTGCCGATTATTTCAAACGCTTCCCCGGCATTTAACTGCCCGATCACAGCTGAACTTAATGAAGGTTCCGTCCGGATATTCAAGGCATTCACTTTCGAAACTGCTGTCGTATTGACAATCTCCTTTGCCCCTTCGTTCACTACTAGCCATGAAGCGATCCATCCGGTGCTTGTCCCAACTTTAACTTCGTGCCAGTCTCCCGACGAAGACAAGACCTCCGCCTGCTCACCCATTTTCATTGAACCTGTCACAGGATAAGTAAGCCCTGGACCTGAACGGACATTGAGTGACTTCGTATTGATGATAACTGTTTCGCCCTTTGCGGAAATTATCGTCATATCGCAGAAGATGGATGCAGTTAGGATGAATGCTAGAATCCACTTGCTTACTTTCGACAAACTATCACTCTCCCTTATTTTCCATTGTAGAAGTTTTCCATGGAAAAAACCATATGGAAATGAAAAAGGTTGACACTTTGTTGGGGAATGATTAAGATTATGTTTAACTTAACTTCAAATCAAGTGTTACTTAACTTCATTTCAAGTTTAACTTAATTCAAAAGTAGTAATTGCTGATGACATGGAAAGTAGCTGTATGTCGGGCTGACAAGAGAGGGGTGGACGTGGCTGAAATCCTCCCTACAGGCGAATATAGTGAAAAACACCATCGAGGCTCCGTGCTGAACAATTCTTTTCAGTAGGCGCGGACGGAACCGGCCGTTATCCGGATACGAGTGGGCATTTTTCTTATGCCAATTTGGGTGGAACCGCGGAAGCTGACAATAGCTCTCGTCCCTTGTGCAAACAAGGGATGGGGGCTTTTTTTAGCTTCTTCGGTCTGATAATAGGACGGAAGGGGTTTGTCAAATGAGTTTTAAAGTACCAAGAGGGACGCAAGATATTCTACCGTCCGAATCATGGAAGTGGCAGCAAGTTGAATCGATTCTTCGGGAAGTGTGCGAAATTTACCGCTATAAAGAGATCCGTACACCAATTTTCGAACAGACCGAATTGTTTCAGCGAACAGTTGGGGATACTACCGATATCGTAACGAAAGAAATGTACACATTTATGGATCGTGGAAATCGATCCATGACGCTAAGACCGGAAGGGACGGCTCCCGTTGTTCGTTCATTCGTCGAAAATAAAATGTTCGGGTATCCCGATCAGCCCGTCAAGCTATACTACCAAGGCCCGATGTTCCGATATGAGCGCCAACAGGCCGGACGCTATCGTCAATTCGTTCAATTCGGAGTGGAAGCGATTGGCAGTGCGGATCCTGCAATTGACGCAGAAGTGATATCTCTCGCAATGGAAGTGTATAAGCGTGCGGGATTGAAGGATATTAAGCTAGTTCTGAATTCACTTGGCGATGCCGAATCCCGAAATGCGCACAGAGAAGCCCTCGTTGCACATTTCACTCCGAGCATCGGAGAACTTTGTAAGGATTGCCAGTCGAGATTAGAGAAAAATCCGCTTCGTATCCTTGATTGCAAAGTTGACCGCGAACATCCTTTAATGGCAACTGCTCCGTCATTGACGGACTATTTGAATGAGGAGTCCAAAGTGTATTTCGACCAAGTGAAAAATTATTTGGCAGCAATCGACATCGTATACGAACTCGATCCGAATTTAGTGCGCGGCCTTGATTATTATAATCACACTGCTTTTGAAATCATGAGCACTTCCGATGGATTTGGTGCCATTACGACGCTTTGCGGTGGTGGCAGGTATAATGGTTTGGCAGAAGAAATCGGTGGTCCTTCGGCTCCTGGCATTGGTTATGCGATGAGCATTGAGCGTCTTTTACTGGCATTGGAAGCGGAAGGGAAATCGTTTAAACAAGGTCCGGAACTGGATGTCTATATCGTTACGCTGGATGAGGCGGCACACCGGAAAGGGTTCAACGTATTGAATGAACTTAGAAGCGCAGGCGTCCGTGCAGACATGGACTATATGGATCGTAAAATGAAGGCGCAAATGAAATCAGCCGACCGCTTCAACGCAAAGATAGTAATCATTATTGGCGAGGATGAAGTAAACGAACAAGTCGTTCAGTTGAAAAACATGACTGAAGGAACACAGGAAAAAGTAGAAGATGCAAACCTAATTGCAAAAATAAAAGAGCAGATGGAATAAGGAAGGTAGATGAACAATATGCAACGGACACATTATTGCGGGCAATTGACAGAGGATATTATAGGACAGACTGTTACTTTACAAGGCTGGGTACAAAAAAGAAGGGACCTTGGAGGACTTATTTTCATTGACCTTCGGGACCGTGCTGGAATCGTTCAAATCGTATTCAATCCAGACTTCTCAAAAGAAGCTCTTGAAATTGCTGAGTCGATTAGAAGTGAATTTGTCATTGAAGTTCAAGGGAAAGTTGTTGAACGAGAAGAGAAGCAAAAAAACGACAAACTCCAAACAGGCTCAATTGAAATACATGTAGAAAACATTAAAATTATCAACGAAGCAAAAACGCCGCCTTTCATCATTGAAGACGAGACAGACGTCAATGAGGAAATCAGATTGAAATACCGTTATTTGGATTTACGCCGCCCGCAACTTGCCCGCGTTTTCAAAATGCGTTCGGATATTACGAAGACAGTACGTAATTTCCTTGACGATGAGGGGTTCCTAGAAGTGGAAACACCGATTTTGACAAAATCGACACCAGAAGGAGCAAGGGATTATCTCGTTCCAAGCCGCGTGAATGATGGAGAATTTTACGCATTGCCGCAATCGCCGCAGTTGTTCAAGCAAATGCTGATGGTGTCCGGTTTCGATAGATATTATCAAATTGCACGTTGCTTCCGCGACGAGGACTTACGTGCAGACCGTCAACCGGAATTTACTCAAATCGATATGGAAATGAGTTTCATGTCAATTGAAGATATTATCGAATTAAACGAGCGACTCATGAAAAAGGTAATGAAGGATGTTAAAGGAATCGATATTGAAATTCCATTCGACCGTTTGCCATATGACGAGGCAATGGCAAGATTCGGTTCTGATAAACCGGATACTCGTTTCGGCATGGAATTACAGGATCTCTCAGAAATCGTCAAAGACTCTTCATTCAAAGTGTTTGCGGGCGCAGTTGAGTCAGGAGGACAAGTAAAGGCGATTAACGTAATAGGTGCAGCAGATAACTACTCCCGAAAAGATATTGATGCACTCGGGGAGTTTGCCGGCCGTTATGGCGCTAAGGGGCTTGCGTGGTTGAAGGTGGATGCTGAAGGGCTGAAAGGACCAATCGCCAAGTTTTTCGAAGGGGAGACTGCAGATGCGTTAATAAATGCACTTCAAGCTGAAGCGGGAGACTTGCTGTTATTCGTAGCCGATAAAAAATCGGTAGTGGCAGATGCACTTGGAGCACTTCGTTTGAAACTAGCTAAAGATTTGAACCTCATTGACGAAACGCAGTTCAACTTCTTATGGGTAACAGATTGGCCGCTATTCGAATTCTCTGAAGAGGATGGGCGCTACTATGCTGCACATCACCCGTTCACAATGCCTGCTAACGTCGACGAATTGGAATCCAATCCTAGTTCCGTCAAAGCTCAAGCATATGACCTCGTTTTAAACGGTTATGAACTTGGCGGTGGATCATTACGGATTTACAAGCGAGATATTCAGGAGAAGATGTTCAAAGCGCTTGGTTTCACCGAAGAGCAGGCGAGAGAGCAGTTCGGATTCCTATTGGATGCTTTCGATTACGGAACACCTCCTCATGGCGGAATCGCATTTGGTCTCGACCGAATCGTCATGTTATTATCCGGTTCGACAAATTTACGCGATACAATCGCTTTTCCGAAGACTGCAAGTGCAAGCGACCTGTTGACGGAAGCTCCAAGCACTGTAGATGCTGCCCAACTAACCGAATTAGGCATATCCATCCAGTCGAAATAAGAAGGAAGGACAAGCATTTCTTTGAAGCTTGTAATAAATTGGCGATGTAAAATCGTTGTACTCATTTCCGATGTGTGGTAGGATACTAGTAATACGAATCCTGAAGTGTTCGTTGTTTGTTAATCAGTTTTGACCGAACATAATTATCGTAGGGAGTTTTTATTCTATGTTGGATGGAATGCCCTTATCAGGGACTTCAGAAAAGATGGATAAGGCACCCACCTGCTGAGTGCGGGTTCAAAACGATACTTCAAAAACGGCACAGTCGGGATTCGTTCCTGTTTTTTTAACACAATTATCTCGTTAACTATAATCCCCTCTTGCGAACTTGCGGAGGGGTTTTTGATTGACTTATATAAGAAGGGCGGAATCATATTGTTGCACCAATTTTCACGAAACGAATTAGCTATCGGCAAAGAAGGCGTTGAACGGATGCGCCAGACTACCGTAGTTATACTAGGTGTTGGCGGTGTCGGTTCATTTGCTGCAGAAGCATGTGCTCGAAGCGGCGTTGGCAGAATAATTCTTATCGATAAAGACACAGTCGATATAACAAACATCAATCGGCAGCTCGTAGCAAGTCTTTCAACAATCGGACGTTCAAAAGTGGAAGTAATGGAAGAGCGGATTGCTGATGTCAACAAAGACTGTGAAGTGATCAGTCTTCATATGTTCTATACGGAAGAGACGTACGAAGAAATTTTCAGTTATAATCCTGACTATATTATTGATGCATCCGATACAATCAGTTACAAAATTCACCTGATTAAAGAATGTGTTTCCAGAGGCATTAAAATCATTTCCAGCATGGGTGCTGCAAATAAACTCGATCCGACCCGTTTCCAAATAGCGGATATTTCAAAAACACATACAGATCCGATTGCAAAAGTAATTAGGTTGCGATTGAAAAAAGAAGGAATTAAAAAAGGCGTTCCAGTCGTGTTTTCAGATGAAAGCCCGATTGTCATCCGTGAAGACGTCGTCGATACAGTAGGGAATCCAGACGCACAAATCCGAAAAGCAAAAATGCCACCCGCCTCAAATTCATACGTCCCATCCGTCGCGGGCCTTGTATGCGCAAGCTGGGTACTTAACGATATCGTAAGAGACATTCCAATTGAACGAGTAAAAGACAAAAAATAATAGAAAGCTGTTTCCCTAACAAAACAGGGAAACAGCTTTTTTATAGATTTATAAATAAATATTGTTCAAGTAAATAGAAACTGATACAATCAGCTTATGGGTCATTGCTCATAGAACAAACGAATTATAAATATAAATAAACTCCGTAAAAACGATATATATAGCGAGAGAGGATTGGAATTAAATGCAAACAAAGAGTGGTATATTGCTGGAAAGTGGAACAAACGAATTGGAAATTGTCGAATTTGAAATGGGGAACAACCGTTACGGCATCAATGTCATCAAAGTGAAAGAAATCATCATGCCGACACCGCTCACAATCATCCCACATGCACATCCTTCCATCGAAGGGATTATCCAACTGCGTGGTGAAGTCCTGCCAGTCATCAACATGGAAAAAGTGATGGGCTTGCCACAAACGATCGGCAAGAATGAAGGAAAGTACATCGTTGCAGCTTTTAATAAGCAAGAAGTCGTATTCCATGTCCATGAAGTTCTACAAATACATCGAGTATCATGGGATAAGATTGAAAAGCCTTCCGACCTTTACTCTGGCGACACTTCACAAATTATCGGAGTCATTAAACGAGAAAAAGATATGCTTCTTCTACTTGATTTTGAAAAGATTGTCCTTGAAATCAATCCTGATAGCGGGATTCGGGTGGAAGCAGTGAAAAAGCTTGGAATTCGTGAAAGATCCGACAAAAAGATACTCATTGCGGAAGATTCACCATTACTTCGAAAATTATTGAATGATACATTATCCGAAGCTGGTTACGGGAACATCGAGTTTTTTGAAAACGGCAAGGATGCTTTAGGGTATTTGGAAAGCATCGCTGCAACTGGTGGAAAAGTAACAGATGAAGTCCAACTTATCATTACAGACATTGAAATGCCGCAAATGGACGGTCATCATTTAACAAAACGTATCCGTGCGAATAATGACCTGGCTATGCTGCCAATCATCATCTTCTCTTCCCTTATTACTGATGAACTAATGCATAAAGGAATAAGCGTAGGTGCGAATGATCAAGTAAGCAAACCAGAAATCGCGGAACTTGTCTTGAAAATGGATCAGCATATACTATAAAAAACAAAAGCGAAGGACGCCCGGAGCTGGATGAACCAAAAGCGAAGGGCGCCTGCCTAGAGGCGACAGGCATAAGACAAAGATACGAAGTGGTGTTCTTTACCACGCAGTAGCTTTGACTTATGACCCCGAGCCTCTGGCGCCCGGAGCTGGATGAAACAAAAGCACTTCCTTCAAAAAATGAGGGAAGTGCTTTTAGTAGCTATCATTTATTTTTCTTGAATTCCTTCAACCGCTCATAAATGCCTGCCAATTTCTTCTCATCACCTGCTAGTACCGGTTCGTAAAACTCAATGTCCTTTATTTTATCGGGTAAATATTGTTGATTGACCCAGCCCCCGAAAGAACCGATAGGGGTATCATGGGGGTATTGGTATCCTCCATGTCCAAGCTCCGCAGCCCCAGCATAATGCGTGTCCCGAAGATGAAGAGGGATGTCCCCAGTTTTTCCATCATTAATTGCCCTTATAGCAGCATCAAGTGCTTTATATGCAGAATTCGACTTCGAAGCAAGGCACATTTCAATGACGGCATTCGCCAATGGTATACGGGCTTCCGGCATCCCTAACCGGACGGCGGCTTCTGTAGCTGCAAGCACATGAGGACCGACTTCAGGGGAAGCTAACCCGATGTCTTCGTATGCCATGACGAGCAAACGCCGTGATACCGCAACGAGGTCACCTGTTTCCAACAGATTTGCTAAATAGAAAATGGCGGCGTTGACATCACTGCCGCGCACTGACTTTTGTAGGGCGGACAACAGATTATAATGATGGGACCCTTTTTTATCACCAACAAGCCCGATTCGACCAATCAGATTATCGATGAGCCAATCTTCAACAGTTATCGTTCCATCCTCTTCATCACTCGCAGAAATGATCGACTCCAAAAGCGTAAGAGCCTTTCTCGCGTCTCCGTTCACGCCTTCAGCGATTTTACGTATTTGCGCATCATTCATTTTAATAGATGTTTTTCCAAGACCACGCTCTTCATCATTCAAAGCCCTGTTCAGCAATGTAATAAGGTCCTCGGTTTCAAGACGTTTCAATTGCAGGATTTCTCCGCAACGGGATCTAATTGCAGGATTAACGTCATGGAATGGGTTTTCAGTCGTTGCCCCAATCAGTACGATAGATCCTTTTTCGACATGTGGAAGGAGCGTATCTTGCTGAAGTTTATTGAATCGGTGAATCTCATCAAGAAATAGGATAACCTTCCCGGTGATTCTTGCTTCAGCTACTACTTCCTCTACGTCTTTTTTACCTGAAACCGTTGCATTCAATGCAATGAAGGGCATTTGGCTCGTTCCCGCTATGGCGTAGGCCAAGGAGGTTTTGCCGATTCCTGGCTCGCCGTACAGTAACATGGAAGGGACATGCCCTTTTGTAATCATTCGATAGAGTGCTGTGTCTTTCCCGATAATATGTTGTTGTCCCGCGATTTCATCGATATTTTTCGGCCGCATGCGAAAGGCCAATGGTTCGTTATGCATAAAATCACTCCCCCGTACATCCGTTCCACTATTATACACAATGCAAGTCAGGAAGTCATTTGGAGGAACGACAATAGCAGTTATGCTATAATATTTTGAAGCGTAATTATAGAAAAGGACGTTGGTACCTATGAGAATTTCAACTAAAGGCCGCTATGGACTGACGGTTGTCGTGGAGCTTGGTAAAAAGTATGGCGAAAGGCCATTGCCTTTGCGGAAAATAGCTGAGGAGCAAAATTTATCGGAAGCCTATTTGGAGCAACTCATCCCTGCCTTGCGCAATAGCGGGATCGTCAACAGTGTCCGGGGCGCATATGGCGGGTATAAGCTTGCAAAACCACCCGGCGAAATTACTGCTGGTGACGTGATCAGATTACTTGAAGGTCCTATTCAGGTCGTTGAAGGGATCGAGGATGACAATGTCCCTCAACAGGAATTATGGAATCGAATCGGGGACGCAATACGAGGAGTACTTGATTCAACGACGATAAAAGACTTAGTAGAATCAGACGAATCCACCAATTTGGATGGATATATGTTTTATATTTAGATTCATTAAAGGAGCTTTAGGATGCAAACGATATATTTAGATCATGCTGCTACAACTCCGATTCATCCGGAAGTGAGTGCGGCTTATATAAAGGCGATGGATTCGGTGTTTGGAAACCCGTCCAGTATTCATAGCTACGGAAGAACTTCCCGAAAACTTTTGGATGAAGCGCGAAAAACAATAGCAGAAGCATTACAAGCAGAACCGACTGAAATCATTTTCACGTCGGGAGGCACCGAGGCGGATAATATCGCGATTTTTGGTACTGTCTCTGCCATGAAGGAAAAAGGAAACCATATTATTACGACGGCGATTGAACATCATGCCGTTTTGAATTCTTGCAAGGAATTAGAGAAATCCGGCTGTAAAGTAACCTATTTACCTGTCGACGAAAACGGCAGGATCAATGCCAAGCAAGTTGCTGAGGCGCTGACAGAGGAAACGGTCCTCGTGACAATTATGTACGGTAATAATGAAGTCGGTGTGATTCAACCGATCAAAGAAATCGGGGAATTATTAAATGGGCATCAGGCGGTTTTCCATACCGATGCTGTCCAGGCGTTCGGCATCATGGATCTCGATGTGAATGAATTGCAAGTCGATCTGCTGAGCGCTTCCGCCCATAAGTTGAATGGCCCTAAAGGGGTTGGATTTTTATATCAACGGAAAGGATTGCAAACAAATCCGTTGCAGCATGGCGGTGAACAAGAGCGCAAAAGACGAGCAGGAACAGAAAATGTACCCGCTATTGTAGGCTTCGCGGAAGCGGTGAAAATCGCTCGCCAAGTGATGGCTGATAATCGAATGAAGTATAATAACTATACAAAAAAAATGACAACCGTTTTTGATCAAGAAGGTATTGAATATGAAGTGAATGCTGAAGAGGCAGAGCGTCTCGCGCATGTAGTGAACATCAGCTTCCCCGGTACAGATATTGAATCGTTGCTCGTCAATATGGATATGGCTGGCATCGCGGTTTCGAGTGGTTCTGCTTGTACCGCGGGTTCCCTTGAACCGTCTCATGTACTATCCGCAATGTATGGAAGCGAATCCCCAAAACTGCGGAATTCTGTCCGTTTCAGCTTTGGATTAGGTCTTGATGATCAAGCGATCCAAGCCGCAGCAACGTCAACGGCAAAAATTGTAAAACGACTTGTGAAAGAAAATTAAAAAGGATGAAACTTATGAGAACAACAACTAAACCGATAGCAGAAACGAGAGTCGTCGTCGGAATGTCCGGAGGAGTCGACTCTTCAGTCGCCGCTCTGTTATTAAAAGAACAAGGCTACGATGTTATCGGCATCTTCATGAAAAACTGGGACGATACCGATGAATTCGGCGTCTGTACTGCAACGGAAGATTACGAAGACGTCATCAGCGTATGCAATGAAATCGGTATACCGTATTATGCAGTTAATTTTGAACAACAGTATTGGGACAAGGTATTCACCTATTTCCTTGAGGAATATAAAGCGGGAAGAACACCGAATCCCGATGTAATGTGCAATAAAGAAATTAAGTTCAAAGCTTTCCTTGATCATGCGATGAGTCTAGGAGCAGATTTTTTAGCGACAGGGCATTATGCACAAGTCGTGGAAAATGATCATGGTGTTGCAATGCTTAGAGGAAAAGATGAGAACAAAGATCAGACATATTTCCTCAATCAATTGTCACAAGAACAATTGCAAAAAGTAATGTTTCCGATCGGAGCACTTGAAAAATCCGAAGTGCGCCAAATTGCGGAACGAGCTGGGTTGACTACTGCTAAGAAAAAAGATTCAACCGGTATTTGTTTTATCGGAGAACGGAATTTCAAAGAATTCCTTGGACAGTACTTGCCTGCGCAACAAGGTGATATGAAAACGATGGACGGGAAAACGGTCGGAAAACATGATGGCTTAATGTATTATACGATCGGCCAACGTCATGGTCTTGGTATTGGAGGCGCCGGTGATCCGTGGTTTGTCATCGGGAAAGATTTAAAAAATAACGCTTTACTCGTAGGCCAAGGATTCCATCATGACGCGCTTTATTCAGACAGTTTGACCGCTATTAAACTAAGCTTTGCCACTGCGAAGGAAATGCCGCAGACATTTGAATGCACTGCTAAATTCCGCTACCGTCAACCGGATACAAAAGTTACTGTTGAACTAACCGGCGAAGGAAATGCGGTTGTGACATTTGCACAGCCTGTCAGAGCAATCACTCCAGGTCAAGCGGTAGTCTTCTATGACGGCGACGAGTGTTTAGGTGGCGGAACAATCGATACAGTTATTAAAAATGGATTACAACTAGATTACGTAGGATGAGAGGTTATACAAATGGAGTACAATGAACTCGGCATTAAGGCTCTCCAAGAGGGAGAGTATGAAAAAGCGATTGAAGCTTTCATGAAAGCAGCGGAACAGGAACCTGAAAATCCGGTTGGCTATATCAATCTTGGGAATGTCTTCGCTTCAGCAGGGGACGTAGAAAGGGCTGAACGGTTTTTTCAGAAAGCTATCACTTTGGATGAAAATGCAGGATCCGCCCTATACGGCTTAGGGAACCTTTATTTTTCCAATGAGCGTTTTGAGGAAGCAGCTAAGCTGTACGAAAAAGCCATCCAAACAGGCTTAAACGAAGCAGATGCATTCTTCATGCTCGGAAAAAGCTTAAAACAATCGGAAAACGGCAAATTGGCGTTGCCTTATTTGCAAAGGGCTGCTGAACTGGCTCCTAATGATCTCGAAATTAGATTGTCATACGGGATCCTTTTAGCGGAAATGGAGCTGTTTGAAGAGGCTCGAAAGGAATTCGGCTTTATTCTTGAACATGATCCGGACAATGCGGATGCGCATTATAATATGGGGGTCTTATATGCCGTTTCGACAGATCGGAAAGATGATGCGCTTCTTCATCTTGAGAAAGCATTCACGATCGAACCGGAGCATACACAGGCACGCTATATTTTCGATATGATCAAAATGGGACAATAATCTTAACGCGTGTATAGGTAAGGCGGTGATCGGATTGGCTGAAGGGAATGGACAAGCGAATAGTGAAGCGATTTTTATCGTAGGAAGACCTGTCGTCACAATTTTCCACAACCCTGATAATCTTTTTTCAATCGTGAAAATGAAAATCAGTAAAACGAATAGCGGTTATGAGGATAAGGAAATTGTCATAAAAGGAAATTTCCCGCCATTGGCGAATGAAGATGATTATCGCCTTACTGGAAGGCTTGTTAATCATGCGACGTATGGACAACAATTTGATGTCCATACTTTTTCAAAGGAAATGCCTGAAACGGAAAGCGGCATCGTTCACTATCTATCAGGCGACCTATTCCCGGGTATAGGAAGGAAAACCGCGGATTCGATTGTCAAAACATTAGGCAAAGATGCGATCAAGCAAATCCTTGAAAACCCTGCGGTATTGGATAAGATTCCGAAACTTTCCGAAGACAAAAAAGAAATACTGACGACAGTGCTTCAAGAAAATCTTGGCCTTGAACGCAGCATGGTCAAATTGAATGAGTGGGGCTTCGGACCGCAGCTTTCCATGAGGATCTATCAGACGTACCGGGAAGAAGCTATTGAACTATTAGAAGAGAATCCATTTAGGTTGATTGAAGACGTAGAAGGAATCGGTTTTCAACGAGCTGATGAATTGGGGAAGCAATTGGGAATTACCGGCAAACATCCTTCCCGGGTGAAGGCTGCGATACTTCATGTGATGAATCAAGGCGTCCAGTCAGCGGGTCATGTCTACATGGAGGCGGAAATGATTTTGCCGGAAGTGAAGCGACTGCTGGAGACGAGCCAAAGGGAAGAAGTGCCTTTCGAGAATATTTCCAACTCGGTGATCGAATTGGTTGAGGAAGGCAAACTTTGCGGGGAAGGAAAAAGGCTTTATATTCCTTCTCTTTATTTCTCTGAAATTGGCATTGCTGCCAAGTTGGAAAGGATTATGGAGAATGACCATTCCGATAAGTTTCCGGTGTCTGAAATCCGCAAAGCTATTGGAGAAGCGGAGGAAAGGCTGGGCGTCAGTTATGCTGAGACACAAGTTGCGGCAATTGAAAAGGCTCTTCATTCCCCAGCGATGATTTTGACGGGAGGTCCTGGGACGGGAAAAACGACCGTTATCCGCGGATTTGTGGAAGTGTATGCTGAATTGCATGGTCTATCCCTAGATCCGAAAGAATACGTGAAAAAAGAAGAGACGTTTCCAATTGTTTTGGCCGCACCGACAGGCCGTGCAGCGAAGAGGATGTCTGAATCGACAGGGCTGCCCGCGATGACAATTCATAGGCTCCTCGGATTCAACGGACAGGAAAAGGACGATGCAGTTGGAAAAGAAGTAGAAGGACGGCTCATTATTATCGATGAAATGTCTATGGTCGACACGTGGCTTGCGCATCAATTATTCAAAGCGTTGGATAACGAAATACAAATCCTTTTCGTAGGTGACCAAGATCAGCTGCCCCCAGTGGGCCCCGGCCAAGTACTGAAGGATATGCTGGATTCCGGAAAAATTCCTGTCGTGGAATTAACAGAAATTTATCGCCAAAGTGCCGGCTCGACAATTATTGAAATGGCTCATATGATTAAAAACGCCAACTGGACAGATGATGTCACCCGAAAAACATCGGATCGTTCATTCATCAAAGCGCATGGAGACCAAATTCTTGAAGTAGTCGAACAAGTCGTGAAAAACGCCATATCCAAAGGGCATCATATTAAAAACATTCAAGTGCTTGCGCCAATGTACAGGGGGCCTGCAGGCATCGATGGATTGAACAAGATGATTCAGCAAATGGTCAATCCACCGGGTCCTGATCGAAAGGAAGTCGTCTTTGGAGAAGCTGTCTATCGTATTGGAGATAAAGTACTTCAACTCGTCAACCAGCCTGAAAGCAACGTATTCAATGGGGACATGGGCGAAGTCATTTCGATTATTAAAGCAAAAGAAACTGTTGATAAAAAAGAAATGCTCATCGTTTCCTATGATGGAATCGAAGTGGAATATGAACGCAATGATTTAAACCAGATCACACTCGCATATTGCTGTTCCATCCATAAATCCCAAGGAAGCGAATTTCCCATCGTCGTCATGCCGATTGTCCGTGGATATCGGAAAATGCTCCGAAGAAACCTACTCTACACAGGCATTACGAGAGCAAAGAATTTTCTTATTCTTTGCGGCGAACCAGAAGAATTCAAAATCGGCATTAACCGGACGGATGAACTCGAACGCCAAACAACGCTGAAAGAAAGATTGCGGAAGGAATACATCCATGATCTTTCCGATACGGGTAAAGACGAGACAACTTCCGAAATACAACAGCGGGAAAGTCCCAAAATGAAAGAATCGGAAGCGATTGAAATCCCGATGGAATACCGATTAACAAAGGAGACGATCCTCGGAATTGATCCGATGATCGGCATGCAAGGAATCACACCGTACGATTTTTCTGAAGCGATGGATTGACAGGCCACTCGCTTTTCCCTATAATCCAAAGTAACATATGAAATTCGTTGACGGAGACAGTACGCCTATCGCCAAGCTCAGAAAGGAATCCCTCAGGCTGTAAGGATTCCCTTGGCCATTTGCCGGAAAGCTACTCCCGAGTGCAACTAATCATTGCCGTCAGCCGCGTTAAGGCTTCTTGAGATACCGGTTTTACCGGTAAATTAGGGTGGTACCACGAAAAATCTTCGTCCCTTGTACAGGGGCGGGGATTTTTTGTTTATATTGAAGATGATGTGCTTACCCCCATGTTGTAGCGGAAGGCGGCGACTCCTGGGGGATTAGCGGGACAGGTGAGACCCCGCAGTGGAGCGAAGCGACCGAGGAGGCTCACCGCCCGCCCCCCCGGAAAGCGTCCGCCTGGAGCGGAAACATGTCTATTCATGTCGACATTACAAGGAGGAATACAGATGAAACAACTAACAGCAGCAGAAATAAGAAAAATGTTTATCGACTACTTTAAAGAACACGGACATAGCGAAGAACCATCCGCACCACTCGTCCCAATCGATGACCCATCACTTCTCTGGATCAACAGTGGAGTAGCTACACTTAAAAAATACTTCGACGGACGTGTCGTTCCGGAAAACCCACGCATCGTCAACGCACAAAAATCAATCCGTACAAACGATATTGAAAACGTCGGAAAAACAGCAAGACACCATACATTCTTCGAAATGCTAGGAAACTTCTCAATCGGTGACTACTTCAAAGAAGAAGCAATCATCCGCGCATGGGACTTCCTGACAAACGAAAGATGGATCGGTTTCAATCCGGAATTGCTCTCCGTCACTGTCCATCCTGAAGATGACGAAGCATACGGAATCTGGAAAGACAAAATTGGCATCTCTGAAGAACGGATCATACGTCTGGAAGGAAACTTCTGGGACATCGGCGAAGGCCCAAGCGGACCAAACTCCGAAATCTTCTATGACCGGGGACCTTCTTACGGCGATGATTTCTCAGATCCTGAACTATATCCAGGAGGAGAAAATGACCGATATCTTGAAATCTGGAACTTAGTCTTTTCCGAATTCAACCATAATCCGGACCATACGTACACACCGCTTCCAAAGAAAAACATTGATACGGGAATGGGACTTGAAAGGATGGCATCCGTCATCCAAAACGTACCTACCAACTTTGATACTGATCTATTCATGCCGATCATTCATGCTGTAGAAAAAGTGTCTGGTGAGAAATATGGCGAAACCTCGGAAAAAGATACTGCATTCAAAGTGATCGTAGACCATATCCGCACAGTCGCTTTTGCTATCGGCGACGGAGCATTGCCTTCCAATGAAGGCAGAGGGTATGTATTGCGTCGACTATTACGCCGGGCAGTACGTTTTGCAAAACAATTGGGCATCAATAAACCATTCATGTATGAACTAGTGCCAGTCGTTGGTGAAATCATGAAAGATTTCTACCCGCAAGTGACGGAAAAAGAAGCATTCATCATGAAGGTCATTAAAAATGAAGAAGAACGTTTCCATGAAACTTTGAATGAAGGCTTAACAATATTAAATGGTGTAATGGAGAAAGCGAAAGCTGCGGGACATTCAGTCGTGTCTGGCGAAGATGCATTCAAGTTGTACGACACATATGGTTTCCCATTTGAATTGACAGAAGAATTCGCTGAAGAAGCTGGCGTCACAGTCGACCGTCCAGGATTTGAAAAAGAAATGGATAATCAACGGAAACGTGCCCGTGCAGCCCGACAAGATGTGGATTCAATGCATGTCCAATCTGAAGTTTTAGGGAATATCCATACGAAAAGTGAATTCATTGGGTACAATCAGTTAACTTGCGAATCCCAAATCATTGCTCTTTTGCATAATGGTGAATTGGTCACGCATGCTTCTGAAGGAGATGAAATTCAATTCATGCTTGATCGTACGCCGTTCTATGCTGAAAGCGGTGGGCAAATCGCCGATAAAGGGACAATTTCAAGCGATGGATTTATTGTTGACGTTAAAGATGTACAAAAAGCACCGAATGGTCAACATCTGCATACCGCAGTCGTACGTTCAGGCGAGGTGTTGGATGAAGCAGCTGTCCGAGCTGAAGTGGACGCAGAAACTCGCAAATTGACAATTAAAAACCATACAGCAACACATCTTCTTCATAAAGCTTTAAAGACCGTATTGGGCGAGCATGTTAACCAGGCAGGTTCTTATGTAGGACCGGATCGTCTCCGTTTCGATTTCTCTCATTTCGGTCAAGTAACAAAAGAGGAACTGGAACAAATCGAACAAATCGTAAACGAAAAGATTTGGGAAGATATCACCGTCCAAATTGATCAAAAAGCGATCGATGAAGCTAAAGAGATGGGTGCTATGGCGCTATTCGGCGAAAAGTATGGGGATGTCGTACGCGTCGTCTCTGTTGGCGACTACTCATTAGAATTATGCGGTGGATGCCATGTGCAGACAACATCAGCAATCGGTCTTTTCAAAATCGAATCGGAAGGCGGAATTGGTGCAGGAACTCGCCGGATCGAGGCATTGACTGGAAAACACGCATATCATTCATTCAAAGAAGAGGAACTTCTCCTCACTGAAGCATCAGCACTATTGAAAGCCAATCCTAAGGATATCGTTACGAAAGTTGGCGCAACACTTTCGGAAATGAAAGAGCTGCACCGTGAGAATGAGTCGCTATCTGCGAAATTAGGCAACAGTCAACTTACAGATATAATGGCTACAGCACAACAAATCGATGATGTGACCGTCATATCTGCAAGAGTCGATGTAAAAGACAACAATGCATTGAGACAAATGATTGATGAATTGAAACAAAAGGTTGTAAAAGGAGTCATCGTCCTTGGTGCGTCTTCTGACGACAAAGTTTTATTGGCATCCGGAGTAACTGAAGATTTGAAAAAGGGGAACTTCCATGCTGGTAAAATCGTCAATCATGTAGCATCTCTTTGTGGCGGTAAGGGCGGAGGTCGTCCGGATATGGCAATGGCTGGAGCAAAAGATATCTCTAAACTTGATGAAGCACTGCAATCCGTGTATGATTATGTCAAATCCGTTTAAGTGGAAAGGGATATCGGGTATAGAGTAAGTGGGAAAGGTATCCGATTTTGCTTACGGACGATTGGAAAGCGGGGTGTCGACTATGGAATCCTACGACAAGACGATGAAATTCAACTTTCCTGAGGAATCGATGGAGCAAGAAGTGAAACAAGTCATGCTTCATGTGCATAAAGCACTGGAGGACAAAGGGTATAATCCCATCAACCAAATTGTCGGTTACCTCCTATCGGGCGACCCGGCTTATATTCCTCGCCACTATGAAGCCCGTAACCTCATACGCAAGTTGGAGAGGGACGAGATTCTAGAGGAACTCGTGAAGTTTTACATCCGTGAAAACGGAGGTAAATCTAATTGAGGATAATGGGATTGGATGTTGGATCCAAAACGGTCGGTATTGCAATCAGCGATGCTCTTGGGTGGACAGCCCAAGGCATCGAAACGATTAAAATCGATGAAGGCACCGGCCAGTTTGGCATGGCTAGAATTCAGGAACTTGTTGCTGAATACGCAGTCACTTCTTTCGTAGTTGGTTATCCGAAAAACATGAATAACTCCGTTGGTCCTAGAGGGGAAGCGTCTGAGAGATTTGCAGATCTTTTACGAGAGGAATTTGGCCATCCAGTCATGCTTTGGGATGAGCGTTTAACGACGATGGCTGCGGAGCGCATGTTGATTGATGCGGATGTCAGCAGAAAAAAAAGGAAGACCGTCATCGATAAGATGGCAGCAGTCATGATACTTCAAGGGTATCTTGACTCAAAAAATAGATGAGGTGATTTATATGGAACATGGACAAGAAACAATGACAGTAGTGGACGAACACGGTGTAGAGCACGTATGCGAGGTTATCTTCACGTTTGATTCGGAAGACTTCGGAAAATCATACGTCCTCTATCATATTTTAGGTGAAGATGAAGTGAGCGATGACGAAGAAGTCGAAATCCATGCTTCAGCATTCATTCCATCAGAAGATAATGAGGACGGCGAACTATTGCCGATTGAAACGGATGAGGAATGGGATATGATCGAAGAAATGTTGAACACTTTCCTTGCCGAGGAAGACGAAGACGAGGAATAATCCATATGTGCACGGACGGAATGGTGCAGGCCATTCCGTTTTTTCACTGTCTTGGAGTTTTTATATGCATGATATTTATATAGATCGTTTGAAGTGAGGTGACGCTGAATGGATAATGAATCAAAAAAAGATGTGATGTTCCAGAAGATGATTGAACAGAAAAAAGAAGTCAAAGTTGTGAGACGTATCGTGTTTGTTGTCGCGCTCTTGTTTTTGATCGGTGGACTCCTTGGAGGTCGTGCAGTTTATAAATACATAAGCGGGGCTCTTCAACCGGTCGACCCCGACTCGGACGAAGTGATTGAGGTAGAAGTTCCAATAGGCTCAGGGTTGTCGTCGATTGCGGAAATATTGGAAGACAAAGGGATTATTAAAGACGCGAAAGTATTTAAATACTACGCCAAATTTAACAATGAATCCCAATTTCAAGCCGGTTCATATGGTTTATCAAAATCCATGACATTGGATGAGTTGATCGAAAGCCTTAAGACGGGGAAAGTCTATCGAACTCCAATATTCACGATGACCATCCCCGAAGGTTTGACACTTGATCAGATTGCAAAAGTAGTGGAAAAACGGGCCGGTATTCCGGAAAAACAGTTTTTGGACTATGTGAATAGCGACGAAACCATCGCTGATCTCATGGGCAGGTATCCGAACATTCTTACTGAAGAACTATTAGCCGAGGATGTTAGATATCCGCTGGAAGGCTATTTATTCCCAGCAACCTATCCATTCTTTGAAGAAAAGCCGTCTGTTGAAACTGTTGTTACGACAATGCTAGATGCAACATCGGCAAATATAACTCCATATTTTGCATACCTGGAAGCGAATGAAAAATCGGTTCATTGGTTGCTTACATTTGCCAGTTTGCTCGAGAGGGAAGCTACGGCGAAAACAGATCGGGAAACGATAGCAAGTGTGTTTTATAATCGGATGCAAGAAGGGATGCCGCTTCAGACAGACCCGACTGTTTTATACGCATTAGGGGAGCATAAGGATCGAGTGTTGTATTCCGATCTAGAAGTACAAGATCCATATAATACGTATGTTCATACCGGACTTCCTCCAGGACCGATTGCGAATGCTGGAAGATCCTCGATCGAAGCGGTTGTAGACCCTTCGTCAACGGATTACCTCTATTTCCTTGCTGACAAGGAAGGAACGAATCACTTTGCAAAAACCTATGAGGAGCATTTGCAAAATCGTGATAAATATTTGTCAGGGGATTGAATTTATCCGAGGAGATTGGAAGTGATTTTTTATGGGTGATTTTGAAAGATATATTGCCGGTTTTGCAGAAAAGGATATTCCATTAATTGAAGAAATGGAGCAATTTGCTGCAAACAATCGGATTCCTATCATGGATCGTGGCGGGATTGATACGTTCATAGGCTTGCTTCAAATACAGCGTCCGAAGTTAATACTTGAAATCGGAAGCGCAATAGGATATTCTGCTATCCGGATAGTATCGGCTTTGGAGGGTGCCTCAATCGTCACAATTGAGCGGGACAAGGATCGTTATGATTCGGCTGTGGAATATATCCAAAGGAGCGGTTTTGCAGATAGGATTACGATTGTGGAAGGGGATGCACTTCTGTTGGACGATGAGACAATAGAGTCCAAACGATATGACGCCCTATTCATTGATGCTGCGAAAGGTCAATATAAACGGTTCTTCGAGAAATATTCCGAGCTTGTCACTCCAGGTGGCATTATATATTGTGATAATATGTTCATGCACGGTGCTGTTCTGACTCCGGATGAGGAATTGCCGAAACGGAACAGAACAATGATCCGTAACTTGAAAGAATTCACTACATGGATCATGGGGCATCCAAAGTATGAAACATCCTTGCTTCCAGTAGGCGATGGAATTCTGGTTGCTATTAAAAAGAGGGACTAAGGGGTATCCCTGCATTTAAGGGAGGAAAAGAAATGGATAAGAGAAAACCTCTTGTCGTCGGCATCGCCGGTGGTTCGGGATCTGGAAAAACGAGCGTCACGAACCGGATTTACAATGTATTTAAGGATCATTCTGTTGTAGTCATTGAACAGGATTTTTATTACAAAGATCAAACGCATCTTGAGTTTGAGGAAAGATTGAGAACAAATTACGATCATCCACTGGCGTTTGATACGGATTTATTGATTGATCATATAGGCAAGCTGCTTGATCGGGAGCCGATTGAAAAGCCTGTTTATGATTATGCACTTCATACAAGATCGGATCAGAAGATACCGATAGAGCCGAAGGATGTTATCATCCTGGAAGGGATTCTGGTCCTTGAGGATGAAAGACTGCGAGAGCTTATGGACATTAAGCTTTTTGTCGATACGGATGCGGATTTACGCATTATAAGGCGTCTAATGAGAGATATAAACGAAAGAGGCAGAACAATCGATTCGGTTATAGATCAATACTTATCTGTTGTCCGACCGATGCATAATCAATTCATCGAACCGACCAAACGGTATGCAGATATAATCATTCCTGAAGGCGGACATAATGAAGTCGCAATCGACTTGATGGTCACGAAAATAAAAACAATTCTTGAATATGGAACGAATTTGTAATATGATGTAGTCAGAATTCAATATAAATAAGCCTATGTCGCATACCTCTCGTAGGAGCGGCATAGTGTTTTTATGAACAGGAATATGAGGAGTGTTGTATAATGGTATCAGAAAAAAAATACCCAATGACAGTTTCAGGTAAAAAGAAACTGGAAGAAGAGCTTGAGTTCTTAAAAACAGTAAAACGTAAAGAAGTAGTGGAACGCATTAAAGTTGCGCGCAGCTTCGGAGACCTCTCGGAAAACTCTGAGTACGATTCGGCGAAAGAGGATCAGGCATTCGTTGAAGGAAAGATCTCTTCTTTAGAGTCAATGATCCGCAACTCTGTCATCATTACAGAGAACGAATTGAACACGGATGAAGTGCAACTCGGGAAAACGGTTACATTCAAGGAATTGCCGGATGGGGATGAAGAGACATACACAATCGTCGGTTCCGCGGAAGCAAATCCAATCGAAGGGTTGATTTCCAATGACTCGCCAATTGCGAAAGGGTTAATAGGTCGCAGTAAAGGCGACGAAGTGAAAATTATCACTCCTGGAGGAGAAATGTCGGTCGTTATTGTTGAAATAAAGTGACCTCGGATGGCCGCCTTCAAATGAGGGCGGTTTTTTCGTTTACTGGTCAAAAGCGTTGAAAGGGGGATGGTACGATGAAAGATACGGATCCGAATTACTCACGCATGGACCGAAAAAAAAGGCATAATAAGAACAACAAGTTTTTAAACATAATGATTGGAATCGTCGTCGTGTTAATTCTCATTGTGGGGGCAACTCTTATCATCGGTCCTAAAGATGAGGATAAGAAAGATATTGCAACGGATAATACTGATGTAGTCGATGAGAATAATGAGGACAGTGAAGATGAAACCGGATTAACGTTAGATGACGTAGACGAACCTGATGAAAGCGATAATCAGGAAGCGGAATCAGATAAAGGCTCCGAAGACGATGGTGGTACAAGTTCATCGGATACTGGGAGCTCGGACGAACCAGCAGATGAAGAAGAGGAAGATCAGGCGGGAAATGTCACAATCGTCCCAAATGATGAAGAGATCATCGAGCAGTCAATTGTCGATTCGTCATGGCAACCTATCGGTACAGACCAATCAGGTGAACATGTTTCACAATATGACGCAGAGTCTACAGATTATAATGAAAAGAAAAGAGCCATTGCGTACGCGACTGGCTTCTCTGAAGATGAATTATTTTATAAGAGAGTTAAAAATGGCGGTGGACCACAGAAATCAATCGGAATCGTTACAACAAAGGACGGATCTAAAATATTCCGTGTCTACATCGAGTGGATTGACGAAAAAGGTTGGAAGCCGGTTAAAATGGATGTTTTAAAAACATTGGATTTTGAGTATTGAACAGCTAGACATGTTCAACAGGAGGATTAGTAATGAAAATTGCGATTATCGGTGCGATGGAACAAGAGGTAGAAATTTTAAGGGAGAAAATCGAATCCCCAACTAGCAAAGAGATCGCTGGATGCGAATTCATCGAAGGAATAATTGGAGAGCATGACGTAGTTCTCGTCAAAAGTGGCATCGGAAAAGTGAATGCCGCCATTGCGACAACTTTGCTAATTGAGCAATACGAGCCAACCGTTGTTCTGAACACGGGATCCGCGGGAGGTTTCAATGATTCACTGGAAGTTGGCACGGTTGTCATTTCTGACGAAGTAAGGCATCATGACGTGGATGCGACTGCTTTCGGTTACGAACTGGGACAAGTCCCAGGTATGCCACCTTCATACTTGGCAGATCAGAAACTTGTCGACATTGCGAAGGAAGCAGTGGAGGACATTGGAGAGCATGCGCATGCAACTGGTTTAATAGCATCAGGTGATGTGTTCATGAGCAATCCAGAGCGAGTGAAACTTGTTCAAGGACAATTCCCTTCAATGATTGCTGCGGAGATGGAAGCTGCAGCAGTTGCACAAGTATGCCACCAATTCGGAACTCCGTTCGTAGTGATTCGGGCTTTATCCGACATTGCAGGCAAGGAATCTTCTATCAGTTTTGATGAATTCCTGCCACTTGCTGCGAAACATTCCTCCGAGATTGTTTTACAAGCCATCTCGAAATTATAAAATGATTATGGTACTATAAGTTTAGGGTATATATTGTTTTGAAGGAGGTAATCAGATGTTTTATTTAATGGCTGGTGTATTCTTTGCATCAACGGTTATTGCGGTTATCATCATGCGCGAGGTAAGTGTGGACTGATTTCCGAAAAAACGTGGCAAGTCAACTGAGAAGCAATAAAGTGGCGTTTCCTTTCACAGGGCCAGGGGGCCTCGTGTCAGGAAACGCCTTTTCATTTTCGCCTTTTAGGTATCTCATCTGATTTTATTCATTGTATTCATGCTTAAATAGCTGGTACAATTTGACGATCGCCCTTTTCTCGATGCGGGACACATAACTCCTGGAAATGTTAAGTTGTTGTGCAATCTCCTTTTGTGTCATCGGCTGATCGTCAAGTAGGCCGTATCTTCTTTGGATGATTTCAAGCTCCCTTCCGTCCAGCTTGCCTAAATGGCGGTAAAGCCGTTCTTTTTGCTCTTTTTGTTGCACGGTATCAATCGGTGCTTCGTCGTCGGTTTGCAGCAGATCTGCTATTTGAAGGGACTGACCGTCCTTATCCGTCCCTATCGGATCAAAGAGCGAGACATCCTTCTGCACTTTCTTTTGAGTCCTTAAGTACATGAGTATTTCATTTTCAATACATCGGGCTGCATATGTCGCAAGCTTCGTCTTACGGTCTAGTGTGAAACTATTTACTGCTTTCATAAGTCCGATTGTTCCGATGGAAATATAATCATCGAGTTGTTCGTGTTTTGGATGGAATTTTTTTACGACGTGAGCAACGAGGCGCATATTCCTTTCAATGAGTTCGTCTCTTGCACTTTCATCGCCTTCTGCCAATCGTTTCAAACAATCCGCCTCTTCCGCCTTCGATAGCGGACGACGGAACGCCTGGCCCCGAATATAGCCTACCATTGCCGGGACTTCGACCCACAGTTGGACGAGTGCCATGACAAATCCGCTCATCGGTCCACCTCCTGTGTCGTTATATGACAGCATATGCGTTGACGGCTTGTTTAAATTCGGAATCAGCTTGGTCCAATGCGTGTAATGGAAGCCAATATGTTATAATCGTTTTTAGAATTAGTGAAATAACGGAGTGGTTAAAATGTATAAATACTTTTTGCCGGATGAATATGTAAAAGACATTTTTCAAATTTCCCCGGACAAACTAAAAGAAAAAGGGATAAAAGGAATTATTACTGATCTTGATAATACATTAGTCGAATGGGATCGACCAGAAGCGACGCCGGAAATCGCAGAGTGGATGCGGATGATGAATGAGGCAGGTCTTCAGGTGACAATTCTTTCAAATAACAATCAAATCCGTGTGCAATCTTTTTGTGATCCGCTCGGCACACCATTCATTTGTGAGGCACGGAAGCCTCTAGCGAAAAACTTTAAGAAGGCCCTTGACACAATGGGACTGAAGAAGGAAGAGGTCGTCATGGTTGGCGATCAGCTAATGACGGATATTTTAGGTGGGAACCGATTTGGACTTCGTACAATCCTTGTTGTGCCCGTTGCCAATTCAGACGGATTCGTAACGAAGTTCAATAGGATGATCGAAAGAAGGATTATGGCGAAACTGAAGCGTCAAGGAAAGATTGAATGGGAGGAATAAGAGTGGAACAACTTAAATGTATAGGTTGTGGAATAGAGATTCAAACAGAAGACCCTAAAAAAGAAGGCTATGCGCCAGCGACATCTGTGGAAAAAGAAGAAGTCGTTTGCCGTCGCTGTTTCAGGCTGCGCAACTATAATGAATTGCAGCCTGTCTCATTATCTGGAGATGATTTTCTTGCGATATTGAATGGTATTGGCGAAAAAGATGGTCTTGTTATTAAAGTCGTCGATATTTTTGATTTCAATGGAAGTTGGATCAATGGGTTGCAACGGTTTGTCGGGAATAAAGACATCCTTCTGATCGGAAACAAATCGGATGTTCTTCCTAAATCCGTCAACCGCAATCGATTGATCAATTGGATGAAGGCTGAGTCTGCAAAATTAGGGTTAAAGCCCGTAGATGTTTTACTTATCTCTGCGCATCTTGGACATGGCATGGAAGAGGCTATGGCAGCAATTGATAAATATCGAAAAGGGAAGGATGTCTACGTCGTCGGCTGTACGAATGTCGGAAAGTCAACATTCATCAATCGGATCATTAAAAATGCGACAGGAATGGGTGAAGTGATTACGACCTCCCATTTCCCAGGAACTACACTCGATCTAGTGGAAATTCCGCTGGATGACGGCAAGGCTATCTATGATACACCAGGCATTATTAATGATCATCAGATTGCCCATCATTTGGATATGACAGATTTAAAGGCGATAACCCCGAAAAAAGAGTTGAAACCGAAAGTGTTCCAACTGAATGCAGAACAGACATTGTTCATAGGAGGACTTGCCAGATTCGACTTTATCTCAGGCGAACGCTCTTCCTTTACAATTCACGTCTCCAATGCACTCCCGATCCACCGTACTAAATTGGAAAATGCGGACTCGCTTTATGCATCTCACTTGGGGGAAATGCTTTCACCTCCAAGCGGTGAATCTGTAGAAAAAATGCCTCCACTCGTTAGGCATGAATTTTCGATAAAAAAACCGAAAATGGATCTTGTTATTTCAGGACTAGGATGGATTACCGTTCAACATCCTGGCGTTGTCGTAGCAGTACATGCGCCACGGGGTGTAGATGTCGTTCTTCGCCCATCGCTTATATAAGGAGGATGGGATATGAAAAAATGGTATGCAGTCATCGGTGACCCGATCGAGCAATCGATGTCCCCAGCTATGCATGACGAATGGTTCCAAGAAAACGGGATCGATGCATCCTATTTGCCGATCCATGTAAAAGCCGATCACTTGGAAAATGCAATTGAAAGTTTGAAACGATTAGGCTGCAGCGGATGGAATGTCACTGTGCCGCATAAGAGTGCCATCATTCCTTTCATTGACAAGCTGGATGAATCCGCTAGAAGAATGAATGCTGTCAATACAGTGAAAGTGCTTGAGGACGGCACTCTCTACGGAACAAATACGGATGGGCGAGGCTTTGTCCGCTCCTTGCAAGAGATTGGCTGCGTTAGCGGAAAAATCGATGAAGTACTGATCATCGGGGCAGGAGGCGCAGCGAACGGTATCTCCTTTGCATTGGAAGCTGCAGGTTTTGGACCGCTCTCTTTTACGAATCGCACTGTGGATAAAGCGCAACAGCTTGCTGCAAACTTTAAAGATGGCGCAGCATTGTCATTGAGCGATGCTGAATCTTCAATCAGCAAATTTGGTCTGATTGTGCAAACGACTTCTGTCGGGATGAATTTTGCTCAAAGCGGCATGCCGATGAATCCGAACGGCATTGCTGACGGTACAGTTGTTTCCGATATCATTTATAATCCGTTGGAAACTGAATTTTTACGTACGGCTCGTGATTCGGGTGGAAATATAATTAACGGGATTGGCATGTTCGTTCATCAAGGTGCATTGGCCTTTGAATTATGGACGGGTGTGTATCCGGATACTAAAAAGATGATTACATCAATATCAACAAAACTTGGAGGAAATTAAATGTTATCAGGTAAACAAAAAAGCTATTTACGCAGTGAGGCGCATCATTTACAACCGATTTTTCAAATTGGAAAAGGCGGTTTAACAGATGCAATCATCAAACAAATTGAAGAAGCGCTGGAAGCACGTGAATTAATTAAAGTGAGCATTCTTCAAAATTGTGAAGAAGATAAGAAAGATATCGCTGAAAGACTGGAAGAGGCAGGAATTGAAGTCGTTCAACTAATCGGAAAGATCCTTGTACTATATAAAGAATCGAAAGAGAAAAAAAGGATCGTTCTACCTTAAGGAGGAGAACATGAAAAAGGTCGGACTGCTAGGAGGCACTTTCAACCCTCCCCATATTGGGCATCTGATTATTGCGAATGAAGTCAGGCATGCTCTAGGTCTTGACGAAGTAAGGCTGATGCCGGCATCCATCCCGCCGCATAAATCAAACCCGTCAGACGCAACTCCTGAGCAGCGTCTCCGCATGGTCGAGCTTGCTGTTGAAGGGACAGAAGGACTGACAGTATCCTCCTTTGAAGTAGACCGCGGAGGAGTTTCGTTCACTTTTGAAACGATGAAACAATTGAAGGAACATGAGCCAGACAAAGAATTCTTTTTTCTAATCGGCGGAGATATGATCGATATGCTGCCCAAGTGGTATAAAATTGAAGAGCTATTGCAGCTTGTTAAATTTGTCGGTGTTGGCAGACCGGGTACAATAGGGAAAACAACTTTTCCGGTCACAATGGTTCACATACCTGAAATTAAGCTATCGTCCACGCTTATACGACAACGGGTGCAGGCAGAAGGAACAATCCGGTTCCTCGTCCCTGGTAAAGTCGAAACTTTTATCCGTATGGAGGGCCTATATGGAAACTGAGCGCTTACTAAAAGAAGTTGAAAAGAGATTGCCGAAAAAACGTTTTGAACATGTACTTCGAGTTACGGAAACAGCAAAGCGATTGGCTGAACGTTTCAGTGTTCCTGTAGAAAAGGCGGAGCTTGCGGCATTGTTGCATGATATCGCAAAATACATGGAACCAAAGGATATGCAGAAATTAATTGAAGAGAACGATGAAGACGAAAGAATGCTATCCTTCCATCATGGGATTTGGCATGCTGCCGCCGGCCGGATAATTGCAATGGACGAATTCGGAGTGAATGATCCAGACGTGTTGAATGCCATTCGTTATCATACGACAGGCAGAACAGGTATGTCAGAACTCGAGAAAGTCATTTATGTAGCTGATTTGATTGAGTCGGGCCGAAACTTTCCGGGAATTGAAGAACTGAGAAATGCAGCAGAGAGGTCAATCGATATAGCAATGAAAGCTTGCATTGCGCATTCTGTCGGCTATCTCGTTGAGAGGCAGGCGGATGTGTTCCCGGACTCATTCGAATGTTATAATGAACACGTACAAAAAATATGAACTGTCAACTACGAAAGGAAACGTGAAAATATGCCAACATTACTGGAAACAGCTTATAAGGCGGTAGACGATAAAAAAGCTCAAGAGATTGTTGTATTGAATATGGAGGGTGTTTCACTCATCGCAGATCAATTCATCATCTGCCACGCGAACTCCGAACGTCAAGTCCAAGCGATTGCGAGAGAAGTTTCTGATAAAGCTTCTGAAAACGGCTTTGGAATTAAACGAGTAGAAGGTCTCGATACTGGTAGATGGGTCCTTGTAGATCTAGGGGATGTCGTTGTACATGTCTTCCATAAAGATGAGCGCGGTTATTATAATTTGGAAAAATTGTGGGGAGATGCTCCGCTACTGAAGATGGCCGATGAGCAATGAGAGAAGCGTATACGGAATTCGCAGGCGTTTATGATGAATTGATGACCGATATCCCGTATGACACATATGTGGAATTGCTATCCTTAGGGGCAGATGGGTTAAAAGGAAAAAAAGTCATCGATGTCGGTTGCGGAACCGGACTCCTTTCGGTAAAGCTTGCAAAAGCGGGAGCAGATGTAACGGGAATTGACTTATCGAAAGATATGCTTGAAATAGCCGGGAAACGGGCGACCGCCCTTTCCCTTTCGGAGCAAGTCCGATTCAAGAAGCAGGCAATGCAGGAAATAGAGGGGCAAGCGGAATATGATGTAGCAGTCATCGCGATTGATTCCTTGAACTACTTGCCGAACGAGGAAGCTGTACTTCGAACATTCAAAGGAATCCATTCGGTTTTGAATAGTGGTGGAATGCTTATGTTCGATGTACATTCCACTTTTAAGACAGATGTCATTTTCATGGAAGGCCCATTTACTTTCGACAATGATCGGATTGCATACATATGGGAAACCGAGGAAGGCGAAAAGGAGCATTCTGTATACTCAGAGCTCAGTTTCTTTGTCAAAGAGGAAAATGGTCTTTATCGTCGGTTTGATGAGAGTCATCAACAACGTACATATCATGTTTATGAATACGTTGATATGTTGCGTGAAGCGGGCTTTACGTTAGAGCGTATATTTGCGGATTGGGAAGATGAGCCGCCTCACGAAGAAAGTGAAAGAATATTTTATCAAGTGAGGAAATGAAACTTTCTTTTTGGTAGTTTTTCATATATAGTGAGATATGACTCCATATGGATGCCTCGAAGAAAGGGTGATCAGGCTGTTTCTTTCGAAAGTATCCGGAAAATGGCGTAAGATCATCACCCCTATTGCAGCTATCGCTGTACTATCCGCAATACTGTTCTTTCCCCGAGGACAGCACGGCAATCAACTGACTGCCGCGAGCGGACAATCCCCAATTCTTGATATTTTAGAAATGGACCAATCGGTAGAAGAGCAACCGATAGAAGAAATTAAAGTTGAACCCGTAGCCATCATGGTAGATATTCAAGGCGCTGTAAAGCATCCTGGCGTCTATTCACTTACCGAGGGTGATCGGCTCATTGACGCCATTCATGCCGCGGGTGGCTATTTGCAAGATGCGGATTCCCGTATGTTGAACAATGCAATGATCTTGCCTGACGAATTTTTCATTTATGTGCCTAAAGTAGGCGAAGAAATTGAAGTGTCCGCGGGTGAAAATCATTTTATTCAACAGAAGGAAAAACAGGATGATGGTAAAGTGAATATCAATTTGGCTGATGTGCAGGAGCTGATGACGATTCCAGGAATCGGTCCGTCAAAAGCTGCTGCCATCGTTCAATATCGGGAGGAGAACGGCTCTTTCGCTTCGACCGAATCAATCATGGAAGTGTCGGGTATTGGACAAAAGACGTTCGAGAGACTGGAATCTTTCATAACGACTAAATGAGTTAAAATGTTTGGAGGCATACATATGGAGCGGATTACATGGGATCAGTTTTTTATGGCGCAATGCCATTTACTAGCGGTCAGAAGCACATGTACAAGACTCGCTGTCGGGGCAACGATTGTTAGAGATAATCGGATTATTGCAGGAGGCTATAACGGCTCCATTTCTGGTGGAGATCATTGCATTGACCATGGTTGTTACGTCGTTGGAAATCATTGCGTGCGTACGATTCACGCTGAAATGAATGCCTTGCTGCAATGTGCTAAGTACGGCAGTCCGGTAGATGGGTCGTCTTTATATGTGACTCATTTTCCATGCTTGCAATGTTCGAAAGCGATTATCCAATCGGGAATCCGGACAGTCAATTATGCGAAAGACTATAAAAATGACGAGTATGCTTTAAAGCTTTTTGAGCAATCCGGTGTTGAAATCCGCCACATCCCATTTGACGAAAGTAAAGTGGATTTCGCTAAGGATGGTAAAATGGAGCTTATTAACGACTTGCTAGTTGAAATGGAAGCTTTAGGCGCATCAACTGAAAAACTGGTCCCATTCAAAAGAAGGGTGGATGACCTATTCGGCAATTGATCGGTGAAATTCGTCTAATCTATATATGTATACCGGTAGCCGTATCGGCTTTTGCTGCATACGGACCGGTGCTGATTTTATGTTGCAATCTCCTTCTTATCCCCATTTTTCTTCGTAGAAAGAAAGACTTTCTTACCCCTGCGCTTGCTCTTATAGCAGCAATACTTTCTTATTTTTTTATTTCCTTACAAGTGCCTGAGCTGCAACAATCCGGTGATCCAGCAACTATTAATTTCACGTGGACGGATCAAGTTAAAATCGATGGCGGTACAATGAAAGGCTTCGCCAGGACCGATTCGAATAAAATAGTATATACCGTATTGAAATTCAAAAATGAAGAACAGAAGTTGCAGTTTCAAAAACTCCATATTCCGTCTGTACGTTTTACACTTCAAGGTTCATTTAAAGATTTGCCCTCTGCTGCCCACGATTATTCATTTAATATGGAACGCTATTTGAAAATGTATGGGGCAATGGGCATGTTTGAGGCAAACGAGATAGTCGGTTACGCAAAGAACTTGAGTCTGTCGACGATCCTGTCGGAACATAGATGGCGTGTGAAACAACATATTCAAGAAACTTTCCCGGACAGCTTGGTAACGGAAGCAGAGGCTTTACTCATTGGAGATAGAAGTGGGATGGATGAAGATGTAGCAGCCAGTTACAGAACACTGGGAATCACTCATCTGTTTGCGATTTCAGGTCTTCATGTAGGGTTATTGACATTTCTTTTGCGAAATCTGCTCGTCAGATTATCAATCAGGATTGAAACGGTCGATACATTATTAATTATCCTATTGCCTTTGTATGCAGTCATGGCAGGCGGGGCCCCTTCTGTCTGGCGTGCTGTTTCTGTATCGATCATCGTCTTGCTGACCGCTACCGGGCGCTTTAAAATGAGAATGGACGATGCGCTTGCCGCTAGTGCAATTGGATTTATCCTTTGGCAGCCATTTGTTGTTTTTCAACCGGGTTTCCAATTATCCTATTTGGCAGCCTTATCTTTAATTTACTCAACAAAGATCTTATCGCGTTCAACGTCAGCAATCGCCGTTTCGTTTCTTGTGACTACGATTACCCAGTTAGCATTATACCCAGTTCTCTTATATCATTTCTATGAACTGTCATTATCATCGTTTGTTGTTAATCTCGTTTATGTCCCTTTGTATTCGGTAATCATTTTACCCGGAAATATCATTTTGCTCCTTCTCACATATTTATTTCCGGCCGTTTCTGAAATCGTATTTATCTTCTACGAGCCTTTTAGGCGTATGATCGGTATATGTACGGAGTTTTTAGCCTCCTTGCCGTATCAAATGTGGACACCTGGACAACCCCCAGCTCTATTATCTGCCATTGCAGTAGTTGGTACGTTATTGTTCTTCATTGCGATTGAAAAGGGGGAGAAACCGATTTGGGCGATTCCGATCATCTTACTTCCTGCACTTTTTTTACAGTTGTTTCCATACTTTGATTCAACATTGAGGGTCACTTATCTTGACGTCGGTCAAGGAGATGCCATCGTCATTGAACTGCCCTATCGCAGAGGTGTTTACCTAATTGATACGGGCGGCACCGTGAGCTGGGGATCTCCGGCGGATTGGCAGGCCCCAATGAAACCATTTGAAGTAGGTCGGAAAATAGTCGTTCCGTATTTGAAAGGGAGAGGAATTACGAAAATCGATAAAATGATCCTTACCCACGCGGATAGCGATCATATGGAAGGTGCAGATGAAGTGCTGGAGGAAATTCGTGTAAACGAAATCCATATCTCGCCGGGGAGCGAGCTGGAACCGACGATGGAGGAAGTGCTTCATATTGCAAAAGATAAGAAGATACCTGTTCTTGCTATGACGGAAGGTGCGAATTGGTCTGTCAAGGAGACCGGTTTTTATTATGTTGCTCCGGAGAACGAGACCTATAAAGGCAATGACAGTTCACTTGTTTTACTAATGACTACAGTTGGACCGTCTTTTCTATTTACAGGTGATTTAGAAATTGATGGGGAGAAGGCAATTGTAAAGAAGTATGGCGATGGGGATTGGGGGAGATTGATCCTGAAAGCCGGACATCATGGGAGTCGGACTTCTAGCTCAGACGCATTTATCCAGTCGTTGCAACCGGAACTTGCAATTTTATCTTATGGAAGGAATAATCGATACGGTCATCCACATGCTGAAGTGGTCGAGACATTTGAAAAATACGAGGTGCCTACGATGGCGACCGCGGATCATGGCTCGATTACAGTCCTAGTGAGGAAAGGCAATTATACCATTACGACTTCATTAAAATGAAAAGACGGATCCGTCCACGTATACATGGACAATCCGTCTTTTCGGAATTCATTAACGTGCGACGACGTCTATGATTGTAGCAATAACGAAAATTGCAGAAAAACCTACGAAAGCTACAATGAAACCGATACCAGAGTCGATTAAGTCATTGCGTTTAGACTGTACGTCATGTTCAAACTCATTCATTGCTACACCTCCTAATTCCTATTTAGTATAGATGATAACGGATAAAAAATCTATATGTAACGTGCTTTTATGCCGAGTTTATGACAATCGACACAATTTGTTCATAGTCATGAAACCTTAATGTATAATGGAAAAAGGTTATTGGCAGGAGGGATAAGAATGGTTAACGCAATATGGAAAAGCATTGGCGAAGGCAACATCGGCCCAGTTTACTTGTTGATGGGTGTGGAACGGCATTTGATTGATACGACAATTAAACGACTTATCAAGGCGATGCCGGACATAGATGAAAGCTCGGTCATTCGATTTGATTTGGAAGAAACACCTGTTGAAGCCGTCATCGAGGAGGCGGATACGTTGCCTTTTCTGGAAGAAAGGAAATTGATCATCGCCAATAATGCTTCTTTCCTGAAAGCATCCGATAAGACAAAAGAAAAAGTCGTACATAATATTGCGTTGCTGGAAGAGTGGCTTGGCAATCCGTCCCCAACTGCTACTGTCGTTTTCTTGGCGCCTTATGAAAAATTGGACGGACGGAAAAAGATTTCAAAACTTATGCAAGAGAAAGCAATCGTAGTGGAAGCCATGCCGCTCGCAGGCAAGGATTTGACGACTTGGATTCAAAACGAAGCAAGTTTGAAGGGTGTCAAAATAAGTACCGAAACCGCCCAAGTCTTAATCGATATGACAGGGGACAGCCTTTTGACCCTATCATCCGAAATCGCGAAAATCGCAATGTATATGGATGGGGACGGCGAAGTGACAAGCACAATCATAGAAAATCTCGTTCCCCGTCTGCCTGAAGTGGATGTATTCCGATTGACAGATGCCTATATGACTGGAAACGTAAAACAAACGATAAAAATATACCATGACCTACTAAGGAATGGAGAAGAACCGATCATGCTCACTTCCTTGATCGCAGGGCAAATCAGATTAATGATCCATGTTTCCTCCCTTGTGAAAAAAGGATACCAACAACAGCAAATCGCAAAAACATTGAATGTCCACCCATACCGGGTAAAGCTCATCATGGAAAATCGAAACATACCCAAAATGGAAAGACTGCTCCTCATTTTACAAAAACTCGCGCATATCGACCATCAATTGAAGTCGACGAGTGGTAAGAGGGAAAGGGTATTGGAGATTTTCTTTATGGAGCCTTTGAGGGTGTGAATAAAATAGAAAAGGCTGTCCCATTTTCAAATATGAAAGGGACAGCCTTGTTTCTAATCCAGCTCCGGGCGCCAGAAGCTTTTTTCATTATAGTGCTTTTTTTGTAAGACGTGCTTTTTGGCGAGCTGCTGTATTTTTGTGGATTAGACCTTTACGAGCAGCAGTATCCAATTTCTTAACTGCGTCTTTCAAAAGTTCAGTAGCGTTCTCTTCTTTATTGATGAGCGCAGTGTCAGCTTTACGTACAGCAGTACGCATTGCAGCTTTAACTTGTGAATTTTGTTCATTCGCAGCGGCACTTTGTTTAACGCGCTTAATTGCACCTTTGATGTTTGGCATTCCATTCACCTCCAATTTCAGGTAAGGCAAGAGTGTTTCCATATTTAGCATTCGGATATCTCTTTACAACATTAACATTTTAGCAAAAACACCGCAATAACGCAATAAAAATATGCAAAGAATATTTCCTTGACACAACGTGCAAACTGCATATTGAGGTGATTACAATGGATAAGTATGATTTTTACCGTACCGACCTACTTGTGGAACATGAAGAGATGGTTCGCCATCAGACGGAAAAAGAAAAAGAGAAATTAAAGGACTCAGAAGGCATCCAATTCGATGAACAACGAAAGGGCAGAGTCATTTTAACATCCGTAAAAATTAATGCTGAAGGTGAAAAGAGAATCGGCAAAAAAGCGGGAAGTTATTTGACGCTTACGAATCCTACCTTGACGCATACAGATCGTGAAGGTCTTGAAGAAATGGGGAGCATGCTCAAATCCAAACTGACTGAAATGACCGCAGGTATTCCTAATTTAAAGACAGGAAAAATCCTCATGGTCGGATTGGGAAATAGGGAAGTGACCCCCGACGCTGTTGGCCCCCTTACGATGGATCGACTTAAAGAGATCGTCCCGATGTACTATTCAGATGAGGGGAGCGAACTATTCATTTATGCTCCTGGCGTTACAATCCAGACGGGGCTAGAGACAGCTGATTTTGTTAAAGCATTAGTTCATGAAATCAAACCGGATGTCTTAATCGTAATTGATGCTTTAGCCGCGAGGGATAGTTCAAGGTTATGCAAAACGATTCAAATGACGGATACAGGCATACATCCAGGTTCAGGAGTAGGGAACAGCAGGAAAGAGCTTTCGAAAAAAACATTGGGCATACCGGTTATAGCCATTGGCATTCCTACGGTTGTAGATGGCCCTGTATTGATAGCGGATGCCATCAATACTTTGTTCAGTTATATTGCAACCAAAATTGAAGAAGAAAGCCATCCTTCCTCCCGATTGTCCGTCTCACCATGGCTTCATGAGCCCAATAAAGACGCGGATAGGACGAAGTTAATCCCTATTTTTGGAGATTGGACATCATGGCCGCATGAGGAGAGAGTGCAATTATTTGAAGAAGTATTATCGAATCATGACTTAAACACATTCATTTCCCCAAAAGAAATCGACTCTTGGGCATCCCTCTATGCAGAAATTTTAACCGACTCTTTTAGTGAGTGGATTGAGGAGCTTAAAAACTAGTCATTGACCCGGATCCCCCCGCATATAGTTGAAGACGGGGGGATGTCGCATGAAAAAAAACTTGCAAATATGGACTGTAATTGTACTCACTCTTTTCCTTTTCCCGGTCGTAATTCAATTCATACCGGAAGAATCAAAGATCTCCAACTCCAAAATAATTAAGGAAAACGCTCTTATCGTCTATGCATCCAACATAGTGGCGGAAGATGAGTCGGTTCCTGAAGTTGAAGTCGAAGCGATGGAAGAAGAAATTAAACTTGGTAAAGTGTTGCTTTATAACACACACTCCCATGAGGCGTACGAACCGATGACAAAGGCGGCCGATGGAAAAATCGCTGTGGATCATCAGACCGAAAATGTCGTGAAAATGAGCGATAAACTGAAAAGCCAACTTGAAACGAATGGCGCGGAAACTGAAATTCTGAAAAAAGTAGTGCAGCATAAACACGCCTACTCCGATATTAGACCGTATGTAAAAAAGCGGGTTACCGAAAATGAGTATGATTTAATTATTGATATCCATCGGGATTCGGTCGGTCCAGAAAAGACGACAATTATACATGAGAACCAAAGATATGCAAAAGTTGCATTTGTGCTCGGTGTCGATAATCCTTACTATAAAAAGAATGAAGCGATGACGAATAGAATAAAAGCAGGAATGGAAAAGCGTGTACCTGGAATCACAAGAAATGTAATATCTAAAGGCGGAGCAGGTGTAGACGGGAAGTATAACCAAGACCTTCATCCGAATCTCATACTTTTGGAACTCGGAGGCATTGGGAACTCGGAAGACGAGTTAAATAGGACGATTGCGGTAATTTCAGAAGCGATTTTGGAAATGCTGAGTGAAAATGAAATGGAAGAAAAATAAGTAAGTTATGATTTGTATTTCAGACTAGCTCTAGGATTGGAACGGAAGGCGGCGACTCCAGCGGGAATAGCATGAGCTGAAGACCCCGCAACGAAGCGAAGCGAAGTGAGGAGGCTGAAGCCATGCCCGCGGAAAGCGTCCGCCTGAAGTGTAAATCCGGGTTTGATATCTTAATTCAAATATAACGTTTGCTTCATGGCCAATATCCATGAAGCTTTTTTTATGCAATCAACGGCCAAATCTTTATCAAAACGCTGTCATCTGTTATTCTTGATTAGTCTATAATGAAGGCTTTCATTATTTACTTTAAGGGAATAAGAATAAGTAACATGTTTATCAGTTATTTGCTATAATGCAAATAGCTTATATAGGAGTGAACTGACAGATGAATCATAACGAAAGATTGGCACGTCAAAAAAACATTAGAAACTTCTCTATCATTGCCCATATCGATCACGGGAAATCGACGTTAGCCGATCGCATATTGGAAAAAACTGAAACAGTTAGTTCGCGTGATATGAAATCGCAAACATTGGATTCAATGGATTTAGAACGCGAACGTGGAATTACAATTAAGTTGAACGCGGTGCAATTGTCATATACGGCGAAAGACGGGGAAGAGTACACTTTCCACCTAATCGACACTCCAGGGCACGTCGACTTTACATACGAAGTGTCACGTAGCCTTGCAGCATGTGAGGGGGCAATCCTTGTTGTTGACGCGGCACAAGGAATCGAAGCGCAAACATTGGCGAACGTCTATTTAGCGCTCGACAATGATCTTGAAATTCTGCCTGTTATCAATAAAATCGATTTGCCAGCAGCAGATCCCGATAAGGTCAAACAAGAAATTGAAGATGTTATCGGCCTGGATGCTTCTGAGGCGGTGCATGCTTCCGCGAAAGCTGGGATTGGCATCGAAGAAATCCTCGAACAGATTGTCGAGAAAGTGCCTGCACCTACGGGCGATCCCGAAGCGCCGCTGCAAGCATTGATCTTTGACTCTCATTACGATCAGTACAAAGGCGTCATCGTCAATATCCGAATTGTCCAAGGAACTGTCAAGCCTGGTGATAAAATCCGTATGATGGCAACCGGAAAAGAATTCGAAGTCATTGAAACGGGCGTATTCACACCGAATATTTCTTTGCGCGATGAATTATCGGTAGGAGACGTCGGCTTCCTTTCCGCAGCAATCAAAAATGTCGGCGATACGCGCGTCGGGGACACAGTTACGAACGCGAAGAATCCGGCGAGCGAGCCGCTGCCTGGTTATCGTCGATTGAACCCAATGGTGTTCTGCGGTCTTTATCCAATCGACTCATCGAAATATGTGGACTTGCGTGAAGCGCTTGAAAAGCTGGAACTTAACGACTCCGCACTTGAGTATGAAGCAGAAACATCCCAGGCGCTTGGCTTCGGATACCGTTGTGGCTTCCTTGGGCTGCTTCACATGGAAATCATCCAAGAGCGGATCGAACGTGAATTCAAAATTGATTTGATCACTACAGCGCCGAGTGTTATTTACAACGTCATAACGACAGACGGAAAAGAATTGAAAGTGGATAACCCTTCCATGATGCCGGATGCACAAAAGGTCGATCATGTCGAAGAGCCTTATGTGAAAGCATCGATCATGGTGCCGAATGAATATGTAGGTTCTGTTATGGAACTATGCCAGCAAAAACGCGGCAATTTCATTACAATGGATTATATTGACGCATCACGTGTCAATATTATCTACGAGTTGCCCCTTGCTGAAATTGTCTATGACTTCTTTGACCAATTGAAATCAGGGACAAAAGGTTATGCATCCCTTGATTATGAATTGATTGGCTACAAACAATCGAAACTTGTTAAAATGGATATTCTATTGAACGGTGAACAAGTCGACGCACTCAGCTTCATCGTCCATCGCGACTTCAGCTATGAGCGTGGCAAGGCGATCGTTGAAAAATTGAGGAAGCTTATCCCGCGCCAACAGTTTGAAGTACCAGTCCAAGCAGCCATCGGTCAAAAGATCGTTGCGCGTTCGACCATCAAGTCGATTGGTAAAAACGTCCTTGCAAAATGTTATGGCGGAGACATTTCCCGTAAACGTAAATTATTAGAGAAACAAAAAGAAGGGAAAAAACGGATGAAGCAAGTCGGATCCGTCGAAGTCCCGCAAGAAGCATTCATGGCTGTTTTGAAAATGGACGAAGATTGATATTTAAAAAATAAAAAGGAGTCCAATATGGGCTCCTTTATTTGGTGCCTGCCACCCACAAAAAGAAAGGGGACAATACTAAAATGCGAGGTATGTATATTCATATTCCTTTCTGCCACCAAATTTGTCATTACTGTGATTTCAATAAAGTATTCTTTAAAAACCAACCTGTTGACGAATATATTGAATCGATCGGGAACGAATTGTCCATTTTGTCGAATGAGGGGCATTCATTCAAAAAACTTGAAACAGTTTTCTTAGGTGGTGGAACTCCGACTTCACTGTCCGAATCCCAACTTGATCGTTTACTTGAAATCATCCATCAATACGTTGATATAAATTCTTTACGCGAGTTCTCGACTGAAGCTAATCCGGATGAATTGACGCGCGGAAAGTTATCCGTTTTAAAAAATGGAGGCGTTGACCGACTTAGCATCGGTGTCCAATCATTCGATGAAGAATTATTAAAAAGGATTGGTAGGACGCACGGAGCAAATGATCCGCAAAGAGTAATAAAAGAGGCAAGGGAAGTTGGTTTTGAAAATATTAGTATCGATTTGATTTATGGGCTTCCGGAACAAACAATTGGTCAATGGAAACATACACTTGACGCTGCGCTCGCTCTTGACCTGCCGCATTACTCGGGATACTCGCTCATCGTCGAGCCGAAAACCGTTTTTTATAATTTAATGAATAAAGGAAAGCTGCCGTTGCCAGGTGAAGATTTAGAAACGGAAATGTTCTCCATGCTAATTGATAGAATGGATGCTGCAGGTAGAAAACAATATGAAATTAGCAACTTTGCAGTACCTGGTAAAGATTCCGTCCATAATCTGATTTATTGGGATAACGATGAATATGCTGGAATCGGAGCGGGTGCACATGGTTACTTGAAAGGTCAAAGATATGCCAATCTAGGACCGCTAAAAAAGTATATGGAAAGCGCAGATAACAACCTACGTCCACTACTGGAGTCGCATGAAGTGACAGAAGTCGAATCGATGGAGGAAGAAATGTTTTTAGGGCTCCGCAAATCATCCGGCGTTTCTAAAGAAGCATTCAAGAATAAATTTGGAAAGACGTTGACGGAAGTGTATGGAAAAGCGTTAGAAGAACTCATCGGAGAAGGAATGGTCTTGGAGTCGGAGGGAAGTATAAGACTTACAAGAAAAGGTGTATTTAGAGGCAACGAAGTATTCCAGCAATTTCTCAAGTAATACAGAGTTAATTCGTTGACACTAACACCCCAATTTGATAAATTATGAGTAGTCTTAGCACTCACTCATAAAGAGTGCTAACAGGAGTGATGATCATGTTGACAAACAGACAATTGCTTATATTGCAACTGACGGTTAACGATTTCATCGAATCCGCACAACCTGTCGGATCAAGGCAGTTATCTAAAAAACCGGAAGCTCCCTTTAGTCCCGCTACCATTCGTAATGATATGGCTGATTTGGAGGAATTAGGGTATCTCGAAAAAACCCATACTTCTTCGGGCAGGGTTCCTTCGGAAAAAGGCTACCGTTTCTACGTCGATCATTTATTGACACCCGAAAAATTGACAATCGAAGATAGCGTTCAATTGCGCTCGATATTTCAAGATAGGGTAGTGGAAACTGAGGAACTGATCCGCAATTCCGCAAAAATCATATCTGAACTGACCAACTACACGTCAATCCTATTAGGGCCAGATATGTCCATGCATTCGGTGAAAAGGTTTTCGATTGTCCCATTGGATGAAACGAAAGCAGTTGCCATCATTGTGACGGATAATGGGCATGTGGAAAACCGGGTTTTTGATGTTCCTAAAGGTATGATGGCTTCGGATATTGAAAAGATGGTGAATATTTTAAATGAAAGGCTTGTCGGAACGCCACTGAGCTTTCTGCAGAACAAGCTTGCCCGGGAAGCAAAAACAGTTTTTGAACAGCATGTGCATCATGCTGGCGACTTATTTGCATCATTCCAACGGGCGATGACAATCAAACCCGAAGAGCGTTTGTATTTCGGCGGCAAGATGAACATGTTGAAGCAACCGGAATTCAACGATCTTCAAAAAATGAAAATGTTTTTCGAGTTAATCGAAAATGGTACACCTGCGATTGATTTTTTCCAGGATGCGACAAAAGGAATTCATGTACGGATCGGTTCGGAAAATAAAAATAATGCGATGGAAGATTGCAGTGTAATCACAGCAAACTACTCTGCTGGCAACAATATGGCGGGTTCTATCGCGATCATCGGACCGAAAAGGATGGATTACGGCAAGGTCATTACGATGCTGGATATTCTTAGCGTTAATTTATCGCATGCGTTGAATGAGATGTCGATCGGATTGGATAGGAGGAAAGAACAGTGACTGATAAAATGAATGATGTTGAAAATGAGGCTGCCGAAAACGAAGCAACCCCTAAGGGAGCAAATACGGAAATGGATACTGAAGTAGAAAACATTTCCAACGATAGCAATCCTGAAGATACGATCGAGATAGTCGATGAAAAGGATGAAAAAATCAACGAGCTGGAAGCGAAGCTGCACGAAGAAGAAAATAAGCTTTTGCGCGTGCTTGCTGATTATGAGAACGCCAAGAGAAGAGCTGCACTTGACAAAGAGGCATTGATCAAATATAAGGCACAAAGCATACTGACGAATCTGTTGCCGATACTTGACAACTTTGAACGCGCTCTTGCAGTCGAAGCGAAGTCCGAAGAATCACAGTCACTTTTGACTGGCATGGAAATGATTTATCGAAACTTGATCGATTCCTTAAAAGGTGAAGGCCTTGTTGAGATTGAGGCGCAGGACAAGGAGTTCGATCCGAATTTCCACCAAGCCGTTATGACTGGAAGCGAACCAGATAAGTCTTCAGGAATCGTGCTTGAGGAATTGCAAAAAGGGTATCAGTTAAAAGATCGCGTACTTCGACCTTCCATGGTCAAAGTGAACGAATAAATTATATCAATCTGTTGAAGACGCATTTATCTAGGAGGAATTCAAATGAGCAAAATTATCGGTATTGACTTAGGGACAACAAACTCAGTAGTAGCAGTATATGAAGGTGGAGAAGCGAAGGTAATCCCGAATCCGGAAGGTAACCGGACAACTCCTTCTGTTGTAGCTTTTAAAAACGGAGAACGTCAAGTCGGAGAAGTGGCTAAGCGTCAGTCCATTACAAATCCGAACACAATTATGTCCGTAAAAAGACATATGGGATCCGATTATAAAGTGAAAGTTGAAGATAAGGAATATACGCCGCAAGAAGTTTCAGCAATGATTCTTCAGTACATGAAGGGCTATGCGGAAGAATACTTAGGTGAAAAAGTAACAAAAGCTGTTATTACAGTACCTGCCTATTTCAATGACGCACAACGTCAAGCAACAAAAGATGCTGGTACGATTGCGGGTCTAGAAGTAGAACGGATTATTAACGAGCCGACAGCTGCAGCATTGGCATACGGTTTAGACAAGACTGACGAAGATGAAACGATTCTTGTATACGACCTGGGTGGCGGTACTTTCGACGTTTCAATCCTTGAACTCGGCGACGGCGTATTCCAAGTTCGCGCTACAGCGGGAGACAATAAATTGGGCGGAGATGATTTTGATGACGTCATCATCGAATACCTCGTTCAAGAATTCCGTAAAGAAAATGCCATCGATCTCTCAAAAGATAAAATGGCGATGCAACGATTGAAAGATGCAGCGGAAAAAGCGAAAAAAGATCTTTCGGGCGTTACGTCAACACAAATTTCCTTGCCATTCATCACAGCAGGAGAAGCTGGTCCATTGCACCTTGAAATCTCATTGACTCGTGCTAAATTCGATGAATTAACTGCACACTTAGTTGAACGGTCCATGGTGCCGACTCGCCAAGCTATGAAAGATGCGGATCTATCTCCATCTGAAATCGATCGTGTTATCCTTGTTGGTGGTTCTACACGTATTCCTGCCGTTCAGGAAGCCATCAAGAAAGAAACTGGAAAAGAGCCTTTCAAAGGCGTTAACCCGGACGAAGTTGTCGCAATGGGAGCTGCCGTACAAGGTTCAATCATCCGTGGAGATGTGAAAGATGTCGTCTTGCTAGACGTTACCCCACTATCTCTAGGTATCGAAACGATGGGCAGCGTATTCACGAAGTTGATCGATAGAAACACGACGATCCCTACGAGCAAGTCACAAGTATTCTCGACTGCTGCAGATAACCAACCGGCCGTTGACATCCACGTCTTGCAAGGTGAGCGTCCGATGGCTTCTGACAATAAAACGCTTGGCCGTTTCCAATTGACGGATATTCCACCAGCACCACGCGGAATCCCTCAAATCGAAGTTACTTTCGATATCGATAAAAACGGGATTGTTACGGTTAAAGCGAAAGATCTTGGTACACAAAAAGAACAAAACATCACTATCCAATCAAGCACAGGCTTGTCTGATGACGAAATCGATCGCATGGTGAAAGATGCGGAAGCAAACGCTGAAGAAGACAAAAAGCGTAAAGAGGAAGCGGATTTGAAAAATGACGCGGACCAACTTGTATTCATGGCCGAAAAGACATTAAAAGATCTTGAAGGCAAAGTTTCCGAAGACGAAGTGAAAAAAGTCGAGGAAGCAAAAGAAGAATTGAAATCAGCGATTGAAGCTGGCAATTTGGATGAAATACGTACGAAGAAAGAAGCGTTGGAAGAAATCGTTCAACAAATGACGATGAAATTATACGAGCAAGCATCTGCGGAAGCACAAGCGCAAGGCGGAACAGCCGAAGCTGGTGACCAGCCGCAGGATGACGGCGTTGTCGATGCCGACTTTGAAGAAGTCGACGACGACAAGAAAAACTAATTCAACGATCGATTGACGGAAAAGTCAAAGTCCGATATTCCGGCTTTGACTTTTTCTTTTGGGAAAAGAACCACGCATGTTACAATAAATCGAGTCTTTAACATATAAAAGAGTATAGGGTCTATATATTACGGATAATAGTAGTCAGATATGGAACGGAAAGCGTCCGCCTGGAGTGGAAATCCGGTTCTGATATTTTATTCAACATACAATACTCTAATCATATGAATAATACAATGCCATTGATTTATGGGAGAGTGAAGTAATGAGTAAGCGAGATTATTACGAAGTGCTTGGTGTGTCAAAATCGGCAAGCAAAGAAGAAATCAGGAAAGCCTATCGAAAACTTTCAAAACAATATCATCCCGATTTGAATAAAGAAGCGGGCGCAGAAGAGAAATTTAAAGAAGTGACTGAAGCGTTCGAAACATTAAGCGATGAAAAGAAACGTGCAAATTATGACCAATTCGGCCATGCGGACCCAAATCAAGGCTTCGGAGGATTTGGCGGAGGATCAGCCGACGGTTTCGGATTCGAAGACATCTTCAGTACGTTTTTCGGCGGCAGTACAAGACGCCGTGATCCGAACGCCCCAAGAAAAGGCAACGACCTTCAATATTCAATGACCATCGATTTCATGGAATCGGTTTTCGGAAAAGAAACAGAGATTGAACTGCCGAGAGAAGAAACATGTGACACTTGTGATGGGACGGGAGCTAAAAAAGGAACACCCGTCAATACCTGTTCACACTGTGGCGGATCTGGACAAATTTCAGTCACACAAAACACTCCATTAGGACAAATGGTAAATCGCCGAACTTGTCCGCACTGTCAAGGAACCGGTAAAATCATTCCTGAAAAGTGTAATACTTGTCATGGTGCAGGGCGTGTGACAAAGCGCAAGAAGATAAAAGTTACAATACCTGCAGGCGTCGACGACGGTCAGCAGCTTCGCGTTACCGGTCAAGGGGAGGCTGGCGTCAATGGTGGGCCATCCGGTGACTTGTATATTGTATTTAGAGTGAGAGAGCATGATCGTTTCGTCCGGGAAGGTGACGATATCTACTTAGAAGTGTCGATTTCATTCCCTCAATTGGCACTTGGCGATGAAATTGAAGTCCCGACTATCAACGGAAACGTGAAATTAAAGATTCCGGCAGGAACACAAACGGGGACAAATTTCCGTTTGCGAGGAAAAGGCGTAAAAAATGTACACGGTCATGGAACGGGAGACCAACATGTCATTATCAAAGCACTTACGCCTAAGAAGATGACCGAAAAGCAAAAAGAACTTCTCCGTGAATTCGCTTCTATCGAAGGCAACTCGCCGGATGAGTATTCAAGCTCACTTTTTGATAAAATCAAACGTACTATAAAAGGCGATTGAAAGGATGAACGCAGTTGAAGTGGTCAGAAATCTCCATCCACACAACACATGAAGCGACCGAAGCGGTTGCCAATATTTTGCATGAAGCAGGGGCAAGCGGAGTCATTATCGAAGATTCCAATGAACCCGACCGGATCCATGAAGATCGTTTCGGCGAAATCTACGAGCTGAAAAAAGAAGATTTTCCCGCAGAAGGGGTCATCGTCAAAGCATATTTGCCAGTCAATAGTTTCTTAATTGAAACGGTAAAAGAAATTAGTGAATCCGTTGATAATCTAGCTGCGTACGGCTTGGATGTCGGCGTCAATCTTGTTTCTACGAACGAGGTGGATGAAGAGGACTGGGCAACGGCTTGGAAAAAGTATTATCACCCAGTGAAGATTTCAAGCAGGTTCACAATCGTTCCGACGTGGGAAACGTATGAGCCTGTTGATTCGGATGAGTTGATCATCGAGCTGGATCCCGGAATGGCATTCGGGACCGGCACCCATCCAACGACAGTCATGTGTCTTCAAGCGCTGGAAAAGTATGTGGAAAAAGGAAACACAGTCATTGACGTCGGTACCGGATCGGGTGTATTGTCCATCGGTGCCGCTCTCCTGGGTGCGTCGCATGTCCATGCGTTGGATCTGGATGAAGTGGCAGTAAAGGCCGCTCAAGAGAATATAGAGTTGAATAAAGTCCAAAACGTAGTAGAAGTAACGCACGGTAACTTATTAGATTCCGTGAAGGAACCGGCTTCAATAATTGTAGCTAATATTCTAGCGGAAGTAATTATGACATTTTCGGGTGATGCCTATTCCATCCTTCCGGAAGATGGACTCTTCATTGTCTCAGGAATCATCGCTCAAAAGCGTGATCTTGTAAAAGATGATCTTCTAAGCAAAGGATTTGAAATTGTTGAGTCAGTGTTGATGGAAGATTGGGTGGCTATCATCGCATCTAAAAGGAGTGCGTAATTTTGCAACGTTATTTTCTCGACTCCGATTTCGATGAAGACGGCAACGCGCAAATTTTAGGAGATGACGGAAAACATATCGTCAAAGTTATGCGTATGAACTTGGGAGATTGCGTCATCGCAGTCGCGGGAGGCGAAGGATTTGTCTCTGAAATTACAGATTTCCTCCCGGATGGAGTGATTGTCAGTCGGAAAGGCGCGGCACTATCGGCTAATGAAATGCCCGTTCAAGTGACTATCGCATGTGGTTTGCCGAAGGGCGATAAGTTGGATTTAATCGTTCAAAAAGGAACCGAACTTGGCATGAAGGCAATCATTCCATTTGAAGCGGAGCGTTCAATCGTCAAATGGGATACAAAAAAGGGCGATAAGAAAGTGGATCGTCTCAGTAAAATTGCGAAAGAGGCGGCGGAACAATGTCATCGGACAGTTATTCCCGACGTGAAATCCCCCATATCATTCAAACAGCTTTTGATTGAAGCTGAGAAGTTCGACGTACGGCTATTTGCCGATGAAGAAGATGCCAAGAGCACTGACCCCAACAGGATTGCAGATAGATTGAAAAACGTGTATCATAAACAAACGGTATTAGTTGTTTTCGGGCCTGAAGGCGGGTTATCGAGAAAAGAAGCCGAAGCGCTTGTTGAGGCTCGTTTTCTTTCAGTTTCATTAGGACCGCGAATACTCAGGACGGAGACGGCGCCTTTATATTTATTGTCCGCCATGTCTTACGAATTTGAATGAAAGAGGTGAGCAGCTAGTGTCTTCTGTTGCATTTCATACATTAGGCTGCAAAGTTAACCATTATGAAACGGAAGCAATCTGGCAACTTTTCAAGGAAGCGGGTTATGAGCGTTCCGATTTCGAAAAGAATGCAGACGTTTACGTTGTCAATACATGTACGGTCACGAATACTGGTGATAAGAAAAGTCGCCAAGTCATTCGAAGAGCGATACGTCGTAATCCAGATGCTGTCATTTGTGTAACGGGCTGCTATGCCCAAACTTCACCGGCAGAAATCATGGCGATTCCAGGAGTCGATATTGTTGTTGGTACTCAGGATCGTACGAAATTGCTCGGCCTGATTGATGAATACCGGGTAGAGCGTCAACCGATCAACGCGGTACGTAATATTATGAAGAACCGGGTCTATGAGGAGCTTGACGTGCCGGCATTTACTGACCGTACGCGGGCATCATTGAAAATCCAGGAAGGATGTAACAACTTCTGTACATTCTGCATCATACCTTGGGCTCGTGGATTAATGCGTTCAAGGGATCCTGAAGAAGTTATTAGGCAAGCACAGCAATTGGTCGATGCTGGTTATTTGGAAATCGTTCTCACGGGCATCCACACAGGTGGATACGGAGAGGATTTGAAGGATTATAATTTAGCCCGTCTCCTACGTGATCTTGAAACGAAAGTGGACGGTTTAAAGAGACTTCGAATCAGCTCGATTGAAGCGAGCCAATTAACAGACGAAGTGATTGAAGTGCTTCGGAACTCTACAAAAATTGTCCGTCATTTGCATATTCCGATTCAATCCGGTTCCAATACGGTGCTGAAACGGATGAGAAGAAAATATACGATGGAGTTTTTTGCGGAGCGGCTTGATCGTTTACGTGAAGCTTTGCCACATCTTGCGATTACATCTGATGTAATTGTCGGTTTCCCAGGTGAAACTGAAGAAGAATTCATGGATACGTATAATTTCATTAGAGATCATAGATTCTCTGAATTACACGTTTTCCCGTATTCGAAACGGACAGGAACACCTGCCGCTCGAATGGAAGATCAAATCGATGAAGATGTGAAAAATGAACGTGTTCACCGTTTGATCGAGTTGAATGACCAATTGGCAAAGCAGTATGCAGCTGATTTTGAGAATGAAGTACTTGAAGTCATTCCGGAGGAAAAGTACAAGCTTGATCCGGAAAGCGGCTTATATGAAGGCTATACTGATAATTATTTGAAGGTAGTCTTCCCGGCAGAGGAAGCGATGGTCGGAAAAATTATTAAGGTGAAAATTACAAAAGCAGGTTACCCTTATAACGAAGGGCAATTTGTCCGTGTCGTCGAATCTGACGAGGCACTTGTTTAAGAAATCGAGTAGGAGGGAGTGA
>NZ_BJYL01000041.1 GCF_007991495.1 Sporosarcina luteola | reverse complement strand
CAAACCATCACTTTTCGATTAGAATGTCAGTTGGTTAGAATTGATCAATTACATGTATTAGCAGTTTAAGAACCTTGCGTTCTTTCGAAAGGTATACATATTAAATGGTCCCGTGGTGTAGCGGTTAACATGCCTGCCTGTCACGCAGGAGATCGCCGGTTCGATCCCGGTCGGGACCGCCATTTTATATTAAATTGTCAACCGATTGTGGATTCATTCCAGGATCGGTTTTTTATTGTTTAATTATATGTTTAACACGCTATGCTTTCGAAAACACCATAAATTCGGTACACTAGAACAAAGTGGAGTTGAAAGGAAATTACTATGACTATAGAAATCAATGTTCATTCCCAAGAGGAAACTGAACAACTTGCTCATAAGTTAGCAAGTTTACTTTCCCCACCAGACGTCCTCACGCTCGAAGGCGATCTTGGTGCAGGGAAAACGACATTTACGAAAGCGCTGGCTAAAGGCCTTGGTATAACAAGAACGGTCAACAGTCCGACATTTACCATCCTAAAACAATATGAAGGAAACTATCCGCTCAATCATCTTGATGTTTATCGTCTGGCGGATAGCGATGAGGATCTTGGATGGGACGAACTGTTCTACGGTGATTCGATTTCAATCGTAGAGTGGGCGCATTTAATTGAAGATGATCTTCCAAATGAACGACTTGAGATAAAATTACAACATACAGGGGACACATCTAGAAAACTTATGTTCACCCCGAAAGGTGAGCGTTATGAAAAGATTTGTGAGGCGATGACGTTATGATATGGTTAGGGATCGATACGGCGAATACGCCCTTGTCTGTCGCCATTGTAAAAGATGGGGCGATTTTGGCAGAGGTGAATTCGTCCATGGCGGTCAATCACTCTTTACGGGCGATGCCGGTCATAGAGGAATTATTTGAGACGGTACAGCTTAAACCGAAAGATATCGATGCAATCGCGGTTTCGGAAGGGCCGGGTTCATATACGGGCGTTCGAATCGGTGTGACGATTGCGAAGACGTTGGCTTGGACGTTGAAGAAGCCGCTTGTCGGTGTTTCAAGCTTGAAGGTGTTAGCAGCGAATGCGCTTCATTTTAGCGGGCTTATTTGTCCGTTAGTGGACGCCCGACGGAATCATGTATATGCGGGTGTTTATGAATACGTAGATGGCAACCTTGTTGCGATTCACGAAGATCGGCACTTAGGGATTGAGGAGTTGTTGGATTCATTAGTTCCATTGGGGCGTTCCATTTTGTTTGTCGGCAAGGACGTCGGCATGCATGAGGCGCTCATAATGGATAAGTTGAATGGGAATGCGGTCATTGCACCGTTTCCGATGCAGCTTCCACGGGCATCTTCGCTGATTTTCATCGCGCAGCAATCGGAACATGAAGAGAATACACATGCATTTACCCCGGAATACCGCCGGATTGCGGAGGCGGAGGCGAATTGGTTAATGCAGCAACGGAAGGAAAAGGGCAGTGGATCAAAGAATTGAGTATAGAAAAATGACGATGGATGATATTCCTGCTGTCGTCGAAATTGAGCAGGAGGCATTCGCGACGCCTTGGACGCATGAGGTTTTCGAGCATGAGATGACGGGGAATGATTATGCTCATTATGTTGTTGCAGTTATGGACGACGAGGTCATCGGGCATTGCGGGATGTGGGTCGTGCTGGATGAGTGCCATATTACGAATGTGGCGGTGCGTAAATTTATGCGGGGTCATGGAATCGGTGAGGCCTTGATGCGCAAGGCGATTGAGCTGTGTAAGGCAAATGATGTGCGCCTGATGACGCTTGAAGTACGGGTGACGAACTATACGGCGCAGAATTTGTATCGGAAACTCGGCTTTCAGGATGGCGGCATTCGAAAAAACTATTATACGGACGACCATGAAGATGCGCTCGTCATGTGGGTGGAATTTTAATGGATAAAGACATTTATATATTAGGGATTGAAACGAGCTGTGATGAAACGGCGGCTTCTGTTATTAAGAATGGTCATGAAATCATCTCAAACGTTGTTGCGTCTCAGATCCAAAGTCAGCAGCGGTTCGGGGGTGTCGTGCCTGAAATTGCGTCGCGTCATCATGTTGAGCAGATTACACTTGTCATTGAAGAGGCGTTGGCTGCAGCAAAGCTTGAACCGGAAGATTTAGATGCAGTCGCTGTGACAGAAGGACCGGGGCTCGTTGGCGCGCTTCTGATCGGCATTAATGCAGCGAAGGCGTTTGCCTTTGCGAACGGACTTCCAATTATCGGCGTCCATCATATTGCGGGACATATTTATGCGAATCAATTGATGCAGCCGATGGAGTTCCCTTTGTTAGCGCTTATCGTGTCTGGAGGCCATACAGAGCTTGTCATGATGGAGAAGCACGGATCCTTTAAACTAATCGGGGAAACGCGTGATGATGCGGCAGGGGAGGCGTATGATAAGGTGGCTCGCGTCCTTGGCTTGCCGTATCCTGGAGGCCCGGCGATTGATAAGCTTGCGCTTGAGAGCGATGAGGCGATTGAGTTTCCTCGAGCTTGGCTGGAGGCGGATTCTTATGACTTCAGCTTCAGCGGGCTTAAATCAGCGGTCATTAATTACAAACATAATCTTGAACAAAAGGACGGCTCGATTGTGCCAGCACATGTAGCCGCAGGCTTTCAGCAAAGCGTTATAGAAGTTTTAACCGCCAAGACGTTGAGAGCAGCGAAGGAATTCAATGTGAAGCAAGTGATTGCGGCGGGTGGCGTTGCAGCGAATAAAGGCTTGCGTGCTTCCTTAGATGTCGTATTCGAAAAAGAGGGGATTCCGTTTTATGTCCCTCCGATTTCCCTTTGTACGGATAATGCAGCGATGATTGGTGCTGCAGGTACAGCGATGTTTATCGATGGAAAACGTGGCAATATGGAAATGAACGGCAGGCCGGGTATGCAGCTCGTATCGTGGATTGAATAAGTGATGGAAATCGTCGAGTTTTGACGATTTCCGTTTTTATTTGAGCAATAAATTGTTTGTCTTGTCAAGAGGGAACGTTCGTACTTATGCACATTTGTTAATAATTTGTGGATAATTAAAAGATTCATGTGCATTATCTCTCCATCATTTGGATAACTATGTGTGTAAAGAAAGATGTTATTGTGGATAACGTGGATAACTATGTTCATATCCCTTTAAATCAACTTTGGCGTTGTTGATAAGATTGTGGAAAATGAGATTGGATAATTGTCGAAAACTAAAAAAGCTGTCGAATAGGCATTCTAGCCATTCGACAGCAATTTCATGTTTAAGACTTTAAATTTTCTAGCTCTTCCTGCAAAACTAACCACTCTTCCGACTCGCTATCATGTTTCATTTGCAGTGCATCAATCTGTTCTTGAAGGTCCATCAATTTTACATGATTTTCCGCGAATTCAGGACGCAACAGCTCTTCCTGCAACGCTTCGATGTCCTTGTCCATTTTAGCGAGGGATGTTTCGATTTCCGTAATTGCCCTTGTTAATCGACGCTCTTGCCTTTTGAATTCTTTGTCGTCCTCGTTCCGCTTGGTTTTCGGTTGGACTGTTCCCGCCGATGAAGTCTGCTCAGCTTGCAATTCCGCAAGCTCTGTCTTCTTCTCGATGAAATAATCATAGTCGCCAAGGTATTCGGTTACACCGATTGAAGCGACATCGATCACTTTTGTCGCAATGCGGTTGATGAAGTAGCGGTCATGGGAAACGAAAAGGATGGTTCCCGGAAAATCGTCTAATGCGTTTTCCAACACTTCCTTGCTATCCAGGTCGAGATGGTTCGTCGGCTCATCGAGAATGAGCGTGTTCGACTTTTGAAGCATGAGTTTTGCCAATGAAAGGCGGGCCTTCTCACCACCCGATAACGACGTCACAGGCTTTTCGACATCATCCCCAGTAAAGAGGAAGCGTCCCAAAACGGTTCGTACGTCCTTTTCATTCATCATCGGCCACTCATCCCAAAGTTCTTGTAGGACTGTTCCCGTCCCGATGATCGTTGCCTGGTTTTGATCGTAATATCCGAACTGGACATTTGTACCGTAGCGGATCGTCCCGGCAATCGGTTCCTGCATTTTTACGATTGTCTTTAGCAAAGTCGATTTGCCAATTCCGTTCGGTCCGAGAATGGCGATCCGATCGCCTTTATACGCATGCATATTGATGTCTTTAGAAACGATTTTATTTTGGTAGCCGACCGCGACATCCTCCAGCGTAAGGACGTCATTTCCGCTTGGCCGGTCGATTGTGAATGAAAAGCTTGCGGATCTTTCATCCCCATCCGGTGCATCCATCCATTCTGTCCGTTCGAGCTGCTTCCTGCGGCTTTTCGCCATTTTGGATGTCGAAGCGCGGGCGATATTCCGTTGGATGAAATCCTCGAGCTTCGCCTTTTCGCTCGTTTCGCGTTCATATAACTTCTTATCCCGCTCATAGTTTTTCGCTTTTTCATCCAAATACGCGCTATAGTTTCCGCTGTACTTCGTCACTTTGCGTCTCGACACTTCATAAGTGATCGTCACAATCTGATCGAGGAAGTAACGGTCATGGGAAACGATAAGAATCGCTCCTTCATAAGAGACAAGATATTTCTCAAGCCAGCCGAGTGTTTCAATATCTAAATGGTTTGTCGGCTCGTCCAATATGAGCAGATCCGGTTTGCTGAGCAGCATCTTCGCAAGTGCCAAACGTGTTTTTTGCCCGCCCGAAAGCAGGTTAACATGCTTCTCATAGTCTTCCGGATAAAAGCGCATGCCGTGCAGGACGGAGCGCATGTCGGATTCGAACTGATAGCCGCCGGAATCTTTAAATTCAACTTGCAGGGCATCATATTCCTTCATGACCCGATCATACTCCAGGGCATGTTCGTATACAGAAGGATCGGCCATTTGCGCTTCCAGTTTTCTCAGACGCCTTTCCATCACTTGCAAAGGCTCGAAAACGGTCAGCATTTCATCCCAAATCGTCAAGGATGAATCAATGCCTGCATGTTGTTCGAGATAGCCGATCTGTACGTCTTTTGGCATGACTAGATCGCCGGAATCCGCAGTCATTTCCCCTGCGATGATTTTAAGCAAGGTGGATTTGCCGGCGCCATTGCGTCCGACGAGTGCAACTCTGTCACGGTGCTGCACTTCGAGACGTACGTTTTCCAATATGTCAGTTCCAGAAAAGGATTTAGTTAGACCATTCACTTGTAAAACAATCATTCTGCACACCTCAATTCATACTTTAAGTGTAATCGAATGGGCATGCGGGTGCAATGGTCGGCTTTACATCAAAGGGCATCTGCTGTACGATAGAATCGGCTGATCGTACGTACAGGAGGTTGAAAATGGCTGGAGAGACACAGAGAATTCCACAGGCGACTTCTAAACGCCTTCCATTGTATTATAGATTCCTGCAGAACTTCGCGAACGCAGGCAAAAAGCGAATCTCTTCCAGTGAATTAAGCGAGGCGATGAAAATCGATGCGGCCACGATCCGTAGGGATTTCTCCCATTTCGGGGCGTTAGGGCGTAAAGGGTATGGCTATGATGTAAACGATCTCCTGCAATTCTTCCGCCAAACATTGGATCAGGATGAAGAGACAGACGTCGCGTTAATAGGCGTTGGCAGCTTGGGGAGTGCATTTTTAAAATACAACTTCCAGAAAAACCATAATACACGTATTGTCGTCGCATTTGATCCGAAAGCGCCGAAGGAAGGCAAAATCGTCAGCAATATTCCTGTTTTCCATCCCGATATGATGGAAGAAAAGATTAAGGAAATGAATATTAACCTCGTCATCCTCACCGTTCCTTCTAGGGCTGCGCAGGATATTACGGATCGACTCGTTGAAATTGACGTAAAAGGGATTTTGAATTTCACGCCTGTCCGATTGACAGCACCAGACTGGATGCGCATCCATACGATCGATTTATCGGTGGAGTTGCAGTCACTAATTTATTTCATAAAAAATGACGTAAAAGATTCACAATTATAATCGGCTTGTCAATAGTAATACAAGCTGTTTTCATGTAAAATAGACTACATATGAAGGAGGTGTCCGAAATGGCTCCAGGTGTAACTAGTTTAATTATCATCGCAATTATTGCTTTGCTCATTTTTGGACCGAAGAAGTTGCCAGAAATCGGAAAAGCATTCGGCTCTTCATTACGTGAGTTTAAATCAGCAACAAAAGGACTTGCTTCAGATGATGAGGATACAGTGAAGAAAGTTGAAGATAAGAAAAACGATGTGCAATAAGTAAGGATGTCTGTCCTATGAACGAAAAAAACTTAACTGTCATTGAGCATATAGAAGAAATTAGAAAACGGCTGATAGTAATCGTCGTTTTCTTTGTTATTGGGGTAATTGGTAGCTTTTTTGCCGCTAAACCAGTCATTGAGTTTTTATTGAATGAGGGTGGATATGATGAGTTCCACGCATTCAATGTTGTCGATCCAATCGTCATTTACTTGAAGGTCATCATCTTCCTCGCAGTTGTTATCATTTCTCCTATTATCATGTACCAGTTCTGGTCGTTCGTATCGCCAGGGCTTCATGAAACGGAGCGGAAAGTGACATTAAGCTATATCCCGTTTGCGTTTATCCTATTTCTCATCGGAATCGGATTCTCCTATTTTGTCCTCGTGCCGTTCGTCATGAATTTCATGCTGAACTTATCGGGAGAGTTAGGAATTACGCAAACGATTGGCATCAATCAATATTTCACTTTCCTTTTCCAGATCTTGATACCGTTCGGAATCGTCTTCCAACTGCCGATTGTCCTGTTGTTCTTATCAAGGCTAGGCATACTGGATCCTAAGAAGCTGGTTAAGATCAGGAAATACTCGTATTTTGTACTGTTCGTCATCGCAGCGTTCATCACACCGCCTGATATTATGTCTCATTTATTAGTGACCGTACCTTTGTTCATTCTTTATGAAATCAGCATCGTCATCTGCCGCTTCGGGTATCGGAAGTTCCTCAAGGCAGAGGAGAAGCGGAAGCGTGAGGAGATAAAGGCGGAGCAGCAACGGCAAATTGATGAAGTGATGGGGAATTTGGAAAAGTAAAATGGCAAGCCCTTTTTCGGATCAGTAGTCCGGCAAAAGGGCTTTTTTTGTAATGAAATCCCAAACAAGTTCCAGTATGATAGGTAGATGGGGTGTTGAACGTCTTTTGCTCCATCATATAAATAGGAGTGGGAGGGGGAGTATTATGAATCCATTGTTATCCATATGGAGTCAGCCGACGAAGACATTGGCGTATATGCTTGAGAAGAAGTCGGTTGGCTATGGGGTAGTTATTTTTCTGCTGGGATCAGTTAGTTCTGGCTCAATAGCTTTTGCAGCAACGGGTTGGTTTAGCGGAATGCCGGTGTTTTTAAGCATTTTACTTTCAATCTTGCTTATATTTACTGGTTCATTGCTTGGCTGGGTGATTATGACCGCGCTGTATACATGGATTGGGAAATGGCTTGGGGGGACAGGTGCGTTTTCTGAAATGATCCATGTCACACCAACTGCCACAATTCTAAGTATCTGGATTGCGCCGATGAACTTTCTTATTCTTGGCATATATGGATCCCGTTTATTCGAAGTGCCGACAGAAAACCTAGGCATAACGAATTTGCCGCTTGGCGTTTATTTTTTTATGAACTTAGTCACAATAGGCGTGGGAATTTACGGAACGGTAATTTCATGCAAGGGGATTGGGCTTGTCCATAATTTCTCGGCATGGCGGGGTCTCGGGGTACTGGCAATTCTTACGGCATTTGTCTTTGTCGCCTCAATCATTATTTCTATTATTATGGCCTTTCTTCTATTTTCATTAGTTACGACGGTTGGATAAAAAGAAAACGACTTCCCTACGCGGGAAGCCGTTTTTTATTGGAGAAAGAAAATGAATGCTTGCTTGATACTATCCAGTTGCTCGAATTTGTCTAGATTCAGCTGAACAATTACGGCGAAGCTGTTCATTAAGAAATGCGAAATCATTGGCGCAAAAATGCTTTTCGTATGGTAATAAAGGAAAGCGAATACGAGGCCTGGCGCCATATAGAGAATCGTATGATTCAACTCGCCGTGGACGACCGAGAAAAGGAATGCGCTTATTAGTGCGGCAACCCAGAAATTCGTTTTCGTATAAATGCCTCCGAATAGTACCCTTCTAAATATGATTTCCTCAAATAACGGGGCGAAAATGACGATTGAAAAAATCACAATCGGCGACATTCTCGCAACCTCGCCTAAGAGTGCGGTATTTTCGGATCCGGGCATGACACCAAGCGCCATTTCAATAATGGCAGCGAGCATTTGCCCCGCCATCGCCATGAACAACCCAAGGAATCCCCAAAGAATTGTCTTTCCAATAGAAGCTTTTTTTCCTGTCTTGAAGATGTTCCAGAATTTCTTATTCCGTGTCGTCATGTAAATGATTAGTGGTGCTGCAAGGACATTTACGATGAAAAGCCCCCATGCGAAGCCATTAAATTTCGCTTCCGCCATCTCCATGCCAGCAGTATTGTGGAAATAATTAATCAACCCTTCGGCAACAGGTACACTTGCAAGTTGCATCACAATATAAATCGTGACGATCCATATGTAGATTTTCCAATTTTTCATAGTCCAACGCCCCTTCTACTGATGTCCATTTTAGCGGTTTAAAAGAAGTTTAGCAAAGAGAAAAGAGTCTAAGTATTTTGCTTGCAATTTTTGGGCAACTTTATTATGATAATAAATGTATTAGCACTCGAGGTTGCTGAGTGCTAAAAAGAAGAGATAATGCTGAGGAGGTTGTTTCACTTGTTGAAACCATTAGGTGACCGTATCGTAATCGAACTAATCGAAGCAGAAGAAAAAACGTCAAGCGGTATTGTATTACCGGATTCTGCAAAAGAGAAACCGCAAGAGGGTAAAGTTGTTGCGGCAGGTACTGGACGAGTTCTTGAAAACGGCCAGCGCGTTGACTTGGAAGTAAAAGAAGGCGACCGCATCATCTTCTCAAAGTATGCTGGAACAGAAGTGAAATATGAAGGCAATGAATATTTAATCCTGCGTGAAAGCGACGTTCTAGCGATCATCGGTTAAGAGAACCGCTTATAAATAAGTACATTCAAAACCAGGAGGGAATTCATAAATGGCTAAAGAAATTAAATTCAACGAAGACGCGCGCAGCGCAATGCTTCGCGGTGTAGATACGTTAGCAGATGCTGTTAAAGTGACACTTGGACCAAAAGGACGCAACGTCGTTCTTGAAAGAAAATTTGGTTCACCGCTTATCACGAATGACGGCGTAACAATCGCAAAAGAAATCGAACTTGAAGATGCATTCGAAAACATGGGTGCGAAACTTGTTGCGGAAGTCGCTTCTAAAACGAATGAAATCGCTGGTGACGGTACAACAACTGCGACTGTCCTAGCGCAAGCAATGATCCGTGAAGGTTTGAAAAACGTTACTGCTGGTGCAAACCCTGTAGGTATCCGTAAAGGAATCGAAAAAGCGGTTGCAACTGCTGTTGAAGAATTGAAAGGCATTTCCGATGAAATCGAAAGCAAACAGGAAATCGCACAAGTTGCAGCTATCTCTTCCGGCGACGAAGAAGTCGGCGAATTGATCGCTGAAGCAATGGAGCGCGTTGGCAACGACGGTGTCATCACAATCGAAGAGTCGAAAGGCTTCACGACTGAGCTTGACGTTGTTGAAGGTATGCAATTCGATCGCGGTTATGCATCTGCATACATGGCGACGGATACAGACAAAATGGAAGCGGTTCTCGACAACCCTTACATCTTGATTACAGATAAAAAGATTTCCAACATCCAAGAAATTCTTCCAGTTCTTGAACAAGTCGTTCAACAAGGCAAGCCGTTGTTGATGATCGCGGAAGACGTAGAAGGCGAAGCCCTTGCAACACTCGTTGTGAATAAACTTCGTGGCACGTTCAACGCGGTTGCTGTTAAAGCACCTGGTTTCGGCGATCGCCGTAAAGCGATGCTTGAAGACATTGCAATCCTTACAGGTGGAGAAGTCATTACTGAGGATCTTGGTCTTGACCTTAAATCCGCTGACATCACTCAACTTGGACGGGCTGCGAAAGTCGTTGTTACAAAAGACAACACAACAATCGTTGAAGGAAATGGTGATACGTCTGCAATTGCATCCCGTGTTGGCCAAATCCGTGCGCAGCTTGAAGAAACTACTTCCGAATTCGACAAAGAGAAGCTACAAGAGCGTCTTGCGAAACTTGCTGGCGGCGTAGCGGTCATCAAAGTCGGAGCGGCAACAGAAACCGAATTGAAAGAGCGCAAACTTCGTATCGAAGACGCATTGAACTCAACTCGCGCGGCTGTTGAAGAAGGTATCGTATCCGGTGGTGGTACAGCGCTTGTCAACGTCTACACGAAAGTTGAAAAACTTCTTGATGGCACAGAAGGCGACGTCGCAACTGGCGTGAAAATTGTCCTTCGTGCACTTGAGGAACCAGTTCGCCAAATCGCGAACAACGCTGGCCTCGAAGGCTCCATCGTTGTCGATCGCCTAAAACGCGAAGAAGTCGGCATCGGCTTCAACGCAGCAAACGGCGAGTGGGTCAACATGATGCAAGCAGGTATCGTGGATCCAACTAAAGTTACGCGTTCTGCACTTCAACACGCAGCAAGCGTGGCAGCAATGTTCTTGTCCACTGAAGCGGTTGTAGCAGACCTTCCAGAACCAGCTGGAATGGGCGGCGGCATGCCTGACATGGGTGGTATGGGTGGAATGATGTAATAACGAAAAGCGGAAGCGGCTATTCAGCCCCGACCAGCATAAGACGATCTAAGCAAGAAGGCGCTCTTTGCCTTCTTCTTAGAGTGGCTTATGACCTCGAGGGGCTAGCCGCTGCAGCTAGACATAAGCTTTACCATCTAAAAAGAAGTCTCTTATTAGTCAACTCGACTTTTGAGAGGCTTCTTTTGTTATTTCCTACAATAACGTTGGCTATAATGAACAAATCCTGCTATAATTGCATCTTGCACTCAAAGCCGTTTAGAACGGCTTTTTCGGTGCATACTTGAGTTGTTAAATATTTTACAAAAGGGGACTACAACATGAGTGGTTATAACGCAGTATCAGCAAAAAATACGGAAAATGCTCCAAACGGTAACGGTCTTTACTCACAAACTGTTGCTTTCTCTCATTACAATAATCTTTCAGCTCAATTGCCGATCGATCCAAAAACAGGCCAATTGGTAGCTGGAGGAGTAAAAGAGCAAGCTGAACAATGCTTTAACAATATCAAGGCAATTGTAGACAGCATTGATCATTTGATGAGCGATATTGTACGAATTACAGTATTCGTTAAGGATATTAAAGATGTTGACGCTGTAGATGCAGTTTATAAAACATTCTTCCCAACCTATGTTCCTTCCCGGACAACAGTTGCAGTTGCAGCTTTGCCAATGGATGCTTTAGTTCAGGTTGAAGCACTTGTTACACACGGTGAAGGTACAATTCCAAACGCCCCACAAGCAGGCGACCTCATCAAACTTACAAACAACACGGCTAATGCGCCGACAAGTCCTCTATCTACACAAACCGTAGCATTCTCTCATTACAATAATCTTTCAGCTCAATTGCCGATCGATCCCAAAACAGGCAGACTGGTAACTGGCGGTGTAAAAGAACAGACTGCACAAAGCTTGAAAAACATTAAAGCGATCTTGGAAAGTATCGACGTTCCTTTTGACGATATTGTCAAAATTAATATCTTCCTTAAAAACCTTGCAGATACGGAAGCTGTCAATGAAGTGTATTCAACATTCTTCCCGGACTCGGCGATCGCTAGAACAGTTGCCTATGTCCCTGCACGCACAGTTGTTGCAGCTGCAGCGTTGCCGATGGATGCTTTAGTACAAATCGAAGCAGTGGTTTCGCACGGTGACGGTACACCTCCACAAGCGATTGAAGACAGACATGGAATCGTTATCTGGGCAAACAACACAGATAATGCACCAAAAAGTCCTCTATCTACACAAACTGTAGCGTTCTCTCATTACAATCACCTTTCAGCTCAATTACCTTTGGATCCAAATTCTGGCCAAATGGTAGCTGGCGGCGTAAAGGAGCAAGCGGAACAGTGCTTGAAAAATATTAAAGCAATTGTTGAAAGCATCGACCATGTCATGGACGATATTGTTAAAGTAAATATCTTCGTTAAAAACATCGCGGATATGGATGCGGTGGATGAAGCTTACAAAACATTCTTCCCAGGCGGCGCGCCTGCACGAAGAACAGTTGGCGTTTCAGCTTTGCCTAATGATGCGTTAATCCAAATCGATGCAATCGTAGGAAACGCTGAAGGAACGCCTCCAAAAGCGTAAATGTGATCAGTATAAAATGTAAAAGCATCAAGATTTTAGCCGATCATGGCAGAAATCTTGATGCTTTTTTAGTCTGGCTGGACGGGATTTCATCGAAGGTCCATTCTTCCGCGCTCAGGGTCTATTCTTTTCACCAAAGGTCCATTCTTCCGCGTTCAGGGTCCATTCTTTTCACCAAAGGTCCATTCTTCTGCGTTCAAGGTCCATTCTTTTTGCAATGATCAATACTCCACACCGCTTCGGGAATGAGTTTTAAACGCTTCTTCATCCGGCTCGAAGAAATCCTCTGTGTAATGCGCTACAAATTCTCCATCTTTCACATAGCCCGCGCCCCATGTTGGATCCATCGTGAGCCATTCGCCGTCGACTTTTGCTTCTACCCAGGCGTGGCGTGACCAGTTGAATCCTGCTCCGGCAGTTCCGCCGACATATCGTGCTTCCATGCCGGATGCACGCAGCAAGGCAAGGGCAAGATATGTGTAGTCCTGGCAAATCCCTTTTTCAAGATTAAGGACTTTTAACGCGCTGTCATCCCACTGAAATTCGCTGTTTTTCTGTTTTTCCACATCGTACGCGATTGAATTTGCAGTGAATTCATAGATGGCCTTTGCTTTTTCACGATCCGACATTCCATCGGTAATAAGTTCTTCCGCGATCGCGATAATTTCAGGGGCGTCGGATTGAACTCCCCGCGATGGCAATAAATCACGTTGATCCTCGGTGCCCGTACTTTTGACTGTGAATTGGGCGACATAATGATAATAAAACTTGGAACTGTTTTTCTCTTTTATTTCAGGAACGCTCACAGTTACTTCGTATGATCCTGGACCAAATCGCAAATAGAACTCGTCATCGAATTTGTAATCGACAACGGGAATGACGGCTAGTGCCTCATCGTCACCTTTTTTAGTCGAAATATAAAGATGCGTCGTCTCTTTTGCAAATGGTGCATCTTTGTCGATACTGCCTTTGACGCGATACGTTAAATTGGTTTCTTCACCGCCGAACGTCGGATAGGCGAGAGTGACGCCGCGTTCCTCATATGTCGTCATGTATTTGATCGGTTCAGTGACAAGGTCAGATTCATTGTCGATATAAAGAATCGTACCCTCTTGAAAATAATTGTCTTTTTCTTCGTCAGGGATGTAGATCTTTAATTGATGGACGCCTTTTCCGTAAAATAAAGGTACATCATGCGAGAACTCACCATTTTTAACCGAAATCACGTGCTTCCACGTTTCTCCATCCTTTTTAAGTTCAAGCATCACCTGTTCGTTTGGCCCTTTGATGGAAGAAATTTTCCCTTTCAGTGTAAAGACTTCGTTTTCTTTCACAAATCCGCTATCCGGAGCTTGTAGTGTTAAACCCGCGTCCTGGGCAAAGGGGGTATACGTTATATCCCGCTGAATCGCCGGGTTGACGTTAAAGACAGTGAACTTTGCAAGGTCATAATAATAATTTTTCCGATCCTTGCTTGGGAGCATTACAGTGACTTGGTATTCTCCCTCACCGTTGAACAGTCTTACGTCCTGTTTGAATTTCCCATCTTGAATAGGGGCATAGTATTCAAAAGCATCGTCAGAAAGCGCTTCCCCGTCATACTTAATCTTAATCCATACATACTGTTCTTGTAATTGCTCCTGCTGTTCAACCGTTCCTTCAACTGTGACGAATTCATTCACGGCAAAGTTTGTTTGAGTCGGTTCTAGTAACGCAGCGCCCACTTCTTCGCCGTAGGTTGTCAGTTCCATCGGTGCTGTTTCAAGTTCAGCGTTTTTCTTTTCTACTGCAACCTCAAAATCATCTTTCTGTTTTTGCGGCTGCTCGGCCTTCGGTTGTAACTCCTTTACTGGCGCAGCATCTTTTGCGCATGCGCCTAATAAAAGCAGACATAGCAATGAAACAATCTGTATATGTATTTTTTTCATAGGCACCAGATTCCCCCTTACAATTGATAGATATATATACTATAGCAAGTTTCAAAATTTAATTCCCCAACCTATCTATTTAGGTAAATAATGTACAGGCACGAACCAACAGTATCTGTGCATCAAACTACCCACTTCACACCCTGTAAACTAATAGTTGCTTTATATAAATAGTAAATTATATGAAAAGATGAATTCCAGAGCATTGAACATGACATCAGTAAAGACGCATTAAATGAGCGGATTTTTCATTCATTTCTGATGACTGAATTAATTTATACATGATTGCTCCTTTTATTTATTGATGGTATAGTAATATATCATCATGAGGTAAGTACTATTTTTAAATAATAGAAAAGGCAAACTTATCGAAAGGTAAGGACGCAAAACTACGAGTCTAACATCCTCTTGGGTTAAGATAGTCGGGTTGCCAAGAATAACAACTTTTTGGCTATCCCTATTTACATCGGGGATGGCTTTTATTAGTGGAGCGAACTTTAGAAAGGAGTCTATCGATGATTGTTGTAGATAAAAGGAAGTATAAAATGGCTGTTAATGAGACAGCAAAGGTAGTGCATGTCCAAGTGCATGGATTGATTAAAGAGGAGGATGCGGAAGGGTATATGATCGATTTACAAGATACGATTAGCAAAGTATCGAGGCAAGCGTACACATTTGTGATCGATGCGACCCACCAAACACCAACGCCGTCAAAAGTTGTACCTGCAATGGAAGGTGCGATGCAATTTTATTCTTCGCTGGGTTTTAAAGAGTTTCTTGTCGTAAAACCATCCTCTAAAATTGCTCAAGTGCAAATTAGGAATGTCCTTGAGAGAATTGATTTTGCAGGTACGTTTGTTGATCGTGTTCCTAATTCTTTATGATGTAGAGCCCAACTTTGTAGAATGAAAGGAAGTAAAGAAGTGCAAACAACGCTTGAATTATATAACTATGAAATTATCTCAAAAAGCCAAACGGATTTACTCCAAAAAGCAGCAGAATGTCTGGCACGCTCCTTTATTGGATTAGAAGTTTCGGGGAAATGGGTACAGGAGCCGATGGTAGGTCAATTACACCTGGACTACGAGGACTTCTATCAGTTCACTAAAGGATATTTGGACTCAACTGTGGAGCAGGGATATTGTGCTGTCGCCTACGACAGAGACAATAATGTTGTTGGAGTGCTGGCGGGAGATACAAATACACCTGAAATTATCGGAGAAGATGTATTTGAAGGATCTTTCTATGATATGAACGTCATTTTGCATGTACTGGAAGATGTCGATCAACGGTTCATGGAGGATTATGAACGACGAAATGGCGAGGAAATTAAAGATGGAGAGATATTGCATCTATTCATGCTTGGCGTGACCGCTGAAACGGGCCGCCATGAAATTATTCAGCAATTAGGGGATAAATTAATCGGAAAAGCATCTTCAGAAGGATTGAAAGCTGTTTTAGGCGAGGCAACAAATCCCAAATCGATTCGTGTGATGGAAAAGTATCATAATATGACGAAATATGTCGATACAGATGGGAATTTTATTGTCCATAAATATGAGGATAATAACAAGCTGAAAGGAATCCCATCGACTATAGCAGATGGTACATATATTCTTTTAAAAGAACTTTGCTAATTAGGAATAAAAAATGTCTTACAAGGTTATCCCCGCTTGAAGTGGAAGGCGGCGACTCCAGCGGGAATAGCATGAGCTGAAGGCCCCGCAACGTAGCGAAGCGAAGTGAGGAGACTGAAGCCATGCCCGCGGAAAGCGTCCGCCTGGAACGTAAAGCGAGTATGTATATTTAAATTAGAAGTTAGGAGAATTATCGTGATAGCTATTATAAGTGTTATTGCTATTTTAACAGGTATTTCGGTGTATTTTGGTTACAAATATTTAACGTTGAAACGACATGCTCATATTAATAAAGAAGTATTAAATGGGATGAGAGAATTAGCTGCTGGTCATAACATTAGCAAAATCGAGGAAACAAGTCCGGATCATGCGGTCTTTAACCAACTCATTGACTTCCTTACTCGTTCAAGGGAACAGCTTCTTTTATTGACAGAAAAAGCACATGAAACAGCAGGTAGTATTCATGAAAAAAGTGAGGATGTCTCGGAGAAAGCTGATATCGTAAGAGCAGCAATCGATGAGGTTGACAGGGGATTGCAGAAACAGCTAACCGCTACCGAAGAGGGCGCTGTCTCCATGGAAGATATGGTACAGGCAATCGAAGAGCTGTCGGTAAGATCGAATCATATTGCCGAGCAATCGAATACAACCTTGGAGCTGACAGAAGAAGGAAATGGCAAGTTAAAAGAATCCCTAACTAAAATGGAACAGTTTAATCAAACCATCCAAACAACATTTGAAGGGATCAATAAACTTGGAGAAAAGTCTCATGAAATCGGTATGATTGTTAAAGTGATTACAGGGATTTCAGAACAAATTAACTTATTGGCATTAAATGCTGCGATCGAAGCGGCTCGTGCGGGTGAACACGGCAAAGGGTTTGCGGTCGTTGCTGACGAGGTCCGAAAACTGGCTGAACAATCGCGTCAGTCTTCCTCTGAAGTTTCCAATATCGTAAGGAACATTCAACAGGACACGGAAGAGGTTGTCACCTCGATGAAACAGGGAACAGAGGAATTTGCTGATTCGAATACGACGTTGGTAGAAGTTCGAGCGATGTTTGAAAAGATTTTATCCACTACGATGACGATTGCTGAAAGTAATATAAATTCTTCCGCAAGCACAGAAGAGTTATCATCGACTTCCCAGCAAATCATGTCGATCATGAATGAGATTGCTTTCATTTCACGGGAATCGGTTGAAATGTTTGAGGAGCTAAAAGAAATTAGCGATGAAGAATTAGAGATTATGGAGATGCTAGTTCAGGAAGCGAATCTACTTAAAAATTATAAAAGTGATGAAGGTCAATTAGCGTAAAGGCTTTCCGATATAACTTGCCAATCTACTAATCTATGCTATAGTGTAGTTGAAAACTGAAAAGAGTTAACCACTGGGGGAGTCTTTGTGAAAGACTGAGACGTGTATTGATATGCGGACCCTTTGAACCTGATCTGGCTCATACCAGCGTAGGGAAGTGGGTCGCACGTCTTCCAATGGTTATCTTACCGCCGATATGCGAGCCGCTTCTTCAACGATTGTGTTGAGCGAAGCGGCTTTTTTGGTTTTCAAAAAACAATTGAGGAGTGGTTGGAATGACGTTTTGTGAAGAGGTACGGAAGGAATGCGAAGACGTTTGGGAGGAGAGTTTTCATCATCCTTTCATCGCGGCACTTGCGGAAGGGACATTGCCTGAAGAGGTGTTTAAGCATTATGTTCTGCAAGACTCTTATTATTTGAAGCATTTTGCGAAAGTGCATGCGATGGCGGCTGTGCAGGCAACGGATTTATTGACGGTGCAACGATTTGCGCAGCATGCGGATGGAACTTGCGGGGCAGAAATTTCATTGCATGAAGGCTTCTTTGGTCTGTTGGGCGTGACGGAGGAAGACATTGAAAACTTCGAGCCGGCGCCGACGGCTTATGCGTACACATCGCATTTATACCGGACCGCATTGGAAGGGGACTTAGCTGCGACTTTGTCCGCATTGTTGCCATGTTATTGGTTGTATTACGAAATCGGTGAGCGGCTGAAGGACGCGAAGCCGAATCATCCGATTTATGATAAATGGATTGCTACGTACAGTTCTGAATGGTTTGAACAGGCAACACGGGAGCAGATCGACCGCTTGAATAAATTAACAGAAAATCTTACAGACAGAAGATGCGATGAATTGAAAGCGCATTTTGTGAAGAGTACCCATTATGAACTACAGTTTTGGGAAATGGCATGGGCGAAGCAGAATTGGTCGCTTGAATCAAAAGAGGTGCATGCATGATAGGTCGATCTTCATTGCTGGATGAATTGCGTCAGCAGAACCCGCTCGTTCATTGCATCACGAATAGTGTCGTTGCAAACTTTCAAGCGAACGGGCTTCTCGCATTGGGTGCTTCTCCCATCATGGCGGATGCAATCGAGGAGGCGGCGGAAGTAACCGCCTTCTCCTCCAGCATATTGCTCAATACTGGTACATTGAACAGCTCGACAGTCGAGTCGATGATGGCGGCAGGCAAAAGTGCGAACGTGAATGGCAGACCGCTTGTACTGGATCCGGTTGGTGCTGGCGCGACAGCGTTTCGTAAAAATACCGTTGTGAAACTGCTAGCAGAACTGGACATTACGCTCATTCGCGGCAATGCCGGAGAAATTGCAGCTATCGCAGGCGTTGAATGGGAAGCGAAAGGCGTTGATGCAGGTGACGGCAAGGCAAATATTGTTGAAGCTGCAAAAGATGTCGCCCGCAGCAACCGTTGCTTTGTCGCTGTTACCGGCGAAACGGATATCGTGACAGATGGTGAGCAAATCATTCGGATAACGGGTGGACATCCGCTCATGACGCGCGTCACTGGCATGGGTTGCCTGCTCAGTGCAGTGTCCGCTGCGTTCCTTGCTGTCAGTCCAAAGTCTTTAGAAGCGGTCGCTCATAGCCTTGCATTTTACAAGAAAGCGGGCGAAGTGGCGGCGGAACAAGCTTCGGGGCCGGGAGATTTTGTAGTTCATTTCCTGAATGCTTTGTACCGATTGGATGATGAAGCAATAGATATCGGACAGATGCTGTTAGAGGGGGTCGTCAAATGACTTCGGTTGCGCTTACGATTGCAGGCTCGGACAGCGGGGGCGGGGCAGGCATCCAGGCTGATTTGAAAACATTCCAGGAACTTGGTACGTTTGGAACTTCTGCATTGACGGCGGTAACTGCACAAAATACGATGGGTGTCCACGCGGTCCAGCCGATAGAAACGGATATTGTCACCGCCCAGATTGAAGCGGTGCTAAATGACTTTTCTGTCGGAGCTGCCAAAACAGGAATGCTGTTTTCTGCAGAAATTATTGAAGCAGTCGCAACTACGTTGTCCCGATACCCGGTATTCCCACTCGTCATTGATCCTGTCATGATTGCAAAAGGCGGCGCTTCGCTTCTTCGCCATACTGCAATTGCTGCATTGAAGGAGCGTCTTCTTCCGTTGGCTTCGCTTCTGACGCCAAATATTCCCGAGGCGGAAGTGTTGGTTGGAATGCCGATTAAAACGATGAAAGATATGGAGAGTGCCGCGAATCGGTTATTAGAAATGGGAACGGACGCAGTGCTGTTAAAAGGCGGACACCGGGAAGATACGCTTTTCGCGGAGGATTTATTCATGTCGGCAAGCGGCGAGCAATTCCTCATGAAGAGCCTACGAATCAATACGAAAGATACGCACGGCACGGGCTGCACGTTTGCGGCTGCCATTACGGCCGAACTTGCAAAAGGTGTCCCGATGGCCGATGCCGTCTTGGCCGCGAAACATTTTATTCATGCGGCGATTGCAGACGGCATTTCACTAGGCAAAGGACACGGGCCGACAAACCATGCTGCGCTAAGATTGCGTGGCAAAGAGCAACGGAAGGACGTTGAATTAATTGGGAAAAACTGACCTGACACTTTACTTCATTATGGGTTCAATGAATGCGGAAAAACCATTGTCCGTTCTGGAAGATGCCTTAAAAGGCGGAGTCACTTGCTTCCAGTTCCGTGAAAAAGGTCCTCGTGCACTCGTTGGGATGGAAAAGAGGGCATTTGCTGAAAGCTGCCAACGATTATGCCGGCAATTCGGCGTTCCGTTCATCGTTAATGATGACGTCGATCTGGCGCTTGAAATGGATGCGGACGGCGTCCATGTCGGACAGGATGATGCTGAGGCGCGATTTGCCCGAGAAAAGATTGGAGCGGATAAAATCGTTGGCGTTTCAGTCCATACAGTGGAAGAGGCGAGGAGAGCGATGATGGATGGGGCAGATTATGTCGGCATGGGGCCAGTCTATCAGACGAGCTCGAAGGATGACGCGAAGCCGGTTGCAGGTACGACGATGATTACGGTAGTCGGAAAGCTTTTTCCGGATTTGCCGATCGTAGGAATCGGCGGTATTACAGCTGAAAACGCCGATGCTGTTTTCGAGGCGGGTGCCTCTGGGTTATCTGTCATTTCCGCTATTGCAACGGCCATGGACCCGGAACTGGCGGCAAGACGACTGAGGAAAGCGGCCTTACGCTCGATGTATGGGAGGCGCGCGGTTCGATGAATACACGAAAACTCGTCCTTATGACTGTGTTCACTGCCATCGCGGTAGCCGGTTCCGTATTCGTTTCTTTTCCGGCAGGGATTGCCCGGGCTTATCCAATTCAGCATGCGGTCAATGTCATCTCTGCGATTCTATTGGGACCAGTTCCCGCCGTCATCATTGCATTCATGACCGGTTTAGTCCGTATATTGACGGGCACCGGCTCGTTGCTTGCTTTCCCGGGTGGGATGATTGGCGCTGCGCTCGCGGGGCTGTTGTATAAGCAGTCGGGCAGGGCTTGGCTGGCTGCTGTTGGTGAAGTCATCGGCACCGGAATCATTGCATCCCTCTTTGCTGTCCCTTACGCCGCGATTCTCATGGGCACGACCGTCACCGCATTTTTCTTCATGCCCCCTTTTGTCGTTTCCAGCGTAAGCGGGGCAGTAATCGGCGTCGTAGTTGCGGTTCGGCTGCAAAGCATGCCCGCAGGCAAGAGATTGCAGAGTTTGTAGTTACAACATAATAGAACCTATCCCGAACCTTGGTCTGATCTGGTTCGGGATTTTTCATTTCATTGTTAATAATTAATAACGTAATGTTAATAATACTTTACACCATGTTAGGAATAGTATACATTATGAGTAGGAGGAATTAACATGCTGAAAAACAAGGTTCGGGAGCTGCGTGCTCGCCATGAGTTTACGCAAAGCAATCTTGCCAAAATGGTCGGCGTCACGCGGCAGACGATCGGTTTTATTGAAAAAGGGGAGTTTTCACCATCTGTCACGTTGGCTCTGAAAATTGCACAGGCACTCCAGTGTGACATTAATGAAGTATTTTGGTTGGAAGGGGAGGAATGAAATGAAAGGCGATATGAGGTATTCGTATCCGTTATGGCAAATGGGGTTTATAGTATTGCTGATCGCTCTTACGACGATAATTGGGTTCACTGCGGACTATGCAAAGAGCACGGATAGCTTTATTTTTCAATTTACTTTAGAGGGGGACAGTTTTTGGTACATGGCCGCTTGGCTTGCTGTGTTGGTTTTCTATATGATTTTATTTAAATGGAAACTCCATCAACATAACAAACGCAATCCAGATCATCAGATGAAATTCACGTCGTTTAAACCGCAGGAATATATGGCGGATGACGAGTTGTTTGAAGAGGTTACGAGACGCGCGACACAGAAAGCCTATTCTTACTTCACAGTTGCACTACCGCTTCTTGCAACAATGTATTTGATTTTACCGATTGGGAAGTTCGGGATGCTGAACGCATTGCTGTTGCTTGCGATTGGGCAGTACTTTGTTTATTACCGGACCATCAGGAGATATATGGCAGAGGATGCTGTTTAATGGTGAGAGGCACCGACTCAATTCAGAATTATGTCGGTGCCTCTCACCCTATGTTATAATGTCCTCTACATTCATAATTCGGAGGAGGACAAATGGTTTTTATTCGTAACCGACTAGTAAGTTATGGAGTGGATGAGGCTTGGGTTGATACGTTTTCATTTATCATCCTTGTCACGTTCATCACGCTCCTTTGTTTCATCGCAAATTGGATTACAAAAAAAGTGATTATCCGATTCATTACCCATATTATTAACAAGCATAAATTGAAGTGGGGCGATATTCTATTGGAGCGAAAGGTGCTCCGGAGACTGTCTCACTTTGTTCCTGCGATCATCATTTATTCTTTCGCTACCTCTTTCCCAACGTATCGGGTCGCGATTGAAACGTTGGCGTTGACGTATATGATGATTGTCGCGTTCGGCGTCATCAATCGATTATTAAGTGTATTCAATGATATATACCAAACGTATGAAATCTCGAAAACGAAGCCGATCAAAGGATATATTCAAGTTGCAAAGATTGTCATCATCATCATCGGAACAATTTTAGTGATTGCGAATTTGATGGGGAAAAATCCAGCAATTTTGCTTAGTGGAATTGGTGCTCTTTCGGCAGTGTTCATGTTAGTGTTCAAAGATTCACTGCTTGGATTAGTGGCGGGTGTACAGCTTTCCGCGACAGATATGGTGCGGGTCGGCGACTGGATTGAAATGCCGAAATACGGCGCCAATGGAGATGTTATCGATATTTCGTTGAATACGGTGAAGGTGCGGAACTTCGACCAGACGGTGACGATGATTCCGAGCTATGCTCTCATTTCGGATTCATTCATCAACTGGCGAGGGATGCAGGAATCCGGCGGCAGGCAGTTGAAGCGTGCATTGTATATTGATGTGACGAGCATTACTTTTTGCACGACGGAAATGATTGAGCATTATAAGCAAATTGATTATCTCTCGGACTACATCGTTGCGCGCGAACGGGAAATCGAGGCATATAACAATACGAATAAGATTGACCGCAGCAATATCGTAAATGGAAGGGCGTTGACGAATATCGGCGTTTTCAGGGCGTATATTGATCAATACCTTCAACGTCACCCTGGTATTCATAAGGGCAAGACATTAATGGTACGCCAGCTTGCGCCTGGAGAGACCGGACTGCCGCTTGAAATATACGCCTTTACAAACAGTACGCAATGGGCTGTCTATGAAACGGTCCAAGCCGACATTTTTGACCATCTATTCGCTGTTGCAGGGGAGTTCGGGCTCCGCATCTTCCAAAATCCGGCGGGCAGTGATTTGAAATGGGTAAGAGATCGTGAAGAAGTATAGCAGAGGAAGCATCCAAACTATTATTGGGTGCTTTTTCTGTTCGTCTAGCTCCGGGCGCTAGCTGCTTGGGTCATAAGTCGTCTCTGCTGCACGGCAAAGAGCGCCGTTTCGCAAATCCGCCTTATGCCTGTCGCAGCTGAGCAAGCGCCCTCCGCTTTTGTTCTTCCAATCATCGGAGAAGCCAACCAAATTAGTTTTTGGTTGGCTTCTTTGAGCTTTAATAGTTATCACTTTCAAGCTTTCGCCTTCCGATAGCTGTCGTAGATTTCAATTACAGTCGTCACGATAATAACTGCGATGACAGTCCATACCGCCCAATCGAAAAAGTTGTGAACTGAGGATAAATTGATTTCCAATTCGGTTGCTAAATAAGGAATCATTGCTTCGTTGAGGAGTGTGGGATTGGTAGCGATAATCGTCAAGACGACGACGCTGAATACTTTAATGACGGCATTTACAGTTACGAGCCTCATTGTCCACTGTCGTTCTTTCCATTTAAAGAGCGCTACGCCAATTTCAAGTAGGGCAAATGGCAAAACGATAGGCAAGTATGACATTAACACCTCTTGATTAAGAGCGGGCATCATCATTTGTAGCCCTTCACCATCTATTGATCGATAGACGCCGGCAATATGGTCAGCATTTATATAAAGAACGACCCAAATCACTGTCCAAACTAAACCGAAAATTACCTCGCCTCGTGGAATTGCCTTTTTCTTTGGGAGGACGTGGACATGCTTCAATTGTTCGGGAGTCCACTCTGTACCAAACATTGTAATCGAGCCATTGCTTTTTGCCATGCCAATTCTTTCAATGAAAATAAACACGATGGTGATCCAAAAGAAGGTTTGAATAAGCACATGTATGATATTGGCGATGATAATACCAAAGCTTTTTATCACAACAGAGAGTATGCTTTCTTCGCCCGAAAAAAGGACAATCGTTTCAACGACATGAACTAAAACGGTAATTAAAATAACCCAAGGGATAATCATCTTCATCGTCCACATATAAGCATCGTATACTTTTGGGCCAATCAAATACATCGGTGTGTCACGATAGCTTGCAGCGAGACGCGCGGGATCGCCAAGCGTTGAAAGAACATCCATTTCCTCTTCCTCGGTAAAGTTTTCGGGCAGCATATCCTCGATCGTAGATCTGAGTTCGAGGGCGATATCATTCCGTGATTTTTCCGGCAGTCTTCTTGTCACTTCATAGACATAGGCTTCAATCAGTTTCATCATTCTCATCTCCTTTCAATAATGTTTTCAGTTCAAATGTCATCGTTTCCCATTCCTTTTTCAATTGCTCATAAATTTCACTCCCATACTCACTAATGACGTAATACTTTCGCGGTCTGCTTTCCGTTGTGTCCCAACTGCTCGTTAAAAGTTCCTGTTTCTCCAATCGGCGAAGCAACGGATATAACGTGCTTTGTTCAATGGCTACCCCGGCTCTTTCAAGACGTTGGACTAATGAATATCCATATTGAGGCGTCCGCAATTGACTCAATACAGCGAGAGTTAATGTGCCTCTCCTTAATTCCGTTGTGAATGTCTCTAATAATGGTCCCATTGTTATCACCTCGTCTTCTTATACTATGCATCGTACACTATTATGATTCATATAACAATAAAAATCTGATACTAATTGATTTACTAAAGGCATGGGTTGGCATATTCTCGATGAAACTTTAAGAATCCTCTAACGTATAGTTAGTTTCCATACAATGCTTATGAATAAAGCGTTTTAGAAACTGTGCAGTTGAAAGGGGAGAGACCATTGGCTTTGATTCAAGCAGTGATATTCGATTTAGATGGAACACTATTGAACCGTGATGCATCGCTTTTGCAATTTATTCATTACCAATATGACGTACGGCAGGATGCTTTAAGTCATATTCCAAAAGAGGTGTTCGTTGAAAAGTTTGTGGAATATGATTGTGGCGGTTATGTGTGGAAGGACGAAGTGTATAAGCAATTGATTGATGAATTTCAAATTGAATGCTCGTATGTGGATTTATTGGAGGAATATATTCAAGAATTTTACCGCTTTTGTATCCCATATCCATACGCAGTTGAAACGTTGAAAGCGCTAAAGGATCAAGGGTTGAAGCTAGGTATGATCACGAATGGCCGAACTTCATTTCAAAATGGCAATATAGACGCACTTGGCATCCGACCGTTTTTTGATGAAGTTTTAATATCCCAAGAGGAAGGCATCAAGAAACCGGGACGTGAAATTTTCATGCGAGCCGCGAACCGATTGGGCGTAGAGCCAGTTCACTGTCTATTTGTGGGGGACCACCCGGTAAATGACGTGGAGGCATCGATGGCCGCAGGTATGATTGGCGTGTGGAAAAGAAATGCGGGGGAAGAACAGTTTGAAGCGGCTTGCGTTGTGGACTGTTTATCAGAAATCAGCGATCGATTAAAGAATGGAGGATAAAAGATGTTCGGAATCATTTATACGATAGCGATGCTCATAGTGCTGCCAGCCGTTTTCATCTCGGTCCTGTGGAAGGCCGCATTTAAGACAAAGCTTGAGTGGATGTTGGATGCACTTACGACTGCAGTCCTGCTTGTTTGGCTGTTTCAAGCAGGTAATTGGAGCTGGGTCGGTTATTACTTCCGCTATTTATGGCTCGTCCTTTTCATCGTAGCTTTCTTCATTTCATTGAAGAAGGTGCGAGACTTGCCGTTCAGAATGAAGTATACAAAAAATCAAAAGTCGACGATTGGTATTTATGCATTGCTTCTCGTCGTATTCGGTGCCTATAATGCATTTGTTTTCCCAAGTTACTCAGTCAATGAAGAAGCGATTAACCTGACATTTCCGATGAAACAAGGTACGTACTATGTCGGACAAGGCGGAAATAGCGTGCAAATGAATTACCATCATGCGTATGAAAGTCAGCAATATGCGTTGGACGTCTTGAAGTTGAATAAATTAGGAATCCGTGCAAATGGACTTTATCCGGAGGAATTAACGAAATACGCTATCTTCGGGGATGATCTCTATAGCCCGTGCAATGGAAAAGTCATCGAAGCAAGAAATGACTTGCCTGACTTGAACCCTCCCGAATCAAATCCGGAAAATCCTGAAGGGAACTATGTCGCCTTAATATGCGAACAGCACGAAGCGATGATTTATATCGCGCATATGCAGGAGGGAAGTGTCGCCGTAACGGAAGGTGATGAGGTGAAGACGGGGCGGCTGCTCGGAAGGATCGGCAACTCAGGAAATACGACCGAACCGCATTTGCATATCCATGCCGAATTGGATGGTGTAGGTGTGCCGATTGTATTCGAGGATAGATTTTTGACGAGGAATAGCTTGATGAGAACGGGGAAATGACAACAGTGCCAGCCAACCGCATGTTAAGGATAGGCGGATAGCTGGCACCTGTTAAAGGCGGGGGACATAAGATAAAGTGATCAAGACGATGAAAGGATTGAGAACGATCTATTACATTCCTTCGATGCCACCTTATTATTATATGCCGATGCCTTTTCCGCAAGGACAGCCGATGCAATGGGGATCGCCGAATATCGATTGGCGGCCGGGCGAAATGATGCCGATCCCTCTGCGAGATTATGGTGCCAACCCATTCGTTGTGAATATGAGGGCGGCTTCGAGGCAGAACAATAATTACCGCATTGCTTGGTGGACCGGGAAGCATCTTCAGGTAACGTTAATGAGCATCAATGTCGGTGATGATATTGGCTTAGAGATCCATCCGGATACAGACCAATTCCTCTACATCGAGGAAGGGCAAGGACTTGTTCAAATGGGGCCGAGCAAAGACAACTTGAACTTTGTCAGGAACGCGACGGTGAATTCCGCTATTGTCGTACCGGCAGGAACTTGGCATAACGTGACGAATACGGGACCGACGCCGCTGAAGCTTTATACGATTTACGCCCCGCCTCACCATCCTTTCGGCACTGTGCATGCAACGAAGGCGGTTGCCGAAGAGGAAGAAAAAGGATATGGCCAATAAAAGGAGACAGCTCCCAATGCGTAAAAACAGAATCATTCCATTTGGAGTGGTTCTGTTTTTAGTGCATTGAAATATCGTCTACTACCTTAGCAAACTTACATTTTTGTCATGACAGTTTTTCAGCTGGCTGCCTATGATACAATCAGCATAATAGAAGCTTGCCGGGGGTTTAAGTGTGTCAGGCGTAGGGGAGGAAGCGAAATGTTTACCATTCTAATCGTGGAAGATGAAGTGAAAATCCGTTCGTTGATTGCGGCGGAATTGCAAAACTGGGGGTATGCGGTGCATGTTGCGGAAGATTTCCGTCATGTGGAAGATACAGTCCTGACGGTGAAACCGCAACTCATTCTGCTCGATATTAATCTGCCTTATATGAATGGGTTTTATTGGTGTGAACGGATTCGGAGGCATTCAAATGTACCAATTGTCTTCCTATCATCCCGGACAGAAACGATGGATATGATGATGGCCCTTAATATGGGCGGCGATGACTTCATTCAAAAGCCATTTTCGATGGAGATGTTGATCACAAAAATTCATGCGCTGCTGCGACGGACGTATACATACCATCAAGCGGATACCGACCTGCTCACTCACCGGGAGTTAAAGCTTCATGTAAAGAGGGCGGCCCTCTCTACTCGAGATGGGGAGATCGAATTGACGAAAAATGAATTTCGGATCCTTTGCGTCCTGCTTGAACGTAAAAATGAAATTATCCCGCGGGATGAATTGATGGCGGCTCTTTGGGAGGATGAAAATTTCATCGACGACAATACACTCACTGTCAACATCAACCGATTGCGCCGCAAACTGGATGAACACGGGATGGAAGGGTATATTCAAACGAAAAAAGGGCAAGGATACATCCTCTCATGAGGACGTCATTCAGCCAATACATCCGCTTTCAAAAACGGCTGCTCATCCTATATGCGGCGATTATGGTATTTATTTCGATCATGCTATATGTCGAGCCGACGATGTCCATCCATTTTTCCAACCTTCTTTACATCCATGCCGTTGCGCTCATTTTCCTCATGGCCTATTTGACGATTGATTATTATACGATCGCAAAGCATCATAAGGAGCTCAGTTCCCGCTGGAGCAACGGAATGTTTATACAGGACGGCATTGGCGCTGCGAAAACGTACGAACAGCAATTGTATTTGGAAATGCTGCAATCCGTGAACGACGCGCATCAGCAGCAACTAACATCCATCCTTCAAGATAAAAAGGAGTCGATGGAATTCATGACAACATGGTTCCACGATATTAAAACACCGATTGCGATTAGTAGATTGATTCTGGAGCAAGCGAAGGAAAATCCGGATAACGAGAGCATTTTGGAGGAAATTTCACGCATTGAAAGAAGCGTCAATCAAGCCCTTTATTTCACAAGAACCGACCATTTCGCTCGTGATTATTTCATCTCCAGAACGGAACTCGATACAATCGTCAAGTCTGTCGTGAAGCAATTTGCAAAGGAGTTCATTAGACGGAAGATAAAAGTTGACCTCCATATTCAGCCCGTGGTCGTTGAAACTGACAGTAAATGGATTGTCTACTCGTTATCGGAATTCGTCTCCAATGCATTAAAGTATTCAAACGACGGGGGAACGATCACGTTCATCTCGGAGGAAGATTCCGGGGAGGTCAGATTGTCAATAAAGGACGAGGGCATCGGTATTCCTCAGCAGGACATAAGGCGTGTCTTCCAATTAGGATTTACCGGTACGAATGGGCGTGTCAATCGTAAGTCAACCGGAATGGGCTTGTATATCGCGAAAAAAATTCTCGACAAGGTAGGGCATAGAGTGACAATCTCTTCCAAGGAAAAGTTGTATACAATCGTAACTGTCCATTTCCGGAAAGGTGATGATTATTACTCGATTGTCAAATAATACGGGAAAGGCGACCCCTTCCCGTTCCTTTACAGATTCACAAGTTTATTTGCAGTTGCAACGGTCATTTGATAATAAACCCCATATAGACACATATACACAGCGACACTGATCGAAACGGGATAGAGGAAATTGATCGCCATCACATTGGAGAGTGACGCAAGAATGATGGAACTATGCGCAATCCCCACTAGTAAAGGGAGAAGGAATAAAAGAAATGTTTGTCTCGCAATCAGCGCTTTCACTTTCCTGCGGCTCAGTCCAATTTTACGTAAAATTTCGTAACGTTGCCGGTCTTCCGCCGCTTCTGTCAACGTTTTAAAATAAATGACGCTTCCCGTCGCGACTAAAAAGACGAGCCCCATGAAACCGAACACAAAAATAAGCAGGCCGTATATGGATTGTGCCGTTTGATAGCTTTCTGAAAAACTATAAAAGTCTTTATCCGGCTCAAACCACTCCGTTTCAATCCCATTCCATTCATAGACCGCTTTCAAATCGTCTGTTAAACGATCGGATTCCTTCTGATTGCTTACCTGTATGACTCGGGTCGCGTGCGTTGGCGTTCCTATTTTCAAACGTTCATATACTTGGTCATTCACAATCAATGCGGACGGCTGCACATTGTATGAAAATAAGGTTTCGACTTTATTGCCGATTACCCGAAATGGGATGTCCCCTTCAGGACTAGTAAGCGATAACTTATTGCCGACATTCTCATCCTTCTTTTGCGAACCGATGAAATTTCTCCCCATCATGATCGTTTCATTCTCTGTTAATGTATTAACTTGAGTACGCCCCAGCTTTTCCGCGAGCAGATTGTATGTTGAAACAGACAGCACAGAGAAAGAGTCCCTGTAATATAGAAAACCTCCGGGCACGGAGTCAAGCTCGTTTGCAGACCCAAGAACTGCCAAATACTCGAATGTTTCATCAAAAATGACAGGATGCTCCTCGTGTTCCGCTAGGATTTTTGTAATTTCAATGTCTGCAGATTCCGATTGGGCACCGAACTGATAACTATAAGGCACATGATCTTCTAGTGTTTGCAATGTATTAAAGTAAATTGTATAAGCAAAACCGAATGCAATGAGTGTTACGCCATTCAGTACGGAAATGACAGTCAATAGCAGCCCGTTGCTGCGTAGCCGACTTTTTAATTGTGTGAGCGTCAACAAATTCTTCCATCGTTGATAGGATTTTTTCCTTTTCTGCCATACATGAACGAGAAATCCGCTGCCCGTATGGAAAAGTAAATAGGATCCAATGATAAGGACAATCAAAATCATTGTGAAGTTTCTACCGAAATGATCGGTCCAGCTTTTTGATTCGAATGCATGTAAAAGGCTCCAATAACCAAAGCCGATTAATGCGATTGCAAGCAACGCGAAAATGTAAGACGGCTTCCATTGTTGCTGCACCTTTTGTTTTGCCTGAAACAGCTCAATCAATTTGAACCGATACGTGATCAAATACCCTTGGAACGATGTAATCGACATAATGAATAGGAAAACTAGCGCTGTCTGTATGATGGCCGCCGGCTGAATGGAAAACTGGACGACGATTGAAATTCCCATCACTTTAAGCAAAATCATACTAAAGAACGTTGAAAATAATTGTCCAAGGCCGATCCCAATAACTAACGCGAGAATACCTAATGACATATTTTCATAAAACAGCATTTTCCCGATTTCCTTCTTCGTCCCGCCGACTAGTGAATAAAGCCCGATTTCCTGTTTCCGGTTGGTAATGAAAAACGCATTGGAATACCAAACAAACACCATGATGAATAAAGACAGTAAAACGGAAACGCCCGTCAAAAGAGGCCCCATCTTATCTTCTCTTGCAAACGCCGCGCTGATTTGCTCATTGTATTGCAAAGAAACGAATGTGAAATAAATAAGCACGCTAAAAATAAGAGAAGCGATATAAATAAAATACTTTTGGATATTATGTTTAATGTTTTTCAAAACGACGTCAAATAATGTCATAACTGCCGCCCCCTAAGGATGACAATGTCGTCACGAGCCGATCGAAAAAAGATTTCCGATCATTATCGCCCTTCACAAGCTCGGTAAATAATTTGCCGTCCTTCATGAAAACGATGCGGTCGCAATAGCTCGCCGCGAATGCATCGTGCGTAACCATCAAAATCGTCGTCCCGTATTCATCATTCATTAATTGGAATGCCGACAGTAAATCCATTGAAGCTTTTGAATCCAACGCACCAGTCGGTTCATCCGCGAGAACGAGCCTTGGATTATGTATAATCGCCCGGGCGGCTGCGGTGCGCTGCTTTTGCCCGCCGGATGTTTCATAAGGATAGCGGTTCAAAATAGTCTCTATGCCAAGCTTCCCGGCAATTTCCGTCACTCTAACATCTGTCGTTAGATCGAATTTATTGGAAAACGTCATCGGCAACATAATATTTTCCCGTATCGTCAATGAATCAAGCAAATTATAATCTTGGAAAATGAATCCGAGCTTTTCCCGTCTAAACTCAGATAATGGCTCATCGCTTAAACTTGTAATCTCCGTTCCGCTTATCCGTACACTGCCGGACGTCGGCTTATCAATCGTAGCTAAAATGTTCAGTAGCGACGTTTTGCCTGCCCCGGAAGGACCCATAATGCCGACAATCTCCCCTTCCTGGACGTTGAAATCAATATTATCGAGCACAGGAACCAAATTCGATTTAGTTCCAAATACTTTCCGGATGCCTGTCGCCTGTAAAACGATATCCATCACATATTCCCCCAACTCATCTTTAATGATGTCTTCATCATACCGTGCGATAAAGGAGCCATCCATCGAAATAACGAACAAAACGATCATTGAAACTTACATTTTTGTTCGAAAGCGTTCGAGTGCTAATATGATTTCGATGAAAGATCATCTATTTTCTTGTCAAAGCCGGTTTGTTCTGTAACACAAATTAAAATTGAATAGAAACATGAAGAAAAGCCACTTGAATAGCTTTCTACTGTTATATAACTATTTCCCTATAACTTTTATAGGGATTTTTGATTTGAATCTAAGTCATTTCCCTTGTGAAACTAGTGATAATGGAGTAAAACAAAGATAGAAAGTCACCTATTATTAATATTTAAAGATAATATAATAGATGTATTTTCAATATCATTTATGAAGGAGACGTTCAACTATGATTTACTCCAATCCGAATACAGAAGGTGCAGTTATTCATTTCAAAGAGAAGTATGATAACTTTATTGGCGGTAAATGGGTTGCGCCGGTAAACGGTCAATACTTTGAAAATAAGTCACCAGTAACAGGGAAAGTATTTACAAAGGCAGCTCGCTCTTCAGCTGAAGATATTGAACTTGCATTAGACGCGGCACATGCAGCAAAAACTGCATGGGGCAAAACATCTACTACTGAACGTGCACGTATTTTAAATAAAATTGCGGATCGCATGGAAGAAAATCTTGAAATGATCGCAGTTGCGGAAACATGGGATAACGGGAAAGCAGTCCGCGAAACATTAAATGCTGATATCCCTTTAGCAATTGACCATTTCCGTTATTTCGCAGGCGTAATCCGTGCGCAAGAAGGCCGTACAACTCAAGTAGACAATGATACAGTTGCTTATCATTTCCAAGAGCCGCTTGGCGTTGTTGGACAAATCATTCCTTGGAATTTCCCGATCCTGATGGCAACATGGAAAATTGCTCCGGCTTTAGCTGCAGGAAACTGTATCGTTCTAAAACCTGCTGAACAAACGCCGGCTTCCATTATGGTCGTTATGGAATTGATTCAAGACATTCTTCCAGCAGGTGTATTGAACATTGTTAATGGTTTCGGTATTGAAGTCGGCAAGCCGCTTGCGACAAACCCGCGCATCGCGAAAATCGCATTCACAGGTTCCACAGCTGTCGGCCGTCAAATTATGCAATATGCAACTGAAAACATCATTCCTGTCACACTTGAACTTGGCGGTAAATCACCGAACGTATTCTTTGAGGATGTTATGGATAAAGACGATTCCTACTTGGATAAAGCAATCGAAGGCTTCGTCATGTTCGCATTGAATTCTGGTGAAATTTGCACATGCCCATCGCGTGCATTGATTCAAGAATCCATCTATGACAAATTCATGGAGCGCGCGCTCGAACGTGTAAAGGCGATCAAAGTCGGCAACCCGCTTGATACAGAAGTAATGATGGGTGCACAAGCTTCGAATGAACAAAAAGAAAAAATCCTTTCTTATATCAAACTTGGTAAAGAAGAAGGCGCTGAATTGCTATTCGGAGGGGAAGAGAATCATCTTGGCGGCGACCTTGAAAACGGCAACTACATCCAACCGACCGTCTTCAAAGGCGACAACAAAATGCGCATCTTCCAAGAAGAAATCTTTGGACCTGTTCTTTCCGTTACGACCTTCAAAGACTTCGACGAAGCGATGGAAATTGCTAACGACACACTTTACGGCTTAGGTGCAGGAGTTTGGTCACGTATCGGCGACACTGCCTACCGTGCAGGACGCGGAATTGAGGCAGGTCGCGTTTGGACAAACACATACCACCAATACCCTGCTGGCGCAGCATTTGGCGGATTCAAATTGTCAGGTATCGGCCGCGAAAACCACGCAATGATGCTTGAACATTACTCACAAACAAAATGTCTATTAGTTAGCTACGATAAAGACGCTCAAGGATTCTTCTAAATCGAAAGGATCTGTTATACATGGTAGAACGTGTCGTTGCAACAAAAGAGGCAGCAGATTTCATCAACTATTTGAAAAAAATCCACGGGTCAATGATGTTATACCAGTCGGGCGGCTGCTGTGAGGGTTCTGCCCCGATGTGCTACAGAGAAGGCGATTTCCGCTTAGGAGATATAGACGTACATCTCGGTACACTTGAAGACGTTCCATTCTATATGCACAAAAGTCAATACGATTATTGGAAGCATACACAACTGATTCTCGACGTCATTGAAGGCCGGGGAGCCAGTTTTTCACTCGACAGCGTGGAGGAGAAACATTTCATCATTCAATCCCGCGTATTTACGGAAGAGGAATATGAAGAAGTGAAAAAGCTTTAATAATAGGGAAAACAGGACCGTTCCGATAAGGGGGCGGTCCTGTTTTATTTCTTTTTAGAAATTTAATCAATCACGCAACATAACCTGCAACGTTTTCTTTTTCCATCTCGTTTGGAAATACGTATATTGGGCAATGAAATTCACACAGAATGTTATTGCATACGCTGCCCACACCCCATTTAATTGAAGGGAAGTGTGTCGGGATAGGAAATAAGCGACAGGTACTTCACATGCCCATATCGAAAGAACTAAAAAGATGGTCGGCCAGAGGACAACGCCTGTTGCGCGCATCGTGGCAGTTACGGTTTGCATATGCCCGAATATAATATAACTCCAAAACGTGATAAATAAATAATTTTTCGCAATGGAAAGAGTTTCAGCATGGTCAATGAACAGTCCTAAAATTGGTTCAGCAAACAGATACATAATCCCTATGATAATTCCGCCTAATACATAGTTCAGACGTACACTGACCTGTCGGATTTTTTGAATCATCTCCGTGGAACTCGCGCCAAGAGCTTGTGCTACGAAAACGGAGGTAGCAATTGCGATACTCATCGCGGGCATTTGTGCATATCCGCCAATCTGATTAACGACACCATAAGCGGCTGTCGCGCTGGATCCATAGACGTTTACAAAGCCAATGATCGCAATTTCAGCAACCGAAATCGCGACCATGCTTATGCTGGATGGGATTGCCAGTTTCAGTAAGGATGACAAAATATCCTTCTTTAATCTGAAGTATTGCAAGACTGATTTATCCAACCGCAAACTATGCTGTTTCTTATGCAAATAAAGCAACAATAATAGAAGTGTTATAAGATTGGACAACACTGATGCGTATGCAGCACCATTCAAACCAAAACGAGGCAAGCCAAGCCACCCGAACATAAGGACAGGGAGTAATGCGATATTTACTACCACGCTAATTACCAAGAAAATGAATGGCGTCTTGGAATCACCGACTCCCCGTAAGAAAGTCGTATACACCATGTAAATGAACATAATCGGTAATGTGAAAAATAAAATGCGGGCATAGGAAACACTTTGCGCAAAGATATTTTCAGGTGTCTGCATGATACGCAAAATGGTTTCAATGAATACACCGCCGAAAATAGCGACGACAATCGATAAAAGAGACGTTGCTGCTAACGTAACGCCAACAACTTGCTTCATTTTATCAATATTGCCTGCCCCAAAGGTTTGTCCTACCAATATCGAACTCCCAGAACCGATGCCGATTGCAAATGCCATTAGAAAGAAGAAGAACGGGAAGAACGCAGATATTGCTGCCAAAGCATCCACTCCTAGATTTCTTCCCACTAAAAACATCCCGAAAATTTGACCAAGGGATTGTAAAATATTCGCGAACATGATTGGCAGTAGAAAACTGATGAACGCTTTCTTTAATGCCTTGTCATCGCGTAATAGTGTTTCATTCATAATTTGTTCCTCTCCGCTATAAAATTAATACCCCATTTCCTTCAAGACGCGTGACAACGTACGTAAACGTTCGCCGATCAATTCACCATCATTACTTAACGCCTGATTGAACAATTGGATATCCTCTTTAATTTGATCATTCTCTGTACATACTTCTACCGTCATCGCATCCCCTTGAAGCCCCACACGTTTAATAACCGGATTTTCAGGATCATATAAATCTTCATAACGGTACGCATCTTTAAAGTAAAGCTGCGACTCGCATACTAATATAGCGAGGTCAAGAACTCGATGAAGCGGCAGCTCTTCTGACTGGCGAGACCATTTTCCTCCCGTATGCCGCCATACTTTTGCAGAAATATCCACTTTTCCGCGGTCATTCCATTGTGCAAGTCCGAGCGATAGTCCTTGCGCATCCGTTTTATACGCAGTCCTTCCATCGATATTCGCATAATTCTCAGCAACAATTACGGGTTTGTGTTTCAAATGTGTTGGTATATTCATTTTTTTATCCCCTTTACTGATTTAGTAAATTACTAACATAGTAAATATAAATCTTGTTGTGCTTGATGTCAATAAATAAAATGCAGGAGTGTTGAAAATAAGTTCGCGTTGAAAGTATGCATTGGTTGTTGAACAGTTCAGCAAAATTACTTGTATAAGTGACAGAAATTTGGAATAGTTAAAAGAGATAATGATGGGTCATTCTCGGTAAAGGTAGGCCCAGTTAATCTCACAAGGGCTCATTCTTTTATAGAACGGCCATTTAATCTCACGA
>NZ_BJYL01000040.1 GCF_007991495.1 Sporosarcina luteola | reverse complement strand
GAACGGCTCATTTATTCCCACAAGGGCTCATTCTTTTGCCAAACGGCTCATTTATTCTCACTTACTAGAATGGACTCCAACTGGGAAAAAATGAGCCTTTGTTCGAAAGAGAATTGGATCAGCGATGCGGTTACAGAGTTCATATAAAGGAACGCACACTTTTTTCATTGGGATTAAGAACAGATTGACTTTATCATGATAAAAACACTCGTATGAATAGGGGGATTCTATGTATATTCCAAAGTATTTCAAAGTTACAGATGCGGATGAAATCCGGGGTTTTGTTCATGCCAATTCCTTTGGCACAATTGTCACGACCAAGAAAGGAAAGCCGATTGCGACTCATTTGCCTTTTGGATTCATGGAAAACGGTGATGATTGGTATATAACTGGACATATGGCTTACGGAAACCCTCAGTGGCGTACATTTGAAACGTGTGAAGATGTTCTCGTTATGTTTCAAGGACCGCATGCCTATATTTCATCGTCTTGGTATGCCCATGAAAATGTGCCGACGTGGAACTATGAGGCGGTTCATATGTACGGAAAAGCAAGTAATTTACCAAGAGAAGAATTAATAGAGGATTTAAAAATGATGCTGAAAAAATACGAAGGGCATCGGGAAAATCCCGTCTTATGGGATACGCTTTCTCCTAACCTACTCGAAAGTGAACTAAAAGGGATCGTCGGTTTTAAGATCAAGGTGGAAGAAATTCAAGCGGCTTATAAACTAAGCCAGAACCGCAATGAAAAGGATTATAACAATATCATTGATAAATTGCGGAGTGAAGGAAATACGCACTCAGCACAAGTAGCGGATCGAATGGAAAAGAAGTGAAACGGGTGCCTGCCAACTAAAAAGGAGTCGATTGCAAATGTTTACTGATATAGATAAGTTTTATTTAAAGATGGCACTTGAGGAAGCGGAGTTAGCATTGCAGGAGAATACCTATCCTGTTGGAGCGATTCTCGTGGATGATCAATTCAAAGTCATCGCAAAGGGGCGGAACGGTGTGCATACGAATAATGACGCCACGGCACACGCGGAAATCGAAGCAATCCGCAATGCGGGAGAGACGATCTTTGATGCGAAAATACATAACCGGTCATTCACACTTTACAGTTCGTTAGAGCCGTGTCCTATGTGTACAGGTGGAATTCTATTCGCTAAAATTCAACGAGTTGTTTGGCTGTTGAATGATGATTTAGGGTTTGGCGGTTATCAAAAAATGAAGGACGCGGCTATTTTCGAAAAGAAATTTGATCGAATCGAAATGATTGCTGAGCCGGATGAGGAACTCAAGAATAGGCAACTTGAGCTGATGCATCAATGGGAGAAGAGTTCGAATCACGTTAGCCATTTGCGGAAAGAGGTAAGTTTGGTGCTGCCTTCAGGTGGAGAAATACAGTGATTGAAAAGCCGAACCATCTAGAAATTGAGTGCTTGCCACTAACACAATTCTGAATTGTGTCGGTGGCAGGCACCGTTCTTTTCTTAGGTATTTTCACATTTGATCTACTAAGATATTGGAAATTTATTCATCGGAAAGAGGTGTTTATGTAATGCGTTGTAACTATCCTGATGATTAGTCGTATGAGTAGAGGAATAGGAATGATGTGAGGAGGGTTCGGTATGAAAATGAAAAGGTTGCTTTTCATTCTGGTCGCCTGTTTTGCGATGGCAGGTTGTTCGAAAGGGGCTGAGCCTGCTGAGGAGCAGTCATCCGTACAAGATGAAGAAAAGACGAACGAGCCGGAGAAAGTAGAAGCGGCTGAAGAGAATCCCGAAGACAAGTTGATGGATTCGATACCAACTGGCGAAGCAGCAACAACTATCGAAGAAATCGCGGCGCTTGCTCCTGGGGAGTTGACGAAAGACTTTTCGGTGGACCGCGAAACATCAATGTGGATTGGAAAAGAAGTTCATGCTGATATAAGGAAAGAGTTTCTTAACGAAATGGAGAGCATTACAGCAACGACAAAAGATCCGCATGAACTCTATGGTGCTTTTCTACACTTGTTAGGCGGGGCTAGATACAAAGAAACCGTACAGCCGTTAGTTGACTACACTCCATCGTTTAAGGAACCGATTTTACCAGAGCCTTACGAAACGACGGTTGATGGAAAGCCAACGACTATCCCTTCTAAGGCAATCCTTCTTTTAGACGCCAGTTCAAGCATGTTGCTACAGGCTGACGGAAGGCTGAAAATGGATACTGCTAAAAATGCTGTAAAAGGCTTTGCAACGACGATTGGAAAAGAAAGTGACATGTCTTTGTATGTATATGGCCACGCAGGTACACAAAACCAGTCGGATAAAAATCTTTCATGTGGGACGATTGACGAAATTTATCCTTTAGGAGAATACAAGGAAGCGGAGTTTGATAAAGCGGTTGATGAAGTGAAAGCGAGCGGATGGACGCCGTTAGCTGGAGCCATTAAACAGGCACGATTGGATCACGAACAGACGACTGATGACATTACGCTTTACATCGTGAGCGATGGGGCGGAAACATGTGACGGTGACCCGGTTGCTGAAGCGAAGGCATTTGCGGAATTATCGAAAGACCGTCATGTCAATGTCATCGGCTTCCAAGTAGATCAACAAGCGGAAAGCCAGCTGAAAGATGTGGCGGAGGCTGGAAATGGCTCATATATGGCTGCAAACACAATAGAAGATTTCTCGACAGGCATGTCGAAACTTTGGCTTCCATCCGATATCGACCTAGTTGGATTGATGTTTGAACAGGCGGATGCATGGCCGGAAGCAATGGCGTATGACAAAGTGAGAAAATTAGCTGGTCGCGCAAAGGATGCCATGCGGTTGGAAAGTGATCGATTTGCTGGAGCCGCAAACCTTCTTCAGCAAGAAGGAATGATTGATGAATCGGTAAGAGATGAATTACTAGCTATTATTGAAACGCACCGGGATCAATACAGAGCCATGGTAGATGAACGAGAAGAAAGTAAGATGCAATTGATTAAAGATGAAGTGACCCGAATCGATCAGAAGATAGACGATTATCTGGAACGGATGAGAAAGTTGAAAGAGAAGAAGTGAAAATAAGTGGGCCTGTTTATTCGGGGAAGGGCCCATTCTTTTGCAGAACGGCTCATTAATTCACGCAAGGGCCCATTCTTTTGCAGAACGGCTCATTAATTCACGCAAGGGCTCATTCTTTTGTAGAACGGCTCATTAAGTCGGGCAAGGGCTCATTCTTTTGCAGAACGGCTCATTAATTCACGCAAGGGCTCATTCTTTTGTAGAACGGCTCATTAAGTCGGGCAAGGGCTCATTTATTTTCGCAAGGGCTCATTCTTTTGCAGAACGGCTCATTAATTCTCGCAAAGGCTCATTCTTTAACGGCTCAATCAGCTCAACCGAATTGTTCAATTTGGAATGGTTTCAGGCTCTGGTGAATCCAGTCCAATTCCGCTATAATAGGACAGTATGTCACTTTTGAAAATAGTAAGCCGTTGATGGCGGACATTTAATAGATGAAGGCAATTTCGAAAGGAGAGTCATTACTTGACTGTTATACTAGGAGAGAAAATGGTTGCGGAAATTCACCGTTTGGACAGTAAAGGGAATGGACAGGCGGTCATTTGGCGTGAGCATGATTTGGGCAACAACCCGAGAAAATTGCGGCTCACCATTCCGCAAACGTTGCCAGGAGAAACTGTGCAAGTCGTTGTCGATCAGCCGGAAAAGAGAAGAAGAAAGGCGTTGCCTGAAGAGATTTTGGTTGCGAGCCCGGATCGTGTCGAGGCACCTTGCCCGCATTTTGAACTTTGCGGAGGCTGTGTCTGGCAACATTGGAGCTATGAAGGCCAGTTGAAGCATAAGACGAATCATGTGAAGGAAGCATTGCAAAGTGTAGGGATGAACCCCGAACTTGTTCAGGATACATTCGGCATGGAAGAGCATTGGCATTATCGAAATAAAATGGAATTCACGTTTTCACCTGAAGGAAATCTCGGACTGCATGAGCAAGGGAATTTCCGAAAAGTTATTCCGCTTGAAACCTGTCTCATCGCAGGTCGGAATATGGTCGATGCGACGATGGAAGTGAGTGAGTGGGTGCAAGAGTTCGGCCTCACGGGCTACAACAAAGATACCCATGAAGGTCTTCTTCGTCACTTGATGGTCCGTGAGTCGTTTGAAACTGGAGAAATGATGCTTGCATTGTTTGCGACAGAAGCGCCTGCAGGTGAATTGGCAACAGCAGCTGAAAACTTAATTGACCGAATCACGAATAAATATCCGAATGTGAAAAGCTTGATGTGGCTCGTGAACACGGATTTGGCAGACCGCACACAATCTGAGGAAACATTCGTATTGGCGGGACGCGATTTCATTTATGATGAATTGGGCGGATATCGTTACCGTCTTTGGTTCGATACATTTTTTCAAACGAACCCTGTTCAAGCGCAGAAACTAGTCGAGCTTGCACTTGAAATGGGCAAGCCTCAAGCAGACGAAAAAATGATCGACTTATTTTGTGGCGTTGGGACATTCTCCCTGCCATTTGCCGCCCGAGTGAAAGAATTGGCAGGCATCGAGATCGTCGAGAAGTCGATTGAATCGGCAAAACGAAATGCCACAGACAACGACTTGTATAACACGACTTTTCTTGCACGTGATGCACGAAAAGGAATCGATGAAATACATGAAAGTTGGGGCTTGGCGGATCTATTGCTAATCGACCCGCCGCGTTGCGGTGCTGGCGGCAAAGTGATGCGCCGGATCGGACGCGCTCAGCCTAAACGAATTGTCTACGTATCATGCAGCCCCGATACTTTTGCGACAGATATAGCGGAATTGGTGCCATTTGGATACACACTTCAAAAAGTGCAGCCCGTTGACCTATTCCCACATACCGTGCATGTGGAATGTGTCGCCTTGTTGACGTTGGATGAAAAGTAAAATGGAAGCTCTCTTCTTAACGGAGGAGGGCTTTTTTGATATTCGTGCAAGTAGTCTAAAGTAGAAAACTCCTTAATGGCGGGGTTTTCAAAAGTTATTATTATGGTATTATAAGTGTAATCATAACAACGGGCGTACTAAAGGGAAAAGGGGGATTGGATGGATGGAAAAAGTCTTGGAAATGTTACAAGCGATGCAAGTAGAACAAAAGGATTTCCGCAATGAAATGAATCAGCGTTTAGATGCGATGGATGGCAGTATAAGGATAATGGACAATCGAATCGGTGCGATAGATGACCGCTTAGAAAATATTGAAAAGCTTGTTATACAAAATGGGGAAAAGTTGGACAACAATCGAGATTATGTTGGCAAGAAAACAAACTTTCTTGAACATAGAAACATCGAACCCGAGCAACGCATCTATGAACTTGAAAATCGGTACAAACAATAGTCAATAAATCAACTCCTTTCCAAGGATCACTCACTTGGGAAGGGGTTTTTAAATTGAAAAAAGATCTCTTCATCTTTATGAACTCGTTGCCTAACACTTGTTATCTGCCGTTCGTATACTAAACTACAACTGCTTATAACGGAGATGAAGCCAATGCTCAGAAAACACCAAGAGATTAGTCTATGTATGATTGTAAGGGATGAAGAGGAAGTGTTGGAACGCTGCTTGCGTTCTGTACGTGAAGTTGTGGATGAAATCATTATTGTCGACACTGGATCGGTTGATGGTACAAGAGAGATTGCGGTAAAGTTCGCGGACAAGGTACTGGATTTTAAGTGGGTGAATGACTTTGCGGCAGCACGGAACTTTTCATTTGCGCAAGCTACAAAGGATTATATTATGTGGTTGGATGCGGATGATGTTTTGCAGGAAACTGACAAGGACACATTTCGCAAACTGAAAGAGGAGCTTGATGGTGAAGTTAATAGGGTTACTATGCCTTACCATTTAGGGGAGGATAGCAATGGAAACGTCACCTATAGTTTAAAGCGAAATAGGATTGTACGAAGAGAAGCAGGATTCAAATGGATCGGAAAAGTGCACGAGTATTTGGATGTGTTCGGTGAAGCGATTGAAAGTGATGTTGCCATTACTCATAAAAAAGAAAAGTCCTATACGACAAGAAATCTGGAAATTTATATGAGTATGCAGGAGAATGGTGAGCCATTTTCTTTAAGAGATACGATCTACTTTGCGAATGAATTAATGTATAACGACAGGAAGGAAGAGGCCGTCTACTACTTTGAACAATTTTTATTGATGGACGGCGGATGGGTGGAAGACAGTATCATGGCTTGTTTACATCTGTCGCGTTGCTATAAAGATCGAGACAATAGCAAAGTGCTCCAGTATTTATTCAAAACATTTGAATATGATAAACCCCGGGCAGAGGCTTGCAGTGAAATTGGACGCTATTTTATTGAACATGGCGAGATGCAATTGGCTGTTTTTTGGTTAGAAATGATAATTGGTTTGGAAAAGCCGGATACCATGGGCAGTATCAATGAAGCGGTGTGGAGTTGGATGCCGCATATCGATTTGTGCTATTGCTATGACCAATTGGGACAATGGGAAAAAGCGTATGAACATCATGTGAAGGCATTGTCTATCGTCCCAGACCATCCGAGTGTCCTATTTAATGAAAAATACTTCAAAACTCGCATAAACCAATAATGTTCCTTTCCTCTTCAGGAACATTAGTACAAGCAATCATTATTCGTTTGAATAAAGTAATACTGATGTTCTGAAAAAAGGAAGGGGAGTGAAGAAGTGCAAAATAGACATTTTCCATGTAAAGGTTGTATACAAACCAATTGTCAATGTAGACAAGGTCCACCAGGTCCACCAGGTCCACGGGGAGCAACGGGAGCAACTGGGGCAACAGGAGAACGAGGTCCCCAAGGTATTCGGGGCCCAGTAGGTCCTATGGGAGCGACCGGTGCAACCGGTGCCCAAGGAATTCAGGGTGATTCCGGTCCGACGGGTCCGACAGGTGTACAAGGGGTCCAAGGCGATCCGGGTCCAACCGGAGCAACCGGTGCCCAAGGAATCCAAGGAGAAATCGGTCCAACTGGGGCAACAGGTGTTCAAGGAGTCCAAGGAGAAGTCGGTCCAACTGGGGCAACAGGTGTTCAAGGAATCCAAGGCGAAGTAGGTTCGACCGGAGCAACCGGCGCCCAAGGAATCCAAGGAGAAATCGGCCCAACTGGTGCAACCGGTGCCCAGGGAATCCAAGGAGAAGTAGGTCCGACCGGAGCAACCGGCGCTCAAGGAATTCAAGGAGAAATGGGTCCAACCGGAGCTCAAGGAATACAGGGTGATCCAGGTGTAACCGGAGCAACCGGCGCCCAAGGAATTCAAGGTGATCCAGGTCCGACGGGAGCAACCGGCGCCCAAGGAATCCAAGGCGAAGTAGGTCCGACCGGAGCAACCGGCGCTCAAGGAATCCAAGGAGAAATGGGTCCAACTGGGGCAACAGGTGCTCAAGGAATCCAGGGCGAAGTAGGTGCAACCGGCGCAACAGGTGCTCAAGGAATCCAAGGAGAAATGGGTCCAACTGGGGCAACAGGTGTTCAAGGAGTCCAAGGAGAAATCGGTCCGACGGGAGCAACAGGAGCTCAAGGAATCCAAGGCGAAATAGGTCCAACTGGTGCAACCGGAGCCCAAGGAATCCAAGGAGAAATCGGTCCAACTGGGGCAACCGGCGCCCAAGGAATCCAAGGTGAAGCAGGACAAACGGGAGCTACTGGAGCCCAAGGTATTCAAGGAGAAATCGGCCCAACTGGTGCTACCGGTGCCCAGGGAATTCAAGGAGAAATCGGCCCAACTGGTGCAACCGGGACTCAAGGAATTCAAGGCGAAGCAGGTCCAACTGGTGCGACCGGCGCACAAGGAATTCAAGGAGAAATCGGCCCAACTGGTGCAACGGGTGCCCAAGGAATTCAAGGCGAAGTCGGTACAACGGGTGCGACTGGCGCACAAGGAATCCAAGGCGAAGTCGGCCCAACTGGTGCAACCGGCATTCAAGGAATTCAAGGCGAAGCAGGTCCAACGGGAGCAACCGGTGCCCAAGGAATCCAAGGCGAAGTCGGTCCAACAGGCGCAACAGGCGCCCAAGGAATCCAAGGTGAGGTCGGTCCAACAGGAGCAACAGGAGCGCAAGGAATTCAAGGAGAAATCGGTCCAACCGGAGCAACGGGTGCCCAAGGAATTCAAGGCGAAGTCGGTCCAACCGGCGCAACGGGAGTCCAAGGAATCCAAGGAATCCAAGGAATTCCAGGCCCAACAGGTCCAACTGGTGCTGCAGCTGCAGGTACCGTAATTCCGTTCGCGTCAGGAATTCCAGTATCTTTGACTACCCTAGTAGGCGGGGCGGCCGGTACAGGGGGCTTGATAGGTTTCGGAAGTTCAGCACCAACACTAAGTGTGCTTGGTTCAACTATAGATCTTACAGGTGCGATTGCTGGACCTTTAACGAACTTTGCCTTTTCACTTCCAAGGGCGGGCACGATCACCTCAATTTCAGCTTATTTCAGTGTTACAGCAGGGGTCTCCCTTGCGCTTGGATCGATAGCTGTGCGTGCGCAATTATATCAATCCAGCACGCCTAACAATATTTTCACTGCTGTACCTGGCGCGCTAGTGAACCTTTCGCCTTCATTATCAGGAGTAATTTCACTTGGAGCTATCGCGAGAGGAATAACAACGAATTTAAATATCGCGGTCACTCCGCAAACACGGTTATTAATGGTGTTTTCCATAACTGGAAGTGGACTCTCCATAGCAACTACTTTAGCGGGATATGCAAGTGCCGGTGTTGTGATAAATTAATAGTATGAAAGTATATAAAAACGAACCTTTCCAACATAATCGAGGAAAGGTTCTTTTGCACTTTGGGTTCGAATTGTACCTTGCACAGATATCTGCAAAATTTGTAACGCAGGAGGTTTTCATAACGGTTTATTTGAAACACTCAATGGCAAGTCCTCTGTGAGAACATGGATCAATGCAATTGCAATAAATAAATCAAGGATTATCTAAAAAGCTGGCATGTCCAAAAGATCAAGGTTGGAATAAACGAGTCGTTGCGCCAAAGAATGAGCCCTTGTTGGAATAAACGAGCCGTTGCGCCAAAGAATGAGCCATTGCGCAGATTCTATAGATAGGAAGCTACTCATGTAGTTTGATTAGCTTCCTTATCAACATCACTGGGAATACGACAATTCACTTTCCGTAATACGGGGTATATGGGTAACGTGATGGATAATAGGAAGGGTGGTAGGATGGATAATTCGGCGGATACGTGTGTCCGTTATTGTCGTGGTTTCCATTTTGTTTAGGGCAATCTTTCGGCGGTCCGATGATTACGGTATCTTTGATTGGTGCTAATGCTTGCTGAATCTGTCTTTCATCCAAGCAGTATGCATTTGCGAGCTCTTGAGGCGGCGTTAGACGAAGGACGTCGGAGCCCCAAACGGTTTCCAATTTATGTGTGTCGTAAATAGTCAGGACATGCGTATTATCTACACTTGCCGTGAAATAATGCCACCAACCTTGCGGGATATTCACAGCTTGTTGGGGTTTGATCTGAAAACTTTTCAATTCTTTCGTAGACGGATTGATCATCGAAACGATTGTTTCACCGGTAATGCAATAAATGACTTCAGATGCGTTAAAATGATAATGTGGCTCTACGCCATTGTCGGCACTTAAGAAAACATCGAGCAAAAATGTATCACCAAGCGTTTTCATTTGTTCGCTGCCTAGCACATTTATATAATTGCTGTCATTTTTTGTGAAAAACCTGCTTTGCGCCAAATCGAACGCATAATGCAAATTAGGATCTTTGAAATCCACTTGCTCCTTAGCCAAACTCAAATCCTCCCTTAAGAATAATCCTCACATGAATAACCTATGCGAATGTCTCGGAGCTTGTGATTGCCGCGCGTGTAATCCTCATAATGTCTTCTCTTCATCAACCTACACATACTAACTTCATTTCTGGACATTCTAACAAGAAAATATCGGATGAGGGGATGTTTATGCAAATTGAATGGTCGTCCGAGTGGAAAGAAGGTTTCATGGAACGGTTGGAGGATCGTAAAGCATGGGATAGTTGGATGTTGTACAACATGTGCTATGACGTGGAAAAATCGAAGTTGATCACTGACTTTCACGGTCTGCAATCGCCGAAATATTTGCCCGAGCTGACGCCTTTCCCTCACCAGTTGGAAGCGGCGGAAACGGTGATCGAACGGATGAATGGAAAGGCGATTCTTGCAGATGAGGTCGGTCTTGGGAAAACGATTCAAGCCGGGCTTATCTTAAAAGAGTATCTCATTAGAGGGCTTGTGAAGAAAGCACTCATTCTCGTTCCAGCCTCTCTCATCAATCAATGGGTCGAAGAGTTGAATCAAAAATTCCATATTCCGACGATCCAATATAAAAAAGCGTATGATTTGAACTACTGCAATATCGTCATTGCCAGTATGGATATGGCGAAAAGAAGCCCGCATAAGGAAAACATTTACGCCCAAGACTTTGATTTAATCATCATCGACGAGGCGCATAAATTAAAGAACCCTAAAACGAAGAACTACGAGTTCGTGCAAAACTTGAAGAAGAAATTCTGCTTGCTGCTGACAGCGACGCCCATACAGAACGACGTGTTCGAGCTGTTCAATCTTATATCACTGTTAAAACCGGGGCATCTCGGCAATTTCGAAACGTTCCAATCCGTCTTCTCGGCAAGTAAACATAATGTCGAAGAGGACGAGTTTTTAAAAGAACTGATCAATCAAGTAATGGTGAGAAATTCTCGTCATGACACGGGAATAGAATGGACGAATCGCCGTGTTAAAACCATTCCGCTTGAGTTCAGTGAAAAGGAAAAAGAAGTGTACGATATGATTTCAGAACTGAAACATGTGTCTCCTGTCTTTTCAGGCGCCTTTTCAATGATCACGTTGCAAAAGGAAATTTGCAGCAGTAAGCATGCAGCTTTTCTGACGTTGAATGAAATGCGCCAAAAGTGCACGAGGCCGGAAGAGATTTCATTCACGGATGAGATCATCCAGAAACTAGCCGAACTTGACGTTAATACGAAAGCGGAAAAAGCATATGAAATCATTCAACAAGCAAATGGCGAAAAGGTCATTATCTTTACGGAATATCGCGCAAGCCAGGCGTACTTGCAAAACTTCCTGTACGAGAAAGGAATTGTGAGCGTCCCGTTCAACGGGCAGTTCAGCAAAAGCAAACGCGAGTGGATGAAGCAGTTATTTAAAGAGAAGGCGCAAGTATTGATCGCCACGGAATCCGGCAGCGAGGGGATCAACCTTCAATTTTGCCATCATGTCATCAATTACGACTTGCCGTGGAACCCGATGAAGCTCGAGCAACGGATCGGACGTGTCCACCGGCTAGGTCAAGAGCATGATGTTAATATATACAATCTGGCCATCAAACATACAATTGAGGACCATATATTAGAGTTGCTGAATGTGAAAATTGGCGTTTTTGAAAAAGTGGTTGGTGAGTTGGATGATATTCTATCGGAGTATAAACTGTCGATTTAAAGCAAGGAGGTAGCGTATGTATCCTCAACAAATACATCAATATATACGACGGTTTTTCAAGGAGAATAATTGCGAAATCATAAGGGAAAATGATCATTTCATCAATGTACAATTGACGGTTGAAATGGATAAGCGGATTATGAACCGGCCTTTTTATTGGAAGTACTTGGAAAGTACAGGAGACGAGCCGAATCCCGCGCAGCTGACGTTGATTACTGATAAAAATAGGCTACAGGAAGCAATCGCGGGAGAAGTCGTCCACTACGGTTCGCCCCGGCTCAATCAATTATTCCAAGTGACGAAGGAACTCGGCTCATTTGTACAAATGTATGAAAGGGCGACAACGCAATCCGGGACGCAGACGATATTGACGCCATGGGTAGGGGTTAATTACAAAATAACGTATTCCAGTGATCGAACGCAGGAAACGCTATACTCGCTAGGCATCAATTTAATGACAGGCGCGATTATCAACGGATTCCAGGAATCAATTAGTGGATTGAACTTGGAAAGCAGTATATCACCGAACACCTTCCATCTCCCTTATACAATCAAACCATTGCGGGCACTGGAGCGGTTGGATGCGGTCATTGAAAATCAAATCCAGCACGACGACCATACGTGGGCGGAGGAAGCGAAGGAAAGACTTCGAAAAGATTTGCTCGTACTGGAGTACTTTTACAGAGGAATCGAAGACGAAGACCGACCCGAGTGCTATGAAAGCGAGAAGAAAGCGATGGAAGAGCAGTACGAGACGAGAATAAAAGTGGAGATTATTAACGGTGGGTTATTTTATTTGAAATCAATTTGAATAAAGTGCATTGATTGTTCTAAATACGCATAAAATCATTGAATCACGCATAACCCTGGCTAGACTATGAATTGACTGGATGTCAGCGCATCCGGTCTTTTTTTGTAAGAGCGTTAACGAAGACCTTTGACACAAAATTGTTGACGTTCTAAAAATCACATGTTATGATTATCTCGAATTCAAGATAAATAGATTTTTAATTAAGACTTAAATTTTTTTATGCATATATCTCGAATTAAGGATATTTAATGATAACTAATAAAAAGGAGAGAGTTAAATGAACGGATTAAAAGGTATTCATCACGTAACTGCCATTACGAGCAGTGCGGAAAAAAACTATGAGTTCTTTACGTTTACATTGGGCATGCGACTAGTGAAAAAAACGGTGAACCAAGACGATATCCAAACGTATCACTTATTCTTTGCGGATGATAAAGGGGCTGCCGGTACGGATATGACGTTTTTCGATTTTCCAGGTATCCCGAAAGGAACGCATGGAACAAATGAAATTTACAAAACGGCATTCCGCGTCCCTTCAGATGCTGCATTGGATTATTGGTTGAAGCGGTTTGAAAAATATGACGTGAAAAACAAAGGAATTCAGGAAGTGTTCGGCAAAAAGACCATTTCATTCGTCGACTTTGATGAACAGCAATATATGTTGATATCAGATGAGAATAATGAAGGAGTGGCTGCCGGCACGCCATGGCAAAATGGTCCGGTTCCACTTGAATTTGCAATCACTGGCTTAGGTCCGATTCATGTACGCATTGCAGAGTTTGATTACTTTAAAAAAGTTCTTAAAACGGCAATGGAGTTCAAAGAAATCGCGAAAGAAGGATCGCTGCACCTTTTTGAAGTCGGTGAAGGTGGGAACGGTGCACAAGTCATTGTCGAACATAACACTTTGCTTCCAAATGGTCGCCAAGGCTTTGGAACAGTCCACCACGCGGCTTTCCGAGTGGAGGATACAAACGCATTGAACGTATGGATTGACCGCATGCAAAAATTCGGTTTCAATACATCCGGCTACATTGATCGGTTCTTCTTCGAATCGTTATATGCGCGCGTCGCACCTGGAATCCTGTTCGAATGGGCTACTGATGGCCCTGGTTTCATGGGGGATGAGCCTTATGAAACAGTAGGAGAAAAGTTATCATTGCCGCCATTCCTGGAAGGGAAGCGGGATAAAATTGAAGCGATGGTAAGACCAATCGATACAGTTCGTAGCACGCGTACCATTGAAAAAGAGTACTTGTAAGGAGGTGAAACAGGAAAAATGGGTTTTTTAAGTAAATTATTCGGAACACAACAAGAGGAGGAAACAACAATGGCACAACCAAATATAGGTATAGTTTTAGGATCAACACGTGACGGACGCGTAAGTCCACAAGTAGGAGCATGGGTAAAAGAATTGGCAGATAAACGCGGAGATGCAAATTACACAATTATCGATATCGCAGATTATAAATTACCACTTTTAGGTGAAGCAGGTGGCGACGCATCAGGTGCGGCAGCATGGTCTGAAATTATTGGAAAACAAGACGGTTTCGTATTTATCGTCCAAGAGTATAATCACTCCATCACAGGGGCTCTTAAAAATGCGTTGGACTACTTACGTGAAGAATGGAACAACAAAGCAGCAGGTATCGTGTCCTACGGTTCAGTAGGCGGAGCTCGTGCGACAGAACATTTACGTGGGATTTTGAGTGAACTTCTTGTAGCACATGTGCGCGTACATCCAGCGCTATCATTATTCACAGATTTTGAAAACGGAACAGATTTCAAACCGGCTGCTGTACAAGCAGATTCAGTAAACCAAATGCTGGACCAAGTAATCCCTTGGACGAATGCATTGTCTACAATCCGTAAATAATTATGTAAAACAGGGCTAACCTCAAAATTGGGTTAGCTCTGTTTTATTTAGTTACCGACAAAAATTCTTGTTCCGAAAAACAGAAAGTTGTATGATAATGGACGTAGTTCCTCTATGAAAGAGTTGGGAGGTGTTGTGAAGATGGCAAATCAAATGGCATTGCCAGCTTCTAATAAGACTCATGCAAAGCCAGAGGATGGGTGCGATACTTTGCATGGGGCGAAAGTTGTTTAATCGCTTGTATGAAGTTCCATTTCTGAATTGAAAGCTTTGCACTTTGTTTAGGCAATCAAAAAACGAAGGAGCTAACAGAAATGAAGAATGAACAATTTCTAAGAAACGATCAGTTTAATTTTATAAAAAGACAAATACAGCGACTTGTAAACGGTCACGGAACTGTTAATGATGCACATGTCCTTAACGCCCTTGAGTCACTTTCAATCGAGAAAGTGCTGGATTTGTTTACAGAGTTGTCAGATGCACAAAAGGAATTCCTAAACAAGATGGTAGAGATAGAGGATAAAGAGTCAGCCGAAAAATATATAGGTGATTTGGAACAATATATCATTCCATTTAATCCGCCATCTGAGCAGAAGTTGAAAAAGCTATTTCCTAAAGTGAAAAAACTGAAGCTGCCTACTGAAGGCCTTGGCTATAATAAAATGACCTATTTAAGTTACGATGACTTAGGAACGAAGAAAAGATATATTATCACGCCTTCTCAGAAGGGCATGATTGGACTTTCGGGCATTTTTGAAGAGACAAACGTAAAACAAATTTGTGCAATCTGCAATCGCCTTACAAACGTAGGTATGTTCTTAACGAAAACAAAAGGTGAAACAGTCGGCACATATACAAAAAAAGGAAATTATATTTGCCGAGATGCAGAAGATTGTAATCATCATTTGGTAGGCTTGGATAAGATGTACGAGTTTGTTAGTAATGTAAAGTGAAATAAAAACACAAAATGTGCCTATGCGCATTTTGTGTTTTTTAA
>NZ_BJYL01000039.1 GCF_007991495.1 Sporosarcina luteola | reverse complement strand
AACTTAACGAGAACTCTTCATGCTTCAATGAGAACTCCCTGCAACTTAACGAGAACTCTTCATGCTTCAATGAGTAATCCCTACAACTTAACGAGAACTCTTCATGAACAATCACTCGCCTCAACGATCCACCCGGTAAATTCCTTTCCTGTCCCTCAGCTCGCAACCATTTCGCTCAAATATGCCGATCATATGACGATTTGCTTCGTCGGTGCTGCCGACGTACTTCGTTGCGCCTATCGACTTCAACAATTGCAGTGAAATTCGATGAAGCTCAGTACCATATCCTTTCCCTCTCCATTCCGGCACGACCCCGAAATAAAACAGACGCCCCTCATCGACAGTTCCTTGCTCGATAATGGGGATGCTCAAGCCAATCGGCTCGTCGGATTTCCGGAAAATGTAGCAAGAACTTCTCCAATCCGTACCAAGTTCATTTTCAAGCGACTCCATCACTTGTTCAATCGTGAACAACTTATTTTTATTTGCAGATCCGCTGCGGCATCGTTCATACAGCTCCGCGAAATCCGAATCTGCCATCCCCCCTTCTGCCAACGCCCCAACGGATATCTCCGATTCAACCGAGGAAGAATCATCCAACGTCCTTGCATATTCGACGATCGTTGAAATCTTGTGGAAACCTTGCTCCAACAACCAGTCCTCATGCGCGGCATCCATTAAAAGAGACAAATAGCCAATTTGCTTTTTCCTCCACTCATCAAGCAAACTACTAAAAGCTTCTCGATATTCCTGCTCGGACGCCCCCTTTAACTTCACTTGGTCAACAAGCCAATATTCCTGATCCTTCTCGATCGTATTAAACAAATTCACATCACGTCCCCCTTACTCTTCTTCCAACCAGCCCAATGAATAATAAATATCGCAAAGGCCCTCATGATACCCCCAGCCCGTTCCCTCGCTATTTTCTACTACATTGTACAGGCGATCGCTAAAGCGGCTATATAATTGTTCCTCATTCTCACAAGCTCCCACTACCTTTTCATACATAGATAGAAGGCTATTGTAAAATCGGAGGTCTATGTCCCCGTATGTATTCGTAAATTCTGTTCCGAGCTCAACATAATAGAGCATTAACTCTGTCGTTCCCTCAGCATCTCCTGTCAGTTTCTTATAATCGCTTATCGCCTTCTGTGCAACGGACAAACGCAGTTTTCCATGACCTTTAGTAGGAAAAAATTCATTGTTCACTTCTTCCGCAGCTTTTTCATACAGCTCCTTAACCACTGCCTCACCATTAATTTTAACAGCAAAGTAATCTTGGACCGGTTTATTGGCTTTATAGAGTTCCGTTATGATTCCCACTAATTCCTTTTGATCCAAGTCTTTTAAATATCTTTTCACATCTGTCAATTTCAATTTCGCCATCATGATCTTTTCCTTTCTTCTAAGGGGCATCATTCCAATCCTAATTTAATTTATTCGATGAAAACATACTAATCCCTTCTTTTCATTTTTGAAATCAAAAAACAGCAGCAACAACTACAAACATGAATAATTTTCGCTCACATCATTAAATAATATTATATTTATATTGTTTTTTCACCAAGGTCGTATTGATTTCAAATTGAATTTACGTATTAAAGCAGATCTATACCAAGCTAATCACTTGCCATTCTTCATTACTTTTTGATAAAATGATGGGGTGCGCATTTTAAAAGAAGTTTGATTAAAAATATTGCCTAAGGGCTGAAGGAGTGAGCGATTCACATAAGGAGCTGAATATCTATGTCAATAGAACAAACTACTTTGCAACAAGACACGGGTGTTGAGGTCGTCCAGGACTATTCCTTGGACCGTGTACCTCGCGAGGAACGAAAGGCTAGCTGGCTTAGCATTACGAACATTACGTTTGGCATCGCTACAGCTATTTTCTACTTCCAGATGGGAAGTGTGATGGCTCTCCAATTCGGGGCTCCCAATGCACTTATTTCCGCAGGCTACGCAATTATCGTAGCTGGCATACTCGGTACAGTTATTGTGTATTTATCGGCCAAGACGGGCATGAATGTGAACTTACTGTCTCGGGGCGGCGGCTTCGGCTATATTGGAGCGTCTTTGACATCTCTCATTTACGCATCGAATTTTATTATGTATTGTGCCTTTGAAGGTCTTATCCTCATATCGGCTGTACATCATTTTCTACCCTCCTTTCCGAAATGGGTGTTAATCCTCGTATTTGGACTCATTGTTATTCCTCTTAATTGGTTTGGAATTAAACAGCTGGACAAGCTGCAGAAATGGTCATTACCGATCTTCATCTTCTTTTTGATCACGGCGATTGTCATTTCTTTTATCAAACCTGCTATTTATACGGGTCCTGTTTTCTCTTACATGCCAGAAGGAGTTCAGCTTGGTGGAACTGCATTGCTGCTCTGTATTGGTATGCATAATGGAATTATGGGCTTAACCGCTCTTCTTGCTTCTGATTATGCCCGTTTTTTACGCCCTAAAGATATAAAAGTTGGTTCTTTAGCAATCGGGTTCATTCCTCAAATTTTTTGTTATGGCGTTATGGGCGGATTAGGTATCTGGTTCGGTGTCCGTTATTTGGAGTCGGATCCAGGTGTTTACATTGTACTGCTGCTCGGAATCGGCGGTGCGTTATTTACAATGTTGACGCAATTACGTATTAATGTCACAAATATTTATAGTAGTTCACTCTCCTTATCAAACTTCTTTGAAAATATCTTCCGTTTCACCCCAGGCCGACGATTTTGGGTCGTTGTCTCCGCACTGACGGCGATTGTTTTAATGCTCGGAGGAATTGTCGACCACCTTGCTACGGTCATGACATTCCAAGGCGTCTTTCTGTTTTCATGGGCGTCCATCTTGGTGACGGATGCGCTAGTCATAAAAAAATGGTTGAAAATCGGACCGAATTATTATGTTGCTACACAAGACTATTTGTATAAATGGAATCCTGTCGGCGTTGTGTCCCTACTGATTTCAAGTATTCTCGGTACAGTCGCTGCACTTGGCTATATGGGCGTGTTCCTCCAATCGACAGCTGCGTTTTTTGCCGCAGTGCTCGCCGCTATATTGACAGTCATCATTGCGATACTGACAAAAGGTGCATATTATTTGGTACAAGAACCTCCTCATATAGTGGAAGAAGACAAATTAAAACGCTGAATGATTTTAACCATGCCTGCTTGGCTCTACAAGCGGGTATGGTTTTTCATTAGTTTGAGCACTTTCTACCCGGGTACGTGAATAAAGGAGACTTTTCAATCGACACGTAAGGTAGGTGTTGCTTATGTTGGGACTTTCTTATTTAGTTTCGCTTGTCATTTCAGCCTTCATAATTCTGCCGGTCGTCGTGTTCCTGAGGGAATCAGGGTATTTATTCGCCAGCGCTATTTTCGGCGTAAAAAATCCAAGAATTACAATCGGGTCAGGGCCGCGCATTAAAAAATTGGGCATATTCGATATTAGAAAGCATTATCATATGTATAGTTGGTTTTCATTTGATTCTATAAAAAGAAAAAGCAAGCTCGCCTATATTTGCATTTATGCAGGTCCCATCCTCATCAATCTCATCATAGCTATAACGATTAACGCGTTGCTCGCCAACGGCATTATTGAAGGACATCGCACGTTTTGGGAACGGTTTATTTTTTATGCTTTTTATTATGTTTTATTCGATATCGTACCAATGATTACTGTTAACGGAAAACCGAACAACGGCATGATCATCTATGAAATGGTCCGTTACGGGAAGCGTGTAGATTATAATAAAGAGCCTTTCATCCCGTCTACGACTGACGTTGAAGAAGGGTATCAGGAGCTTATGGAGGAAATTAAAGAAATCAAAGATAATGATAAAAAATGACAGGCACCCCGTGTTTGCTCGAGTGCCTGTCACCGTTCTATTTTTTCCGTTCTTTCGTGAAGTCCGGTTCTTCTCCAAATTCAGTGTTGTAGTTTGGATTGTCAAATCGCTGTCTTCGTGGAGCCACTTCCCTCTCCTCATCTGGTTTGAATAAAATCCCTAAACAAATCAATCCTCCAAGTGCTACAAGAGCATAAACTGAACGAGCAAGAAAAGCATCTTGTCCACCGAACAAAGAAGCTACTAAGTCAAATTGAAAAAATGCGATCAATCCCCAATTTAACGCGCCAATAATGGCTAAAGCCAAGGCAATCCGTCGAACTGCTCCCATCATGAATTCCTCCTTCATTCTACTTTCCATCTTATCTTTTACTGAAAACGGCATATCATACATCGGAGCATGGATTATGCTTACCGATTGAATCGTGGAGTTTACCTATCGAATATCGAAAGTTATCTATCGAATGCATGAACTTATCACCAAAACGAGATTAACCTCCTGTTCATTCTTATGAAGCTTTTGCCAAAGCCAATTCGTAAAGAAGCCAGCGAAGGAGTGTTTAATAAAATGGATAAGTTCAGTTACAATAAACCAAAATTGAAGATCCCGAAGTCACCACTACAAAAAGCGCTCGATATTTTAGCAAGCATCGCCTTTGCGGCAGGAATTGTCCATTTGATTGCCGTTTGGGGCCAACTGCCTGACCAAGTTCCGGCGCATTATAACGGAGCGGGAGAAATTGATCGTTGGGGTTCAAAATGGGAGCTCATCCTGCTTCCAACCATCGCCGCATTCTTAGCCGTATTCATGACATTTTTGGAGAAGCATCCTGAATGGCATAATTATATGAACCTCAATGAAGGAAACATTGAATTCCAATATAGAAACTCAATTTTATTATTAAATGTAATGAAAAATGAATGTGTCTTATTGTTTGTCTACTTGAATTATCAAACCGTGCAAGTCGCATTAGGTCAAGCTGAATCTCTCGGAATTTTATTTTTACCTATTTTCCTGGCAGTATTTTTCGGTTCAATGATTTTCTTCATTGTCCGGTCCATCAAACATAAATAATGGTGGTATACTGGATATACAGCTTAAGTCAGTCAGGAGTTGGAAGAATGAAGTACGATGTGTTTTTATTCGACTTGGATGATACGTTGATGGATTTCGGGGAAACAGAAAAAAATGCATTTACAAATGTGTTTACAACACATGGATTTCCGAACGGGTTGACGGATTATAGGGACTCGTATCGGGCAATTAGCACGGTGCTTTGGGAGGACTTGGAGCAAGGCAGAACCACACTTGCCGACTTGAAAACGGAGCGGTTCAGACGGTTATTCCTCGAACGTGGACTTGAAATCGACGCAGAGCAGTTCGGGCAAATGTATCTCGATTTGTTAGGGAAAGAGGTCCACTTGATTGATGGTGTGACGTCAATGCTTCATTCCCTCAATGGTGCAAGAATTGCAGTTTTGACAAACGGCTTCAAAGACGTTCAGCTGGCGCGTATTGCCGCTTCCGGGCTAACCGATACGTTCGAAGCGATTTTCACGTCGGAAGAGATCGGTTTCCAAAAACCTCAACCTGAAATATTCGAGCATGTATGCAAGCAATTGCAAATCAAAGATAAGTCACGTGTTTTGATGATCGGAGACTCGCTTTCGTCAGATATCCGCGGTGGCAACAACTTCGGCATCGATACGTGCTGGTTTAATCCGAATCGAAAAGAAAATAACGGTTTAGCCCAACCAACATATGAAATTCATGATTGGAAAGAGTTTCAGATGGTAATCACTCAAACGATCGCGTCCAGTTGAATGGACGGGGTCGTTTTTTTTCTTTTTTCTAACGTGGCTTATGGTGGTTGAGCGCGGAACTCCATTCCTTGACCGCGTAACTCGATTCCTTGAGCACGAAACTTACTTCCTTGACCGCATTTACCCCTGGATTGCCAAAATTCAAGGTTCATTTTGACCTTTAAAAGAAATTTGAGAACATCCCCAGTTTGGTACGATGTATTTAGTGTAAAGGCCTTTACGGGAGAAGAAGGAGTTGATGGTATGAAGATTACACCTGAAAACTTTATAAAGCATTTCAAGCGAGGCAAAGAAGCTGCTTTGGAATTTGTCATTGATGAATATAGCGGGATTGTGAAAGCCATCATCTATAATTCATTGCAATCCTACAATGACGCACATGTCATTGAGGAGTGCATCAGTGATACATTCCTCGGCGCCTTTGATAATGCCAAGCAATTTTCAGGGAAGCCGGAAGACTTTAGGAAATGGATATGTACAATCGCGAAATTCAAGGCGATCGATGCACAGCGGAAGTTAGGGAATCAACCCATTGCCACTGAATTTGAAGCAGATCTCATGACCGTCAAATCCGCAGAAGATGAATTTCTTGTACAAGCATCAACTGAAGAGTTGCTCCGCATGATGTCAAAAATGCGGCAAGTTGACCGCGATATTTTTACAATGAAATATTTCCTGAACATGGGGAACAAAGAAATTGCCGACAACCTCGGGCTGACCAAAGCATCTGTTGACAATCGGCTGTATCGCGGGAAAAAAAGACTGCAGGAATTGGGAGGGGCTTTGACTTGAAAAGACTTTATAAACAATTCAACAGACAGAAAATGAACACGGACATTCAGCCGATGGACGTGAGTGATCTTGAAAAGGCGCGTATTAAACGGGCAGTCATAAGAGGCGCCAAGAAGAAGAATCATATGCCAAGGAACCTTTCCGTGGCCGCGGCATTTCTTGTTGCCTCAGGCATCACGTTCAGCGCTGCATTTCCTGCTTTAGCTGCTAAACTGCCGATTGTTGGGAACTTCTTTGAGCAGTTTGTTGACCATGATAACTATGTCTTCGAGAAATTCGACTCGTTCTCAACGGATATTGGCGTGACGAAAGAGAGTAACGGCATTGCAGTCACAGTAACGGATGCAGTGTATGACGGGGAAAATATTGCAATTGCTTATACAATTGAAAGTGAGCATGATCTAGGAGAAAGACCGGTACTGGAAGGAAATTTTCATGCAGAGGAATTCGGAAATGAGTATGAGCATTATGGGTTTTACTCAAGGTATATAACAAAAAAAGTCAGTGACCGTGAGTATGCTGGGCTTTTTATTTATCAGTTGATTGAAGGCCCTAAACCAGACGCAATTAATGCAACTTGGGATGGAAGCAGCATCCTGAACTTGTCCAACGTGAAAGATGAATTTCCAGGTGAATGGAGCTTCCAACTCAGCTTACAGGCCCTCGATAATCAGACAAAAAGTTTTACAGACATGGGTATTGATTCAAGTGCTCAGGGAATTGATGTAGCGCTGACTAAAATGACTAAAACTCCAATCTCTAACACTCTTTATCTATCAGAAAAGGTGGACGTGCCTAGCGCTGCATCGGAAGACGAAGAATGGCGCGGTGTCCTGATTGAATATAGCGTGAAAGATGATTTAGGTAATGAATATAATATGATTTATTACCCGGACGTAGGTCACAGTACAGACTTTCAAAATAACCATGTTAGCAAACCTAGAATCACCACGACACAGTTCCATGAAGACGCGACATCCATTACAATAACACCGATTGTAAATGTCTATAAGTTTGCCAGTGAGGTGGATGAAGATCCAACCTCCAGGCCGCTGGAACTCGTCAAGGAACCATATGCGATTGAATCAATGGAGTTTGATTTGAAATGACATGTTTTTGACTGATTGGATGCAATTCCTGAATAGGAGTTGCATCCTTTGTCGATCATACAATGGGTTTGGCATTTATTCTCAAAGTGCCAAAGTCCCGAAATAACCATATATCTTGGGAAATGACCGATATCCCGGCTGCTCCATCAAAAAAAGCCATTCCCGTTGCCTACAATAACAGGAATGGCTCTTTCTATCCTTTATTCAAACGCTGGAATTGCTGTCTCGTCGTAATTCTCTTCTAGGAACTGACGGACTTCCGGGCTAGTCATTGCTTCAGCCAGTTTTTGAATCGGCTCCGAGTCTTTATTGTCTTCGCGGGCTACCAATGTGATTGCGAAGTCGTTCTCGATGCCTTCTGTAAGTAATGCATCGCTCTTCGGTGTCAAGCCGAGCGGGGCCGCGTAAGCTGGTGTCATGACGACTGCATCCGCGTCGTCGTACATGCGCGCGAGCATTAATAAATCGACTTCTTCAAACTTGTAGTTTTTTGGATTGTCGATGATGTCCGATTTTGTGTAATACGTGTCTGTTTTTTCACCAAGCTCGATGATGCCATGTTGTGCGAGCAGCGCTAATGAGCGGTCGATGTTAGACACGTCATTAGCCATTGCAATGACTGCTCCTTCAGGCAGTTCATCCATTGTTTTAAAATCTTTCGCGTAAACGCCGTAGTTCGCGAAGTAAATTGGCGTAATTGGAACTAAGTTTGCATCATTACTCCGATTGAATTCCTCCATATATGGAACGTGTTGGAAGAAGTTCGCATCCACTTCTTTCGCAGCAAGTGCGCTGTTCGGCTGGACATTATCACCTAACACAACCATTTCGAGGTCAATGCCTTCTTCGGCGAGCTTTGGCTTTACAAGCTCAACAATGTCCGTCATCGGTGAAATCAATGAAGCGACTTTCAACGTCACTTTTTCATCTTCTTTTTGAACTTTCGCGGGAGTTTCTGCATCTTTATCTTTACTTCCGCAACCTGCTAATATGACGAGCAGCAATGCTGTCAGCATAAGTAGTTTCTTCATGTTGTTCCTCCTACTATTATCTTTTATCTATCATTCTTGATACAGTTGTCCCCGTAAATTGGATGAGCTGTACCAGTATGACCATAATCAGTATCATGTACATCATTAAATCCGTTTTGAACTGCTGGTAACCGTACCGGATTGCAAAGTCGCCGATACCGCCGCCTCCGACAACACCCATAATCGTCGAGTAGGAAATGAAACTGATAATCGACGTCGTCAATCCGAGGACGAGTCCAGAACGCGCCTCGACGTAAAGGAATTTGAAAATAATTTCCCTGACAGAGGCACCCATTGAAACCGCCGCCTCCATCACGCCTTTAGGCACGTCCAGTAACGATTGCTCAACGAGGCGAGAATAATGCGCAATGGCGATGATCGACAAGGGTACCGTCGCAGCAGCTGTTCCAATCGCAGTCCCGATAACCAATCTCGTAAAGGGAATCAAAAACACGACGAGTAATAAAAACGGAAACGAACGAATGACGTTCACCAATAAATTCACAATCGAGAAAATGTACGGATTCTCGAAAACCTGCCCTTTCCTACAAAGGAAAAGTAATGTGCCAACAGGCAGCCCAACAAGGATTGCTGCCAAAATGGAAACGCCGACCATCGCAAAAGTCTCCGCAATCGACTGCCAAATCTCTGTTTTATATTGTATTAAAATTTCAGGCATGGCCCGTTCCACCAATCTTCGTAAGCTGTTCCACGAAATTCGCAGGAGTGTTCTTTGCGGATCCAATTCCTGTCGGTTCAATGCTTACCGTGTCATAAACCTCTCCATCCGCCATCACTGTTACGCGATTGCAAATGCTCTTAATTACGTCCATTTCATGACTGACAATAACAATCGTAACGCCTAGCCGATTGATGTCCTTCAAAACACTTAGGATTTCAGCAGTCGTATTCGGGTCAAGTGAAGACGTCGGTTCATCGCATAATAAAACTTGCGGGCTATTTGCCAAGGCTCTGGCGATGGCAACACGTTGCTTCTGGCCGCCGCTTAATTGTGCTGGATACTTGTCCTTGAAGCTTTCCAATCCTACAAATTGGAGACACTCCATTACACGGCCCTTTCGCTTGTTCTTAGGATAATTCGCCAACTTCAACGATACCATTACATTTTCAAAAACCGTTTTATTGGCAACCAAGTTAAAATGCTGAAAGATCATTCCGATTGATTTCCGCGCTTGCCGAAGATCTTTACCAGGCAAGCTCGTTAACGTTTGACCGTTAATTTCCACCTTGCCGCTATCCGGGCTTTCCAATAAATTCATGAGTCGCAGTAGAGTGGATTTCCCTGCTCCACTTGCTCCGATGATGCCATGGATTTCCCCTTTATGTATCGATAAAGAGACCGAGCAGACTGCTTGAAACTGTGAAAAACTTTTACTGACATTATGTAATTTAATCATAAAAAAATCCCCTTTCGAGAATTTGAAGGGCGATTACGACGGTATTTATTATAACCTAATCCGTGTAGGCTGTCATTATAAGGCGTCCCGCTTAACAATCAAAAAGCTGACGCGTTATCTACTCGCGTCAGCTTTCATTTCGATTATTCTTCCTTCTTCGGTTCTTCTTCAACGACCAGGTTGGCATCTACGTTCGGAACTTCACGGTCAACACCCAATACTTCGTCCTTCTCGGTTTCACCTGTTTCAACCTCGACAGAATCTACTTCTTCTACCGTTGCATCCTCTACAGCGATTTCCTCACTAGGAGGCGCGATTAAACCAAGAGCTTGCGCAGTCGACGCATGGATTTCTTGTAGTAACTCCGGATTTTCCACGAGTGACTTGCCGTAAGACGGAATCATTTCTTTAAGTTTCGACTCCCACTCTTTAGCTTGTTGCGGGAAGCACCGGTTGATGATTTCAAGCATGACGTGGACAGCTGTGGAAGCACCAGGTGATGCACCGAGCAATGCGGCAATCGAACCATCTGCTGCACTGACGACTTCCGTACCGAATTGAAGTGTTCCTTTACCACCCACTTCTGTGTCTTTAATGACTTGGACGCGTTGGCCTGCAACTACAATGTCCCAATCCTCGCTTTTCGCGGAAGGGACGAAACCGCGCAATTCTTCTATGCGCTGTTCTTTCGATAGCATAAGCTGCTGGATCAAGTATTTTGTCAGCGACATTTCTTTCGCTCCTGCCGCCAGCATCGTAAAGACGTTGTTTGGTTTCACGGAAGTGACTAGGTCCATATTGGAGCCCGTTTTGAGGAACTTCGGTGAAAAACCGGCAAACGGTCCAAACAGCAATGATTTTTTATTATCAATATATCTTGTGTCAAGATGCGGAACAGACATCGGCGGCGCGCCAACCGAAGCTTTACCATATACTTTCGCATGGTGTTGTTCAACAATCTCTTGATTTTTACAGACTAAGAAAAGTCCGCTCACCGGGAATCCCCCGATGTGCTTCCCTTCAGGAATACCGGATTTTTGGAGTAAATGCAAGCTTCCACCGCCTGCGCCGATAAAGACAAACTTGGCAGTATGTCGTTCAACTGCGCCGCTGTTAAGGTTCTTGACTTTTAACTCCCATAATCCATCATTCGTGCGTTTAATCGTATTCACATTATGATTATAGTTAACTTCGACATTATTACTTTTTAGATGGTCAATCAACATGCGGGTCAATGCTCCGAAGTTAACGTCTGTTCCTGTATCAATTTTCGTCGCCGCAATCGGCTCTTTCACAGTCCGACCTTCCATCATGAGCGGCAGCCATTCCTTCAGTTGCTCCGGGTCATCGGAAAATTCCATCCCTTGGAATAACGGATTATCGGAAAGGGCTTCAAAACGCTTTTTCAGGAACTTCACATTATCTTGACCATGTACGTAGCTCATATGAGGCAATGGCATAATGAAGTCCTCTGGATTGCTTATCAAATTGTTGTTTACGAGATAAGACCAAAATTGCATGGAGAGTTGAAACTGTTCATTGACTTTGATCGCCTTGCTAATATCTAAAGTTCCGTCTGGTTTTTCATTCGTGTAGTTGAGTTCGCATAGTGCGGCATGCCCCGTTCCCGCATTGTTCCATTCGTTGGAGCTTTCCTCTCCCGCGCCATCCAGCTTCTCAAATACTTTGATCTTCCAATCCGGTGCCAATTCCTTCAACATAGTTCCTAAAGTTGCACTCATGATTCCGGCGCCAATTAAGATGACGTCTGTTTTCGTTTCTCCGTTGCTCATTTTTATCATCCTTATACCCTAAATTTGCAGAAAGGATGTAGACGCTCCTTCTTAGGCGTCACAGCAAGATAAGACGCGGCTAGGAACACACCTTTTCTGTATCAATTATCACCGATAGTATTATATCATAATGATTTGTAAATCTACATCCAATCGTCCCATTCCGCTTCCTTGTCCAAGTATTCCTTATATTAAGAAGAAACATAATAATTGATAATCATTAAATGTAATTGAGAATGAATGCTCAAGTTAGCTGTATTACAGTTATAGAGAGTATCTATGAAATTCAGTGATAAACAGCGGAAATCGACATGAAAGTGTTATTCTTGACAAACAGAGACATCTTTATGATAATGAATATAGAATTAGAATGATTATAGTTTACCAATTGAAATTAAATACAGATTGGTTGTTTAAGGATTGTCATTCAAACCTAAACTAACAACTATAAGTTCTAAAAACATTCTTAGGAGGAATTTACACATGTCACTTATCGGCAAAGAAATTCAATCATTTAAAGCACAAGCTTACAATAGCGGTACAGGCGAGTTCATCGAAGTAACAGATGCAAACCTTAAAGGTCAATGGAGTGTTGTTTGCTTCTATCCTGCTGACTTCACATTCGTTTGTCCTACAGAGCTAGAAGATCTACAAAACCAATACGAAACGTTGAAATCGCTTGGCGTTGAAGTTTATTCCGTTTCAACGGACACGCACTTCACTCATAAAGCATGGCACGATCATTCAGAAGCGATCAGCAAGCTGCGTTACATCATGATCGGTGACCCATCACAAACAATTTCACGCAACTTCGACGTACTTGACGAAGAGGCTGGTCTTGCACAACGCGGTACATTCATCATCGATCCAGACGGCATCGTTCAAGCTGCTGAAATCAATGCTGACGGCATCGGCCGTGACGCAAGCACACTTGTCGGCAAAATCAAAGCTGCTCAATATGTACGTAACAATCCAGGTGAAGTTTGCCCAGCGAAATGGGAAGAAGGCGCTGAAACGCTTAAACCAAGCCTTGACCTTGTAGGTAAAATTTAAGGAGTGCAATAATATGCTAGATGCAAATATAAAAGCACAATTAGCCCAATATCTTGAAATGATGGAAGGCGACGTGCTATTGAAAGTAAATGCGGGAGAAGATAAAACTTCCCGTGAAATGCTAGCTTTAGTGGATGAATTGGCGACAATGTCATCTGCTATTAAAGTCAAGCATGCTGAACTTGCGAAAACGCCAAGCTTCAGCGTAAACCGTCCAGGTGAAGATACCGGTGTCACGTTTGCCGGCATCCCGCTCGGACACGAGTTCACTTCTTTGGTGCTTGCATTGCTGCAAGTGAGCGGCAGAGCGCCAAAAGTCGATCAGAAAGTGATTGACCAAGTGAAAGCGATCAATGAAACATACCACTTTGAATCTTACATTAGCTTAAGCTGCCAAAACTGCCCTGAAGTAGTACAAGCCCTTAACGTAATGAGCGTTCTGAATCCGAACATCACACATACGATGATCGACGGCGCAGCATTCAAAGAAGAAGTTGAAAGCAAAGGCATCATGGCTGTACCGACAGTATTCCTTAACGGAGAATCATTCGGCAGCGGCCGTATGACACTCGAAGAGATTCTTGCAAAACTAGGCGGCGGCCCGGATGCTTCCGAGTTTGAAAATAAGGAGCCTTACGACGTACTTGTTGTCGGCGGTGGTCCGGCGGGTGCAAGTGCAGCAGTCTATGCAGCACGTAAAGGCATTCGTACAGGCATCGTAGCTGAACGTTTCGGCGGTCAGATTTTGGACACTGCTTCTATTGAAAACTTCATTAGCGTGAAGCACACGGAAGGCCCACGCCTTGCAGCAAATCTTGAAGAGCATGTGAAAGAGTATAATGTCGATGTCATGAACCTCCAACGCGCAAAACGTTTGGAGAAGAAAGACCTTATCGAAATTGAGCTGGAAAACGGTGCTGTTCTTAAAAGTAAGACCGTCATCCTTTCAACAGGTGCCCGTTGGCGCAATATCGGCGTACCAGGCGAACAGGAATTCAGAAATAAAGGCGTTGCGTACTGCCCGCACTGCGATGGCCCGCTATTCGAAGGGAAGCACGTTGCCGTTGTCGGCGGCGGTAACTCTGGAGTGGAAGCAGCTATTGACCTTGCCGGAATTGTGAAGCACGTCACGGTTCTTGAGTATGCGGATCAACTGAAAGCCGATTCGGTATTGCAAGATCGCTTGCATAGCTTGCCTAACGTTACAGTCATTAAAAACGCGCAAACGAAGGAAATTACCGGTACTGACAGCGTAAACGGCATTTCCTATATCGATCGCGAATCAGGCGAAGAGCAACATGTTGAACTACAAGGCGTGTTCGTTCAAATCGGGCTCGTTCCGAATACGGACTGGCTCGGCGAAACAGTTGAGCGCAATCGAGTCGGTGAAATCGTTATCGATAACCGTGGAGCAACTAACGTACCAGGCGTCTTCGCTGCAGGTGACTGCACGACTGCACCATACAAACAGATTATTATTTCCATGGGATCAGGCGCAACTGCATCATTAGGCGCGTTCGATTATCTTGTGCGAAATTAATTACTAATACAAAAGGCACTGTCTATCTAATTATGATAGATTAGTGCCTTTTATACTGCATATTTCCGGAACGGATCTCGGTTCTACCAGGGGGGTCGGCGGTCCCGAAATCACCATATATCTTGGGGAATGATTGATAATGGAGTGCTATTTAAGAAGAAAACTAAGATTCTAGACAGACATTGGACGCGCGAACGCCTGCTTTGGACGCGGGAAATCTTAATTACAAAAAACTGTCTGAAAAGTCTAGCCTTCGACTTTCAAACAGTTTTTTTGTTGTAAAGAAGTTTCACTAATTCTCTCTGTTTACGATGTAATGTAAGAGATGTTTCAAGTAGGTTGTTTTGTATTTCATTTCCCTCAACGTTTCCATCGCAGTGGAATAATGGTCCCACATCGCTTTTCGGGCTCCTTCAGCACCGAGGATTGAGACGAAGTTTGAATTGTTATTTTCGACGTCTTTTCCAATTGGCTTTCCGAGTGCTTCCAAATCTCCTTCTACGTCGAGCAAGTCATCTTTAATTTGAAAAGCGTTGCCGGCATGATAGGCAAATCGCTTCAAAGCTTCCAGTTCCGATTCCTGTTTTCCCGCCAGAATTGCAGGCATCAGGAGAGAGGCTTCGAAGGCGATGCCGGTTTTGTAGTAGCACATCGTATTCAACTGTTCCAAAGTCAACGGCTTCCCTTTGGAATTCAAATCCATCGCCTGGCCTTTACACATATCCGTTGTCTTTCCGGCCGAGTATTGAATTAAGCGAAGTACCACTTTCGGATCGAATTGGTCGAGCGAGGCTTGTTCCTGAACAGCCTGTTGGGTCAGAAAAAGACCGGTTAACTCCGCTACAGCTGTATTATAGATGTGATGCACCGTTGGACGCCCCCTACGGATGGACGAGTTGTCCTGAGACGGAAGGTCATCGAAAATCAAAGATGCTGTATGCATGTATTCTAATGATTTCAGCAAGGGCACGATCGCCGACTCATCCAATCCATATTCATGCACACCCATAATCCATGTCACAATTGGTCTCAGCCGCTTCCCTTCACCTTGCAGACTGTAATTTGCAGCGTCCATAATGGGATCTTCCCACAGGGATGCATCGTCATTCCCGCGGATACATAACATATCATTTATCCGGCTACGTACGGTTTTAACTGTTTCCAAAAAGGTTTCCCGTTCTCTTCCTTCCTCTTTCAAATTGGTGATGATATGGTCTCGGAGCAATTTATCGAAGAAATCAACATCATCCGCTTTTCGAACCATCTTTTGGATGAGCCGATCGAATTTGGAATTCCCGGTTGCGAATAATTGCATCACTTCATTGTATTTTTTGTCTCCCATCCGCTCTTTAAAGCGTTTCAAACCGTTTATCGCACGGTTTAACATCACTTCACATGTCTTTTTATCTGAATGATACACATTGTGAATCAAGTTGGAGATGACCGTCCAATACAATTCAAATGGATTTATAAGATCCGGGCGTGTTTGACGGTATTTTAAATAATACGTGTAAGGCGTAACCGCACCGGCTTCGAGGTCATCAAACATATCTGCGAAATCATCAGCCAGCTGATTGTAAATGCCGAAGAAGAATGTACGGGTATCAAACCCGTCATCCTCCTCGGCACTTAGGACGGAACGAACAATCAGACGTGAAGAAGCGGATTTTAAAATGACCGGTATATAAAGTTCTTCATTCGTGTAATTTGCATGTAACAGATCCTTTTCACGGTCCTCTTCTTGGGAATGAAAAAACACATAAGATTGCTCGAAAAAATGGTCTTTTGTTTCTTGTCGCAAACGACCTTGAATATACGCAAAAGCCTCACGAAGTTCCGAATGAATATAGCGTATTAACTCTTTGCTCTTTCCGGCCCACGCCCCTAATTCAGGTACAGATCCTGTAACTAGAGTCGTGCGGATCAAACTGGAATACTGTTTTTTCTCTTTCTCGGATAAGACATCCGAATCCAAAAGATCATCGATGAACGGATAAGTCAGTCCATAAGAATAGCCCAATCGTATCGCTTCGTCCAACTTCCGTGTACGTTCTTCAGTGGATAGATCATCGTCCATCTCTTCAACCTGGTGCAAGATGACCCCGGCAATGATCTTCATCAACTTCCGCTTCGCTTCTTCAGCATTCATCCCATCTGGAATATTGGAAGAAACAGTCTTTAGTTTATTCATCAACCAGATGAATGTCGACTCAATGCCTTCCTTCTGCGCCCAACGGTATAAGCTACCCATACTGAACATCTCACTTGTACTTTCATTGCCAGTCGGATTAGAACGCCGTAAGTATTCTTTTAAGTTGTTAACGACATGCTGAATTCTATTCAGAGTATGGGGGGAATCGAGGGATTTTCCCAAATCCCGCATGAAGATATAGGAGATGCTTCGATCCAAGTAATTGTCGAGTTTCCCAGTAGACTCGAGCCATTGTATATAATGATAATATCCGCGTGAATTGGATCTTCCTTTTCCACGCGAAAACAATGAATTATGATGGATATGATTCTGTTTCCACGCTTGTATATCCTCAGTTAAGGTAGTAGCATAAATCTTGTTTGCAAGCTGTCCGGAAAGTGATGCAAAGTATTCTGCAGCCTTCTTCTCAGCAAGCTGGTAACCTGCATCGGCATTTATTTGTAACCTATCATTCATCCTACATTACCTCTACTTCATGTTTTTTTAGTGCATGTGAAATGAAACACTCTACTATATGATATGGGCTAGCATTAACTGCATGATGGATATTATCGCAGACCTAAACAAATACTAACATATTACGTTGAATTACTATTATGTTTATAAGGAATCGGAGCCGACGAATATGATGCGACTACATAAAAGACGGGAAATGCATTTAAACCTTCAACCAACTAACATTATTGGATTCAAAATGAAAATGATTTTATTAATAGGTGCTCTTATTATTGCCATTATATTGGTGATTGGATTTTTCACTGGTCATTTCATTTCCGAAACGATGGAGGCGCAAGTTGGAGACCGGGCGCTTAGTGTAGCGGAGAGCGTAGCGCATATCCCAGAGCTTGCCGAAGCATTTCGGCAAGAAGACCCCCCATCTGCGATCAACGCGCTTGTCACACCCATTCAACAAGCTACAAAGGCCGAATTCATTGTCGTCGGCAATCGGAAAGAGATTCGGTATGCACATCCTGACAACGACAAAATTGGTAAGAAGATGGTCGGTGAAGATAACGAAAGAGCGTTGGCTTATGGCGAATCGTATGTCTCAAAAGCAGTCGGATCTTTAGGCAGCTCTGTTCGTGCCAAAGTTCCCGTGTATTTGGATGGGGAAATTGTCGGCGTCGTATCGGTCGGATATTTAGTGAACGATATTCAATCGATCATACAATCTTCTACTAGCCATATTTGGATTGTCTTAGTAAATATTGCTGTTGTGGCTGTGATTGGTGCTATTCTCATTGCATCCTACATTAAAAAAGTGTTACTCGGATTAGAACCTAAAGAAATTGCATATTTATTGTTCCAAAAAGAAACGATTCTGCAATCCACACATGAAGGCATCATCGCTGTGAATCAAAACGGCATGATAACGATGCTCAATTTTGCAGCACAACGTTTATTGTTCGATCAAGTCATCCCTTCCAGACAGTATGAGGGGAAACCCCTAAAAGACCTTGCACCTTCACAGCAATTGCTCAATCTTCTTCATGATGAAAATGAACGAATTGACCAAGAGATGATGATCGGCAAAACAATCGTATTTGTTAATAAAGCCCCCATTTATGCTGAAAACTCGTTTATTGGCACAGTTTTTACTTTTCGTAATAAGACTGAAATTGACTTGCTGACGAAGGAATTGAAGTCTGTCAAACAATATACAAATGCATTACGGGCCCAAACACATGAATTTTCAAACAAGCTGTATACAATTCTCGGTTTATTGCAATTGGATAAAAAAGAAGAGGCAATCCGTTATATCCAGCGGGAAAGTTCGTTGCAGAAAAACTGGATTCATCTCCTTATTCAAAAAGTATCAGATCCTATGGTGAGCGGTCTATTATTAGGCAAGTTAAATCAGGCAAGCGAGTTAGGGATTGAGTTTACGATTCAAGAAGATAGCAGATTGACGACCCATTTAAATGAAATGCAAAGTGAAGCGTTGTTGACCGCAATCGGGAATTTGATTGATAATGCGATGGATGCAGTGAAAAATAACTCACCAGCTGATAAAAAAATAGCTTTATATTTCACGGATATTGGAAATGATATCATTTTTGAAATAGATGACGCAGGTGAAGGCGTGCCGGATCAGCACATCACTTCGGTCTTTCAACAAGGGTTTACGACAAAAGAAGGGGAGCACGGCGGTTTTGGACTGGCGCTGACAAAGCAAATAATTGAAGAAGTTAACGGGGATCTCTACTTGGAGGAAGGAGATCTGGGCGGCGCAAGTTTCGTGCTTTCCATACCAAAAGATTTAGAGGAAAGGGGAGATTCGAATGCTTAAGTCGATTGATGTATTAATCGTTGAGGACGACTTTCGAATTGCAGACATTAACCGGCAATTTGTTAGCCGGGTGGAAGGATTTGTTGTAGCCGATGTTGTAAAGACAGGTAAAGAGGCCCTTCATTTTTTACGCAATGCCAGTAGTTTGCCGGAGCTCATTTTATTAGATGTCTATATACCCGACGTCGAAGGGCTCAACTTATTTTGGACATTGCGCAACGAGTTTAATGAAATTGACGTCATTATGATAACGGCTGCGAGAGAAGCAGAGACGATTGCTGAAACGCTGCGCGGCGGGATTTTTGATTATATTGTGAAACCGGCGGACTTTTACCGTTTTGAACAGACATTATTGAGATATAGAGAACAAAAGCATCTATTGACTTCAAAGACAGAGCTTATGCAAGAAGAGATTGATCGTCTAACGGGCTTGCAGTTGGCCTTTTCGACTAAAAAAGAGCCTGAAGAAAGATTGCCGAAAGGAATCGATCAGATTACATTGGAAAAAGTAAAAAGGATCTTACTAGAAAGCGATGAATATGGGATTACCGCCCTAGATGCAGGCAGCAAAGTAGGGGTCAGCCGATCGACTGCAAGACGTTATTTGGAATACCTAGTGTCCATCAAAGAAGCAGATGCTCAGCTGAAATACGGGGATATCGGTCGCCCGGAACGAAAATATGTACCGTGGACAGAATGAACAAAACATCCATAATGCTCATTAGTGATTTAATGTAAATAAACTTATACATATAACCTTTCTATGATAAATTTCTAGCTATAGAATATTTTGAATTAGAGACGGTTATTTTTTTTGCGGCGGTACTTGTTTTTTTAACCGAGTATGTATCCGCTTACATAGACCTTTCTTTTTCATGAGTGGACTTCGGTTTGCTGGAAAGGAGACATATATGCTAAGTATTATTGGTTTGATTACGATTGTCATTATTGTAGCGTTGCTCATTAGCGGAAAAGTTTCTCCTATCGTTGGACTCGTGTTAGTTCCGGTTGCCGGAGCATTTGCTGCCGGTTTTGGTTTTGATCAAATTGGAGAGTTTTTCACAGAAGGAACGACCAAAGTTGCCGGCGTTGCCATTATGTTCATTTTTGCGATTTTATTTTTCGGAATAATGCAAGATGTCGGGTTGTTCGATCCTCTTATTAACAAAATGATTGCCGTTTCTCGCGGAAACGTAATTGCCGTTGCAGTAGCAACTGTAATCATTGCCGCCATTGCACACTTGGACGGATCCGGAGCGTCGACATTCCTCATAACAATCCCGGCATTGCTGCCACTCTATAAGCGATTGAAGATGAACCCTTATTTGCTCCTTATGCTCGTCGGAACTGCTGCATCCATTATGAATATGGTTCCTTGGGCTGGTCCACTCGGAAGAACGGCTTCTGTGTTAGATGTAGATGTCACTGAACTTTGGAGACCGTTAATTCCAATTCAAATTATTGGGTTGGTTTTATTGATTGCCATAGCTGTTGCACTTGGCTACCGTGAAAAACGGTTGATCGCTAAAAAGGCTGCGTCAGGGATAGAATCTGACGATGACATTAACGACGCAACGATTGCTGAAGCACAGCTCGCTGCTGTTGTAGAAGAAGATTTGTCACGCCCGAAACTGATTTGGATTAACGCATTTTTAGCGATTGCTGTAATCGGCCTTCTCGTGTGGGGAATTATACCGGCCGGTTTCGCATTTATGATTGGTGTCAGCATCGCATTGCCGATTAACTTCCCGAAAGTCAAAGATCAAATGGAACGCATCAAAGCACATGCTCCTGGCGGAATCATGATGGCGACGATTATATTGGCAGCTGGATCATTCTTAGGGATCTTAAACGGTACAAATATGCTGACGTCGATTGCAACAGATCTTGTAACCGTTTTACCTGAATTTGTCGCTCCGTATTTACATGTCATTATTGGTGTGTTCGGAGTTCCATTCGACTTGCTATTAAGCACTGATGCTTACTATTTTGCCCTATTGCCGATTATTGACCAGGTTGCTCTTACGTTCGGCATCCCATCACTATCTACTGCATATGCCATGATCATCGGAAACATTATCGGTACATTTGTCAGCCCGTTATCACCAGCACTTTGGTTAGCACTTGGACTTGCTGGTCTTGAAATGGGGAAACATATCCGTTATTCCTTCATGATGATGTGGGGGTTAAGTATTCTATTATTACTTATTGCAGTTTTACTTGGTGTAGTTGCTATTTAAGAGAAAAAAAGGTATCGGATGCATCCAAAAGGGTGCGCTGATACCTTTTTGTTTGTAAATTATCCGAAAACACTTGCACCTTACGTTACGGTAGGTTCTATAATGGAAACAACCTAATGGGGGTGGAAGTCATGTATTCAATTGGAAAACTTGCTGAACTTAGCAATGTAACAGTGCGGACATTGCGCTATTACGATGAAATCGGATTATTGCCGCCGGCCGATCGAACTGCGCACGGCCATCGTTTTTACTCGGAAGAGGACGTGTCAAAGCTCCATTATATATTGACGTTGCGGAATCTGGGTTTGCCGCTTGAGACAATTCAGGGTGCAATGGATGACAAGCATTTGAATAGTAAAGACTTGTTAGAGATGCGATTGAAGGTGATTCAAGAGGAGCAGGAGAAGTTGAAAAGGATGGAAGACTCCATCAATTCCTTATTAGCTTTAGTGGATATCGAAGGAACCACTGACTGGAAATCAATATTTAAAACGTTCTACACCGCCCCGAATAATGAAGAGGTTTTAAAGAAAATATGGAACCAGCATTTTTCTAAGGAAGAACAAGTATTACTAAAGCAATTTCCGAATCTTGGAGACGATAGCGAATTGGCGGCAACAGCAATGACTTTATTCAGAGATGTCAGGGCTCACGTCAATGAAAGTCCAACAAGCGAAATTGCCCAGCAATTGGCGAAGCGGTGGATCTCCCTTGTCCATATAATGTATAAAGGCAATCTTGAACTTGCGAATAAAGTATGGGAGTTGAATAAGAAGCAGGAAGCTACCGGTTTTTTGTATTTTCAAAATGACATCGTCACCTTCATAGAACAATCTATTGAACATTTTAATGAAACGAATGGCACGGGATCAACTATATGAAAAAGCTGATGACGCTTGATCTAGTCTTTTACACGATACTTCCCTTCATCGTTTGGAATTACGGGCGTGAGCCATTTGGGGATTATTATGCAATGCTCCTGTCGACTGTACCCGGTTTCATTTATACAATCTATCGTTTCATTTTAGAGCGGCAGTTTAATATCGGCGGGCTTTTCATCATTTTTTCTTTATTCTTGAGCACAACGGTGAAATTACTATCAGGCAACGCTGAAAACTTGCTTTGGAACGGCGTATATCTTGGGTATTTTTATGCGGCTATTTATCTACTTTCTATATTGCTGCGGAAACCGCTTGCGCTCTATTTCGCCGTGGACTTCGCATATTTGCAAGGACAGCCGCGTGAACAAAGCAAAGCCTTATTTTCAAGTAAGGGAATTTTTAAATGGTACCAAATGTTGACAGGCTTGATTGTCTTCCGGGGTATTTTCCAGTCTACCCTGAAAGCTTTGCTCATTTATTCGTACGGCGTTGATGGATATGGACATATACTGATTTATATGCAGGTCAGCGGATGGTTCTTTGGCGCTTTGATTACAGGTGCTTCCTTCTTCGTCTATTCGAAAGTGAAACAGTATATCAAGGAGCAATACGTTGAGAGTACAGAGACGGAACAAGCAGACGGCGCATCGTAATATGCTGTCTGCTCGTTTTGAATTGACTTCATTCAAGTAGGTTCAAGGTCCCAAAATGACCATATATGTTGGGAAATGATTGATATAAGTTAGGAAATAATCGATATCTTCCCGGTTCTACCGATTACCCCAGTTCTTCTTCCGCAAGCATTGTAAATCCTTCAATGACCGTATCTTCTTCCACCTCTATCAATATGCAACGCTTTCCGTTGACTGTCACTTGCCTCACATATCTCAAATCTTGTGGGCTGATGGCGATGTTAGCGACTTTCGTTTCAATTTTGATGGATTTCGAGTTGTAATTCGGAACGATATGGCTTGCTTTCAATTCATACGTTTCATCATCGACCACATTACGGAAGGCCCTTTCCACCTTTTCCGTGTCAACGTCTTGCATGCCGCTCGCCTTCAGCACACGTGTCATTTCTTTTGTATCCAAGGTAGGAACGCTTTCCTCTTCCTCCTCTTCTTCATCCACTTCCATCATACGTTGAATTTCATCATATACGCTCGCGAGGGTTCTCGTATCCATCTCTTCTCCGACGACTGATTTTACAATCTCTTCAAAGACGGCCTTATCTTCTTCGGCGGTCATGATTTCCTCGCCGTTTAGTACATTTTCGATGAAATGGTAGTTAGGCTTATTCGCTTTTCCTGCGGAGTACAGGATATGATTCACATCTGCTGCGTTGTCCGTAAAGCATGGGAATAAAAACCCGCTGATCGGAGACGCAAGATTAATGATAGGGTCCGCTACAAAACTGGACTTGAACTCCTTTTCATTGAAATCAAAAACGAGCGATCGCTTCGGCTCCACTGTCTGGTTCATACTGCAAAGAATGAAGGGGTTTTTGTAAACCTCGTCACGTGACGCCACTTCCGACTCCTCGCTATTACGTTTCGTCGGTCTGTAATAATTCCCTCGGATAAATGTGATGACAATGTCCTTTTCATACTGAACGTCTTGCACCATCTTCCCCGCGATTCGTTGCATCTCTTCTTTCCATTGCCCTACTTCATCCGCATGAAGGCCGTCATACAGCAGTCGCTGTGTATGATCTTCTTGCTCTTCAGTTTGAGGTTGAAACTTCACTTCAAACAGCTTTGCATCTAACTTTCCGCCTAACACTTTTTTAAAGTTATTTAAAAACAACTCCTGCTGTTCCCGATCCAACATGGCAAACGGCTGGCTCACTTCATGATAGATTTCATTGCCCTCTTGCCTAATATACACGTTATAAATGTCCGTTATCTTCAATAAATCCGTATCCAATTTGAAACGTTTGCGAATGTCCGCGATTGACTTCTTATTCATCTATATCCCAACTCCCCGGCTAGTAAATTGAATCAAAAAAAGAGCATCCAAAGCATGTTTTGCTTTAGATACTCCTATTATAGCAATGTTTATGATGAGGACAGGAACATAATTAATTTTGAAAAATAGCCCGCCGCTTTTTACGGATACGGAGCTAATTGCTCTCATTCATATCCGTTCAATAAACGTTTTCGACGTTCTTCTAGATTCCTTGCTTCTGTTTCCCGTGCCATCTGATCCTTTTGTAATTGTCCATTGATACGCGGATCTTGCAATCTCATTGTACTCCATTTTGAAGGTCCCATTATTTTAGCAACTTTTTTTATTTCATCTTCATAAAACAACATGTCCATTCCTCCCCTATATGAATTTTCAAGGGAATCGAAATACACTATTCCCCTTACTCTACTATACTCAAGCAGCTAAGGCCCGCGAAGGTTATGCGCACAACAGAAAGGAATTAAGTTAGACATGCAGTAAAAATCAAAAAAGGAGTCATAAAAGTCTATGTTGAAATACCCCCATAAACTAATTTATGGGGGAGTATTCTCAAATTACTCTTCTTCCACAATCTCCTGTACCTCGTCCAATTGCCGTTTCATAACATCAAGCTGTTTCTTGTTTTGCTGCACGGTATCCATATGCTCATCCAGTTGCTCGGCATTCGATAATGCGTTTTCAGCGCGCGAAATCGAATTGAAAGCATGCTCTACAGCCATCTCTTCCGGGTGCGACATCGCCTGCTTCACCGATCGATCCGCCTTTAAAACGGAGTTGCTTAAGAACGTACTTGGATGCTCTTTTTTCCAACTTGGTTTTGAGTCCTTCGCCATAGTTTTCCCTCCTACTACAAATAAGTTTTACGGCGAGCTTAGTATTGTGAGAAATCAAAAAAATATGCGCGGACTTTTACGTGTTCACATGTTTATAAATTGTTTCTAGTATATCTATCCATTTTTTTGTGTAAAATGAAATACGAGAGGTTTGTAATCTATTGCAAACAAGAGGATACTAAACTTAAAGGATTATACATAGAAAATTGGTTGCGAGGGGTACTTGACTATATGAATGCATTAATTGAGCTAATTCAAAAAAAAGAAGTGAAACGACTTATCATCTTCGCCTTAATCATCGTGCTGTTATTTAGTGTAAGAAGCATGATGAATTTAATACTACTAACTTTTATTTTTTCATTTTTGATGAATCGTCTTGTTGAATTTACGGCGAAGCATGTGCGATTGAATCGGAAGCTGATTGTTATCACACTGTATACGTTGATTGTCGGCATTTTGACAGTTGCTGTTGTCAAATACTTACCGCTCATCTCCCTTGAAATTAGCCAGCTCGTTAGGCAAATAACGAATTTCTTTACCCATCCGCAAGAAAATCCATTGTTAGGTGTTATTGAATCATTTATCTCTGGTGAACAAATTAAGGCCTATATCGATAATGGCTTATCCTTCCTACTAAAATCATTTTCGGATATAAGTAAGATAAGTGTTCAAGTACTGCTCGCATTGATTTTAAGCTTGTTTTTCCTTATTGAAAAACCACGTCTTATCGAGTTTACGAATAAGTTTAAGAACAGTAAAATTGCTCCATTCTATTACGAAATTGAGTTTTTCGGCAAGAAATTTTCACGTACTTTCGGCAAAGTAATTGAAGCGCAATTTATCATTGCGCTCGTCAATACATTTTTATCAGTCATTGTTTTAATGGTTCTTGGCTACCCTCAGATCGTCGGACTTGCTATTATGATTTTCTTCATGGGGCTAATCCCCGTCGCAGGAGTCATCATTTCACTGATTCCCCTTACGATTATCGGCTTCACAATTGGCGGATTCCTGACAGTTCTGTACTTACTAATTGCCATTATGGTCATTCATGCAATTGAAGCGTACATATTAAATCCAAAGCTCATGTCTTCAAAAACAGATCTGCCCGTTTTTTACACATTCATCGTGCTCATCTTTTCGCAAAATTTCTTTGGTGTCTGGGGGCTGATTATCGGAATTCCTGTCTTCATTTTCCTGCTTGATGTTTTAGACGTGACAGACAAAGAAACGCCAACTCCAAATCAAATCGGCAAGATGGATAGTTAATATTTTGATAAAATTTAAAACACCAGCAAGGTAATCGCTGGTGTTTTTCAATTGAAGAATTTTAGCCCAAGGGCTTTTGGATTCATTCAGGCTTACTCAGTTTTTCATAGATTCTCAATAGCTGTTCTCGCTCTTCATCTGTTAACTGTTCAAACATTTTTTTGCGTAATGCTATACCTTCCTGATTTGCTCTCCCCACCATCTCTTCGCCTTTATCGGTAATTCCTAAATAGATGATTCGTCGATCAGACTCGTCTGTTAGTCTAACGGCCAAATCTTTTTTAACAAGCTTTTCCGCCAAATGCGTTAAGGTAGGAGGAGTCAGCCCTAAAATCTTTGCAATATCGGAAGGACGACTTTTTCCATGTACCTTCAGATGGGCTAGCACAAGAATATGGGACACACCGAGGTCTTCGTTGAACATTTTGTTCCACTGAATGACTAAATTATTCGTGACCTTATCCATACTATGGATGGTTTCGAAAATAGTCCATTCCTTCATACTATTCATTCCCACTTTCAAGAAATAAGGGCCCCTAATGGGATTAGGAGCCCTTCTTAACATTATTGAGCTGAGAAACCACCGTCAATCACAAGTTCTGAACCTGTGATGTAAGATGATTCATCTGAAGCTAAGAACAATGCTGCGTTTGCGATATCAGCAGGCTTTCCTAACCGTTGCAATGGTGTTGCTTGGATCAAGCGGCCAAGAAGTTCCTTTGAGGTGCTTAATGATGCCGTCATCGGAGTTTCGATAATCCCCGGGAATAGTGTATTTACACGGACGCCTTGGTGGCCAAAAGTGGTTGCTGCCGCTTTGGATAGAGCACGTACAGCCCCTTTGGATGCCGAATAATGATTAAATCCTTGCCCAATTTGAGCTGTATAGGATGAAATGTTCACAATGGAACCTTGGTTTTGTGCTGCCATGTACGGAGCAACATGCTTTATACCGGCAAAAGGACCGAAGCCATTAATGGAAAGCATCTTTTGCCAATCATCAAGATTGATTTCTTGGTATGGTTTTTCAGATGAAATGCCAGCGTTATTGACAAGGATATCAATTTTTCCGAAGCGGTCATTCACTTCTTTTGCGAATGCTTCCCATTCTTCATCTGAAGCAACATTTAATTTCATCCCATAGACATTTTCTTTTTGACTAGCCTTCTCAAGCGCTTCATCGTTAATGTCCGCTGCAACAACAATGGCACCTTCTTGAACGAATAAGTCAACCATACCTGCACCAATACCTGAAGCTCCTCCAGTTACAATTGCCACTTTATTTTCTAATCTTCTCATGACTATTCCTCTTTCCTTATATATTTAGACATCTAAATGTTTTACACCTAAATTTTATCAGTTTCTTTTTGGAATTTCAATGAATTGATACCTAATCGGGTTACTTTAAATGAGGTCTTAAGAACCAAAAGTTAAAACTATGGGTATAGTATATTTTTATTGACAGGATAAAAGTTTGATAACATACTTATATATCGACTATCTGTAATTCGTTCTAATCTTATAGTAGCAATCAGGAGTGAAATGTAGTTGTACATTGAAGGTACTTATAATATTTATATCGTCGCTCTGTCAGTGATAATAGCCGTATTGGCTTCTTATTCGGCCCTTAATATTGCAGCAAAGATCTCTAATGCAAATGGTAAGATGAAATACTTTTGGCTTTTTTCAGGCTCATTTGTAATGGGCAGCGGCGTTTGGTCCATGCATTTCATAGGAATGCTCGCATTTGAAATACATGCAAATATGGACTACGATGCATCGCTCACTCTTCTATCGATGATAGCTAGTGTACTCTCGTCATTCATCGCTTTCTATATTACGATGCCGCAGATTGTTGATATGAAGAGACTGATATTAGGTGGCTTCACGATGGGAAGTGGCATTGTTGCAATGCATTACATCGGTATGGAAGCTATGATTATGCCAATGGAATTATCCTATGACAAAGGTCTGTTACTATTGTCTGTCGTTATTGCGTTCATAGCTTCTTACGCAGCATTATTTTTGTTTCTTCGCTTTAAAAATCAACGGACAGCCAGTTGGTTGAAATGGTTGTCTGCCATCATCATGGGGACGGCCATCTGTGGCATGCATTATACAGGTTTAAAGGCAGCAAGATTTCATAGCCATTCCCATTTGACGGAGAACACGCAAGGTATTGATTTATTTTTACTGTATAGCGTTTTAATTACGACACTGTTCATTTTATTCATCTCATGGGGAGCCATGTTTTTTGATCGGAATGTATTGGAGAAGATGGCATATCAAGATGCCATCACCGGTTTACCGAATCGAAATGAAATGAATAAGTTTTTTGATACCTTTATTGGCAATGAAACGATTGGTGTTCTGTTCATAGACTTGGATAAGTTTAAAGTCATCAACGATACGATCGGTCATGATATGGGAGATCTTCTCATTTCGGAGGTGGGTGCTCGCCTGCAGCAATTTATTCGCAAGGACCAGCGAGTGTTCCGAATTGGAGGCGATGAGTTTTTACTCGTCGTGAAACATTGTGATGAAAAATGGGCAGAGCAATTGGCAAAAGAGATTTTGCTGAGCATTAAGGATGTCTATCGTATTGAAGGAAATGAATTATATATAACGGCAAGTATCGGAATTAGCATCGGCACCATTACTAGCTCTAACCGTTTTACGTTGCTTAAAGCAGCGGACATGGCAATGTATAGGGCAAAAAAGTCGGGTAAAAACCGTTACTGTCTATATAATGATGCACTTGGGTTGGAAGAAGTACGGAAGATGGAGTTAGAGAAAGACTTACAATCCGCTTTGGAAAATAATCAATTCTATATCGTTTACCAACCAAAATGGAATGTGAAAACAAATCGTTTATATGGTTTTGAAGCTTTGCTTCGGTGGGAGCATCCCCGGTTAGGCGTAATTTCGCCGGCTGAATTTATTCCAATTACAGAAGAGACGGGACTTATCGTTCCGATAACAAAATGGATCTTAGAGAAAGTGTGCCACCAATGTATAACTTGGCAGACGCAAGGCGAGCTTCAACCCGTGTCAGTGAATCTTTCCAACCGGCTTTTCCAGTCAGGACGTTTAAAGGATATGGTACAGAATGCACTCGAGAAGGCAAACTTGAAACCTCATTTGCTTGAACTGGAAATTACAGAGTCCATGGTCTTTTACGATGTAGAAGATATCATTTTACAGCTGGATAGTATCCGTGCTTTAGGAGTGCGAATTTCTATGGATGACTTCGGAACAGGCTATTCGTCAATTGGATTACTTGATCGAATGCCCATAGATACACTGAAGCTGGATCGATTATTTACAAATGATTTGGATACTCCACGTAAACGAGCCATAATGAACGCAATTATAGTCATGGCGGATGATCTGCAATTGGATCTGATTGCTGAAGGAGTCGAAAATGAAGAACATATCGAATCCTTGACTCAGCTCGGCTGTTACTTAGTACAAGGTTACTTTTACGGAAAACCGATGAAAGTTGGAGAAATTAACAAGCTTTTTTTCAACCTGAATGATAAGCAGTTAAGAACTGTATAGCTTGTTAAGAACAAAAAGCTGGACAAGATTTCTATTCTATTAGAAATTCTTGCCCAGCTTTTTTCAATTCCTAGCAAATTCACCATCAACTTCAACCGTTTCAAATATATTAATAAAGGCTTTGTCATCATGGCTACGAACAATCTTTTTCACTTGCATTGTTTCATAACGTGTCACGACCATCATTAAAATATGCTTTGTCTCCTGTGTGTAACCGCCATATCCTTCTGTAATCGTAATGCCCCGATAGATTGAGCCGAGAAGTTCTTTTCGGATGGACTCTCCTTTTGTCGTTACAATCTGCATCGTTAGTTTAATGTGATTCGTATGGAGGGTATCGATCATTTTGCCTGTTAAATAGATTGACAGCAAAGTGTATAATGCAATATTCCAATCGAAAAAGGCACCTGAAACAAGAACGATGATCCCATTCATAGCCGTAAGGAGCAGACCGATGCTCACATTGCTCGTCCGTGAAAGGATGATGGCAATGATATCCAAGCCGCCTGAAGTACCGGAGAATTTCAGGATTATCCCAACCCCAACACCACCTATAATGCCGCCAAAAATAGCGGACAGCAAGATATTGTCTGTAACAGGAACGACCGGCAAAAGATATAAAAAAGCTGAAAGTGAAGCAACACAAACGAGCGTATTAAGTGTTATCACCCTTCCAAGCTTAAAGTATCCTAAAATCAGTAATGGCAAATTGAGCAATAGATTCATCAACCCAATATCAAATGGAGTGACGAGGCCAATCAAAATGGCGATTCCGCTTATGCCACTGCTTAAAATACCATATGGCACCAGAAAAAAGTTAAAACCAAATGCAACAATTAGCGAACCAAGCACGACAACCAAATTTTTCATTCCTTGTAGACCCCCATTTCATAAATGACAACTGATGAACCTTCTTGTTTTTTCGAATAAAAAAACCCGCCCCTCATTAGGGACGAGTTTGTGCTCGCGATACCACCCATATTCCGCTCGTTTCGCAAATGAAACAAATCGGCTCTCAGTCACGTACAACCATACGTGTTCCATGTAACGGCGGACATCCGTCAAAGCTTACTTGAGTCAGCTTTGCATCTCGGAGATGATTTTCAGATAAATTCTATTCATCGACTTTCACCAATCGTCGACTCTCTGGGGAACAGGTTTTTTTATCTTACTCTTTCTCGTCATTGACTTTCATTATTAGAAGTAATCTACCAGAAGGAAAATAGGGTGTCAATATGCTTTGCTAATATATCATTATTACTAATATTTCCACTGTTTGGTTACCTTAATTCTTACAGAAAAGCCTTGCTCATATGAACTACTCTTGTTCTTTCTTCACCTTGCCGCCTGCCACCGAAAGGCCTGTAACCCCAATGAGCATAATAATCGCACCGACTACTTGCCACTTGCCGAGAACACTGCCGAACCAGATGACCGAGATGATCATCGCGGTGAGAGGCTCGAAGCTTGAAAGAAGGCTCGTTTCAACCGGGGATATGTATTTCATGCTGCCGAGGAATAAAAGAAAAGCAACCGTGCCGATCAGAATGGCAAGTGAAAGCACCAAAACAATACGCCAATCACCAAGTGTAGCAATGCCAGCCTGAAGTTTTGTCATACTTGCGAAAAATAATACGCCGCCTCCTATGAGCATGCCCCACCCGACAGATAAGAGGACTCCCCATTCATTCATAAGCCGTGCAGGGTAAAGCGTGTAAAACGTAAACGTAAAGCCAACAGCAAGCCCCCAGGCAATCGCTCCGGCACTGAGTGCAAACCCGGACAGCGTGCCATTCGTCAAAAGAAAATAGAGACCAACCATCGTCACAATCATTCCTATCACTTGCGTAGCGGGTGGCAGCACACGTTGCCGAACGGAAACAAATAAAATAATATAAATAGGTGCAAGAAATTGAAACAGTGTCGCAATTACTGCATTGCTTGCATCAATGGCCCCGACGAACGTAAATTGGACGCCAAGCATGCCAAACAATCCGAAAATGACCATTTGCCGTAGCCAGACCTTATGCCGCAACGGCCTATAAATATCCTTGCCTTTCAATTTCAAAAACAGCAAAATAAAAAAACCTGCTATCAGCAAGCGGACTGTCAGCATGAAGGAGATGGACATATCGCTCGTCGCAAGGAGCCACTCCATCATCGGACCCGTTGCCCCCCACATCATCGCGCCTATTATTATCATAGAAATACCTTTAAGTCGATTCATTCGTCATTACCACCGTTGTTCGTTTCCATCAATTATACCATCTACATGCAAACGAAGAATCTTCTATTGTCTTTCACGTTCCCACGACTTGTTGTAAGAACTTGGGGTATAATAAAAGTATAGAAAACAACAAGGTGATGCTTATGGTTGGAATGGGATATCGGACAATTAAAACTGCAATAGGCGCAGGATTAGCAATTTGGATTGCGGGTTTATTCGACTTGGAGTTTGCATCCTTTGCAGCCATAATCGTCGTTATGTGTATCGAAAAGACAAAGAAAAGGACATTGCATTCCATTCAGAAAAAGTTCTTTGCGTCTCTTTTATCTTTAATTCTTGGTTCCATATGTTTTGAACTATTAGGGTATCATCCTATTGTGTTAACACTATTTATCTTATTGTTTGTTCCACTCCTGATAAAGGGCCGTATCCAGGAAGGTTTTGTTACAGGCATAGTTGTGGTTTTGCATATTTACACAGTGAAGGAAGCCAACCTGGAAAACTTATTGAATGAACTCTATATTATTTTCATCGGCATAGGAATTGCCTTGCTCGTAAACAGCATTATGCCAAGCTTTAAGAAAGAAATTGAAAAACATAAAACGGAAATTGAGAATAAATTCAGCATCATCCTTTACGAATTCTCAGCGCTTTTAAAGAACAGTGAGCGGAACTGGGACGGAAAAGAAGTAGACGAAGTCGAAAACATCCTCAATCAAGCTAAAAATACAGCCATCCAAGATGTAGAAAATCATCTGTTACGAAAAGAAGATGAGGATTATTATTATTTTGAAATGAGAGAGGACCAACTGGAAATCCTAAAGCAAATGGTAGCCATCCTGAGCATTGTTTCTTCATCAGATTTAGATGTCAAACAAAGAGGAATGCTTGCCAATATCTTTCTCAATATCAGTCAACATGTAGATTCAGGAGATACAACCATCGCATTAAAACAATTAGAAGAATACGAAGAGTCCATACGTGAAACCGAATTACCGAAGACAAGAGAAGAATTTGAAATCAGAGCAAATCTGTTTTATTTAAACTTCGAGATTAAGAACTACTTAATTATCAAGAAAAATATTTTTGAAAGAAGTAAATTTTAGGATTCAGGAACTCTTAAAAAGCCACGGGGACGGTTAACTCGGCTAAAGAAACCGTCTCCGTAGCTACAGCTATACATAGAAAAAGAATAGGACACTCACATATCCTATTCCCCTGCTACATTATTCATTTAGAAGTTTCGGTAAATAAATCATCGCCTTAAATAAATCTCCATCTACTTGAACTAAAAATCTTCCATGCTGGATATGAATAAGGCTTTCAGCAATCGACAATCCTAATCCGCTGCCTTGACTTGATCTAGAATCATCCCCTCGTTTAAAACGTTCCATTAGCTCATCTACTGAAATATTTAATTCATAGGCTGAAATGTTTTTAAACGTCACAAGTATTTCAGTTCCTAAATCCTCAACATCAATATATACCCTTGATGCAGGCAGTGCGTATTTGAAAATATTCGAAAATAAGTTTTCGATGGAGCGCCATAACAATTTACCATCAGCCTTTACATACACCTTTTCTGTTGGATGGGCTAACTTAACATCTAATGCCGACGCTTCAATTTTTTCATCCATTTCTCCGATTCCTTGCGTTAGTAATGATACGATGTCAATCCGCTCTAACTGAACTGGCATACTTCCACTTGACGCTTTAGCCGCTTCAAATAAATCATCCGTTAAATGCTTGAGTCTCTTCGATTTTTGATCTAATACCTCTATATACTCAGCAATTTTTTCAGGGTCATTTTCTATTTTTAATAAATCGACATACGTAATGATTGACGTTAAAGGCGTTCTGATATCATGCGAAACATTTGTAATGAGCTCTGTTTTTAAACGCTCGCTCTTAATTTCACTATCTACTGATTTATTTAACCCCTCGGTAATACGATTAATGTTCTTCGCGAGTTGGCTAAACTCCCCTTTTCCGTCTATTTCAATTCGATGCTGGAGATCACCATTTTTAATGTGCTCTACGCCTTCTTTAATGCGGTTGAACGACTTCACCTTTTTTAGCGCAAGCCAGGCAACCAGACCAATCGTAATCGGAAACATAAAAAATGTTGCCACAACTATTATTGGATAACCAATGACAAGTAGCACAGTTTTCACAGCTAAGCTACCGCTGTCAAATACATGTTTTATCGCGAAAAATACTTTTTTAAGAATTTGATAGATGAGTGTATGCGAAAGGATTGTTTTATTTTTAATATGCTTAACAAGCGATAGAACCAGCAGTAAGACAATTATAAAAATAGGTACCGTGAGAAGCAGGTAGATGTCGCGGAACACTTCAACAATCATGACGAACCACATCGACAGTAAACAACCAACGATTGCCACATTAAGGTCATTATAAAGTTTATCCATAGCATGCATATACAAGTTTTTATCTTTAAACGACGTTCTACCAATTACAATTATTAAATAAATAAAAGATACAATAAATCCTATTAAAAAGGCTATGGATTCATTCAGAAATCTTTTGGCTTCTGCTTTATCTTTTTCCCATACCTCTGTTTTTTGTTGTAAAAACGAGTCTGTAAACGCTATATACATGACGTCTGTTTGTGGATTCAACTTGTCAGCTTTATGCATTAAATAATTATAGTAGTGACCTTCCTGCACTTTATTCGGGTAAATTTTTTGTTGATAATCCCCATACACCATATAGGCATCATAGGATTCAAATTGCTCTTTCTTATTCAAATCACTATTGGAAAATACATGCTCACCATCACTCGCATAATAGACGATGCCTTTATAATTTTTCAATGTATCGACTAACTGATAAAACTCTTTTACTTGCATCCGCATACGTTCTTCTTTTTTCCGCTTGATCTGATCCGCATATTCTTCTTTGAAAATGCGTTTATTATCCGCCTCTTTCAAGTCGTAATCATATTCATTTGAAAAATAATATTCATCGTATAACTCGTCTTCAATGACTCGGTTATCCTCTTTCGTCAGTGACTTACCACTTAAAATATATTCTTCACTTTTATAGGCTCCGATTAATTCTGTCAAGGTGTGAAACAAGCCGTAATTTTCCTCGGCAAACGATTGACTTTCAAAATAACTATCCGTATTTACATCACTTAGTTGGACTCTATTGTATTCCAAGTCAATCAGTGCCTTCGCTGTACCTGTTAAGCAAACGATTGCCACAAGAAACACAACCACTTTCGTAATGCGTGAATGACTAATATTTTTCAACTTTATATCCAACTCCCCATACAACTTTTAAATACCTCGGTTCTTTCGGGTTAATTTCAATTTTCTCTCGAATCTTTCGAATATGAACCGAAACTGTGTTTTCTGGATTGACGGCTCTTTCATTCCATACCTTTTCGTAAATCTCTTCAATTGTGAATACTCTCCCGGCATTTGCTGTGAGAAGCTTTACAATTTTATACTGCACGGGTGTCAAATGAACCTCTTCTTTATCAACTGTAACGACTTTCCGCTCATCATCAATCATAAGCCCGCCCGATTGAAATACATGACTACTCATCTCAAGACTGCCAAATGTCGTATACCTTCGCAGCTGCGATTTCACTCTGGCCATCAGCTCTAACGGATTAAACGGTTTGGCCATATAATCATCCGCTCCTATATTCAATCCAAGTATTTTGTCATAGTCCTCCGACTTGGCAGAAAGCATAATTAACGGAATCATATTATCTTGCCGAATCTTCATCGTCGCTGTAATCCCATCCATTTTTGGCATCATAACATCCATAATAATTAAGTGAATAGAATGATCTCGAATAAGATCGATTGCCTCTATCCCATCGTAAGCTTTGTATACTTGATAGCCCTCGTTTTCCAAATAAATACTAATCGCCCTTACAATTTCTTTATCATCATCACAAATCAAAATGTTCAACGACAATCGCCCCTCCCTCCCTTATGCACATGTGATCACCCCTATAAATTTCGTATAAGAGTATGATACTAATAAAATCTTAACAAACACACACATCAATTCTTAATTGTTTCTTAGTAAGTAGACAAAAGCCGATTTTCTGTTTGCTCAGAAAATCGGCTTTTGTATTGTATTCACGCCTAATTTAACGCTAAAATACCACTTATTTGTGGTACGGTTCCCCCCGCATAATCCGAAACCCTCGATAAACCTGTTCCAACAACACCAACTTCATCAACTGGTGTGGAAATGTCATCTTCGAAAAGGACAACAACTCATCTGCCCGTTTCAACACGTCTTCATGTAAGCCTAACGAGCCACCAATCACAAATACGACTTTGCTGCGGCCATATGTCATCAATGATTCCATCCCTGCTGCCAATTCCTCGCTAGTTTTCATTTTTCCTTCAATCGCCAGCGCAATTACATATGCGTCTGAACTGATTTTTGCTAAAATCCGGTCCGCTTCTTTCTTCTTTACGATTTCCATATCTGCATCGCTCAATGACTCAGGTGCTTTTTCATCTGCCACTTCTACAAGATCGATTTTGGCATAGGCGCCGAGCCTTTTTGCGTACTCATCGATGCCCATTTTCAAATATTTTTCTTTTAGTTTGCCAACTGACACAATTGTAATATTCACAGGGTTGTCCACCTTCTCTAAATTGTTATGCACAGAACTTATGCACATATCCACAGGAATTTCTATATCTTGTGTCCGACTATTCGTTCGCCACAATATAAGATGCGGGTGTGTCACAGTAATCACATTTTGTGGATATCTTTTTGTCATTCTCAATTTTTTCTAAAATCGGGAAGGTCTCTTCTTCTGCTACAAACACGTCAAGTGCATGATTTATATGGGTTTCACAGCTCTTTAATTTCAACGTTCACACTACTTTCTTCATTTATTTTACACACAAGGTTATGCACAATTTTGATTTTTTATCCACATGTTCATAAGATGTACAGAAAAACAGGCAGAATAGCCGTTGTTCTGCTATGCTGCCTGTTGTGGATAAACATTTATTACACCACTGTAAAAAGTGTAACATTCTATTCAGCTTTCTGCCTGCTTTTTTGGATTTTCTTAGAATGTATTGCCGTCTCTTAATTCCATTTCGATCTCTATCAGTTTGCCTTCACGGTATACTTTCATCTTCATTGTATCGCCGACTTCTTTATCATTATATAGATGCTTCCTCAAACCGACCATGTCCTCGATTTTCTTCCCGTCCATTTCGACGATTACGTCATATTGTTGAACGCCTGCAGTTTCAGCTGGTGTATTGCTTAATACTTGTGTGATGATAACGCCATCAGTTACTTCCTTCGGCAATTTCAGGACTTCTTGTTGCTGTGAAGAAGGGATATCTCGTAAGTTCATAAGGCTGACACCCATTGTAGGCCGGTTGACGGTTCCTGTCTTCTCAAGGTCTTTAATGATTGGGACAGCGATGTTGATTGGAATCGCTAGACCGATTCCTTCAACGGTCTCTTGAGTAATCTTCATCGAGTTGATGCCGATGAGCTGGCCTGCCAAATTGATAAGCGCCCCACCCGAGTTTCCGGGATTGATGGCGGCATCGGTTTGCAGGACATCCGCTTGCCAGTCGACCGTGCCGTTTTTATCAAAATCAATTGGAATCGATCGGTCTTTCCCGGATACGATGCCCATCGTAACAGATCCGGCAAAACCGAGGCCGAGCGGGTTGCCGATGGCGATGACAGTCTCACCGCGTTTCAATGCATCCGAATCGCCGAATCCAATGACCGTTTTCACATGTTCAGCATCAATTTCTACAACCGCCAAATCTGTCCACATGTCGCTTCCGATCAGTTTGCCGTCTACTTTCGTTCCATCATCAAACGTAATTTCAAGTCCTTGCGCATTTTCGACGACGTGGTGATTTGTAACGATGTATGCTTTGCCGCCTTCTTTCTTATAGATAACTCCTGATCCGCTGCCTGTCTCCCTCGTTGTTTCGGCAGAAGACCAGAAATCCCGGACTGTTTGCAAGTTCGTTATACCGACGACTGTATCAGCAACTTCGGTAACAATGTCTGTGACATCAGTGTTAATATCGACCGATACCCGTTCACTCGTTAGATTGTTTACGCCGGATTGCTCCCGTTCGACTAAAGGCGTACCATTATCCTTCCCAGCTATGGAACTCATGAGGAACCAGACGATCAGTCCTCCAATAACGGCACCGAAAAGGGCGGGTAGAAATCCACCGCGGCGTTTCGGTTTAGTCGGGCGTCCCGTATAACGAGGCGGTTCCTCCAGCCTTTCAGGTTCCTCTATAATCGGCTTTTCCTCCTCATTGCGAGGACCTTGATTGAATTCGTCCATTCTCCTCTCCCTTTCTATACACAGTTACACTCACTCTACCCCATTATCCTTATTTAGAATCAAATCAATAATGAACTTTAATTGAATAAGCGGGCTCTTTGGACGCGGAACTCTCTTCCTTGAGCGCGGAAACCTCTTCCTTGGGCGCCGAACTCTCCTCCTTGAGCGCGAGAACCTCTTCCTTGAGCGCGATACTCTCTTCCTTGAGCGCGGAATTCTCTTCCTTGAGCGCCAGAACCTCTTCCTTGAGCGCGGGACTCATTTCCTTGAGCGCGGGAACCTCTTCCTTGAGCGCGGAACTCTCTTCCTTGAGCGCGGGAACCTCTTCCTTGAGCGCGATACTCTCTTCCTTGAGCGCGGGACTCTCTTCCTTGAGCGCGGAACTCACTTTCTTGAGCGCGGAACTCTCTTCCTTGAGCGCCAGAACCTCTTCCTTGAGCGCGGATCGACCTCTCTCTATTCATAATAAAAAACCTCACCCGAAGGCAAGGTTTCATTTACACAGTGACAAGCTCTGTCGGTTTTTCCGCATCGGTATCATATAAATGCACAAACTCGCCCGTGCGGATTCCGCATGCTTCCAAGGTCTGCGACACACTCATCCTTGCGAGGTCTTTCATATTGTTATCCTTGCTCAGATGCGACAAGTAGATGTGCGTTTCTTTTTCAGCTACTACTTCACTCATTGCAATGGCCGCATCCTCATTGGACACATGCCCGACATCACTCAAAATGCGTCGTTTAATAGACCAAGGATAGCGTCCCATTTGCAGCATGCTGACGTCATGATTACTTTCGAACACATATGCATCTGAAGCTGCTATATAGCCTTTCATCCGATCGCTTACATAGCCTGTATCCGTTATAATCGCCAGTTTTCGGTCGTTCTCGTGGAACACATAAAACATCGGATCCACCGAATCATGTGAAACGGCGAAAGACTGAATATCAAGCGACCCGAACGTCATTGACGTTTCCATATTGAAATGAAATCGTTGCTCCGTCGGAATATCGCCGACAAGGCCATTCATCGCAGACCATGTCTTTTCATTCGCATAGATAGGCACCTTATGCCTGCGTGCTAAAACACCAATCCCTTTAATATGGTCGCTATGCTCATGGGTTACAAGGATGCCATCTACGTTTTTCATCGAGCGGCCGATGCTTTCCAGCTGTTGCTCCATTCTTTTTGCACTGAGCCCGGCATCAACTAGAAAAGCATGATTTTCGGTTTCTATATATATCGAATTGCCCGTACTGCCACTTGCGAGCACACTAAAACGCATGTTAAAAACTCCTTATTCTTCTTCAACTTCTTCATTGTCTTCTTCCTCTATCTTTTCCAACTGAAATTCTATAACTTTACCTTCAATCGCATTGAGAAAATGATCCTCAATCGTACCATCCTTTAATTTTACACGAATGTTCCATGTTGGGGCAAATACTTGGGTTTCCGTCGTTAATTGAACGAGCGTCGAGTATCCGGCCGTTACACCGAGAACTGTGGAGTCTTGTTTCAAATAGCCTCTTGTTGCAAGTGAACCGACTGCTTCATCCTGTGTCAGCAATGCCTTTTTGCGATTATAGTTGCTAAACTTTTCAAGCATTCGCTGCTCATAATGGGTCACTTCATAATCCTCATCCCAATAGATGGTCAGCATGGCATTCTGACTATAGAAAATCGGTTCTCCTTTTACTGTTTGAAAGAAGATCGCTTTTTGGTTTTCTTCGTCTATTTCCCATTCTTTATACTCCGCTCCGTTCCAGACGTATTTCGTAAGGAAATCGGTAAAATTGAAATCCCCTTTCGCATTCTGTATCGACACCGCTGTACTCATATGGGAGACGATTTGTGTATTGTCCGAAATAACAATGGATTGGCTTTTCAATGTCTCAAGCTCTTCCTTCGTAAACATTTTAATATTCGCCGAGACATTCGAGAAATCACTCTTGGTTACTTGTGGAAGGTTATACGTTATATTTTCTTGTTTCATCAAATCCTCAATCGATGTCTTCCCGATCACTTGCACGTTTTGGGCCTCAGTACGCTGATTCACATATAAGGAATAGAGGAAGACATTCAATATCGAAAAGACGACTATGAAGATCGTTTTTGTTTTACTCCAATCCAATCTGTTCACCCCCGCCCTGTTCAGGTGAATACTGTTCCCAATTTCCTTTCATTAAATAAAACCATGCAGGCTCCATTACGAATATCTGTTGTTGCAAATCATGCCTCATCATATAGCCGACAGTAATGTCCTCAACCATTCCAAAATCGATTTTTCCGGACTCCATTAATGACTCGGCAATATCTACTCCTGGAGGAAGAATCATATTTTCATCCAATGGAAAGTCTAGATAATAATATGGACGGATATAACGGAAAACCCGATTCTCCCCGTAATATTGAGCAATCTCCGTCGTGCCTTTATTATCGCTGTAGACCGGATAGCCATGGATGAATAGCTGAAATTCAACGTATCTGGAATAAGTATTTATATATGAATATCTGAAAGAATTCGTCCAACCGCCATGCTCATTAATGGAATCTATCACGTCTAGTAAAAGATCTGAAGGAGTGATTGGTTCACGACTCTCTGCTGCGGGATGTACAAAGTTCAGCATTTTTGACTCCGTATTGACAATCAATAAAGCATGGTCGTCTCCGAATTCTTCATGATCGGCATCCACTTGACTTCGCCTTACTGCGTTCGGGTCATTGAATAGCGCATCCCGAAAACGTGTCGGGCTGATTTCTTCTTGATAATACGTGCTGCGGACCATTTGAACGGGTTCAACAGGCACTGCAATATATATAGATCCCTGTGCATCCACCTCTGTATAGGCATTGAAGTTTTCACCCTCGAGGACAATATTTCGGAACGCTGTCATCGTTTCTTGAATGGTTGCTTTCCCGTAATAATGTACACCCGTTGCGCGGTTGATGAAATGTACTTCGAATGCAATTTCATTCGGGTTCCATCTGACAACAATGCGGTCAAAACTGAATTCATCAGGCATTTTCATATCTTCAATTGGTAAGATTTCATCATAGACAAGCAATGGAACTGCAGCGTGGAAGTACATTGTATATTGGTTTGGTTGCTGAAAAAATTCTTTCATTTGTGCTTTATTCATTTCTTTCGGGTCGCGTACCAATTGGGATATTTTCCACTTGCTCATTTCACTCAATACCTTATCGATGTCTTCCTGCTCTGTCGTCCCCTTTAGATCCCCATCGTATTTGATGAGTAGCTTGTATGGTTTGATGACATCCTGTAATTGTTCTCGCTCTCCAATTGAAATATCCACTGTCGGCGATTGTTCTATCGGGTCTAACGTAGGGGCGTACGTCCAAATGGAAAGGGTGAAGGTTATGCTCAATAGGACGAGCAAAAGTAAAATGATCGATTTGATCGTTTCAATATACTTCAATCCCATTCACCATCCTCTTGTTGTTCATAAGGCAGAGTAAAGAATATTGTCGTCCCTTTGCCTTCTTCACTTTCCGCCCATATATCTCCTCCATGTGCGACAATCATTTCCTTAGCAATGGCCAGACCTAATCCTGTTCCGCCCATGGCACGGGATCTAGCACGGTCTGCACGATAAAAACGATCAAATATACGGTTGACGTTTGATTGGGGAATTCCCATTCCGTCATCAGAAATCATCACTTTAATAAATGTACCTGACATCGTCACTCCAAAACGGACATCGCCGCCATCGGGAGAATATTTGAGTGCGTTTGAGATGATATTGTCAATCACTTGTGTCATTTTATCGGTGTCGATCTCTACGAATAGATCTGTAGGAGGCAACAACCGTTTGAATCGTACTTTCTGCGATTTCGAAAACTCGAATCGTTCAATGATCGAATTGAAAAAGTGATTGAATTCCACCCACTCGGTATTCAGCTCATATTCCTTACTATCCATTCTTGAAAGCTTCAGCAAATCATTGACAAGTCGGATCATCCGCTCTGTCTCCGTCTGTGTCACCCGAAGGAAGGATGGTGCAATCTCTTCGTTTTTCCAGGCGCCTTCTGCCAACGCATCCAAATAGCTACGCATCGTTGTCAAAGGGGTGCGAAGCTCATGGGAAACATTCGATACGAACTCTCTTCTTTCCATATCAATTTTTTCTTGTTCCGTATTATCATGAAGGACGACAATGAGGCCATTTACGAATCCAGTTTCACGTTGGGTAACGGAAAATGTCGCGCGCAAAATATAAGGCTTTTCACTCGTACTGAAGTCGAGCGCGATTGAATCCTTCATTTGAATAAGGTCTTCAAATGTGTACTCTTGTTCTAAACCTAAAATGCTTGAAATGGGACGGTTCACCACAAGATCGCGTGTCATTCGCAGCATCATTAACGCTGAGTCGTTAATAAGACTGACCCGTCCTTTCCGGTCCGTCGAAATGACGCCATCCGTCATATTTTCAAGAACTGAGGCAAGCTTCCTTTGCTCACCTTCCGTCGTCGATTGTGATTCCTGCAACTGATTGGTTAGATGGTTGAAGGCAATTGCCAACTGCCCCATCTCATCATTCCCGTAGACATGGACCTTCCTTGAGAAATTTCCTTGCGCCATCGCTTGTGCTTGCCGTCTCATGTCAGAAATAGGCCTTGTGAATGTCTGGGCAATGAAAATACCAATGACGATTGTGATTGATAAGGAAACAGCCACCCCTCCTGCAAGGATTTGGTTGATTTCGTCAATCTGTTTGAACACCTTTTCGATATTTGCTGTAACGTAGAGTGTTCCAACTACTTCCTTATTGTTCATGATCGGCGTAACCCGCACCATAACACGTTTACCCGATGCTTGATCGAAATTGATCATCTCGTATGGTTGTTCGGAGGAGACAGATCTTCTGACGCTGTCCTCCATTGATCGTTGTCCGACGAGTGATTGATTGTCCAAAACCGAAGTTGCACGAATACGGTATTTCGCATCAATGACACGGATTTCGTTAATATCCTCCGAATTAAAGCCAGAAAGGACGGTCCTTAAGCTCTGTTCGATTGAAGGATCATCCGGAGAACGGTCTTTTATCATTTCTTCACGTACGCTGAATTCCACAAGATTCATTCTGTCGACAACCGATGTCGTGAAGTTTGTTTTTAACGTCTGATCAAGTTCCTTTGCAAAATATAGCCCGATGATCTGCATCGCTACAATGATAAGCAAAATGTAGATGAGAATAAATTTTACGTGGATGGATTGAAAGAATCTGACTTTCTGCACTTCTTTTACTCCTGTTCCGGATCACGCAAATAGTAGCCAACACCACGTCTCGTCACAATCCAAGTCGGATGACTTGGAGTATCCTCAATCTTTTCACGCAAACGGCGTATTGTTACATCCACCGTCCGTACATCCCCGAAGTAATCGTAACCCCATACTGTTTGCAGAAGATGTTCTCTCGTCATCACTTGTCCAATATGTTTAGCTAAGTAGTGCAACAATTCGAATTCACGATGTGTCAGTTCAATGGAATCTCCCCGCTTTTGCACCAAATAGGCATCAGGCTGAATAACAAGGCTTCCGACTGTAATTTCATTAGATGCTTCATCCTGCTCTTCAGATAATGTCTTTGAATGCCTGCGCAAGTTCGCCTTCACTCTGGCAATCAATTCACGTGTCCCGAATGGCTTCGTTACGTAATCATCCGCTCCTAATTCCAATCCAAGCACTTTATCAATTTCTGAGTCCTTCGCTGTCAGCATGATGATTGGGAAATCATACTTTTTCCGGACCTCTCTGCATACTTCCATGCCATCCCGTTTCGGCAGCATAATGTCTAGCAGCATGATGTCCGGCTGCACTTCCTCGACTTTCGCAAGCGCTTCTTCGCCGTCATACGCGCAATGGACATTGAAACCTTCCTTCTTTAAATTAAACTCTAATATATCTGCAATCGGTTTTTCATCATCTACGACAAGAATCGTTTTATTTTGCATAATTCATTCCCTTTCCCGCCAAGCTGGCGCCTTCTTATTATCTCTTAACTCTTATCAATGTAATTCACACAAGCATAGGCACTGAGCAATTTAATCTCTCTATTTATATTCTATGCAAGTCTTTATATACCTTCTTGGTATTTCCCGGACTTCCATCGATATTTCCCGGGGAATTCAATCCAGCTCCAGGCGGCAGCCTCTCAGGTCACTTCGATGCTAAACGCCGCTTTCCGCTTTATAATAGAAAAAGAGACGGCAACAGATTACTGTGGCGTCTCCATCCGTATTCTTTATCTTAACACATTTAAAGGATTAATATTGGATCCGTTCTTAAACACTTCGAAGTGAAGATGCATGCCTGTGGAGCGTCCTGTTGAGCCCATAACACCTATTTTTGTTCCTTGTGGCACTGTTTGTCCAACTTTGACGTTTATTGATGAAAGATGGGCGTATAAAGTTTCATAGCCGTTGTTATGTGTAACAACGATCCGATTGCCGTATGTGCTATGCCAGCCAACATCTGTCACGACTCCGTTGTCAGCTACAAATATGGAACGGGATGATGGTCGCGCAATATCGATGCCTTGATGTACGCGTCCCCATCTTTTACCCATTTGGCTGGAAACATAACCGCCATCCGCAGGCCACATGAAGTTGCCTGTTCCGCGTGATGGCATAACTTTCGTACCTACAACTGTCACTTCATGTACAGGTTCTTCCAAAACATGCTCTTCCGCTACGGATTTTCCGATCACTGTACCGTTCTTTTTGCGAACGATGCGAGTTACAGACTTTCTACCGTCTGCTCCCTCTTGCTTTACTCTTTTCTCGCCTTTGAACACGGATTCATCCTTTTCAGTTAACTTCTTGAACTGGATAGGTTCAATCTCTTTTGTTTCATAATGCGCTTCTACTTCGACCAATGGTTCAAGAACTGTCACATTCAGTTGCTGATCAATTTGCAGCACCGTATCTTCAGAGATGCCTGGATTCAGTTCCATTAATGTTGCAGTCGACATATTATGGGCGCTTGCAATGCTCCCCAATACATCACCTGGTTCGATAGCGTATTTCTTTTCTTCTAGTGTTCCTTTATTCAAAATGGTTTTCGCTTCCTGAACGCTTCTTATTTTTTCAGGGGCTACTCGTCCTTCTGTCGCTTGTAGATCGACACTGAATTGAATATTTGCTAACCGCGTTTCATTTTCCTTTAGCGGTGGTATAGGTTCAGTAGACTGTTTGCGGGCTTCAAATTCAACAAGCTCCTGTTCGGTAACTGTTTGTAAAGCAAGTGCCTTGATTAGCTCTTCATAATCAGTCATATCTCTAACATAGATTGGTGTGTCTTCGCCAATTTGAATGCCGACTGCTTCTGCCTCCACGGACAGCAAGCCTTGTAGTTCTCCAAGAACCTTTTCATCATCTGTTCCAACGGTAAATACTTTTTCCGGCACGACAGATAGCTCTGTACCAATTTCCAATGGGATACCTTCGAATTCGGAGGCCACTTTCTGTAATTCCTCTTCTTTGAGCAGCTCTATCTTTTTATCGTCCGAAAGCATTCCAACGTACTGACCATCCGTATAAACATGATAGACTGTATGTATAGATGAACCGTCGTTTTTTTCCAATGCATAGCCTGAACTGATGCCAATTCCAGCAAATAATATTGTAATGAATCCAACCTTTTGGATTTTCTTATATAGGAAACTTCTCTCTTTATGTTCCTTCATTTCCCTACCTTTGAAAAACATCTTTTGAGACCCCTTCCGATTGATGCCTATAAATATGGCAATCAACCTAATGAAAGATTTTCACGCTTCTCTAATTTACCATATCCGCTAAGTGGCTTGTCAGTTTTCGACACTTTGTAATGAAATTGTAGTATTGTAACCAATTATTCTTATTTTTTTACATAAGTTAGTAAAAAGTACATAGACCAAATTCCTAAAACCAGGATTTCTGCACCAAAAAAGCCTTGATCGTCTGTTTTTACAGAATGACCAAGGCTTCGTTTATTGATAGGACGGTGCCTGGTGTTGGCTCCAATCGATGTTCAAGAATTTATTATACTCTTTCGCGAAGGCAAGTGTGACGGTACCGGTAGGACCATTCCGCTGCTTCGCTATAATAATTTCAATCATATTCTGATTCTCTGTTTCCTTGTCATAGTAATCTTCCCGGTAAAGGAATGAAACGATATCGGCATCCTGCTCAATACTTCCTGATTCCCGCAAGTCGGACATCATCGGACGTTTGTCCTGACGTTGCTCAACGCCTCGGGAAAGCTGGGAGAGTGCGATGACCGGGATCTTCAATTCACGCGCAAGCGCTTTTAACGATCGAGAGATTTCAGATACTTCCTGCTGACGATTCTCTCCAGAACGGCCACTCCCCATAATGAGCTGCAAATAATCGATCATGATCATGCCAAGACCATGCTCTTGTTGAAGCCGTCTGCATTTCGAACGAATTTCGTTAATACGGATACCTGGCGAGTCATCGATGAAAATCCCCGCATTGGACAAGCTGCCCATTGCCATCGTCAATTTCCGCCAATCCTCTGCCTCCAAGTTCCCCGTACGCAACACTTGCGCATCAATATTCCCTTCTGCACAAAGCATACGCATGACCAGTTGTTCTGCACCCATCTCCAAACTGAAAATCGCGACGTTCTCATCCGTCTTGGTCGCCACGTTTTGCGCCACGTTCAATGCAAATGCCGTCTTACCGACGGAAGGCCGAGCTGCTACGATAATGAGATCATTCCGTTGAAAGCCCGCAGTAATCTTGTCAAGGTCGCGGAAACCGGTTGGAATACCCGTCACTTCCCCTTTTCTCGTATGAAGAAGCTCGATATTATCATACGTTTCGACAAGGACATCTTTTATATGCTTAAAGTCCCCTGCATTTTTCCTGTTGGAGACTTCCATAATCCTTTTTTCGGCTTCTGAAAGAACCGCTTCTACTTCATCCTCTTTCGTGAAACCTTCTTCCACGATATTGGTGGCTACACGAATAAGACGTCTTAAAATGGACTTCTCTTCAACAATCTTTGCATAGTATTCGATGTTTGCCGCTGTTGGTACAGCATTTGCAATTTCGGTTAAATAAGAAATGCCTCCGACGTCTTCCAATTCCTTCTTCGCGGAAAGCTCTTCGGTGACAGTCACTACGTCAATGGCTTGTCCTTTATCGCTCAGGATAAGCATCGTGTCGAATATTTTTTCGTGAGCTGTCCTATAGAAGTCGTCCGGACGGAGGATCTCCGACGCCGTGATCAGCGCTTCCGGTTGCAGGAAGATCGCCCCGATGACCGATTGTTCCGCTTCGTTATTATGCGGAGGGACGCGATCATATACCTGGTCCATCATTATCGCTCCCTATCATTCTTCGGTTACATGGACTTTAAGCGTAGCTGTAACTTCCGGGTGCAGTTTAATCGGCACATTTGTATAGCCGAGGGCCCGTATTGCATCAGGCAGTTCCATTTTACGACGATCCACTTTAATTTTATGCGTTTTTTCCAAGGCGTCTGCAATTTGCTTAGTTGTGATGGAGCCGAAAAGCCGTCCGCCCTCTCCGGATTTTGCTTTCATTTCCACCGTTTTCTCGTCAATCTGTTCCTTCAACCTTTTCGCATCAGCTAATTCTTGCGCGGCGTCTTTCTCCGCACGTTTCTTCTGACCTTCCAACTGGCTAAGACTTGCGGGTGTCGCTTCAATTGCTAATTTATTTTTCAACAGGAAGTTTTGTGCATAGCCTACTGAAACTTCTTTCACTTCACCTTTTTTACCTTTGCCTTTGACATCTTTCAAGAAAATTACTTTCATCGTCATTTTCCCCTTTCCAATTTATCTTCTAATGCGGATTTCAATAATTCTTCCGCTTCTTGTATTGTTTCCACTTCCAGTTGGCAGGCGGCATTCGTCAAATGTCCACCGCCTCCGAGCTCTTCCATGACTAGTTGGACATTCAGTTCCCCGAGTGACCGGGCACTGATTCCAATCTTGCCGTCTGCACGGGATGCGATGACGAACGAGGCGATTACCCCTTTCATCGTCAACAGGATATCCGCGGTCTGTGCGATGAGCACTGAACCATACGCGACTCCTTCCTGCCCTTTTGCAATAGCAATGCCTGAGGGCATGAGCTCAACAGTTTCAATGATTTTGGACCGTTCGATATATGTCTCGATATCTTCCTTCAGCAGGCGTTGCACGAGCACGGTATCTGCCCCATTCGTCCGTAAATAGGACGCGGCTTCAAATGTCCTGGATCCCGTACGCAACGTGAAGCTTTTCGTATCTACAACAATACCGGCAAGAAGTGCAGTCGCTTCGAGTGTTGTTAACTTTTCATGCTTCGGTTGGTACTCAAGCAATTCCGTCACAAGCTCCGCAGTTGACGAGGCATAAGGTTCCATATAGACGAGCATCGTATTATTGATGAATTCCTCCCCACGCCTATGGTGATCGACAACGACAACCTTCTCAGCTTTGTCAATCAACCTCTCATCAATGACCATGCTTGGTTTATGTGTGTCTACAATGACGAGAAGAGATTTATCCGTCAACATCGACAAGGCGGTTTCAGGATCGATGAATTGTTGAAATAATTTATCGTCCTTGTTGATTTCATCCATCAGCCTTGTGACACTGCCGTCAAGCTCGTCGAAATTGAGGACGACATACCCTTCAACATTGTTCATCCTCGCCATCTTACGTACACCGATTGAGGCCCCTATCGCATCCATATCGGGCATTTTATGGCCCATGACCACTACTTTATCGCTGCCTTGGATTAAATCGCGCAAGGCATGTGAAATGACCCTGGCACGCACCCGGGTCCGTTTCTCCACAGGGTTTGTTTTCCCGCCGAAAAACTTCAGCTTCCCATCCGTATGCTTAATAGCGACTTGATCACCGCCACGACCTAGTACAAGGTCCAAGCTGGATTGGGCAAGTTCTCCTAATTCGGTAAGAGCTGCGGAGCCGGTACCAACCCCGATGCTTAGCGTCAATCCAGCATTCTGTATAGCCGTCTTTTCACGTATATCATCGAGGATCGTAAATTTTGCGGTTTCCAATTTGGATAAAATCTCTTCATTAAAAACTGCTAGAAAACGATCGGATGCAATCCTTTTCACGAAAATACCGTTCTCCGTTGCCCAACTATTTACAAGGGACGTAACAAGTGAATTAAGATGGCTCCTCATCTGATCATCCATCGTCTGGGCAAGCTCATCATAATTATCGACGAGCATGATTCCAAGAACTGTACGATCTTTATAATATAGTGATTCCATCTCCACTTTTTCAGTAATATCAAATAGATATAGTAGTTTCTCTTCAGCCTTGTAAATGACTTTATAGGTTGAAGTCCCAATCTTCAACGGCGGTGTCTTTGATTCTTCACTTTTAAGTATCGAATGAAATGCTTCTGATAGATGAAACAATTCTTCACCGATCAACGTCTCTTTATTAAAGATTGTTACTGCAGAGGGGTTCGCCCATTCAATGATATTTTTTTCATTGAAAAGAATAATGGCGATCGGCAATTCCAGCAATGCCTCTTCTCCCACTCTTTTCATCCGATAAGAAAGAGATTCAATATGTTTTTCCGTTTCCACATATGTCTGATCTTCAATCTTCCAAGAAAGTCCAACTGCTAAAATGAAAGGAATCGTGAATAGAAGGCCTGCCCAGAAGTTCGATAGAAACAGCAGAACGGCTGCCATCAATCCAAGGAGAGAGATGACAGTCAATGGATATCGGATAGCTCTTCTTCTAAAAAATGACTTCATTGTCTCCCCCCTTACTTCTTCAAGTTGTCTTTCCCGATCCAAGCCCGGATATTCATACCTATATCAAGTATGCCAAGAAGTGTGGTTATTTGACTGAGTAATAAAGCAAAAATGGTTGCAAAAAATGTTACGATTCCAGGCAACTTCATTCTGTGCATAAAATAATGAACTAATGCCAGCCCTTGCAATAACAGCAATGACCTTAAAATGACTGTTGCATTGACATACATTAAATATGCCGTCGAGTCTGGCGACATCTCCATTATGAAAGGCAATAAAATGAGTAACCCGTAAATAAAAATAGTAATAACAGGCAATTTCATGTCACGGAATGGCGGGAACTTCGGTACGTCATGACCTAGTCGTCGAAGCACCTCGAAGTTAGGGATCACCATCAAGAATGTAAATACATATACCGATAGAATGAACACAGCTGGAATGGACGTCCGGTACATCGTGAATGCGTCAGTTACTATTTTTTCATAGGACTCAGGAAATGCGCCAAAGCTGTTTAACGATGCCTTGAATTGTTCTTCGGACTCCTTCAACAATGTCATGAGAGTATCCATGATATTCACCTCGAAAAACAAAGCAAGCACCAAATAGAACACAACTCCCATGATGATTAAATAGAGCCCGGAAGCCATAAACGTATACAGTTTAGATTTTCCAAGTTGTATCGACTCAGCAATGAGCATGCCCATCACTCCAAATAAGAAAGCAAGGAACCATAAAACGGGGCCTCCTATCGGCAGTGCCAGCAGATTTGCCACCGCCACAACAAGAATCGTTGACCCCCGATCATGCCGCAACCGATAAAGAATGATTGGCAATGGGGTGAAAATCAGCATAATCACACCGAATAAGGGGATGAAGAATGCTCCTGCTAATAGGATGATGAATAGTGCTAACATCATCGCACCATATGTGATTTTTTTTGATTGGTCTTGCATCAGTCATTTCCTCCGTCCAGCCAATGGACTACTTTCTTCGTAATTGTCCATTGCCTCAATGAATGTGAGTTCCTTCAATTGTATCATGATTGGAACCATTAAACCAAAGACTGCATGCATGGATCTTCCCGGTTCATATCAAAAAACCGCCTTTGGACCGGGAGTGCCGGTTTCACAAGGCGGTTAAAAATATTTTTTTTTATCTTTCTTCTGCTACGAACGGAAGAAGTGCCATAATACGAGCACGTTTAATAGCAGTCGTTAATTTACGCTGATATTTTGCGCTTGTACCAGTTACACGGCGAGGCAAGATCTTTCCACGTTCAGAAACGAATTTCTTAAGTAGATCAGTATCTTTATAATCGATATGTGTAATGTTATTCGATGTAAAATAGCAGACTTTACGGCGTCTTTTACCTCCACGGCGTGGTGCCATATCGCTTTCCCTCCTTACTTGACTACGTCAATGACAGTGATTATCAGAATGGCAGATCGTCATCCGATACTTCTATCGGACCGCTGCCTACTGAAAATGGATCATCATCAGTGCGTGTATAGTTTTGTTGTTGGGCTGGTTGTTGATAATTTTGATTCGGCTGCTGGTTCTGATAGTAAGGCTGTTCGTTTCGTGGTGCACTATTATAAGCAGCTCCAGATCTCTCAGAATTCGTAGAATTCGCATTTCGCGGTTCAAGGAATTGAACGCTGTCCGCTACGACTTCCGTCATAAAGACGCGTTTGCCATCTTGTCCATCAAAGCTGCTCGTTTGGATACGGCCTTCGATTCCGGCAAGACTTCCTTTGCGCAAAAAGTTTGCGGTATTCTCCGCCTGTTTTCTCCAAGTGACACAGTTGATGAAATCTGCTTCACGCTCTCCCTGTTGGTTCGAGAATGTGCGATTCACTGCCAGTGTGAAGCGTGTGACCGCAACACCGGATTGTGTATACTTGAGTTCAGGATCTTTTGTCAATCGGCCAACTAAAACGACACGGTTAATCATCAGAATACAACCCCCTCATCATTTTCAAGTTCCACCTTTTAACAGCATTTCGTTTTTTATGGATTAGTTGTCTAGACGAACTGCCATATGACGAATGATATCTTCATTGATGTTCGCAAGACGATTGAATTCATCGATTGCTTCAGTACCTGCGTTAGCTGTTACCAATTGGTAGTAGCCTTCACGCAAGTCGTCGATTTCGTAAGCAAGACGACGCTTGCCCCACTCTTTCGACTCGATGATTTCCGCTCCGTTAGAAGTAAGGATTTCATCGAAACGAGTGATCAACGCTTTTTTAGCTTCATCTTCTACTGTTGGACGGATGATGTACATGATTTCGTACTTTCTCATCTGTAGTCACCTCCTTATGGACTTTGGCCCACTTGTTACGGCGGGCAAGGAGTAAGTAATCTTATTACTCACATCAATACATTTTAGCATGGTGTTCTTGGATATTCAAGCATTAAATTTCATTAAAATCGGATTTCCGCTTCCCGCTGGAGTCGCCGCCCTCCACTACAATCCTTAGCAAGTTACTTTTAAATTTGTAAATTTAGTATATCCAAATTGTGTATACTTATTGTGAGGGGTGATTTGATGGGAATTGAGGCTGAACCAGATAAGATCATTGAGATTGATTTGCCGAAGGTGGCGAAGGGTGGATTGTGGCTTACTTTTCTATCACTTATTGGGTTGATCATTTTGAAAGTGTTGATTGAAGGGGAATTCACTTACTCCATTACTATTTGGAGTGTGTTGTTTTTTGTGGGCGGTTATGTTCTATTGATTGTTCTCCATGAGCTTTTTCATTTGCTTGGTTTTAGAGTGTTTGGCAAGGTGCCTTGGAGAAGTATGATTGTTGGGATGAATCTTAAGCTGGGGATTGCTTATGCGACGACTGATGTACCGATGACGAATAAGGCTATCCGCAAGGCGTTATTGCTTCCATTTTGGACGACGGGTGTTGTACCCGCAATTATTGGATTGGCGATCGGGAATGGTATTTGGCTTACCTTGGCTGCTTTTCTTATTGGTGGTGCAGCTGGTGATTTTGCGATGTATAAGGAATTACGTAAACTGCCGGATGAATGGCTGGTGAAGGATGATCCAGAGTTGCCGAAGCTTTATTTATATAAACCAGAACGGGAAATTAAATCGAGTAGGAGGGAGTGA
>NZ_BJYL01000038.1 GCF_007991495.1 Sporosarcina luteola | reverse complement strand
TCAGTTAGATTAATATAAACATTTTATAAAGCACGTCTTAATAGGACAAACCACAGAATGTTGAAGCGAATAGCAAAATGGCTATTTGGCATCTGTTCATCCTGCACGCTTTTCGATAAGATGTGTTCAATGATTGGACGGGAGTGTAGAAGATGGAGTGGATAAAAGAAACCGCTGGGTTGGCAGTTATGACGTTATTATTCAGCCTATTCACATGGGTGCTGACGGCATCCTACATAGAAGAATACAATTTATTTTCGGCTGAGCCGGTGTCCGTTGCTACTGTCGATAAAGTAGGAGCGAAAGGCTTATATGCGCCGCCTGCCTATTATGTACGGGTCGAATTGCCGGATGGAGAGGAATCTCCTTACCTCAACCGGATTTCCAAAAAGCAGGAGAAGGAAACTCAGGTTGGAGATTCAATCGATGGGTACTCGATACGCCCGTCAAACTTTTCGACGCTCCACGATTTCATCTATGACAGTGCATTATACTTATTCGGGATTTTTGTAATGGGGTTTCTGGCGTTCTGCTGTCTGATTGCTCTGTTGCTGTCCATCCCTGTATTGGAGAAGTGGGAAAACAAGATCTCTTACAAACGACAGGCGAAACGGAAAAGGCGGAAGAAAGAGAAACAGAAAAAAGAAAGGAGAGGCTGGAGAATTGTCGGTGTTGTACTTCTAGTATTTTTACTTTTCATAGGGCGCTTCCTATTGAACTTGGTTCGGAAATTACTGCCATTTGGAAAGACAGATACCGAAGCTGTAATCTTTGACCGCGATTCCCATGTTACATACCGCAAATACGAAGACTCGTCCTACGAATTAACCGTATCCTTCGAAGATCAGGCAGGACACACCTTCCAGGTTATCAAAGACGTAACAGGGCATACCTACCAGCAATATGGCATTGGTGACAAGCTGCCGATTACTTACCGCAATGCCAATCCCTACGATGTATTTGTACGCGGCAATTCCTTTCTGGACATCTTTGAAGCAGCTCTCACTTGGGAATCATTTGTCTGTTTGGTTATGATGGCAGTCACTTTGTTTGCTGGATGGGCGTTTATTAGAGAATCGAGTAGGAGGGAGTGATGAACTCCCGACCTCTCACCCACCGTTCGTACCGTTCGGTATACTGCGGTTCCACTATTCCTTAAATTCATCTTCCAATTCCTTCTCAATTTCCCCGTCACTCACCGGTACAATTTCTACTTTTCCCCGTATTTCTTATTGATTAGTATAATAGTTCCCCATACCATTTATCTACGCACCCTTTTATTCTTTATTCCTTTTATCGGCTTTCAAATGTGCATCCAATATACCGACTAATTTCTCTTTCACTACTTCTGACGTTACAACACAGCTGATTTCGGAGTACTTTGTCATAATCCACAATTCATGCCCGCTGTTCACTTCAGGGGAATCCCCGTAAAAACGATGGTTCTTATCTATTGCCTCAAAATGATATGATTGAATATTTTTCCATGAAACAAACTTGCCTCCACATAACACCCCGCCTTCCACAAATGCAAACAGATTCCATATATAATTAAAATAGATCAAAGCCCAGATTAATACGGTGGCGTAAGGCAAATTGATAGTTGTGTCTAGTAATTTATAAACAGCCAGGATTAGGAAGATCGACAGACTGAAACCCAGCCATTTAAGAGCAGACCTTTGTTGAGAAATAACAGGGCGCTCAATCGTTTTTTTCGGCTGTACCCGGATTGCTTGCAAATCTTCCTCCGTCACAGGGAAAGCAGTAGGCTGTCTCATTTTAATGACTAACCGAAAGAACCGGAAACAGAGAAATAGGAATAAGATGCCCGTTAAAATGTCCCGATTAGTCATCTTATTCTTCTCCTAACGATTCGTAACACTCCATTATTGAATTCTCTAGAAAATTCTATCGCAACAGCTGCTGCCATTTTTCTTGCTTGCCCATCCCCTAATTCAGTTAACGGAAAGTCCGCTTCTGATTGGCCATGTCTGATTATGAGTAGCTCCACCCAAATCCCTCACTTTTTTAAATCAATCGCAACTATTTTACCATATAATTACTTGGAGACATTTCACAATAAAAAACCCATCCTAATTGAGAACTTTAGGATAGGTTATTTTGGGTTAAGCTAATTTTCACGATTGCCTGCTAAGCAAGTCTTATTATCATTTATTTAACTCATGCTTCTTCCCTACCGTATCTGTCACGATCAGCTTCTTATCCGTAACCTCCATCCGTTTCCCTAGAATTGTCGAAAGCTTGGTCGTTTTCTTATCTAGCAGGCTGTACTTGTAGACGCCTTTTTCATTAAAATAATACATCGTCGAATGGTCGTACAGCACGGACAAGTTTTCTCCACCAGCCTCGCGATTTAGGTAAGGTTGGTTGTGAGACTCCTCGTAATAGTCAAACGTCACACGCGCATCGAAGGTGAGTTCCTTTTTCTTTTCGCTCACGCCGTCAAGAGCGGTCGAGTATAGTACAAGCTTCGCATCCTCAAAAATATCCGGGCCTGTAGCACGCGGCGTGTAGGAATCCGCATTCGTAAAATACATGCGGCCATTCCATATGAATAAATTACGGAATGACTCACCTGATGGCTCTCTCATAATTTCAAATCCTTGTCCATCCGTTTTCATCTTCATGACAGCGAAAGCATATGGCACTTCATCCGCTTCCGCAAAACCGCCTCTCCAGTAAGGGATGTAAAGCTCTTCATTATAAAGAATGATACGGGTATTATCATGCAAGTAAATGACCGAGTCAAAGTCCCACTTACTTTCCTGAATCTCCTTGTCTTTCAATAATACTTCCCGTTTGCCGGTTTCCTTATTTTCTTTGATAACTTGGTAATATCCGTCTGAATCCCGCTCAGTGAAATACGAAAACCCATCCTGGTCAACAGTCTTCCCTTTCACACTCACGTATGTATGATAGTTGCTAAGCTTCATCTTATCATCCATCGCGCGCACTAAAAATGCAGAAAACTGAGCGCGGGTAACAGCATTGCTCGGCATGAATTTACCTTCCGATCCACCTGCAACACGCTGCTTCGCAATTCCGTTAATGTCCTGATAGGCCCAGTGAGCTGGTGTCACGTCAATAAATGTCGCCTGCTTGTCTAGCGGCATGTCGAATGCCCGGCGCAAAATTGCAGCCATTTGTGCACGTGACGTCTTTTCACCTGGGCGCATGAAACCGGCGTCGCCTCGTAGAATCCCTTTTTCGTTTACCGTCGCTAGAATCTGATAATAAGGCGACTTTTTCGAAACGTCCTTGAACTCCACAGACGCACTTTCTGTCAACGGAATATTCAATGCCTTGATTAGCATGGCAGAAGCTTGTGCACGTGTGATCGGCTCATTCGGACGGAATGTGCCATCCGGGTAGCCGCCTATAATATTGCGTTCCGATAAGTACATAATCTCATTCTTCGCCCAATGTGATTTCACATCAGAGAAATTCGTTGCTGCGTTTGCCTGAAGTGGAAGGGCCGCCAAAAAGAGCAGCACCGCCACGATGGCAGTCAATTTACTTTTCATCACCATTGTCCTCCAATTATAAAACTACTTCTCAAGCAAATAAAACCCAGTCGACACGCCCTCTATTTCAAGCGGTTGATTGACGGCCTCTTCTAGACAATGCCGACCTAGTTTCCGTAGTACTGCGTGTTTCATTTCCGCCTTTTTGAACTCGGGGTGCCGTCCCAGCATTTGCTGTTCCCAAATAACGGCAGTATTTTCGATCTCCTTCATCATGTACCCCATTGTTGTCAATCTAGCACTGTACAGACGGAGTTTTTCAGAAAAAGTTTCAAAGGTTTTTAAAAAAATTTCAATACGTACTTATTTTGCTTAAAAAACGACAACCTTTCCCCGTTGAGCTCCGTTACTATTATGAAGAGGGCGGTGGAGACAATGGAGCAGGTAGAATTGGAGAAAATCATAGATGCGCATGGAGAACATCTATTGAGAATGGCTTTCTTTTATTTGCGTGATCGCGAAATGGCAAAAGATATTGTGCAAGATGTTTTCATTTCCTTTTATACTTCATCGAATTATGAAGAACGAGGTACATTACGTGCGTATTTGACAAAGCTAACCGTCAACCGCTGCAAAGACTACTTGCGTAGCTGGCCATTTCGGAATTTGCTGTTCACGCATGACTGGGTGGAAACGATACATACGCAGCAGGATTCGCTTATTTTGAATGAAGAGCGGATGGAGCTCGCCATTACTATATTAAAGCTGCCGATGAAGTATCGGGAAATCATCATATTTTATTACTATGAAGAGTATAAGATCAGGGAAATCGCCGCATTTTTGGGGCTCTCTGAAAACACCGTGAAAGCACGAATGGTGAAGGCACGTAAGTTATTGAAGGAAAAACTGAAATCGGAGGATTGGGAGGTGCTATCTAGTGAATGAAGTAAAGAAAGGATTGGATGCCGTGTCCGGAATTACGCCCAGTGACATGGAAGATGTGAAACAAAGGGTCCTTCTTGGTAAACGCAAGCAGAAAAAAAGAAATCCGTTCCCCGCGGCAGTGACTGTACTTGTGACTGCGGCTGTACTGTTTTTTGCTTTCAATGTGCTGATGGACGGCCTTTACACTGCAGATGAAGAAGAGTATGAGGTCAATGAACTAATCTATGATTTCATGTTGCGGACTGAATCGGACGGCAATGCAGTAGCGGCTACTGACGAGATAAGGCAGGAAGTTTTGCGGAGTATGCTGCAAATTGACGCTTTAATTGACTATGCCAAAACGAGGGGCTACTCGGAAGACATGGAAGCAATCAACGAAACCGTAGCGGAACAGCGGGTTACTTTCTATGCGGATTTGGACAAAGAAGGAGAAGAAAAGAAGAATAGCATCCTCCAAGCGCAGACAGATGCTTTTGGTATAACGTATGATGAGTATTTCGATGTCCTGCTGAAGTGGACAGCCCGGGCTGAGGCGGCCTCCAACTGGCTTGATCGTCACTCACAGGAGGAATCTATAACTAGAGGTGAAGCGCTTAGTTTGTTCCAGAATAAATACGAGCGTGCCATCACCGCTTTCATGGAACAAAAGTCAATTCCACCTTTCGATTTGTCCGTGAAGTCAGAGGAGCTTGAAGGGACAGTCGCCTCTATTGAGGGGGAACGAGTCCTTATCACGCATGAATTTGTAGAGGACGCTCCGTCGAAAAAGGAAGAGTTGATCTTAAATGGAGCCGCTTCCCGATTTATCATCGATGACGCTGCGGAAGAGATTGCACTTGGTATGGAAATCAGAGTGGTTTACGACGCACTCGCCTACCCAGTTGCAACGCAAGGAAATCCCGTTGTTTATCAGAACGTGACGGAGTGGGAAAAGATAGGGTCTGGCACTGAAATCGAATATCTAGCTAAAAATGAAGAGCAACTGTCTGATGCCGATATTGAAACTGCTTTTGAAATGTGTGTGAGTGCACTGACGGGTTATTATCATGCGGTCTGGAACGGTTCGGGTATCGATTTAGATATGTTTATCGAAAACGAAAACCTTAAACAGTATACCGAAAAAAAGATTCAATCCCAACATGATCTGTATGGCGGGCTTAATAGTCCGGTGAAAAATGTTGAGATTGGGGCTTGGGAAGCTACGTATACGGATGATGTGAATGGAGGGTTTCTCTATTTAGAATTACCTGCGGAAATTAAAAAGCACCAAGGTGGTTATAGTGAAGCGACCGAATTTCTTGTGCGTAATGTAAACGGCAAATTAGTCATCGTCGATTGGTATACCGGAGCAAAAGATAGTTATGATTTCATGGTTCGCGGTGAGAATGAAACGATTGATGATCCGGATATTTGGAGTGGTAAGGAATGGGTGAAGAGATTTGATGGTATGACAGATTAATTCGGGTCTACCCTGGCATATTGTCTATAGAAACAGCCCACGAAGGAAGTCTTCCTCGTGGGCTATTTTTCATTTAATATCTTTATGGATCAAAACCGTTGCAATTTCAGGGAAAATCGAAAGGATAACCATGAATACGACCATGATGACAGCATACGGAATGACACCTTTCACAATTTCACTAATGGTGTTTTCTTTGTTCAACCCTTTCAATACGAACAGGTTCAGACCGACTGGTGGTGAGATAAGAGCCAATTCCATATTGATGACCATGATGATTGCGAACCATATTGGATCGAAACCAAGTGCCATGATGATCGGGTAAAGGATTGGCAACGTGATGACAAGAATCGAAACGGTCTCAAGGAACATACCGAGAATCAGCAATACAATATTGATCAAAATGAAAATGATCCATGGTGAAATGTCTTGAGAGGTAGCAAAGTTGACAATACCTTGTGGAATCTGAAGAATTGTCAAAATATAACCCAAAAGCATTGCGCCAATGATAATGAACAAAATCATTGCGTTTGTTTTCACTGTTGAAATAAGGATTTCCTTCATAGTTGTCAAATTGATATTTTTATAAACGAAAATCGCAATCACGAAACTTAGCACGACTCCAACAGCAGCTGCTTCAGTCGGAGTAAATTTACCGGAATAGATTCCTCCGATAATGATGATGGGCAGCAATAATCCCCAAATAGCTTTTCTTGAAGCTTCCATCCTTTCGCCCCAAGTCGCCGGCTTATCCTTAATATGGCGAGTTTGGTAAGCAGAGAAAATCATGAATGTAACTGTCAGAATTGCGCCTGGGATGATCCCGGCGATGAAAAGCTTCCCGACAGACTCCCCGGTTACAGAACCGTAGATGATCATCGGAATGCTTGGCGGAATCAGGATTCCTAGCGTTCCACCCGCAGCCAAAAGCCCAAGAACATGACGTTTGTTATACCCTCTCCTTACCATTTCAGGTAGAGCCACAGCACCGACAGTAACGGCCGTCGCAACACTGGATCCTGATATCGCTGAGAAAACGGTACAGCAGAACAATGTAGCAATGGCAAGACCACCAGGGAAATGCCTGAACCATCTGCTCGCCATTTCATACAAATCCCGTCCAACCCCGCTGACGACAAGCACTTGGCTCATTAATACATACATCGGCAAGGCCGTGAGTGTAAAATCATCTAATGACTTGTACGATATAATCGGAATCTGCATGAAGGCGAATGTACCGCCGTTGAAGAAATACATCCCTGCAACCGCAAGCAAACTAAGCGAAAAGGCGACAGGCAGTCCAATGAGAAGAAGAAGCCCTAATCCACCAGTAAAAAATATATTCATAGGTGCTCTCCTCCTTTATGTATCCCGCCATCGATTATCTGCAGTATAAAGGCGATGCAGAGAAGAACTCCCCCGATCACGAGGAGGGATTCCGGAATATACATTGGAATCCTCAACAGTGAAGCGGATGTAACTCCCAAGTTGAAGGTCTTGATGACATGCAAGTAGCTATACAGTGTAAAGATGATGCTGAACACCAAACCAAGTGAATTCGTCAGGTAAGCCAGCAACGTTTTCATTCGATCATTAACATTATTGATCAATAAATCAACAGTAATATGCGAATAGGTCCGAACCGCGTAGGCACTACCTAAGAAACAGCTGCCAATGATTGCATAGATGGATAGCTCAGTCGCCCATGAAGTCGGCTTATGCAAAAAGGATCTTGAAACAACTTCATAGAACGTCATGACGGTTGTCAATAATATAAGCACACCCGCAATGTATGCGCCCCATCTTATGAGCAGATCTAAAACATTATAGACCTTTTTCAAAGCGGTCCCCCCTAAATCTAATTATTTCAGTCGACCAAGTCCAAAAGTTCTTTCCCTAAGTCTCCAGCGTTTTTCACGAATACATCACGAACAGGTGCAGCCGCGTCTTTCCATACATCCAGCTCATCTTGTGGTACGACATAGACTTCCATTCCATTTTCTTCAAGTGCTTTTGCGGATGTAGTATCCTCTTTTTCCGCTTGCTCCCGGATCCAAGTTTCCGTTTCAGCCGCCACTTCTGTCAGAAGATCTTGTGTCTTCTTTGGAAGCCCATCCCAGTAGTCTTTATTGACAGCCAATAAGAATTCAAGATATGCATAGTTATTGATCGTCAAGTATTTCGTTACTTCATCATATTTTCGTTGAAGCATCGCTGTCGTACCTGAAGTTGCTCCATCTACCGTGTCACGTTGAAGAGCCATATATACTTCCCCTCCACCCATGAACACCGGTGAAGCACCGTATGCTTGTATCAATTCAGAAGGCAAATCCCCGATACTTCTAATCTTCAAACCTTTAAAGTCTTCAGGAGATGTTAAAGGACGCTTGTTATTGGCAAATTGGACATAGCCATAATCAGCGAACATAAGAACTTTCGCACCTTTTTCTTCCATTGCACCTCGAAGCTTATCACCAAATTCACCGTTCACCGCTTCACCTACAGCGGAGTAGTCATTGAATACATAAGGAACATCGAAAATTCCCATTGCTGGTACCGTGGACGCCCATAGAGTGGATGAGTTCACACCCATTTCAACGCCACCAGAAAGAATTGACTGATTCATGTCCTTATCGCTGAGTAATTGCCCTGCAGGATATACTTGCACTTTCACTTTTCCATCGGATTTCTCGGTCACTTTTTTTGCAAAGTCTTCGATACCGACTGAGACATGATGATCTTGGGGCAAGTTGTAAGCTAAGCGGATCGTCGTTTCTTCGTATCCGCCCCCGCTATCTGCAGCTGCTTTATCATCCGATTTTTCGCTGTTGCATGCAGACAGTAAAACCATCCCGATTACTGATATGAACAAACCTAACAGCCATTTTTTCATCATTCATTCCCCTTTTCCTTTTGTTTTTCCACATGGCGGATTCTTCCCAGTGGTTTTTTTGTTGATAAACTTGCGGCATAATCAGCAGCACTCAACAGATTTCGAAAATCGACCCCTGTTGAAATATTCATTCTCTCAAACATATAAACTAGATCCTCTGTAGCCAAGTTTCCTGCTGCGCCTGGTGCAAATGGACAGCCGCCGATGCCGCTTGCAGACGTTTCGAAAATACGCACACCCGCCTTATAAGCTGAATATGCATTCGCCAATCCGAGCCCACGAGTATCATGCAAATGGATAGCAACAGGCGTGTCACCTGCAATTGCAAGTACTTCCTTCATTAGTCTTTCGACATGATCTGGAGTTGCAATTCCGATAGTGTCCGCAATCCCAATTCTATCGACTCCAGCCTCTTTTATACGTCGGACGATTTGCAGTACATTCTCTTCATCGACATCTCCTTCATACGGACAACCGAAACTGACAGCAACCGAGAAGCATGTTTTGACGCCTTCTTTTTTCGCTTCCTCCAAAACTGTAAGAAACTGTGACATATTTTCCTCGATTGTCATTCCGATATTCTTCTCATTGAACGTTTCCGTAGCAGCACTGACCCAGTTCACTTCCGATAATCGATGCTCCTTTGCCCGTTCAAACCCTTTTAGATTGGGTATCAATGCAATTGCCTCGAGACCTTCCTTATCAGAAAGCGCTTTAAGCAACTCGTTTGCATCCGCCATTTGCGGCACTTTTAACGGGTGGACGAAAGAAGTCACTTCAACTTTGCGGATCCCCGCATCGGTCAGTTTGTTGACAAGCTGCAATTTTTGTTCGACTGTTACCGGTTTTGGTTCGTTTTGCAAGCCGTCGCGGGGGCTGACGTCAATGATTGTAACGCCGTCCATTTAAATGACCCCTTTCTCTCTCAGACGTTTGAATTCTTCTTCCGATAAACCAATGAAATCCGTATAGACTTCTTCGTTGTGAGCGCCAAGCAACGGGCCATTCCACTCGATATCCCCCGGCGTTTCCGATAGCTTCGGCACAATCCCTGGAACGGTCATTTTCACTCCGTCCTCCAATACGATCTCCTTCAACATATCGCGTGCTTGGTAATGTTCATCATTCACGATGTCATTGATTCCATAAATTGGTCCTACTGGTACCGAAGCTTCATCCAGAATTCGTCGAACTTCATCCATCGAGTGTTTCTTCGTCCATTCTTCAATCGCACCATCTATAAGTTCTACATGATCCGCGCGTCCTTGGTTAGATGCATAAAGCGGGTCATTCGCCAAATCATTTCTTCCGATTGCTGTCATGAGACGTTGGAAAATACGATCTCCATTCCCGCCGATGACAATGTGCTTTCCGTCAGCACATTTGTAAGTGTTTGAGGGGGCGATGCCTGGCAAAGTGCTTCCCGTCCTCTCTCTTACAAGTCCCGTCAAATCGTATTCTGGAAGAATACCCTCTAGCAGGCTGAATACCGCTTCGTAGAGCGCCACATCAACGACCTGCCCTTTCTTCTCCGGATCTTCATCTCTCGCACGGAGTGCCATCAATGTTCCGATTACCGCGTACAGACCCGCAATCATGTCACCGATCGCAATACCCGCCCGAACTGGTGGACGATCTGGATATCCTGTCAAATAGCGCAGACCGCCAATCGCTTCAGCAACGCTCCCGAAGCCAGGCTTTTCCTTATAAGGACCTGTTTGTCCATAACCGGAAATCCGGGTAAGAATAATAGATGGATTTACTTTCTTTAGTTCCTCATAGCCAAGCTCCCACCTTTCCAATGTCCCTGGCTTGAAATTTTCAAGAACAACATCCACCTTGCCAATCAATTTCCTTACGATTTCCTGTCCTTCAGCTTCACGAAGATTGATTGTAACCGATTTCTTATTTCTGCTTTGGACGTACCACCAGACGGAAGTATCCTCATGCATTACACGCCAATTGCGTAGCGGATCACCATTTTTAGGTTCTTCCACTTTAATCACTTCTGCCCCGAATTCAGCAAAAAGCTTTCCGGCATAAGGTGCCGCGACCAAATTCCCCAATTCCAATATCTTTACGCCTTCAAGAGGTTTTCTTTTACTCAACATGGTTGTTATTCCCCCTACTTGGCAGCCAATTTCATGAATAGTTGATAATCATGTTCAATATGCTGCCTCATTAGTTCCCGAGCATTATTCCCGTTTTGATCAACAATCGCCTGAAAGATTTCTTTATGATCTTCGATTGCTTCCTGTGCATAGCCCGGATTCTTTTCCAAAATCGCCTTTCTGTAAAAGCTATTAACACCACGTAATTGCAATGTCATTGTTTCTAGAAATGGATTTCGACTTGCACAAACAATCGATTCGTGAAATTTGAAGTTCACTTCTAGTAACTCTTTCAAATTATTGTCCTTAATTTTCCTTTTCATGTCATGTATAAAGGATGCCATAGTTGCAACCTCTTCCTCATTTCTGCGTTGCGCAGCATAATAAGCTGCAAGTGATTCCATCTCCACTCTTATTTCGTAAAGGTTCCGGTAATCTTCTGTCGATGGATTGGCAACAGTCACCCCACCAGTTGCATGTACATCTAACAAGCCATCCTTCTCTAGCATCCTGACAGCTTCACGAATCGGACTACGGCTCACTTTCAAAGTCTCAGAGATTTTCTCTTCAATCAGCCGCTCACCCGGAGCGATTTGACCCATAATGATCCTGTTTTTCAAATACTCATAGACTTGTTCCTTCAAAGTCGTTTTTTTAACTATGAACTGCGACATTATTACCACCTCATTTCCCGTCGACGGTATACGGTATACTAGAGTCAGAATAAACTAATGGTTTTAATTTGTCAATTATATTTCAATATAGTAAATCATCAGTCTATCTTAAATTCATCACAATAAAACCCGCCCCTTCCAAGTCCAGCTAGATTGAAAGGGGCGGGTTTTATTGAATTGGTTCTACTTAGTATTAAAATAATGAGATCTTTATCCTAATTTTTTCAAGTCTTTACTTCCATTTGTAAATTACTTGTCTTAGTTAATATAATCAAACTTAGCTTTGTAGCGCATTTGATCAAACATCTCTTGAAGTACAAAAAGACCCTACAATGTAGGGTCTTTTTCCAGCTGTTATTAAGCTTTTTGAACGTTTGTAGCTTGTAGGCCACGTTGTCCTTGTTCGATTTCAAATGTTACACTTTGACCTTCGTCTAAAGATTTGAAACCATCGCTTTGGATTGCTGAGAAATGTACGAATACGTCTTCTCCACCTTCACGCTCGATGAAGCCAAAACCTTTTTCTGCATTAAACCACTTAACTGTACCTTGTTCCATAATTGTTGCCTCCTGGTGCGGATATCCACACAATATGATACTATCCTTGCTCAAATCCTTAGACGAAAAGCAAAATACATTCTGTAAAGTATATTCTCAATCTAAACAGAACAAAAATAATTCTTCTTAAGAATAACAGGTATCTGATGAAAAAGCAAATAGTATTGTTTGGTGCTTGAATTTATTAATGAGCAAGCTTATTTTATTTTCAGCAAATCGAAAGGTGTAATGATCCCTATCAATTGTTCATCGTCATTAGCGTTTTCTGTAATAAGCAATGCTTCCAAACGTGTACCTCTTGTAATCGCTCGTTTAAAGTAATCTTCAGCTTCATACACAGAAAGGTCTTTTTCGACAAATTCAAACGACTCTTTGCGTTTTTCATAATCGTAAACAGCAGAAAGTGTCGGTATTTCCCGGGGAATGGAATCTTCTGTCGATTGACCGGCCAACCAATATGTAATGCCGGCAGCCGTAATCAGTCCTTGAAATTTCCCGTTCTGATAGATAGGTACTTGACTGAATTTATTCTCATACATCAACTTCAAGGCAGCAATTAGAGAATCTGTAGATTGCAGTGTATGTACTTTACAGCCGAACAGCGCCCCCACATTGAGCGGATTGCTTAATTTCCGCTCGATCTGCTCGATACGGTCCACAATTTCATCATGGGGTTCAGCGATGACATAGTCGATGTCAGTTCGATGATGGACAATCGCATTACGCAAATCCCCGAACTCCCGCAAATCATCTTCGTATTTACGAACAACGGAGTTTGTAATCTTCACTTTGTCAATAAGGCGATAAAATGGGGAATAACTACTCTCGCCCACTTTTTCAGCTAATAATTTCTCAATCCGATTATACGCTACGATGAAACGGTCCGAATTTTTCACAGTCATGTGCCAATGCAACTCCTTTTAACAAAGTATACCCATTATCGATAACTAAGATAAACGCTCGAAAATTTTTCGAATAGAATTGCAATTAATCTCTCCTCTTTATACAATGAAAACGGGAGGAGCGATCTTATATGGGTATTCGGAATTTGAAACAGCACCTGTAATGAGAATAAAATTACAGGAGGAATAAACATGACAACAAACGAATGGGTCATTCCCTTTTATCGAAAACAATTTGAATGGTTACGCGACATAGAATCAGATATGACTAGTTATTTGCAGAAGGACGCTGAGAAAATCGAGGAGCAGATTGGCATTAAGTTCAAAACAATGCTTGATATTGGAGCTGGGATTGGCAGTATCGCCCGGGCTTTAGACATCCGTGGCATCTCGATGACTACGTTGGAACTAGTTCCTGATTTAGTCGAAGCTTCAAGACTACGTTCACCGGAAACGATTGACATTCATATGGGGGATTTCTACACATATACCTTTTCCACACAATTCGACGTCGTCAGCTATTTCGACGGTTTCGGCATCGGTTCGGACAACGATCAGCTTGCACTTCTAAAACGGATGAGAAGCTGGATGAAAGATGACGGCTTTGCACTCATTGATATCTATAACCCGAACTACTGGCGTACCATTGCAGCAGGGCATAAGATGAAAATTGACGATGCAGAGCGGATCTATTCATTTGACGAAGAAAACTGTCGAATGATCGATAGCTGGTGGCATAACAAGAATCCGGATGATGTCGTTACACAATCGCTGTGCTGTTATGCAGTTGACGAAATAAGTGCGATGTGTGAAAAAGCCGGATTGACAATCACCGGGATTTTTCCTGGTGGAGCAATGGATTTCGACAAATGGGCATACACCGAGACGGCCCCGTTATCCAGTTGCCTCTCCTATCGAATCAAATTGAGAAAGACCATTTAATGAAAAAACACCTTTCCGTATTTAAGTACAATACGGAAAGGTGTTTTTTATTTTTTCATTGTATCTAAGCAAACAAGAACCATTTCAGCCCGGCCTAAAAATCAGTTGCCTGCAATATTTAGGCACCAAGTGAAGTTTTCCCAAGCGGAATACCAGCCGGTGAAAAGCTCGTGCGAATCATCCCAACGAACTTCGAATTTCTTATGACCTTCTACCTCCACCAAATACAACGCCAGGGTGTTATCCTCCTTGGATATCGCTAGTTGCATGCCGTTTTGAAGTTCTTCCTCCGTAAACGGTACATCTGAAACCGAACGCAGCTGTGCTTGTTCAAATACTTGCTTGTTACTGATTCTATAATTCATAATTAGCCTCCACTAAAACAAATATTCTTTGTATCAGTTTATACTTCTTCTGTAACTCATTGAAGTTCCGTAGTATATTTTATATCTATTTTGCGATGAAATCAAAGCAGAAATAATAAATTTCCTTTTCGGTATTTAATAATTGCTGCGGATTTGCAGAATAGCTTTTCTCACAGAGACTGATTATAAGTGTGCAAACACACGGCCACCGTAGTATTTCTTGATTCTTTTATATTTCAAGACAATTGCCAAGACAATTTTATATTACGATAAGGTTCCAAGTTGCCAATGGATTTGTTACATTTTTATAATGGGCCATGCGTGTTTCATCTCGAAACGGGTATCGTACACAAATATAGCCCATTATGCTAGTCCAAAACAGGGGATACAATGACCTATTTAAGGGGAGAGGTAATAGTAGCACCCAATCGTCCTCTCAACGTAAAGGAAAGGTGAAATTGAATGATTGAACTCAACCAGATAACCACATTATTTCTAGCGGCAGCATTGTACCTACTTGGCATGGCGCTTGTGAATCGGATCGGCATCCTTGACCGGTTCCTTATTCCGGCACCGGTCGTTGGCGGTCTGCTGTTTGCGATTGGAGCGCTTATCCTGAAATCATCCGGCATTGTGGAAATTTCATTGGATACTTCATTGCAATCCTTGTTCATGATCGCCTTTTTCACGACAGTGGGCCTCGGTGCAAGTTTTAAGCTGATCAAGCTGGGCGGTAAGCTCTTGATCATCTATTTGCTGCTGTGCGGCGTAACCGTTTTCATGCAAAATGTCATTGGCGTTTCCCTTGCGAAAGTGTTCAATATTGAACCATTGCTTGGCGTTATGAGCGGCGCCGTGTCAATGAGTGGCGGGCACGGAGGAGCGGCTGCATATGGTCAAACGATCGAGGATCTCGGCATCACATCTGCCGTGACGATCGGCATGGCCGCCGCGACACTTGGTCTGATCTGCGGCAGCTTGTCAGGCGGTCCGATTGCCCGGCATTTGATCGGCAAGCATAATCTGAAGCCGAAGGCAGGCACAGTGGAAGAGTATGTAGAAAAAGATGAAAAGCCGATCGGCCAGCATTCTTTCATGGTTCAGGTGACGATGATCACTTTATCAATGGCAGGCGGGACATTACTCGGCGACCTGTTCACAGGAGCAACTGGATTCGTTTTACCCGCATACATAGGTGCGATGTTTGTCGCGGTGCTTATTCGTAACATCGTTGACCGATTCCTGCCGGGAACCGTCAATATGAAGGAAATCAATCTAATCGGGGACGTGTCGCTCGCCATCTTCCTGTCCATGGCGCTCATGAGCATTAAGCTATGGGAACTCGCGGATCTGGCACTTCCGCTCGTCGGCATTATCTTCATTCAGACAGTCTTTATTATCGGATTCTCTGTGTTCATCATGTTCCGCGCACTCGGTAAAGATTACGATGCAGCAGTCATGATTTCCGGTTTCCTTGGCCACGGCCTCGGTGCAACACCAAACGCGATGGCCAATATGGGCGCCACTGTGAATAAGTTTGGTCCTTCACGCACCGCGTTCTTAGTCGTCCCGATCGTCGGCGCGTTTCTGATGGACGTCATTTTCAGCGCACCGATAATTATTACGACAATTAACTTGTTAGCGCCTAAATAACTTTGACGGTGCCTGTGTAAGGAACTGCTCACTAAAATATAAAGTCACATAACAAACAATTCAGCATATGTTTTCGACTTGGAATAACAATAGAAAAAAGCAAGAAGAGGCGCACAGATTATTATGTCTGTGTGCTTTTCCTTGCCCAATTCCTATATATAAGTTCCGTATTACTTGTTCTACGATCGCGCCCGATTGCAGTAAATCAAGGATGTGCTGAAACTTAAAATCCCGTTATTTTTTCAATGACATATTAACTGCTTCATGTGCATGTATATAAGCTGTGTTAAATAAAGGAATATCAGAATCCTCCGGTTTGATCAATAGCCCAATTTCTGTACATCCTAATATAATTCCTTCTGCTCCAGATTCGATTAAACCTTGGATAACCTTTTTATAATAATCCCTTGATGTCTGATGAATCAATCCTAAACACAACTCATCATAAATAACTTTGTTTATAATTTCTCTCTCATTGTCATTTGGCACAATCACGTTTATACCGTTGGATTCTAGGCGTGATTTGTAAAAGTCTTGTTCCATCGTGTATTTCGTGCCAAGTAACCCTACAGAACTAATTCCCCGTTCTTTAATTTTGGCTGCTGTTGCATCAGCTATATGCAAAAGTGGAATATTGATTTTTAATTGTATGTCATCTATAACCTTGTGCATCGTATTGGTACAAATGACAATGAAGTCTGCTCCCCCTTTTTCCAATGAAAGGGCAATCTCGCTCAAAACCTCACCGGCTTTTTTCCAGTCACCTTTTGATTGGTAACGTTCAATTTCTTCAAAATCAACGCTGTATAAAAGACATTTTGCCGAGTGCAGACCTCCTAATTCCCTTTTCACCTCTTCGTTAATAATTCGATAATATTCAACAGAGGATTCCCAGCTCATCCCACCAATAAGACCAATAACCTTCATGTTTAATCCCCCTACCATTAGTATTTGTTATTTCTTCTATAACTTCGATTTCCCTCTTAAATATTTCTCTTTGATTCAGCATAATGATCCTATTGCCGTAAACAGTTATGCGCCAGCTACGCCCGCTTATTGCTTGATTAAAGTTGCCATATCTTTTTCGATTTCAAAAACTAGAAAATCATCATCTTCCTCAACGACTTCCTTTAAATACCTAAATTCTTTATCTATTATCATTTCGAAGTAGTTAGTTTCGCTATTTAATTCAAAAACTGGACATTGATCAAATCTAACATCACCAATAAAGATTGCTCTCCTCTTTTTCATTTTCACTCATCCTTTCTAATTGCACATTTTCTCCCAAATCTTCCGAACCCGCTATTTTCTCCTAGTTTCTCTATTACTTTCGAGCCCTTGTATACTGTGCGATCGTGCTACAATAATCACCCCGCATATTCCGGGTGTCCGTGTTGCTTGCAGCCAAACAGGTAGCAACCACCTTCATGGTGCAGTTCAAATTCGAGAGCCGGTCGGAATCCCGCCTGCAATTTTGCAAACAATCGCTGCAGTCCACCCAGTTCTGCTTCCAGCTCTTCTATCCTTTCAGCTTTATCGGTTTCAGACCAATTTTCATCACAATCTTCCAGTCTTTCTTCTTTTATTTCACTATGCTTGCTGGCAATCGCCTGATCGATCACTTGTCGACAAGCCTGCAATTCTTGCAAGTGAAATAAAACATACGCATACCGGCTGATCACATAAGGCGAAACAAAATAGTCCTCCCACTCTTTTTCAAACATCTCCCGGGCTTCCTGCAAACAGCCTATTTCCACATAAGCATCTGCCGCTTCGATAGCCCCTAGATAATGTTCTGACTCACAATTCCACCTGTCTACTATCAATTTAGCAACTGCCGTCTCTTCGTTTTGGATGCGCGCAATCACTTCATACCAACTGATGCAATCCGAGTCCTCGGCAATCGAATGGAACCCTTCTGCCGCTTGGCTGAAACGGCCAGTATGAAAGTCGGCAACCGCTAAATTATGAATTGCTGCAGGAGAAGGCTGAATGGTGATTGAGTGGTTCAGAATTTTCCTAGCGCCTTCCCAGTCTTTTTCCTTTAGCGCAATTTCACCGAGCATATTATACGGAAAATAAGACCGCGGCTGCAGTGTCATCACTTCTTCTAGAAGCGGTTTTGCACGGTGTACATCTTCTTCTTCGTATACATACATCCATGCCAGATTATTTAATGACTGCACAGTACGCTCCTCTATAACCGCTTGTTCCAGCAGCCCAAGTGCCTCTGCATATTTATTTTCTTCAAACAACTGAAGCGCCTTTTCATTGATATCCATATCATGTACCTACTTTCCTTGCTAATATTATCTAAATTCAGCGTCACTTTATGAATTTTAAGTATGACATACCATCGTTCTTTCTTCAGCGTTGAAATGAACCCCTTTCTTGCTCACCTCGTCAGTTATCTACTATTCTAAATGTATATCAGATCGAGAGGGCGATAATAAATGAATAAGAGAAAAGAGAAGAAAGTGGGCACTCGATACAATTTGCTGAGACAGGCAAAAAGGCAAACGCAAAAACGGAAAGGCGAAAAGTGCATTGCATATGCTATGGTAGAGATGGGTGCAAATGACTTAAGGAGTTTTCAAAAAGACGGTTTTGACACCGAATACCCTTGCGAAACCCATTGGCTTGTGAAGGTCCTTCATCGCAAAAATGTTTATTTCGATAAGAAGCACGCTCCTTTTCAGACGCTTATTTACCCATGTACAAGCGAAGGGACGAGCGATTCTGAGGGTCCGGTGCATATTATGTTTCATTGGAGAGAACACCCTGATGAAATGCTGCCGTTTTTTGAACGGATTGTGAATGACATGAAGCACGATCAATATTGGGATGCCGATTACTGAGTGCTTTCATACTTGGAAGGGTTGAAGTGATTCATCGTAATAGATAGCCTCATAAAGCAGATCTTTTACAGTTTGTTTTAATTCCCAATACCTCCCCTGTAAAAATGAAGAAAACGGCAGCCATCCTCTGTTTTGATAAGAGGGGGCCGCCGTTTTTATTTTGATTAATAAATCGTACTTGTGTCTGGCGTTTTAAAAATTGCTTTCTTGTTGTATTCAACATATTTAACAAACATCGCACCCAAATAACGAGTAACCTTCATTGCCAAAGGCGCTAATCCTATGCCGATGAGGAATAAAATTAAGCTAAGTACCGTTTGCAAGACATTAAATTGCTGGAGTTCCAATACGTTTACTATTACTAATAAAACCGGCGATACAATAAACGAAATAGCAATTGTCCATAAAGCAAACAGCAGCCCTGCTACTGCAGCTGCGATTCCGGAGAAAACAATTACATTAAACGAAATGACGCCAAATAGACCCAAATAGTTCATCCTCTTCACTAACACCCCTCCATCCCTTCTAACCCTTTGACTAGTACTTCTCTATTTTTAATTATAAACGAATTCCAATAATTGCAATCAGACTCCAGACTGATTTAATGGTCCTATCTTATACAACAATCCTCTGGTTGGCCATTTTTTCAATTCAACTTCATCTTCATCCCTTCATGGGTTGCCTGGAACCCTAACCGTTCGTAAAAGCGTATGGCGTCCTCTCGCGTTTTATCAGTAGTCAGCTGGACGATGTGGCAGCCACGCTGTTCGGCCCGTTGGATTGCCCAGTTGATGAGCTCTGATCCTATTCCTTTTCCTCGTACGGTTGAACAGGTCCTTACCCCCTCGATCGTTGCACGCCATCCACCTTGACGGGTCAAATGGGGGGTGAATGTGATTTGTTGGACACCAATGATTTTATTTCCGAGACACGCAACGACAAGTTCGTTGTTGGGATCTGCATCAATCGCATGAAACGCATCACGGTACACTTCCGGTAAGGGAAGGACGAATTGTTCCCGTGTTGCCCCTAACTTGTCATCCGCCAGCATCTCCACGATTCGTTCCAAATCTTGTTCTGTTGCTAAACGAAATATCGTATCATTCGCCAATTGAATCGCCTCCTTATTTCTTCATCTCAACATACAGGCAATACTCTGTCTTCTTATTATTCATTTTAGCACTCTTTCCCAAATCCCACATATGACCATCTGAATACGCAAATAAGCCAACCGGGATAGGAACGGTTGGCTTATTTATTTTATATAATCCTAAAGTAACTATCCGATATAAACACTCTCACACGTTCCTGCTAGCGGTTCATAAAAACAATGATCTTTATACTGTCCAGTAAAAGGTTGCCCGTACCAGGTTGGCGGACACGGAGCATACGGATTAAAGTACCAAAGGGCGAACTTCGCTGGATGTTCCCTCCAATGATCCAAATTTTGTTTTGCTAATCTTTTTTCAGTAGGTCTCGCTCTTTGATAAAACAAGTTTCCTTTTTGAACAGCTTCAAAGGAATAATTATTTCCTTGCACTTGGAAAATGACATCATTAATCGTCCGTACGTCTCTAAAGTCTAAGCAATCTGCTATAGCGCGGTTAACAATTACATTTCCAACGTATAACATCCCTTGCTTTCCTTCACCCTCGGCTTCCGCTCTCATCATCCTTGCCATTACATCAATGTCTGCATCTCGGTATTTAACTCTTGGCATTTTTCCACCCCAACTATAGGGTATGAGGGGAAGTGTACTTTGATGTCATATTTAAAGTCACAAATTGACCTTCACTCTTCCTACCGTAATTGGCAGGCCGAGTGAACAGGTACTGCAAGAGCACATGAATATGCCAAGCTATTAAAAGACAAGCATTTGAATCAGTAGTTAAACAGGGTGTTTTTAGTTTTGGCTTAAACGTCAAAGTACTAGAAATTAAAGCAGGAGAAGATATTCCAATAGACATATTGAATGTCTTATGGCAAGATCATAAGCTAAATGCTATGGACAACCCTTATGGAACGTGTCATGCTCGTTTTTAACAGTGTGCCTAAAGAGGCAGGTATATCAAAAGCTATACTCTATAACAACAAGGATTTCCGTGGAGGATTGAAACTTTATGAGATCAACTATTACAAGTTTCTTCACCGAAACAAGTTAAAGGAGAATAACTACTCATGATTACTAGGGATCAACTTGAAAATAATCAAGTTTGGATATATGTCATTGTATTACTAACAGCTGCTGGATTCGGATTAATAGTTCCTGATTCTTCAGGACATTTAGATATAACGATTTCTGTGATCATCGCTATTTTGATGTTTAGTATGTTCTCACAGATTCCTTTTACATCTTTAAAAAAGTCGTTTGCTAATCGACGTTTTATCAGGGCTCTTTTAACGGTTAACTATATTGCAGTACCCATCGTGGTATGGCTTCTATCAAAGTTATTACCCGATTATCCACCATTATTACTTGGCGTCTATTTAGTTTTACTAACCCCTTGCATTGACTATGTAATTGTTTTTACAGCATTAGGTCGTGGAAATGAAAAGCTGATACTGATGTCAACACCGATCCTCTTCATTACGCAACTAATCCTTTTACCTCTGTATTTATGGCTGTTTATGGGAGGGGATGCAGCAGGAATCGTGGAACCTGTTCCATTCCTGGAAGCATTTTTCGGTCTTATCATTATTCCACTAGGGATTGCTATTGTTATACAGCTGCTTGCAAGAAAATCACCTATTGGCAATAAGATATTAGATTTATCGGCATGGCTGCCCGTTCCTTTCATGGCTCTTACCCTTTTTGTGGTCGTTGCGTCTCAAATCGGCAAATTATCTGCCTATATGGACTTAATTATCAAAGTCATTCCTATATATGTTGCCTTTATGATTGTCGTACCTGTTGTTTCTCGGTTTATCGCTAAGTGGTTTAGGCTGGATATAGGATCAGGTCGAGCTCTAATCTTCAGTGGCTCAACACGCAATTCGCTTGTGGTTCTTCCTCTGGCCTTGGCGTTGCCCGACGAGTTAAGCACACCAGTAGCTGCTGTAATCGTGACGCAGACAATTGTTGAGCTTGCAGGTGAACTAATTTATATTCGCTTAGTACCTAATCTACTTTTACGTAAAGAAACAAAAAAGATCCCTAAAGAACAATTTAGGGATGAAAGATGATATCCATGCTGGTGTAAATATAGGATATTTCTAAACGCAAGCCGGAAAACCTCCAGCTTGCTTGTTTACTTTATTTATTCACCCCTCGCCTCTCGCTTTGATAGGCCAATGCAGCCAATGAAAACAATAAGGAACAACAGAATCTTTTTTATCTCAAAAACGTCCGGCATGCTTTTGGTGAAAACAAATTGGATAAAACTATGCGCCCCGACAACTAATACAGCCATTACGGCACTTCCAATAACAATGTTTACATTCTTCATAACGGCACCTCCATTTGATAGTTCTTCCTTAACGATATCAATAGACAAGATCTCTATTTTGATTAAAGATGCGGTCTCTTTGAAATGACTTCGCAGTTTTGATCAAAACCTGCCACCAGTCGTACGCTATAATAATTTGCAAGGAGGGAGTATCTTGGAAGATGAACGGATGATCCAGCGAGCGGTTGAATGGATTGAAGAGAATTTACAGCGGGAAATTCAACTTGCGGATGTGGCAAGTTTTTCTGGTTACTCGAAGTTCCATTTTCACCGATTATTTCAGTCTGTCTTGAGTATGAGTGTGGATCAATACATCCGTACACGGAGACTTGCTGTCGCGGCTGTTTTATTGATTCATTCGGATGAAAGAATTTTGGATATTGCATTTTTTGCTTCATTCAACTCTCAAGAGGCGTTCAGCCGTGCCTTTAAGAAGACGTATCGTTTAGCACCAGGCGAATATCGAAGGATTATGAGGAGCATTCGTTTCAAACAAGAGGAGGGGTTTATGATGCAAGAGATGAAAGGCTGGTTTTTGAGCGGAAGTCATCCGCATCTGTACAAGATGGGGATCGATCGACAAGTTGTTCATACAGGGAATGCTTCGGGTTATCTGCATTCTCAGTTCGTTACTGAAGCGGAAGAATTCGCGACGATGATGCAGCAATTCAAAGCGGATAAATTTCTTGGGAAGCGATTGAAGCTTTCCTGTTTCATTAAATGTGAAGACGTCGACCAGTTTTCCGGGGCTTGGATGCGCGTTGACGACCAGTTGGGCGATGTACTGCAGTTTGATAATATGGGCAATCGCCCTATTAAAGGAACGCTAGACTGGAATTACTATTCAATCGTGCTTGACGTTCCTTCTCGGAGCCAAACGATCTCATTCGGCGTACTTTTGCAAGGGAAAGGAAAGCTCTGGGTGAATCAATTCCAATTTGAAGAAGTGCCTGAAACTTATGCGACGACAAATTTGGAAATAATGCCCGAACTACTCGACGAGCCGGTGAACTTGTCATTTGATGAATAAAAAGATAAAAAAAGTGGCAAAACATCAGGCTAACCAAACACCCCAGAAGTTAGACTTTGTCTCTACCTTCTGGGGTGCACGTCATTTTCTGCATTCAACATTGAATTAACACTTTAAAGTAACCCGCGTAATGAGCGGATATGTGAGTACTATACATACAATCCCTAACCCGCCTAACAAATGAAGGGACAAATACATATTTTCCAATGTCCACTTGAATATTCCGCTCATATCGCCTAATGTAAACCAAATAAATCCAACTAGCCCTATGACTACAGCGATCCCTAGCATCCAAATATAACCGAATCGGTACAATGCTGCTGAAAGAAGGGTCCCTATTCCAACGAGGAAGATGCCTAAAAGTATATCCACCCAGAAATAGGAGAGTGCGTTTGATACTCCGAACAAACTGGCAAGGTGGAATACATGTGTTGTACTCTTCGTATGCTCCGTTAGTAAATCGGACAGTTGGAAGAAGACGTTATTCACAATCATCAGGGATACGATCAATATGAAGGAGCTGATAATAAAACTTGTAAAATAATTGACACGCGTACCGCCAAGCCCGATCGTCGATTTGAGGGGATCACCGAACATGAAGTAAGGTAAGATGAGTAACATTCCGTAGATTGGTCCGGAAATAAAGGGATGAAAGTTATCTGGCCCTACGTAATATCCAATCCCACTATAGACAATGACCAACAGTAATGTTATTGCAGTAAAGAGATAAAATTGCACTTTTAAATCTTTTAAAATGATTGAAACTGGTCCTTTTAAATGGTTCATATCCATCACTCCTAAGAAGTTATATTCACAAGAAAATCTTGCATCGATGTTTTTTCTATTTGAATACCATTCCGTTCGCATGATTCCTTCAGTTCCTTTGTCATGGCCACATTAGCCATCACTTTGGACCGTCCCATGATCTGTGCTGTTTCTAAAATGTCTATAGAGCTGACTACGCTTTTTATATCTTCTATTTTCCCCATCATACTGACACCTTGTGTTTGAAAGTATTCGATTGGTTCGTGAAATTTAATGCTTTTGTCTGATATGATCAGCAACTTTTCACAAAGTGGCTCAATTTCATTAATATGATGGGAAGAAATCAAAATATAGCGTGGGTTTTTATCGTAAGATTTCTTTAAGGCTTGAAAAAATTGTTTTCGTGCATGAGCATCTAAGCCATTTGTCGGCTCATCAAAGATTGTCACTTTCGAATGACTTGCTAAACCGATGACAAGCTGAACCATCGTATGCATCCCTTTTGAAAAGGAAGCGATTTTCTTTTTTCGTGGCAATTTGAATTGTTCAACGAGTGTATCTGCTTCTTCCTGATCCCAATTTTCATTGAAAAGGGAGGCGAAATACATTGCGTCTTTCACAGTCCAGCTTTTCCCGAAGTGATGATCCTCCCTTAAATAGCTAATGTTTTTGGAAACTGCATGATTATTAAATGGATGTGCATTCAATACACATACATCTCCTGAAACTTCACGTTCTTGGCCGGATAATAATTTCATTAACGTTGTCTTACCTGCACCATTTCTTCCCCATAGCCCTGTTATGACAGGTGAATCCTCATCAAAAGTGATGTTTTCTAAAATCAACTCATCTCTATATTTAAAATTGACGTTTCGAATATCAATAATCTTCATAGTGTTCACTCACCCTTTTTAGTAGTTCTTCTTTAGACATTTCTAATCGTTTGGCCTCTTCAACTAAAGATTGAATATACGTTTTCGAAAAGTCCTCCATTCTGTCTTTGAGTAATTTACTGCGGGCTTCTGGAGCAACGAATACGCCAATCCCGCGTCTTTTTTCCACAATGCCTTCATCCACTAAAATCCCGACACCTTTTTGTGCAGTCGCTCTATTAATACTGTAAAAGTCAGATAGTTCTGTAGTGGAGGGAATCTGTTCACCTTCTTTGATTCCACCTTCCACAACGGCATCCTTTATCATGTCTGCTATTTGAATAAAAATTGGAATTTGATCATTTAAGTTAACTTTCATTGGAGCACTCCTTTTGAACACTCGGTCGGTTGATTAGTTGTGTAATCAACCATACTTCGTATACTATGTTTTGTCAAGGTGAAATAGTGATTATCAAAAAAACTGTGACAGGTAAAAACCGCAAATTCGGACAAGATAGCAGGATGCCCTTTTCCTATAATCAGGTGGAGGGGGAAGATTATGAAGATATTAAACAGAAAAGACCCATATGTAGTTTACTTGTTCACATGCTTTTTATCGCAGCTGTTTTTCACTTTTATCTTTACAGTGAACTTGCTGTACCACGTCCAAATTGTGAAGCTCGATCCGCTCCAGCTTGTTTTGGTCGGGACGGTTTTGGAGCTGACCGTTTTCCTATTTGAAATTCCAACCGGCGTGATTGCCGACGTCAAAAGCCGCAAGCTTTCTCTTATCATCGGCTATTTATTAATCGGATTTGGATTTATGGTTGAAGGGATTTTCCCGCTGTTTGCAGCTGTCATTTTCTCTCAAATTGCATGGGGCATCGGCTATACGTTTACAAGTGGAGCCCAGCAGGCTTGGATTGCGGATGAAATCGGGGAAGAACGGGCGTCTCTTGCATTTATTAGAGGAGCGAAATTCGGGAAGCTTGGTCAAATCATCGCAATTCCTCTCAGCATACTGACGGGTTACTTTATGATTAACTTACCGATTATCATAGGTGGCGCCTGCATGCTAGGGATTGCAATTTACTTACAGTTTTTCATGGAAGAGAAGAATTTCAAGCCTTTACAGACAGGCGAAAGGATTTCAGCGTGGAAAAGCATGAAGGGAAATATGCAGAAGATCGTTGTCTATTCCAAAGCGAGCTTCCTCATGAGGATGTTGCTTCTGATTGCATTGTTTATCGGATTGTACAGCGAAGGTTTCGACCGATTATGGATGACGCATTTCATTGACGTCTCTGCTTTAGCTACATTATCGACGGAAAAGCTAGTCCTATTTATGGGCGGGCTTCAATTCATCGTCGTCATACTTTCATTCACGGTTCTTCACTTTATGAACCGAAGTACGATCCACTTGAATTTGCGATATATTTACATTTCACTTTTTATTGGATGCTCGCTTATTGTCATTTCACTTATCGGCTTCGCACTCTCTGCGTTCGTCGTCAGCTTACTAGTCTTTTACCTCCTGATCGAAGTGACAAGGCAAGTAATGTATCCGTTAGAGGACATTTGGCTGAATAAAATCATCCCTGATTCCTCGACACGCGCGACCTTCTTTTCAGTAAAAGGCCAAGTCGATGCTATCGGCCAAATCGGCGGTGGGCCGATCATCGGAGTGATCGCATCACGGTTCGCCGTGAAAACGGCAATCATTGCAAGTGCTTGCTTCGTCATGCCCGTGTTGCTTTTATATAAAACCGTATTGAAAAAAGACAAAGCGTGATCCAATCACACTTTGTCTTTATCTTTTATTGGCACATAAATTTCCATCGTGATTTTCTCATAAATCCAGTCATGGCACAGTTCATCGTAATACTCAAAATCATACCCTCGTTCATCGACTTCGTAAGACGATTGTGGCAGCCAATCCTCCAATATGAATTTCCACGTTCCTTTAATCGCCGGGACAAACTGGTCCACATCTACTGGAGGAATCTTGAATACAGCATACGTTGCGGGTTTTATATGCAGCTTCGTCAGCCCTTGTGGGAGTTGGGTATCCTCATGATCACAATCGACTGCAAATAAGTACGTAAACGTGCGATTCATGTCCCGATTATTCAGGTTCACGCAATACTCTCCATGTTTTTTCGGAGAAAGCTTTTCATACAACATCGTTTCGATTGCCTCTTCCGGCGCGATGCGCTGATCCCAGAACGCAGGAGCATCCCTCGTAAAAAATACGTCGTTAACTTTGCTTTCATACGTTTTCCCGGCAATCGTAAAGCCATTCTTCTGCACGATTTTCGGTTGCATGACGATGCCGCCAACTTCTTTTTGGTGCAAGTTCAGTAAATCCAGTTTAGGCGGCAATGAAGTTGGACAATGCAGTCGGTACAAGCTCGGCGGACTTCCAAACGTTCGTTTAAACGCTTTTGTAAATCCTGAATGAGTTTCAAACCCATATTCAAGCGCAATCTCAATCACTTTTTTCCCGTTCACCAACTCGAATAATGCGTGTTGCAGCTTCCTTTTCACGACATAATCCATAACGGTATAGCCGATATGCTGGTGAAAGATCCTGTAAAAATGAAAAGGCGAGTAGCCGGCCATTTTTGCTAATTCCTCGGGCTTTATCTCTTCTTTTATATGAACTTCAATATAGTCAATGACCTTTTGTAATAATGCTATCTGTTGAACCGAAAACACCCACCTTTATTTCTGTATTTTCTCAGCTACTAGTAATTATACGCATTCTGCAACCTCGAACCAACAAGGATTTTATGGTTTCGGTTCCACGCTAGAACATTGGAATTTTCACCACGGCTGGATCGTATGGTAAAATAGTGATGTAAACTAAGAAATCATTTGAAAGCGAGATGGAATTATGGACCTCCGGATTCGTGAGGTGACAACTGATAATTGGCGTTCTGTCGTTGCATTATCTGTGTCAGAACAGCAAAATCAGTTCATTGAGAGTAATGCTTTTTCATTGGCAGAGAGTAAGTTTGAAGATAACGGAATTTCCGTCGGCTTGTATGACGGGGAGACGCTTGTTGGTTATGGTATGTATGGATGGCATTCCATTTCGAATCAAAGCGCGTGGTTAGATCGTTTTATGGTTGATTACCATTTTCAAGGAAATGGGTATGCGAAGCGATTTTTGCCTCTTTTGATCCAACATATCCAGGGCCGGTATGGTTGTAAGAAAATCTATTTGAGCGTCCATCCTGACAATAAGCGTGCGATTAAGCTATACGAAGACTTCGGTTTTCACTTAACCGGTGAAGTTGACGATGCCGGTCCTGTTGTCGGGGTTGTCATGGAATTGATTCTACAATAGGGTACCTGCGCAACATCTGATTATGATCGTTTAACTAGATTATATATAAGCATAGAAAGAAGCCAACCGAATTTTCTAGCGGTTGGCTTCTTCATTTATCGGCCTTGCCTTCGAAACATTATTGTACGATGCCACAAGCTATGCGGTCGCCGGAGTTACCGGATGGCTGAGTTTTTCCGTCATCTGCTTCTGCGTGGATGACGAGCGCTGTTCCGCCATTATGGAATAGTGAGTTTTCTTCATCGGCTTTCAATGTAAGATTTTGAACGAAGAACTCTTCTTTCACCGTTCCATCCGGGCCTACTTCTAGGTTCGGCAAATCGCCGGCATGCGGGCCTTCTTCGTGATCAAGTCCATGGCTCGATTCTGTCGGATTAAAATGCCCTCCCGCCGATTCAAAATCAGGCGCTTCACATACCCCTTTTTCGTGGAAATGAAAACCATGAGTTCCTTCAGGCAGATCCTTTGCGTCCACCATTATTCGCAATGCGTCTTCTTCCTCGGTCAATTCCGTCGTTCCTACCGACTTTCCGTTGCTATCCATTAGGTGTACAGTAACGGACGGCAATTTATCGCCTTCTGCGACATCGTCTTCAGTCGGATCGGTAGTCGCTTCATCATCGACCTCAACATCTGTGCCTTCTGTTCCAGTAGCCGAGTCATCTTTCCCATCGGTGCATGCTGCGAAAACAAAAACACAGGTGAGAATCATTGTAAGCCAAATCCACTTTTTCATATTCACACGCTCCTTCTAGCAAAGTACTGACACCTTTACATTTCACTATTTGCCATGTTGTAAACAGATTTCAAGTAAAAGAGCACTTACCGACCACCCGAAATGGGATGTATTTACAATAATGCAAGAAGGAATCCCTAAAAAAAGGTGCCTGCCACCAACACAATTCTGAATTGTGTTGGTGGCAGGCACCTTTATCCGTGCTTTTCTTCCCGGCTTTCCACCTGTATGATAGATTTAATATCATTTAAGGAGCTTCCTAATGAATCCAGACATCTTCCATTACATTGTCATCACTTCAATTTCCGGGGTCTTGTCTCTTATTCTTGCGTTGTATGCGTTCTCAAAAAGAAGAATCTTGTCCAGCAGCACGATTTTCGTCTGGATGTCCGTTTTCTCTGCCATCTATATTTTTGGCCATGCGTTGGAATTAGCGAGCGGCAGTTTGGAGGAGAGCATCATTTGGTTAAAGGTGCAATATTTCGGAATGCCTTTCGTTCCACCGCTTTCCTTGTTGCTTGCGTTGCAATTTATCGGTTCCGAAAAGGGACATCAAGCTCGATTCGCCATTCCTTTGTTCATCATCCCTGTTTTCACTACCCTTTTCTGTCTCACAAATGAAGTCCATCATTTTATGTATCGTGATATCTATTTGCGTCCTGGCGAGGTTCAGCCGCTCATCGATATCGTGGCGGGCCCTTGGTATGTTGTCCATGGTAGTTTTACGTTTGGATGTCTATTGCTTGGCGCCATTCTTTTGGCGCGTTATTGGTTGCAGACAAAAGCGAAGTACTGGAAGCAAGTTTTAACGATGATCATCGGATTTTTCATTCCAGTGATAGCTTCGTTCCTTTACTTGCTCGGGCTGTCTCCTTATGGGATGGATCCCGTTCCGATTGTCATGTGCTTCACTTCCGCCTTGTATTTATGGGCAATCTTGTCAACTAAACTTTTCGTCATTGCGCCAATTGCCCGAGACCGGATTTTTGAGAGTATGCGAGACGGGGTACTCGTGATCGATATGGCGAATCAGCTCGTCGACTATAATCGTGCTGCGCGCAAAATCATCCAGGCGCTGCACTTTTCGAAGATCGGCAGTCTTGTCAATGAAATTTGGGCAGACAGCGGCATTGGCCCCTTCCCTTTTCCTGAACATCCGGCAGAAGAGGAGCAAGAGGTGGAATGGATACATCCGAACAACAACAGCTACTACCAGATTCATATTGCCCCTGTGCGGAATCAGAAAGGTGATGTTGTCGGCCGAACGATTGTTATTATCAATACGACTAAACAAAAGGCATTGGAAAAACGGTTGACGCAGCTCGCCTATACAGACGGTTTGACTAAAATTTTCAATCGTGCCTATTTGTTCGAGAAATGTGAAGAAGTTGTGGAGATTGCGGCTCAACACCAGCAGCCATTAGCACTCATAATGTTCGACATAGATTTCTTCAAGAAGATCAACGACAATTTCGGACATGCTGTCGGAGATGAGGCAATCCGTCATGTCGTATACATCTGTAATCGGCACATGGGCCCTGAATATATTTTCGGAAGATATGGCGGGGAGGAATTTGTCGTTTGTTTGCCAGATACAACATTGGATGAAGCTGGCATCTTCGCAGAACGAATTCGAAAAGATATAGAAGACACGCCACTTTCTACTAGCGAAGATGAACTAATTATCACTGCCAGTTTCGGCGTATCCGGACTGCAAGGCGCCGTCCGTTCGCTGGATGTTTTATTGCAAGAGGCGGATCGTGCCTTATACGTATCAAAAGAGAACGGGCGGAATACCGTCCATCTTGCCGACCAAGCTGTATTCGTGTAAAAAAACGGTGCCTGCCACCGACGCAATTCTGAATTGCGTTGGTGGCAGGCACCTTTATTCTTGTTTATTCCGTCACTTCGAACCCTAAACGGATTGCCGGCATTGCGGATCCCGGATGATCGGTTGAATAGGTGAGCTGGGGAATTAGCGTCATATCGGTTTCTTTTTCTTGTTGTTTATAAATCCCCGGGTAGAGGTCGATCAGATGGTAACCCGGATCGCCTGTTGCAATGACGTCGAAAGTCAATGTGCCTTGGCTGTTGAAGGCGCAAAGATAACCTGTGTAGGAATTATCGTACGTCAAATAATAAGCGTTATCAAACTCTGTCCAGCCGCCGCCTTTGATTGTGATTTCAATTTTAGTTCCGACAGGGCCGGATGTTGGCGACATGCTGACGATGGATGGCTGGATGCTTAAATACGTTTGGCCGACGACCTCATCGCCAATTTTGGCATCGATGCGGTGCGGGATTCCACCAAGGTCATCAGGAATGGCAAAGTCGTATGTGAAGTTGCCGTCAGCATCGGTTTTGACCGTTTCAAGTGTTGCACTTTTCTCTTCAAAACCTAAACCGCTGACACGACTGCCTTTCATCGTGTTCCAAACAAGCTCCACTTCTTTGTTTTTCTCAAGACCCTTAGCTGTCAGCGTCACCGGTTCATCGACAATGCCAACTTCTTTATCCAATGACAATGTGACTCCTGATTTATTGTTCAGTGCTGGCATTTCAACTCCGCCGTCTGCAGCTATCGGAGATTCTTCCACGTAATTCTCAATTGCGAATTCGTCATCCGTCACTGTGAACATAAAGTCAGGCGCAGGTTTGTCCGGATATGGCGATTGCAAATAGTTAATGTATTGCATCCCTAAATAGCCGGTGCGCAAGCGAACTGCATGTTTGCCGGGATTTCCAGCAGCACGGATTTTCGCTTCTGCTGTACCATTCGTAGAAATGGCAGTCACCAAACCTGTGTATTTATTGTCATAAGTGAGCTGCCAGTTACGCATATAGGTGCTCCAGCCTAACCCCTCCACCTTAATCGTAATGTCAGTTCCAACAGGTCCGGACTCAGGAGACATTGTAAATGAAGGATCTACTGTAAAACCGGTTTGGCCGATTTTTTTATCACCCGTCGCAACATAGACGGTGTAGTCTCCACCGAAACCTTCAGGGATCGAAAACGTTCCAGACCATTTCCCTTCCGCATCGCTCGTCCCTTCCTGAATGACTGTATCAGTTGTCGTGAATTCCGGACCGATGACTTCATATTGGTTCTCAATATGGTATGATCCATCCACGGTTGGCCAAATGAGCTGCACTTCCGCGTTTTCCGGTAGATCATCTACGGTAAATTCTACTTCGTCGTTAATAAAACCGCGAGTAGCTGACAACTTAATATTATTTTTCATTTCTGCCGCTTTTTCCATTTGCTTCCCTGTATCTGCTTCGCTATTTTCAACCGGCTTATCGGATTTCGGTGTTTCGGTTTCATTGCAACCGCTTAATCCAACTGCAACAAGGAAAGCCAGCGATACGGACAACGCCGGCTTCTTGAACGCGCTTAATGACAAAACAACCACCTTGCTTTCTTTTTATTTCACAACGACTAATTTAGAAGTCATATCCCCATGTCCAGCGCCGCAAAAGATACTGCAATAAATTTTGTATTCACCTGGTTTTTCGGGTGTGAAAGTTGTTTTGCCATTAGGTTCATTAATTTCCGCGTCCAAGCCTTCAATTGCAACGCCATGTAATCCTTCTTCAGACGTCAATGTCATCGTAGCTTTTTCTCCAGCCTTGACGTAGAAAGTTTTTTCACCGTTTTTTCCTTTAAACTCAAAGTTCACAGCGACTAAATCAATGTTTTGATTCGTTTCAACGTTAGCCAAATCCACATCGTCTTCTTCATCCACTTCAGGCTCCGCAGCCGCTTCGCCGTCTTCAGATAAATCTACGATGGAAAGAAGGGATGGTGCAACATTAAATGGACGGAACTCCCCTTTTAAATCGCCCGCTTCTCCAGTTACATAATACTCCAAGCTGCCTGTCGGAGTTTCTTCAGTTACCGGATAAGCGACTACCCAGAAATCCTCATCGCCATGTGTGCCATAAGCCATATCCAGTTCTTCGCCTGTCGATAAATGTACTTTCAAATTCGCATCTTTCAATTGCTCGTTCGTTCTTGAATCGTATGCATTCATTCGGAAGACAATTTTATCACCAGCGGAATATCGACTCGCCAAGACACAGCCCCCTTGTTCAGAAACAGTGTCACCACTTATCATCAAAAAAGCATCGCCACTCTTTTCACTGCTTTCGTTCTTGTCGTCGCTACATGCACCAAGCACTAGCAAAACTCCTACTAGCAGACTTAAAATCGCCATCTTGTTATTGATCATTTCCTTACCTCCTTCAAAATTGTTGTAATCATATATGACTAATGAAGCTTTTAGACTGCTACTAAACTGCAATCATGGGCAATTACTCATATATTAATAGTATGCTCCTATTATTTCGATTCGTAAAATACTTTGTCTTAACGTATTTAAATCGCGCTTATTTAAGTAGCGAATATGCGGCAACTCTTGGGAAAGGTGTAAATCCCTACTTCTTCGTTTCCCTACAACTGAATACTGAAACTTCTAGCCTTCTAGACACGTAGTACAATAAGAGGTGAGATGATAGGGCTATCGAAGGGTCTTTACTATTAACAATGGAATAAAACCATTTGCCATTTATCTATAACGACAGGGGTGATTTTCGTTGGCTATTTTGAATTCATTTTCACAATACATAAGAGCTGTGCGCTTGAAGCGAGAACAGCTTCCTCATGGACAATTCCCGTTCACGCTTCCCTTCATCCGGAACTTGCATGAATTGGAGCTTCATCCAAATATCACTTATGTAATCGGTGAAAATGGGATGGGCAAGTCGACGTTATTGGAAGCAATCGCCATTGCATATGGATTTAATCCCGAAGGCGGAACGTTGAACTTCAATTTCTCCAGTTTTGATTCCCATTCTGAACTCGATTCGTATATACGCCTAGTCAAAGGAGCAGAACGAGCGAGGGATCACTTTTTCTTCAGGGCGGAGACGTTTTACAATGTGGCAACGAATATTGAGGAGCTTGACCAAGACCCATATGGCCCTAAGATCATTGATTCGTTCGGAGGGGTATCCCTTCACAAGCAATCGCACGGGGAATCGTTTTTCGCCGTGTTCCGGGAAAGGTTTAGAGGGAACGGATTATATATTTTGGATGAACCGGAAGCCGCATTATCCCCGTTCCGCCAAATCTCATTGCTTGCGCGCATCAACGAACTCGTCACAGAAGGATCTCAGTTCATCATATCGACCCATTCGCCAATCATCATGGCGCACCCACTTTCTAAAATCGTACAGATTACAGAAAATGGAATTGAGGAAACAACGCTGGAGCAAACGGATCATTACGCCATCATGAAGCAGTTTTTCGATGACCGGGAGCGGTTGTTGCACCATCTTTTTCAAGATGAATAGATACAAGCAAACCCCCTTCAAAGTCTTTTCTCGGCCTTGAAGAGGGTCTTTTTGACTTTACTGATACGGATTTTCCAACCAAGGACCGACCGTCGACAATCTCGTCAGCTGCTTCGCCATATGTGCAGGTGTGTAAGGCATGTCTTTTTTCAGCCACCAAATGATGACGCCCAAGTAGGCAGATGTGATATAGGCAATTGACATTTCAACGGGCACCTTAAATTCAATTTTATCTTCAACCATATAATGTGTCGCTTTCTCGACCAGTGTTTCAATGATTTCTCTGACTGACTCTGTGAAGTACGGTACTTTTTCTTGAACTAGCATGACTTTGTAAAAGCGACTCTGCTCAATCATCTTATTAAATAGTCGAATGAAGATCGGATGTGGATTTTCACTGTCATACTTGAATTCCATATCTTTCACTTGCACACTGATCCTTAACTGCTCTAGCGCGTCTTGCAGCATTTGTTCAAGTAATTCATCTTTGTCATAGTAGTGCAAGTAGAATGTCGCCCGGTTAAGAGTGGACCTTTCGGATATCTCCCTTACCGTAATTTTTTTGTAATCCTTTTCCTCCATTAATTCCAATAACGCTTCCTCAAACATCGCTTTCGTCCTTCGAACTCTTGGATCCATCTTGATAGACAATTCAGTTCCCCCTGTCGATTAACTATCTATGTTGTAGACATTGTTGGTTGTTATGATTAGAATACATCATTTATCTGAAAAGTGTTTATTGTTTTAAATATCTTTTTACCTATAATTATATAGGACAACAGCTTATCAATAAAGGAAGTTGGCAAAAGAATCACTTTTTAATTCATTTACATGAAAGCGTTTTCTAAAAGATAAGGGGGTTATGAAAATGATATTGAAAAACGATATGAAATGGGATGTCGAAACAGACGTAGTCGTTTTAGGCAGCGGGGGTGCTGCTTTAACAACAGCTATTCTCGCACATGATCAAGGGGCGGAAGTTTTCATCCTTGAGAAATCGGATCAGATTGGCGGTACGACGGCTTTTTCCGGAGGGATTCCTTGGATTCCAAATAACCGTTATATGAAAGAACTCGGATTGGAAGATTCACATGAAGAAGCGAAAATGTATATTACAAAACTGACGCACGGTAAAGAGCCGGATCCTGAATTGATTGACGTCTATATTGAGAATGGTCCGAAGATGATCGATTATCTTCATGAGCATACGCCTGTAAAATTTGCTGTCCCTAAAGGGTATGGTGACTATTATGCAGACTTGCCTGGGGGTAAAAAGGAAGGCCGTTCGCTCGATCCCCTTCCGTTTCCTTTGAACGATTTAGGGGAATGGGCAGAGAAAGTAAGAAGAAACCCGATCTTCCCTCCCTTGACGTTGGAAGAAGGTGGGGCTAGTGATCCAGGAGATATCGATTTCACGCTTGTGGGAACTCGAATGGAAAACAATATTACGACGATGGGAAGAGCGTTGGCTGCCAGTCTTTTTAAAGGTGTGCTAGATCGCGGCATCGAAACACTGACTGCCACTCCTGGAAAAGAACTTGTTATGGATGATGAAGGAGCCGTTATTGGCGTTCGCGCAGAAAAAGAAGATGGGACAGCCTATTTCATCGGCGCAAGAAAAGGCGTCATGATTGCGTCAGGTGGTTTTGAGTGGAATAAAGAGCTCGTCCGTTCGTTCCTAAAAGGAGCAATTACGCATCCGCAATCCCCTTCTTACAATGAAGGCGACGGTTTAATTATGGCGATGGAAGCAGGAGCAGCTCTTGCCAACATGAGCGAAGCTTGGTGGTCCCCAGCTTTCGTTGATCCTACGATTGAATATGAAGGAAAAGTTTATAATCAAATCGATTCGCAAGCACGGACAATGGCGAATTCAATTATTGTCAATAAACATGGAAAACGCTTCGTTAACGAAGGTGCCACTTATATGGACCTTCCGAAGTCATTTTACACGTATGATCAGAACTCGCAATCATTGCCGAATGAATCGAATGTGTGGCTCATTTTTGATCAGCAGTTAAAAGACCGCGCCTTAATCGTGACGATGGCTCCTGGCGAAGATGCACCTGACTGGGTTCCGCAGGCAGATAGCATTCAGGAGCTTGCGGAAAAAATTGGAGTCGATCCGGATCAGCTTGAAGCAACGGTCGAACGCTTTAATCAGCATGCTGCAAATCACGAAGATCCTGACTTCAACCGTGGATCATTGCATTTCGAGAATTTCGCGAATCGATTCCAAGGCCGTAAAGCGATGATCGGGCCAATTGAAAAAGGACCATTTTACGCATTGCCGATCTATGCAGGATCACTAGGAACAAATGGTGGGCCGCGCATCAATGAACATGGACAAGTCATCAGCTTACGCGGAGAAGTTATTCCGGGGCTCTATGCTGCCGGAAACGCGGCGATGGGCATATTGGGCGGCGCATATCCAGGCGCAGGCGGAACAATTGGACCTGCTATGACATTCGGCTACTTGGCAGGTATGCATATTGGCAACATGGAACCGCGTAAGATAAGCGACGCGGAGAGCGTTTTAGCATAATAAAGGAGGAACTTTACATGCCTAGTGGAACACATACAACAGAGTTGGATTTACCGATTGAAAAGGTGTGGGATTTCGTCAGTGAGATGAACAGGTGGGCACCGCTTGTCCCGGGATATATCGAACATGAAATCTTGAGTGACAAGCAATCGACATGGACGTTTAAAGGCGATATTGGTATTATGCAAAAGACTGTGAAGTTACAAATCGACATTACAGAATGGCGGGAGCCAACTTTAGTCACTTTCGATTTAAAAGGATTGAATGAAAACTTCGCAGGCAATGGCTATTTCAAAGCAGAAGTACTATCGGAGACACAAACCGTGATGCATGGGAATTTGGACATTACTGCAAAAGGGGTCATGGGGCCGATGGTCAATGCCATCCTGAAATCATTCGTCCCCAAAACAGCCGAGGATTTAACAAATGCAATTGCAGAGGAAATAACGAATATTGAATTGAAAAGAGTTTAAAAAATACGGTGCCTGCCACCAACACAATTCTGAATTGTGTTGGTGGCAGGCACCTTTCAATCCCGCTCACTCTTCATAATCACGATACACATATACATTCACGATTGAGCCGATGATCCGGACTTTTACTACAAGACCTGACCACACGAACCGATCGCAGTACTCCGATTCCCCACAATCGCGTTGGATAAGACTTTTTCCGTAGTCGATGTGGACCGTTCCTTCCTTCTTGCCTGTTGCTTGGAAATGAAACTTATTTGTTCCTGGCTCACGAGTGATTTTCACGATTTCCCCTGCGTCTTTTTCGAGGATTTTATAGTCGCCTATGTTATACTTGGCATCTTCCTCAAAGATATCCGTCGTATTTTCCCTGATTGCTTCGATGTCATAGTATGATTGAGCATCGTTTTGTTTCGCCTCAATCCCGTACTTTATTTCCTTCCCGCTCTCAAGCTGCACTGTAGCAATATACTGGCCGGGTTTGTCAATAGTAAATGACACGATCAAGTATTCATCCAACTTGAATGGCACATTGTCAGACAGCATTTCCCCTTTCATCGTTTCAAGGGAGATGGCCTGAATTTTTTCATCGATTTCAAACAGCTTGACAGCCGTCGGTGCCATGTCTTCCGTTTCTTCCAAAGTCAACGTCAGTTCATCGTTGACCTTTTTAATATGGACGTAATATTTTTTGTAATCCTTAACGGTTGAGCCTTTGCTCGGCTCACCTCGCAGATTCAAGATGCCTGTCCCTTCCTTTACGGGAACAAGTTGGACTCTGTCTTCGGTGTACGCTTCTTGTCCGAACACTTGAATCGCTTTGAAAAGTCCTTCCTCTGCGTCAGTCTGCGAAATTCGTACATACTCCCAATCCAAATCGCTTGCCTTAATGGTCACCATTGGCGGCTTCGCTGCTTCAGTCGCTTTAAGCATTTTCGCTGCCTGTCCTCTTGTTATGGGGGCATTTGGACTGAATGTAGTCGGGCTCGTTCCCGACGTGATGCCGAGTGCATAAATCGCAACAATGTATTCAGTCTGCGCTTCCGAATTTCGGATATCCTTAAATGGATGATTGTAGACAGTTTCACGCGGCAGATCAAACGCTTTAACGAGGATGGAAGCCATCTGCCCCCGTTTTATCGGATCATTTGGACCGAAACGGCCATCGCCATAGCCGCCGATCATACCTTTCTCCGCCATCGCCGCAATCGCTTTGTAGTAGCCGTTCGCAGTCGAAACATCTTTGAATCCCGGATCTTTTACATTCGATGTATCCAAGTTGGTCATCTTGGCAACAATCGCGGCAGCCTGTCCTCTTGTGATAGACTTGCCAGGCCTGAATGTACCATCCGGATATCCACCGATAATGTTACGTTCAGCGAGTTCATACACCGCTTCCGAGAAGTGTTTTGTCGGCGGCACATCTGAGAACTGTCTCGGTTCCGCGGAAAAGCCTGTCGCAGGAATGAAGCAGAACAGCAATAAGGCGCCAAATACAATAAGCAGTCGTTTCTTCAAATTATGAATCCCCTCTCTTAGCCTATGATTAATCTTAGATAATCCCCGTACAGACGTAGTTTTCGAGAAAAAGTTTCAAGGTTTTCTGTTATATATATCAACATACTCCCAATGCTTTTCTTCCCTGTTTATTTGAATGCAACCTGCCGTCTCTGCGAACGGAGTATATGAGTCCGCAATTTATCGAGACTACTGAAATTGTATTTGAAGAAAAATAAAACGCAGGGAATCTCACTTCCTGCGTTTTCGATGCATTGCTGTTTATTTTACTTGTCCCATCGCAGAAGAAATCTCTTCTGCAGCTTCGGTTACTTTTTCGATAAAGTAATCCAATTGTTCTTCAGTTGTTTGCATTGCGAGTGCCTCGATACTGATAGCCCCAAGCACCGTTCCTTCAAAATCAAAAATAGGCGCACCGACTGCTAGTGTCCCTTCCGTTTTTTCGCCTCTGCTGATTGCAAATCCTTTCCGTTTGACCGAGCGCAATTGTTGCTTAAATTGTTCCCGCTCCGCCTCTTCCGGGATAAGCCGTTGCAGCAAGGCATCCGTATTATGGGGGGGCGAATATGCCAGCATCGTTTTATTAGCAGCTCCGATGTTCATCGGTATGCGTTCACCAATACTATCAATGATACGTACATTCCGCGGACTATCAATTCGTTCTATGATAATAGATACGTCATCGTTCGGTGTATTAAGGTATACGGTTTCTTCTACATCATTTGCCAGTTTTTCGAGAATCGGCCGAGCTACTTGACGAATGTCCAGTTTCTCGTACTTTTTCAAGCCTAGTTCCACCCATTTATAGCCTAGTTCATATTGCTTCGTATGTTCGATTTGTGAAACGAGATTATGCAACTCAAGTGATTGCAACAACCGATACACTGTGCTGATCGGCAGCCCCGTCTCCTCCGCCAATTCTGCGGGGAGCCATTTATCCTTTTGCGAGTCCGACATGACTTCAATGATGAGCATGGCCCTGTCTATCGATTGGATCATCTTCGTTTGCCTCCCATCTTCCCCATATTGTAGCAGATAGTGGACCAGCCTCGCATCTTTAATTATCAGACCCTTCCCAAAATAAAAGAAAAAGTGATTGACATTCATTCAATGACAGATTTAAAATAATATTAACATTTCACCATGTAGAATAAATTCCACAATACGGAATTTTAATGCGACAGGTGAAAGCGCTTTCTAAAGAGAGATAAATAGAGAGGTTGGGAGAAATGGAAGGGTTCACAAAGTTCATTGGGGATATTTCAAATTTCATATGGGGGATACCGATCATAGTCATTCTCATCGGAGGTGGCGTTTTCTTGACGGTGCGTCTTGGTTTCTTCCAATTCCGCTACTTCCCGCATATTATCAAACAGACTTTCGGCAAGATATTTTCAAAAAGTGAAGGAAACGGTACGTTGACTCCCTTTCAAGCGACGGCAAGTGCCCTTGCTTCAACAATGGGTGCAGCGAATATTGTCGGGGTACCGGTAGCTATCGCACTCGGCGGACCGGGTGCAATTTTCTGGATGTGGCTTGTCGCGCTCATCGGAATTGGAACCAAGTATTCGGAAGTGGTTCTCGGAATGCACTATCGGGAGAAAAACGAGGTCGGTGAATATGTTGGCGGCCCAATGTATTACATCCGAAAAGGACTTGGCTGGAAAAAGGTCGCTTCTTTCCTTGCATTTGCACTTATGATTGAAATTGTAGCAAGCACGATGGTGCAATCCAATTCCATCGCAACAACGATGAAAGGTTCGTTTGGCTTGTCTCCTATTGTAACAGGCATTCTTGTTGCACTTCTTGTTGTCTTGGTCACTTACGGTGGAATTAAAACAATCGGAAAAGTATCGGAGAAGTTGATTCCATTCATGGTTGTTATTTATCTTGCCGCTGCACTTGTTGTTATTTTTGCGAATATAAAAGAACTTCCAACTGCCTTCGGACTGATTTTTGAATATGCGTTCCGGCCGATGTCGGCAGCGGGCGGTTTTGCCGGTGCTGGTGTAGCGGCTGCCATTCGATGGGGACTTGCCCGGGGGCTTTATTCTAATGAAGCTGGAATGGGAACGGCGCCGATCGCCCATTCAGCAGCCATTACGAATCATCCTGCGAAACAAGGATTCTGGGGTGTGTTCGAAGTAATCGTCGATACACTCGTCGTCTGCACAATTACTGCCCTTGTCGTCTTGACGTCCGGCGTCTGGAAAACTATTTCACCGGATGATGCCTCATCCATGGTGACAGAAGCGTTTGTGCCGGTATTCGGTACATCACTTGCCGGGACTATCGTTTCAACAACGCTATTCCTTTTCGTCATCACCACGATCGTCATCATCATTTTCTATGGAGAAAAGCAGGCAGAGTTCCTTTTCGGGACAGCATTCTCCAAGGTGATGCGCTTCATTTATATCGGCGCCATTATCGTCGGTGCAGTCGGAGGATTGCAGTTCATCTGGCAATTCCTCGATTTATTGCTTGCTTTAGTCGTCATTCCGAACGTCATTGCTGTTCTATTCTTGAGCGGTAAAGTGAAAGAAATTACGAACGACTATTTTACGAATCTCTATCCGATCGAACGAAAAAAATAATTCAATTAAGGAGGCAAGAGATATGTACAATCAGCTAAGAAATTTGGAATTATCGCAACAGGTCGAGATGTTGACTCGTCATTTGGTAAGCATTAATAGCATCAATGGGACGCTTGGTGAGGTGGAGATTGTTCAGGAGATCTATCGAATACTTCGGTCTTTCCCATATTTCGAAGAACATCCAGACCATCTCTGGCTCCAGACGATTGAAAGCGATCCGGTCGGCCGTCAAAATGTCTTCGCTTTAGTAAAAGGCCAAAAACACTCAAAGCAAACCGTCTTATTCCATTCTCATATTGATACGGTTGCTGTCGAAGATTTCGGGCCTTTGAAAAAGGATGCTTTTTCTACGGATGCAATGGAAGACTTTTTCCGTGGATATGAAAATGATCCAGTAATTCAACAGGAGGCACTTTCTGGCGACTGGATGTTTGGACGTGGCTCTGTAGACATGAAAAGTGGTGCAGCTGTCCATATCGCAAATATTCTATACTTTACAGAACATCCAGAAGAACTGACTGGCAATGTCCTCCTGCTTTGCAATGGGGATGAAGAAAGCGAACACCGTGGCATTATCGGTGCCCTTTCCGAATTAAATCGACTTCAAGCGGAACTGGGCCTTGATTTTGTCACCGCTATTAATACTGATTTCATCACTCCATTGTATGACGGCGATCCGAACCGATATATTTACACAGGAGCCGCAGGCAAGATCCTTCCTTGCTTCCATATTTATGGCAAGGAAGTACATGTTGGTGACACACTATCAGGTATTGATCCGAATTTCGTTGCTGCCAAATTGACGGAACGGATCCATAATCGGTATGCCCTTGCGGAAAAAATTCCCGGGGAGCTTGTCCTGCCGCCGACTTGTCTACAACAACGCGATACGAAAGAGCTTTATACGGTTCAAACGGCGATTAGCAGTCATCTTTACTTTAACTATTTCGTCTATGAAGATTCTCCCAAGCAAATACTCGGGAAATTGTTGCATGAAGCAAGAGAGGTATGCGAGGAAACCGAGCATTACTTGCAGCAACAGTTCGAAGAATACATTGAGTTCACCGGATTGCCTTCCCGAGATTTGTCATGGAAAATTGATGTGACGACGTACGATGAGTACTTACAATATTTGATTCAGCGTGGCGTCAATGTCAAATCGATTATCGACGAAGCGCTTGCAAAGAAGTCTGGCGATTTACGAGATGTCAGTTTCTCTATCGTCAGCGCCTTGCAAGAAGCCGATCCTGAAAAGAAAGCTCGGGTCATTTTATTCTTCGCACCGCCATTCCTTCCGCATAATTATTTGAAGACGGATGTATCACGTGATACAAAGATTCAATCTTCTATTGCGGAAGTGCTGAAAGAAATGAGTGAACTGACAGACGAGTGTTTTCAGTTAAAAAAATTCTTCCCTTATTTGGCAGATGGCAGTTTTCTATCGATCCATGAGACAGAGGAAGAACTGACGCCACTTGTTCACAACTTGCCGGAATGGGACAACATTTACACTATTCCATTCCATACCATTCAAAAATTGAACATCCCATCCGTAAATATGGGTGTCTACGGAAAAGACGGCCATAAATGGACGGAACGTGTCTATAAACCGTACTCATTCGGTGTTTTGCCTTTATTGATCCGCAAAACAACCATGCGTATGCTCGAAGAAGCATCTGAGGATCAGTCGTTAGAATTAGTGTAAAAGTATATAAACGGCTCCTATTTGACCAACTGTTTGAAACAACAGCAAAACCCCTTCACGCCTTTTCACGGCTATGAAGGGGTTCTTCTTTGCTATTGCACTGTTACAAGTTGTCCTATCCAAGTGCAACCGGCATTGATGTCATTACGCTTTGCATACGACAATCTCTTCATCGACAACGTCCACTCGAACTTTTTCGATATGGTCCGCTTCCAAAATGAGATCCGTTAATGGATCTTCGATTTTGTCTTGGATCACTCTGCGAAGTGGTCGTGCTCCAAAACGTTTGTCGTAGCCTAATTTCACTAATTCCCGTTTCGCTTCAAGAGTGATTGAAATTGCAATGCTTTTTTCTTCAATCGCTTCTTCCAAATCGACGAGCATCAAATCGACAATTTCAAGTAAATGGTCTTCTGTCAATTCATTGAACGAGACAATCGCGTCGAAACGGTTGAGGAATTCAGGTTTAAAGTAGTTACCCAGCGACTCAAGCATGGAGACAGATTCATGTACGGTTTGATTAAACCCGACACTTACTTTTTTCTCCCCTGTTCCCGCATTACTTGTCATAATGATAACCGTGTCTTTGAAGCTGACTGTCCGGCCTTGGGAATCTGTCAATCGGCCGTCTTCCATAATTTGAAGGAACATATGTTGAACGTCCGGGTGCGCTTTTTCGATTTCGTCTACTAGTAAAATCGAATACGGGTTGCGGCGGACTTGTTCCGTTAATTGACCCGCTTCTTCGTGCCCTACGTAACCTGGAGGAGAGCCGATAATTTTAGAGACAGCATGTTTCTCCATATACTCACTCATGTCGAGCCGAATTAAATTGTCGCGGGAACCGAATAGCTCTTCTGCAAGCACTTTAGTGATTTCGGTTTTACCGACACCCGTTGGACCGACGAATAAGAACGATCCGATCGGACGAGTTTTTGATTTTAATCCGGCGCGGCTTCGGCGGATTGCTTTGGCGATCTTTTCAACCGCCTCTGCTTGTCCAATTACTTTTTTACCCAGATTGTCTGCAAGGTCTTTCATTTTTGCTTGTTCGGATGCTTGCAGTTTCGTTACCGGAATGCCTGTTTTTTCTTCTACAACTATCTCGATGTCTTCGACAGTCACCTCATAGAGAGATGCTTCGCCTTCTTTGGCCTCCTCTAATTGTTGTCGTAATTGAATTTCTTCGTGGCGCAATGCTGCCGCCTTTTCATAGTCTTCCATGTCCGCAGCTTGTTCTTTTCGTTGGACGAGGTCTTCTAGCCGTTGTCCGATTGTCTCCGCATCTGCAGAAGACTGTTTCAGATTCAAGCGTGCTCCCACTTCATCCATCAAATCAATCGCCTTATCTGGTAAAAACCGATCTTGGATATAGCGTTGTGACAATATGACGAAGGCTCGGATCGCTTCATCGGAATAACGCACTTCATGGAAAGCTTCATAACGGTCTTTAATACCGTGCAAAATGGTGATGGCGTCTTCTGTAGAAGGTTCTTTGACAATGATCGGCTGGAAGCGGCGTTCGAGTGCAGCGTCTTTTTCAATTTGTCGATATTCCTTCAATGTCGTTGCTCCAATGAGCTGCATGCTGCCTCGAGCCAATGCCGGTTTCAATATATTTCCTGCATCCATTTTGGAGCCTTCTGCTGAACCTGCTCCGACAAGAAGATGAATTTCATCAATGAACACGATGACATCTTTCCGATTTTCAATTTCTTCAATTAACTGCTTCATTCGCTCTTCAAATTGACCGCGAATTCCAGTATTCGTAACGAGGGAAGCTACATCCAACACGTAAACTTGTTTGTTCAATAGTTTTGCAGGGACATCGCCTTCATGGATTTTCACCGCGAGGCCTTCAGCAATCGCCGTTTTACCGACACCTGGTTCCCCAATGAGTACCGGGTTATTTTTGTTTCTTCTATTTAACGTTTCAATGACGCGTTTCACTTCTTGATTGCGGCCGATGACCGGGTCGATCCGTCCTTCCTTGGCATCATGCGAAAGATTTTTACCAAGTTGATCTAACAAACCGCTTCCTTGATTTTCATCGACTTCTTTAACGTGTGTATAGGCCTGAGGGTTGCCGTTCGCTTGGAAAAATTGATTTGCATCATTGCCAAATGATGGCATCTTCATTTGTCCTTGAATCTCTTGAAAACATGTATGACATAAATTCAACTGCATGCGTTGCTGATTCATTTGAAGTCGAAGACTCATTGTTGCTTCGTTTTTACCACAATGTTGACATTTCATAAATCATTTCCTCCTTATATGGTTCATTCATTTATGTGATTTGACATTGACTATCTTTGACTTATGATTTTATTATACACTGACCTTTTTTGACTTTCAAGATTTATGCTTGAAGATGCGAAAAAACACAGTGCCTGCTACCAACACAATTCAGAATTGTGTTGGTGGCAGGCACCTTAAAATAGTTCTTATTCATTCAATTTCTGATAAATACGGAGCATTTGCTGCTGTTCCTCAATTGTTAGCTTTTCAAATAGATTTCTTCTCAATATTTGGCCTTCCAGGTTTGCGCGTTGTAAAATTTCTTTGCCCGCTTCTGTAATACTTAAATAGACGATGCGCCTGTCTTCTTCATCAGTCGAGCGCACGGCAAGTTTCTTTTTTACCAGTTTCTCTGATAAATGAGTAACAGTGGGAGGTGTCAGTCCAAGAACTTTCGCAATATCAGATGGCCGGCTTTTCCCTTTCGAAGCTAAATGGCCAAGAAGGAGTATGTGGGAAACGCCCAATTCTTCATTAAAGATTTTATTCCATTGAATGATCAAGTTATTCGTGAACTTGTCCATATTGTGTATGATGTCAAAAATCGTTTCTTCCTTCATTCTTCCCCCTACTTTCTAAATAAGCAAATCTATTTTACCATATACAACCCTATATATATGAAAATGAACCCAAATTCAATCAAATTTGGGTTCATACATAATATATGTTCAATTATTGTGCAGAGAAGCCGCCGTCGATGACAATTTCCGCTCCTGTAATATAAGAAGAATCATCACTTGCCAGGAATAGAGCCGCGTTGGCAATATCGGCCGGTTTCCCAAGACGTTGCAAAGGTGTTGCGCGAACGAGTTGGTCAAGCAGTTCTTTTGATGCACTTAAGTTTTGAGTCATAGGTGTTTCAATAATCCCAGGGAATAACGCATTTACACGCACTCCAAGACGTCCGAATGTTGTCGCTGCTGCCTTGGAAATCGCGCGTACAGCTCCTTTGGATGCAGAATAATGGTTAAACCCTTGTCCGATTTGTGCTGTATATGAAGAAATATTAACGATCGAACCGCTCTTTTGTTCTGCCATAATTGGCGCAACATGCTTCATACCCGCAAATGGACCGAAGCTGTTGATTGCCATCATTTTTTGCCAATCATCCATGCCAATTTCCGAATACGGTTTTTCAGAGGAAATGCCGGCGTTGTTTACAAGTACATCGATGCGCCCAAATTTTTCTTTTACTTCTTTTGCAAATGCAGCCCACTCTTCATCGGACGCTACATTCAACCTCATGCCATGCACATTTTCCTTTTCACTTGCACGTTGTAATGCTTCTTCGTTAATATCAGCTGCAATTACAATTGCACCTTCCGCTTGGAATAGATCAACCATTCCTTCGCCGATACCAGAAGCTCCACCTGTGACAATCGCTACTTTTCCGTTCAATTTACCCATTTTCAACATCTCCTTATCGTAACTTGATAGAGCCGCCGTCAACCATGATTGTTTGTCCAGTAATGTAGTTCGCATCGTCGCTCGCCAAAAATACTGCTGTGCGCCCGATATCACCTTCCGGATCGCCTAAACGTCGCAACGGAATGCGGTTGATCATCGCTTCATACATATCCGGCGCACTTTGAGCCCATGCTTCCACGCCTGGTGTCAATGCGATCGGTGAAATCAGGTTTACATTGATGCCTTCAGGACCCCATTCGTTTGCCGCCACACGTGAAATCGCGCGGATCGCTTCTTTCGCCGCAGCGTAAGATGCTTGTGTCGGTTGACCATCCAAACCAGCACCTGATGCGAAGTTAATCACTTTACCTTTTGTTTTCTTCAACTCAGGATACGCAGCTTGCATGAAATGGAATGTCGGATAAAAGCCCGTGCCAAAGGATAAGTCAATCATTTCCATCGTTGTTTCAGCAAACATAGCTTGTCGGGACGCGTGCGCATTATTTACGAGTATATCCAATTTGCCAAACTTCGCTACGACCGCTTGTACTATTTCATTGATGTTTTCAGGTTTCGAAATGTCTTTGATGAACAGCATACTTTCTGTAAGCTCGTTCAACTCTTTTACTGTTTCTTTCCCTTTTTCTTCATTGATATCAACGACGGCAATATGCGCGCCTTCTTTCGCCATCGCAAGAGCTATCCCTCTTCCGATCCCTGATGCACTTCCTGTAATAATTGCCACTTTACCTTGTAATCTCATTCGAAACCTCTCCTTTTCAACAGTTACAATACTCAATCCGTCCAAGCACCTTGTTTGATTAATTTCTTTTTATTGTTAAATGCAATAAATATACAGCCAATATTAATGACAAGCATAATCATGATCGCATATAAAACCGTTGTATAGCTTCCAGTCGCATCATAAACAAAACCGTAAGCCGGTAATGCAATAATGGATGAGATCGCAAGTCCCAAAGATGCCGTAGAATAAATCTCACTATAGGCTTTCTTTCCAAAAATTGTTGAAGTTAATGCCGGCGCGACAATACCAATTGAGGAACCGATCAAACTGAAAAGAACCACTGCAATTGTGATCATCGCCGTACTCTTATTCGCGAACAGAAGCAAACAGATTGCAATTATTCCAGCAATCATCGCAAGAATTGCTGTATATTTAGAACCTAATTTATCAACTAAGAATCCTAAGACAAGTGATCCGATAAGAACCCCAATCATATAAGTACCCATAATATTTCCAGCAAATGCAATATCAAACCCTTGATTTTTCAAGTATGTCGGAATATGCATTGAGAAACTGGCAATCGATGTAAGGAAAAAGAAAAATACGATTAACATATAAAGTGCAGTCGATTATTTTGCTGTTGCCATGTCAATTCCAGCCTCAGCTGCACTAACTCCCTGTACATTTTCTTGCCCAACATTCACATCTTCCGCTCCGTATGGTAAAACACCATGTGCCTGCGGTGAACGTTTGATAAGCAAGATGACAATCGGAACTACAATCAGGATTGCAACGCCACCAACCATCATGTATGCATAACGCCAGCCGAAATCACCAATCAAAGCTGCTGCAATGATCTGTGAAATGGCACCAATCCCGCCACCAACTGCACTAAGTACGCCCAATGCCAAACCATTGCTCTTTTTAAACCATTGGTTGATGATGACTGGTCCTGCAATAACCGTGATAAATACGCCACCAACCGCCAAAGGGATCGCTAATAAATACCAGCCCCATACAGAACTCATGAAACCAAATAACGCAAATGCGCCGGCCTGTAAAACAATTCCCATTGAAAGAATCAAGCGGGTATCGTATTTCGCCATTAGCTTTCCGCCAATCGGCAAGAAAAATAGTGTCACAACAGCTGAAACACTAAAGTAAAGCGATAATGATCCCATACCAATTCCAAGATCTTCCGTTACACTCGTCAGGAAAAGTCCAGCCGTATTATTAATAGCTCCTTTACCTACCCCGACAATGATACTAAGCGCAATTAAAATCCACCACGCGTAATGAAATTTCGATTTCTGATTCATTGTTGTATTTCCTCTCTGATCTAGATGAATATATTATTTGTACATTTCCTTAAAGTCTGGAACTGTAGGATTCGCAAGATAATGGCCACCTTCAACTTGAATCGTTTGTCCGGTAATGAACTTCGATTCGTCCGATGCTAAGAATAGGACAGTGTTTCCGATATCATCCGCTTCTCCGTGATAAGGCAATGCATTGTATTTCGCAAAGGTGTTTAATAATTCCTCAGACATATTGTTTTTCGCTGCCGGTGTCAAAATCAATCCAGGAGCTACTGCATTACATCGGATATTATGCTTTCCATATTGTGTCGCTGTATATTTTGTCATATTGACGACGCCAGCTTTCGACGCGCCGTACGCAACGCGAATTGCATCACTGAAAAAGCCTGCCATAGAAGCGGTGTTAATAATTGAGCCGCCGCCGTTTTCAATCATATGTGGAATTGCATACTTGCAACCTATAAGGACACTTTTCAAGTTAACATTCATTAGTCGATCCCATTCGTCCAAATCGATATTTACAATGTCCAAATCTTTACGGATATTCGTCAAGCCGACATTATTGTAGAGGATGTCGATTTTTCCATAGTGATTAACCGTATGCTCTACTGCATGTTTAACCGATTCTCCATCGCCTGCATCTAAGAAAATTCCGATTGCTTCCCCGCCTTGTGCTCGAATCTCTTCCGCCGCGTTTTTAGCGCCCTCCTCATTGAAATCCGCCAAAACAACCTTTGCACCTTCTTTCGCTAAAAGTCGTGCTGACGATAAGCCGATCCCTGAAGCTGCACCCGTTACTAACGCCACCTTATTTTCTACTCTGCCCATTCTTGTCATTCCTTTCCCGATTGTATTATGAAGCTAAAAATAAATAACCTGTAAATCAATTGAATAAAAATGAAACTCAAGATGACGATTCACTCAAAATTCATTTATGCCGCCTAACAATTAGATGACTAATTATTGTACAGTTAAAATAGTAATAAACTATCAGGTGAAAAGCAACTAAAAAAGACTATTTTGTGACAGGATTTTTTTCTAACGCGAAATATCCTGCCTTATCTCTTGACAAATCGAGTCATTTTGCATAGAACACCTTTTCACTTACCCAAGTGTCTTATAACAAGCTTAAAGCTGACACCTACATGTCTTATGCTTATGGCAATTCATTTTGATTCATAAAATATAATAAAAAATCATCAAGTTACTAATACAGTCTCTGTCCTCATTTAATGTATACAACCGTCATATATTATCTGAATAAAACAAGGTGCCTGCCACCAACACAATTCAGAATTGCGTTGGTGGCAGGCACCTTGTTTTTCACTTCACTATTGTAACCGGGCAATCCACGTGCTTCATCACTTTATGGCTGACGCTGCCAAGCACCATTTCCTGAAATGCATTTAACCCCCGGCTGCCGATGACGAGTTGATCCACCGCTTCGGTGTTCACATATTTTATAATTTCCTGGCTCGGGTTCCCTTTTAGCATTGTTGTTTTTACCTTTACGCCGACAGTATGAGCCAATTCCAAAACGGGATCCATTTTTTGCTTTCGTTTCAGCAGAAGACTTTCCTCACTTTGCGATAAGAGCCGTTCGTCTTTTGCTTTATTGTAATCCGCTACATAGATGACTTCCAATTGTGCTTCGGGGAAGTATTGGGCGAGCGTAATTGCATGTTTCGCAGCACGCAGTGCATTTTCCGACCCGTCGATAGCTACAGCGATCTTCATATTCATTCCTCCCTCTATAATAACTTTCCGTACAGCTGCTCACTTGAAGAATTGAGACCTCGAATGGTGACTGCCCCCCCTTCTTCCTCAAGCTTCTGCTTCACTTTCACTACCGCTCCAACAGAAGATTCGTCCCATAGCTGGCTATCTTCGAAGTCGATAATGATTTCCTTTTCCTTTATATCTTTAAATGACTGGATGAATTTAGTCGTAGATGCGAAAAATAACGGTCCTTTTACTCTATATATGCCCGCATCACTCGTCACAGTCACACGAGATATTTTGGCGACAAAAAATAGCGAGCTCATGATAACACCGACGACGACGCCAATTGCCAGGTTATGTGTATATAAAATGATCGCGACGGTAATCAGCATCACGAGCGATTCCGTTTTCGGCGCTTGTTTCAGGAACTTGAACGATCCCCAATTGAAGGTTGTCGCAGCGACCATGATCATCACGCCCGCAAGCACCGGCATCGGAATTTTGACGACGACATCTCCCAAAACAATGATCAAAAACATGAGAAAAACACCAGCTGTGAAAGTGGAAAGACGTCCCCGCCCACCCGATTTAATATTGATCATCGATTGGCCAATTAACGCACATCCTGCCATTCCTCCAAAAAATCCTGTGAAGAAGTTGGCGATTCCTTGTCCACGTGCTTCCTGGTTTTTATTGCTCGGCGTGTCCGTCATATCATCCAGCACTTGGGAAGTGAGCAATGATTCGAGTAAACCGACAATGGATAACGCCAATGAATACGGTAGGATGATTTTCAACGTTTCAAAATTCAGCGGAATATCAGGAAAGAAAAACGTTGGCAGTGAGCTCGGCATCTTCCCTAAATCACCGATTGATTGCAGCGATACGCCGCTCATAAGTGCAATGCCTGTCATGACGACAATCGCAATAAGTGGTGCGGGTATAGCCGTGAAGAAACGCGGAACCGCGTAAACGAGAACCAATGTCGCGATTGCAAAAAGATACGTCATCGCGTCATTTCCCCGTAAGTAAGGCAGCTGGGTGATGAAGATCATAATGCCGAGCGCGTTCACGAAGCCGAGCATGACGGAGTTCGGGATGAAGCGCATTAAATTCGCAACTCCAAGTCCCCCGAGTATTAATTGAATGATCCCAGTCAAAACTGTGGCCGCTAACACATATTGCAAGCCATGATCCGCCATCAAGTTGACGAGGACTAATGCCATCGCGCCGGTTGCCGCGGAAATCAAACCCGGTCGACCGCCGACAAACGAAGTAATGACGGCAATTGTGAATGAAGCATAGAGCGCGACACGCGGATCTACTCCAACGATGAATGCAAAAGCCAATGCTTCAGGAATGAGTGCAAGTCCCACAACGATTCCCGCTAAAATATCGGCCCGTACATTTCCGAGCCACTGTTGTTTAAAAGTATGCATATGTTGTTCTCCTCTTATTTACAATAGATAATTCAAAGCGTTTCAATTATAACAGACTGAAAAAGAAGGTGCCTGTCACCAACACAATTCTGAATTGCGTCGGTGGCAGGCACCTGTGGTTTTGGCGGGTTCCCATTCATGCATATCAATGACGGTTGACCTATACTAACAGGGAAAGTATTTTTTTATGAAAGCAGGTTGAACGTATATGAAAGAATATCGAATTGACCCGGATAACGGGCTTGAATTTGGACTTTATACATTAGGGGATCATATCCCGAATCCGAACACCGGGGAGCGAATTTCTCCTCAACAACGAATCCAAGAAATCATCGAGTTGGCTAAATTGGCTGAGCAAGCAGGCATTGACTTCTTTAGTGTCGGTGAAAGCCACCAGGAGTATTTTACGACGCAAGCACACACAGTTGTTTTGTCTGCCATTGCGCAAGCAACCGAAAAGATTAGGATCGGAAGCTCTTCCACGATTCTCAGTACATCTGATCCGGTGCGTGTGTACGAAGATTTTGCGACGATCGATTTAATCTCAGATGGCCGTGCTGAAATTGTTGCCGGTCGCGCCTCCCGTGTAGGGCTTTTTGAATTATTGGGATATGACCTTCGTGATTACGAGGCTTTATTCGAAGAGAAATTTGATCTTTTGCTTCAAATTAATAAAGAAGAAGTAGTGAATTGGAATGGCCAATTCCGTGCACCTTTACGCAATGCCAAAGTGCTGCCGCGTCCTAAAAATGGGTCACTCCCTATTTGGCGCGCTGTTGGCGGAACTCCGGCAAGTGCCATGAAGGCGGGTTATGCCGGTGCTCCAATGATGCTGGCTACTTTAGGTGGGCCTGCCAGCGTTTTCAAGCGATCCATCGATGCGTATCGGGAAGTTGCAGCGAGCAATGGCTTTGACCCGGCGACTTTACCTGTCGGCACAACTGGTTTTTTCTACGCAGCGAAAACGACACAAGAAGCAATGAGAGAGATGTATCCTTTCATTAATGAAGGGATGAAACTGACGAACGGACAAGGGTTCCCGAAACAAGCATTTGCGCAAGCGGCTGATCCACGCAGCGTCATCAATGTTGGCAGCCCAGCGGAAATCATTGAAAAAATTCTGCACCAACACGAAGTCTTTGGCCATCAACGCTATCTGGCTCAAATGGATTTTGGCGGCATGCCTTTTGATAAATTAGCGAACAATATCGAAATCATCGGTACGGAAATTTTACCGGCCATCCGAAAATACACAAGGAAAAACGGGGAGGGAAAATAAGATGAAAATCGTTGGTTTATCCGGTTCAATTGTTGGATCTAAAACGAGAACCGCAATGAATTACTTAGCAGAAGAAATAGCTCGAAAATACCCGGATGCAGAGTTCACACTGATTGATTTAGCGGATTACGACATTCAATATAGCGACGGACGCAATTACTTGGAATACGAAGGCGATACCGGCTTCGTCACAAAACAGTTAATGGATGCGGATGCGATTATTATTGGAACTCCTATCTTCCAAGCATCCATTCCAGGCACATTGAAAAACATTTTCGATTTACTTCCTCAAAATGCGTTTCTCGATAAAGTTGTAAGCATGGTTGTCACAGCAGGTTCTTCAAAGCATTATTTAATCGTAGAACAACAATTAAAACCCATCTTAGCTTATATGAAAGCTCAAATTGTTCAAACGTATGTATTCATTGAGGAAAAAGATTTCCACCAGAAACAAATTGTCAACGATGATGTGGTCTTTCGCCTTGAACGGTTAGTGGAGGATACGGTTTTATTAACAGAAACATTTACAAAGCTGCGGGAAGATCGAGACGCTTCTTATGATTTTTAATTGATTTCAAGCACAATCGAGTAGGAGGGAGTGA
>NZ_BJYL01000037.1 GCF_007991495.1 Sporosarcina luteola | reverse complement strand
TTGGCGCATAAATTTGCCTCGAACGGGACATTAAGAGCTGTTTAATTGCCCGTCGACGCATAAATTTGCCTCGAACGGGACAATAAGCGCGGCTCATTCGCCCGGTCATACTTTTTTCCGATCCGTAGGACAATAAAAGGAAAAAAGTCCTTCAGAAAATTGGTTTGTACTGATTTTCCGGACAGCTCCTTCTTGAAATTTTATCAATTGAGTGGTAAAGTGATTATAGCAACAGAGGAGTGATGAAGAATATGAAAAAAAATACTCGCGGATCTTTAATCTGGCTGAGGCTTAGTCGCTTCACTCATCAAAGCAACAACTTATCAAATGACTTCTTAAAACAATTTGATTTGACGACTGCGCAATTTGATGTGCTAATGCAAATCTCGACATACGAACCGTTAACACAAAGTGAGTTAGCCGATAAAGTAACAGTGACGCACGGCGGTATTTCACGTATGCTCGCTCGCCTTGAGAAAGAAGGACTTATTGAACGCAAGCAAGACTGGAAGACAAAAACAATTTCATTAACGAACAGAGGACGTGAAAAACTCGATAATGCATTTGAAGCTCAGCTTGAGTTCCAATCCTCATTCTTTGATGAGTGCTTATCTCTAGAAGAACAAAAAACATTGTATTCGCTCATGTCGCGTGTACAAAAAAACAGCGAGAAAAAGTACCTGCTGGACAGGTAATTTTTTTAATCCATCACTTGACTAATCAATTAATAAAACAGGAGGAATAGCTCATGTATACCATTCCAGGACATCACCATATTTCCATGATTACAAAAGATGCAAAACAAAATAACCGCTTTTATCGTGACGTACTTGGTTTGCGTCGTGTGAAAATGACGGTCAATCAAGACGCGCCATCAATGTATCACTTATTTTACGGAGATAAAACAGGAAGTCCGGGCACGGAGCTGTCATTCTTTGAAATTCCGTCTGCAGGACGCACATACCGTGGTACAAATGCAATTACCCAAATCGGTTTACTTGTACCGACAGAAGCGAGTTTATTCTATTGGAAAAATCGTTTTGAGGAATACGGAGTACAGCATAGCGACATCACAACTTATGCCAATAAACCAGCTCTTCACTTTGAAGATTCAGAAGGTCTTCGGATGGTGCTGCTTGTGTCAAATGGTGAAGTTGTTGAGCATTGGGAAACGTGGAGCAAATCACCCGTACCTGTAGAACATCAAATTCAAGGAATGGGTTCTGTGGAAATTACTGTTCGCCGACTCGATAAACTAGCCCTTACACTTACGGAAATTTTTGGCTATAAAGAAGTATTACGTAATGAGGATGAAGCAATTTTCCAATCAATGCAAGGTGAAGTATTTGGGGAGATTGTTGTGAAATATATGGAGGGTCCTACAGAAAAACCGGGTCGCGGCAGTATCCATCACTTGGCGATTCGGGTAAAAGACGATGCAGAGCTCGCCTATTGGGATGAACAAGTACGGGCCCGTGGCTTCCATTCATCGGGGATTGTGGACCGTTTCTACTTTAAGAGCTTATACTTCCGCGAATCAAATGGGATCCTGTTTGAAATTGCTACAGACGGACCCGGATTTACAATCGATGGGGATATTGAAACGCTTGGCGAAAAATTAGATTTACCGCCGTTTTTAGAAGGCAGACGTGCCGAAATTGAAGGAAATCTACAACCAATCGAAGAGGAATAAGCCTAGAAAAGTCTGTAACCATTAGCCTATTTTCCAATTGTAAGTTGTGCGGACTTACAAAAGGGCTTTAGTAGTCTATAATAGTGCATGCTGTAAAGTAAATAGATACAACAAGAGGAGAGTTTTTCAACTATGAATATTTTAGTGATCAAAGCAAATAACCGCCCCGCTTCAGAAGCGGTTTCAAGTAAGATGTATGAAACATTTATGAATGAAATGGATGGAAAAGACGTAAATGTAACAACTTATGATCTTTTTGAAGAAGATACACCTTATTTTGGTCAAGAGATCTTTAACGCTTTTGGGAAAGTTCAAAACGGCGGAGAGTTAACGGATGTTGAATCACGCCTATTAACTGCAAAACAAAAAGCGATGGATGCCATCTCGGCTGCAGATGTAGTCGTCATTGCATTCCCATTATGGAATCTAACAATTCCAGCTAAGTTGCAAACATTTATCGACTATATATATGCTGCAGGCTTCTCATTCAAATATGACGCTGAAGGCAATTTGGTCAGCTTGTTGACGGATAAAAAGGCAATCTTTTTAAATGCGCGCGGAGGTCTTTACTCAGCTCCGGAAGCAGCACCGATGGAAATGGCAGTCAACTATATGCGCAACGTATTCGGCGGCGTCTTCGGGATGCAAATCATTGATGAAGTGATTATCGAAGGTCACAATGCAATACCTCATAAAGCGCAAGAAATCATTGCGGAAGGTATGGAAGAAGTAAAAGCTTCTGCTAACCGTTTACTAGAAATGGTTGTTCACGCGTAATCCATCATGACAAAGCAACTAATATGAAATACGCCCTCTTCCCTTGTAAACTCAGGGAGGGGCGTTTTTTGTCGACAAACATGAGAGGGATTGGAGTGGATTTGAAACCTTTGTCCGTACTGCTCCCATTCCAAAATGAGCAAACTTCCATTCAAGCGATTGAACCTCCACAAAAGCAGAAAACAGGCATGCTAAAAGAGGAGAAAATTGAGGAGGCACAGCTGAATCCAAAACGGGATGAACAGGAAGCGGCTGAACTTTCTTATTTTGATCGTATTGTCGCAGAGAATCGAAGACAGTTGAGAGAGCGTCCGTCTAAGAAAGAATGATTATAGTGTTAGTTGTACGAGACCTTAAAATTCAGTTGGCCTGCCGTGATTCGTAAGGCAGGCAAGACTTTCAAAAATAGGAGTGCTGTGTCTATCGAACAAATTATTTGAAATGAAAACAATCTAACGATATGGTTAGCATGCTAATCACTTATTCGAATAAGAAGGTGAAACATTGATTGAAGTGGAAATTCGGGAACTTCTTGATGACATATCGACTAAAAAGCGCAGGAGTTACTCGGAAATGTTGCGCCAGTTAAGCCTTCATACTGGGCAAGATCAGTTACTATGCCGTTTACGAAAAGAAGATGGGATTACACAAAGTCAGTTAAGTGAACGTTTGAACTGTGAACCGCCGACGATTGCAAACATGGTAAAGACATTGGAGAATTACGGGCTAATTTACCGAAAGCGCGATCTGTTGGATGCGAGAGTAAACAGAGTCTTTTTGACGGCAAAGGGGCATGACATTATTGAGCCGATTGAACAAGTATGGCAAAAGCAACAGGATAAGTTGCTGGAGGGAATGTCATCCGAGGAGTTGCTCATCTTAAAAAGACTTTTGACAAAGATGGCTGGGAATATATCATAGGTTCAGTTTTTAGAAAAAATTAGCATGTTAATGAAAAGATTGAGAGGTTATGAAAATGAGATTGAGTATACTAGATCAAGCGCCGATTACAAAAGGAAATAACGCGGTAGACGCTCTAAAAAAGGCGGCAGAGTTAGCAGTTTTAGGCGACGAGTTAGGCTATCATCGCATGTGGATGGCGGAGCATCATGGAACAAACGATTTTGCAAGTTCAGCTCCGGAAGTAGTGGCGGCCCATTTGGCTGCAAAAACGAACAACATTCGAATTGGCACAGGCGGAGTGATGATGATGCATTACTCCCCGTTAAAATTGGCAGAGGTGTTCAAAACATTAAGTGCCTTTTCGCCAGGTCGGATTGACTTCGGTGTGGGTAGGGCTCCAGGCGGAGATCAGCGCGCCATTTATGCTTTATCCGAGGGGCGTCAACCATTATTGAATAATATGTATGAGAAGTTTGATACCGCGCTGCAGTTGATCAATGATGAAGTGCCGGCTGATAATTTATACAATCAGACAATCGCCACTCCATCCAATGTTGTGTTGCCGGAAACTTGGCTGTTAGGTTCGACTGGCAATAGCGCAATCCAAGCTGGAATTAGAGGTGTCGGCTATTCGTTCGCTCAGTTTTTCAATGGGCAAATGTCGAAACCTATTTTAGACGCCTATAAAACGAATTTTAAGCCTTCTGCTTTTATGGAGAAACCGGAAATCAACGTCTCCTATATGGTGACAACCGCTGAAACAAAGGAAGAAGCCGAATTCGAAGCGATGCCCCAGGATATTTGGCGTTTATTGTTCATGAAAGGGCGAATGACATCATTTTTGACACCTGAAGAGGCACGCGATTATCCATTGACGGAAATGGACCGCATGACGATTGAAGAGAACCGAAAAATCCATTTAGTCGGTGACGCGAAAGAAATTGCAGCGGTGCTTCAACAGGAACAAGAGCAATACGGCTTTGACGAGGCGATGATCGTCAGCATTCCTCATTCACAAGAGAAGCGTTTGAATGTATATCGATTATTGGCACGTGAATTGTTGAAGGCTTGATTCATAGAACATTAAAGCCGGCACGATGTAAGTTGTGGATTAAACTTACCTCGTGCCGGCTTCATAATGGAAGATGAAAATCTTTTATTTCAAGTCCACGGGTAACAGATCTATGGTTTTTTTTCAATCCCCTACCCAACCCACGTCGTAACCGGGTACAGTTCCCCTTTGAATGCAAAGGAAACCCTTCCTGTTTCCTCCGATACGACAAGGACAAGCGCATCACTTTGTTCAGTTAAACCTAAAGCGGCGCGATGCCGTGTGCCCATTTTTTTATCGCCTGTAAATCTACCTGACAAAGGAAGGACATTTGTGGCAGAAACGATTTGGTTTTGATTCACTAAGACGGCGCCATCGTGAAGCGGACTTCCGGGATAGAAGATGGATTCAAGCAAGGTATGTGTCAGGTCAGCTCCAATTGAAATACCTGGCGACAATAAGGACTCAAGGGAATCTTCTCGTTTGATGACAATTAAACCACCATGCTTCAATCTCGACATGTTTTGTACAGTCGTCGACAGTTCAGGGTATTTATCCGTAAAAGGTGATAGATAACAATTCAAATAGAATGTGGCGGCTTTCATTTCAATTGATAAAAACTCTTCCTTTATTTTCTCGAAATCACCGAGGAGACAGTTCTGCTCATCGACGATAGCTTCTATATTATTTTGCAAGTTTGCGATTAGGCGGCGAATGTCGTCTTTTAGCACTTCTTTCATCGGTGAAAAATCACAATTTATTTTATCCAATAAACGCATCTCCCTTATATCAATCTGTCGTATCTGAAGTTTGTCCTCAGGGGAATTATTTAATCACTTCACCGGTTTGATGAAATAAAACAACCCACTCGATGCGAATCCATCGGTGGGCTGTGGGTTTGGAAATTAAATTTAGTTAGGCTTTTTTGCAATCAGTTCGATTTCTACTTCTGCTCCGAGCGGTAGTGCTAATACAGCTACGCATGTCCGGGCGGGGTAAGGTTTGGAGAATTTTGTTGCATATACATCATTCATTGCGGAGAAATTATTCATATCCGTTAAATATACATTTACTTTTACAACGTCATCAGGTGTCAGGTTAGCTGCTTCCAAAGCCTCAAATAAATGATCAAAGCACAGCTTTGTTTGCCCTGCAATATCACCCGTCATATCCTTTGCCGAAACGGAGTTCATCGCCGTTTGCCCGGATAAATAAACTAATTCACCTGCGTCCACCGCAGCTGAATAGGGACCTGATGCTGTAGCGCCCTTTACTTCATATGCAATTCTAGCCATCTCAATATTCCTCCTTCATTAATTGACCGTCGATTGGACAACCAACCAGAAATGGTACTAACCCGAAAAATGAAAGACCTATGCTGCCCGGGTAAATTACTATCATAGCCTAAACAATACATAATGTATAGAATTTGAATGTCTTCTATATAAGTAGTAAGGGTTTGAAATGATTTGATTTCGGGAATTGATAATTCTTGAGATGTGAAATTCAAACTAAGTGAATAATAAAGGCAGTTTAGCTAAACATACAATTTGACAAAGATGAACAAAACATAAAAGTAATTAGAGGACGGTTTGTACAATGTGAACAAATGAGTTGTCGATACAGGCATAATCACCCGTGATTCCTTTATTTGTCTGGTATAATATTTACTACCACCACTTATTCGATAAGTGAAAGATAAAATTCAAATCTGGAGGAGAGCATTCATGGCTACTTACGATTTAATTATTAAAAACGGGACAATTGTAACAGCGGATTCAACTGCCAAAGGGGATATCGCTATCAAGGATGGCAAGATTAAAGAAGTATCCGTTGGTAAACCGCTTGAAGCAACAGCTGCCCGGGAGATAAATGCAGACGGACTACATATCCTGCCAGGCATGATCGATACACACGTCCACTTTAATGAACCAGGAAGAACGGAGTGGGAAGGCTTGGAGACGGGGAGCCGAAGCTTGGCTGCCGGTGGAGCGACATCGTTTTTTGATATGCCGTTAAATAGTACGCCTCCTACCATTAATAAAGAAAACCTTGAGCTGAAACGGTCAGCTGCTTCTGAAAAATCTGTCGTGAACCCATATTTCTGGGGTGGACTTGTACCTGAGAACATCGCTGATTTGAAAGGACTTCATGAGAATGGCGTCATCGGATTCAAGGCCTTTATGTCACCGAGCGGTATCGATGATTTCCATAATGTTGACGATGAAACGATTTATAAAGGAATGAAAGAGATTGCGGCGTTAGGATCCATTTTGGCGGTGCACGCTGAAAGTACAGTGATGTGTGAAATGCTTGCTAAAGAAAAATTGGATTCCGGCAAAGTGACAGCGAGGGATTATGTCGAATCGCGTCCGATCATTTCGGAAATTGAAGCGGTACGAAGAATTATTTCTTACGCAGAATTGACTGGGTGTAAGCTTCATGTCGTCCATGCAAGCAGTCGAAAAGTCGTTGAAGTGATTAAGGCTGCACAAGAGCGCGGTGTAGATGTGACTGTTGAAACATGCCCGCATTATTTATCATTAACGGTGAAAGATATCGAAGAGCAAGGCGTCATCGCAAAATGTGCTCCTCCTTTAAGAGATCAGGAAGAAGTGGATGGTTTATGGGAAGCGGTTGCCAATGGCGAAATTACGACAATCGGCTCTGACCACTCACCAGCTCCGGCATCCATGAAAGTGATTAAAGATAATATTTTCGACGGATGGGGCGGTATTTCAGGCGCACAATCCTCGTTGAATATCCTCTTTACAGAAGGGTATTTTAAACGTAATGTTCCGTTGGAAAAGATTGTCGAGTTGACTGCAACAAACCCGGCGAAGCTATTCGGACTAGCGAATAAAGGCACAATTGCCGTCGATTATGATGCGGATTTGACACTCGTTGACTTGAACGAAAGCTTTGAATTGAAAAAAGAGGACTTGTATTACCGTCATCAACACTCTCCTTATATCGGCAAGACGTATAAAGGTGCAGTGAAAACGACAATCGTCGGTGGTGAAGTAGTATTCGACAATGGCCAGCTAACAAAGTAATAACATATCACTATAAAAAAAACCTCGTTCCAATAAATTTGGAACGGGGCTTTTTCAATCTCGTTCTTTTGCTTTCTGTGTATCCCGGACATTTTTCTGTACAGTGATTGCTGCGAATACACTGAGCACGAAAGCCATTCCGTAGAAACCTTTTTCACTTAAGACAATACTTCCGGCATTGTACAAACCGATGCCCATTAATAAAATAGAAATAATGATTGCAACCCAACTGATGCCATAGTAAATATTCGTTACTGGTATTCCTTCTTCTTTATCCCTTACCGCTTTTTGCAAGGACACCGAGGAATAAAGACCGAAAATTAATACAGCGAAATAATAGCCTTTTTCATTCAGTTCCATTCCTGCATTGTACAGCCCCGAGAGATAAGCTGATATCCCGATTAGTAATGCCGCCCAAGAAGCCCCTTTGAAAGCTGCCGTAGGCTCTCCGTCTTTTCTTTCCAGTTTTGGCTTTGACTCATCGCGTTTTTCCCGTTCAAATAAATCTTCAATATCATTCTTCATTGAAAATTCTCCTTCCCTTTAGATTATCATATCCAAACAGATATGAACCGGCAACGGATTTTGGAATAATCAACCTTTTCTCCTAATCCTCTTCTTCCTACGTAGTGTAAATTAACTGTTTGATAGTATTTACTTCAGTTATTTGCTTAGATGATGCACAGGTAAGTCCTGTTGCCCGTTGAAGTGCTCATTAATTTAGGAATACGCTAGATTCCAGGAGAGTTACATAATATTTATGGTTGTCATGTTATATCACTTTGTGATATAACATAATTAGATATATCACAAAGTGATACACGGGAGGTCGCAATGAAATCATTTGAGCCTTTAACGGATTCTGTTTTTTATATTATGGCTTCATTGACGGAGCCACGGCATGGATATGCAGTGATGAGTTTAGTCGAGGAAACGACAGGAGGGTCATTTGTGATTGGACCGGCGTCGTTGTATACGATCATCAAAAAATTGCTGAAGGAGCAGCTTATCGTTTTGCATGACGAGTCGGACTCACGCAGAAAGGTGTATATGTTAACGGATGTAGGGCGGCAAACGTTAGAAGCTGATATCGCACGCCGAAAAGTGATGATTGAGATGGCGGAAAAAGGTCTTGAGAGGAGGGAAGTGTGCGATGAAGAACATTAAGCGTGTGGCATCATGGGGATTAGCATTTTCTGAAGCAGCTGATATGAATATGCTTCGACGAAAAGCATTACGGGGCTGGCATTTGAAACAGTTTCGTTTTGGAGTTTACGAGTTGGAACAAGGAGAAAGTGAAGATGTGATTTATAGCATTGATTACCGTCTGTTGGAGCCTGATGAAGTGGATGAATACTTCGAGATGTTCTCATTTGCCAGTTGGACGCATGTTTGTTCAGACTATAATATGCATATCTTTAAGGCGAAAAAGGGAACTGTGCCAATTTACAGTGATCCAGAGTCCGCGCAAGATAAAACCAATCGTCTAGCAGCACCAGTTAAAAAGATGATGATCTATACCGTAACAACAACAGTCATTTTATGGTTGGTGATGACGTTGACTTCCGGGATCATTGAAACGATCAGCAAATGGAGCTTTATGTTTGCTCTTATACTGGCGTTTCCTGCCACTATGACGTATTTGGCAACATTGTTTCATCGATACAACAGAATAAAAAGGGGCTGAAAATTACAATGGAAACTATATTATCCGTTAAAGGACTTGGGAAAGCCTTCAAAGAAAGACAGATCATAAAAGATATTTCCTTTGAAGTGAAAAGAGGGGAAATCATGGCGATTCTCGGACCGAATGGTGCTGGGAAGTCGACGACAATCCGTAGCATTATGGGGATTCTTTATCCGGATGAAGGCACAGTGAAGTTTCACCAATGTGAAGCTGGAAAAATTCCTCGTCATAAAATCGGGTATTTGCCTGAGGAACGTGGACTTTATAAAAATGTCAAAGTAATGGATATGATTTTGTATTTAGCTGAACTGAAAGATTATCCGATTAAAAAAGCAAAAGAGCGAGCACTTCATTATTTAAAAAAGCTTGGTCTAGAAGGGAAAGAGAAAGTTTCCGTTGAGGAATTATCGAAGGGGATGGCGCAGAAAGTTCAGTTTATCGGTTCGATTATTCATGAGCCGGAGTTGTTGATTTTAGACGAACCTTTCTCGGGACTAGACCCTCTTAGCCAGGATGTTTTCAAAAATGAGATTAAGGAACTTGCGCAAAGCGGGACAGCTATATTATTGTCGTCCCACCAAATGAATATGGTTGAAGAAATCTGTGATCGTTTATTTATGATCCATCGCGGTCAAAGGGTGATTGAAGGAACGATGGCTGACGTTAAAAACGAATACGCGAACTTTAAGTGTACAATTCGGGGGAATAATGAGGCATCGGTCTTGGAACGACTATCGAATGTAAGTCGAGTGGAGCAAAAAGGGAATGTGGCGGTCATCTATTTAAATCAAGACGTAGTTGTCCCGTTGTGGCTGAGACGATTACCGGAAACATTGTCGATTGATGAGCTATCCATCGACCGGATTTCCTTGCATGAAATATTTATCGATATCGCAACAGACCAACATATCGTCAAAGAAGGGGATGCTAGTTATGCGTAATAGTTTCAAAGTCGCCAAATGGGAGATCAATCGGAATATGAAGAATAAATCTTTCCTCATTTCGTTGTTAGTGACGCCTGCAATGTTTGCGTTTTTCTTATTCATCCCCCAACTTTTTGGCGATTCGGATTCAACAAAGACGGTTGAGGTTTTTATTGCAGATGAGCTGGGGGTTGCGAAAGATGTTGAGCAACTTGTAGATCAGGAACAATTACAGTGGAATGTCCATTTTACGGATATGGAAGAAGGGGAAATGCGGACGCGGGTAATCGATGAGGAAAATACGGTGTATATGGCTTTCACTGAAAAAGCTTTAGATGATGGGGTCGTACCTGTCTATAAAACTGAGGATGTCAATGAGGATTTCATGTACGCAACCTATGCGCTGGAAGTCCCTTTACGTCAATTGCAGCTCAATCGTCTTGATTTATCGGAAGAGCAGAAAACCGCGATTGCAAAAGGAATTTCCATCGAACAGGTGGAATGGAGAAATGCGGAAAGTGGCCAGAACATGCCTACGGGTGAGTATGATCCGTTAAAGAGGATTGTACCAGGTGTATTTGCAGCGATTATATTGTTCTCAAGTGTGATGACAGGGATGATGATTTTCACGTCCGCCTCCCAAGAGAAAAAAGAGAAAGTAGCGGAAATCATTTTGTCGTCCGTAACGCCAGTTGAATTGATGCAAGGAAAGATTATTGGCTATTTCGTGTTAGGAATTACACAAGTCGTTGTTTGGTTAGCAATTGGATTACCGATTTTCGTTTGGAAAAGCGACTTGCCGATTCTCGAGTACTTATTTGTCCCAGAACTATTGGTTTTGGTTGTATTGGCAGTTGCAGGGTACCTACTATTTGCCGCTATTTTCGTTGCAATCGGTGCGACAGTGGAAGACATGACCGCAACGAGCAATTTCCAAGGTCTTGTCATGATGCTGCCGTTTGTCCCGCTTATTTTCATTGCACCAATTATTGGAGATCCGAGCGGTATCATCGCAAAAGTCTTCTCATTTATCCCGTTCACTTCGCCAGCGGTTTGGATGATGCGTCTGTCATTACTCGAAGAATGGCCTTGGGTGGAAATTGGAATTAGTGCAGTCATCCTGTTCGCTACGATTTGGCTCATGATGAAAGCCGCGGGGAAAGTGTTTAAGATCGGAATTTTAATGTATGGAAAAAATGCGACACCAAAGGAAATTTGGAAATGGTTATGGGCATAGGTTTGAGAGCTAATTAAATAAACAAAACCCCACTGTTCTAAGCGTAATAACAGTGGGGTATTTGTAAATCAACCTGATGATGCATTTTCGGCGTATCCTTGGATGCGAACAACTTCTATGCTACACCAAAGTATTCTTTTGCCTTAAGGATGGAGGCAGATTCTTTTGCAGGGACCTCTTCCTCAAAATAGATGGCTTCAACTGGACATACTGTCTCACAGGCACCACAATCAATACAACGATTCGGATCAATCAGAAATTGGTCATCTCCGAAAACGATACAATCTACTGGGCAAACGTCCACACAAATCCCCGCTTGTTCATGTATGCATGCTGATGTTATAACAAATGACATTCTTTTGACCCCTTTCTTCATCTATGTCTTCCTGATTTTAGGATATGCTAGCACAATATTTAGGAGCATGGTTGTAAATATGATAAATCCCACTAAACTTATAAGGCTGTGTCTTATGCCGATTATGTCAAAAAAGGCATAGAGCATAACTGGATAAGTTAATGCGTAAACAGTCATTTTCCATAGAAGTTGATAGACTAACTTTCTTTTGGCAACTGCTTTGATGATCAGACCAACTAGTGCAAGAAGAGAAATTCCGCTAATTCCTAAAAGGGTGATGGACAATGGGTAAACAAACAAGATTAATAAAGCTTCTTTTGCAAAATTACCATTACCTATGGAAGTGCTGATTAGCCGGATCCCATTCGGTAATGAAATCAATAGGTGAAGGAAAAGTATATACATAAAAAAGTCTTTTGTTTTAATCCGATTCAGTTGGAAGTAATTACGTTTAATTGGGAGTAATAGATTGATAGTTAATGTATGTAATAAACCCACGGCGCTAAACCTCCACTGCAAGTCTCGAGTAGAAGTTATTATTGTTCATGGAAACTTGCTGGCAATGCTCCCATCCTTCGTTGGTGATAAAGTAACGGTGATTTCTTTTCAACATAAATATCGGATACTTCTCCAATAAGGATGGTATGATCTCCTGCCTCAATTCGGTTATACACATTACATTGCAGGGCGGCCGCTGTTCCGGTGATGATAGGAAGGTTAAGACTTGAAAGTTTCCAATTGCAATTTTCAAAGCGTTCTTTGCTATTCGTTCGGCTTGCGAACAATAAGGCGGTATCCGCTTGATCTTCTGCTAATATATTGACGGCAAAAGACTGCACCTTTTGTAATGCATCATACGAAGCGCTCTTTTTATCAATTGACCATAATATAAGCATGGGATCGAGTGATACTGACGCGAAAGAGTTAACTGTCAAACCTATTGGATTGCCCTCAGCGTTGACTGCTGTAACAATAGTAACGCCGGTGGGGTAATTTGCCATTGTCTCTTTAAATGCACTGACCTTATCCATTTGTTCATTTCACTCCTTAAACAGTAGTTGTTTCTTCAATTCCTCACTCGAACGCTCATCATAATCTTTCAAGGATGTTTTTCCTTTATAACAGACAAGATAAGGGCCGGGATAGCCCCTTACCTTGTTTTATTGATGTTTAATTCAATGCATCATCATATTTTTTAGAGACAGCATCCCAGTTAACGATTTTAAAGAAGTTTGAAATGTATTCAGGTCTTCTATTTTGATAAGACAAGTAGTAAGCATGTTCCCAAACATCCAACCCTAAGATTGCTGTGTTACCTTCCATGACGGGGTTATCTTGATTTGGGGTGCTTGTTATTTCAAGTTGTTTATCTTTATTAACAATCAGCCATGCCCATCCAGAGCCGAATCTTCCAGTTGCAGCTTTTGCAAACTCTTCTTGGAACTTTTCGAAACTGCCAAATGTCTTATTTACTGCTTCGGCCAATTCGCCTGTTGGTAAATTATTCTCTGAAGGGGACTTGAGAATCTCCCAAAATAGAGAGTGGTTTAAATGTCCGCCTCCATTATTTCTAACCGCTTGCTGAATAGACGCAGGCAAGGCATCCAAGTTCGACAGAAGCTCTTCTAACGTCTTGCTTTTTGTTGCTTCTTGCCCTTCCAATGCAGCATTCAAATTGTTTACATAGGTCTGATGATGTTTACCGTGGTGAATCTCCATTGTTTGTTTGTCGATCACAGGTTCCAATTCGTTAAAACCATAACCCAATGCTGGAAGTGTAAAAGTAGACATTTAAATTCCCCCTGTATGCTTGTTCACTTAATATACTTTATAAACCTTTTAGTATATAAAGTGTCTATTATGATAATAGGGTAAGCAAGCGACAGAAGTCAACCGAGTTGCCCACCGCAAAATTAATCTTAAGCAACTACACGGATAATTCATCGTCTTCGAACTTGATGAGGAAATGGCAATGGTTATCTCCGTCAGACTTGCATTTAGTACGTTGCACATCATTTGTATGTAACACTTCTTTAAACATGTTCGTTTCACAATGGCATGCTTGCTTGTACTTTTTAGATACTTCAAAGATCGGGCAATTATGTTCAATGAGTTCAAATTGGTGGTCGCTAAGTTTAACGACATCAGCCATATAACCCTTTTCAATCTGGATATCTTTTAACTTCTCTACCATCTCTTCATTTGTAAGAGTTGGCTTCATGTAAGATGAGTAATTCGCAGCTAATCGTTTAGCACGTTTTTCAAATAAATGAGTGATGATTTCATTCCCCTGAATTTCAAATAAGTCATTCAAAAAATCAACTGCAAGATTATCGTACTGCTTAGGAAAGAGTTCATCCGCCTGGGTTGTTAATGAAAATACTTGGATTGGCCGACCTACCGGTTGCCTTACTTCAGCGACACGGATAAAAGAGTCTCTTTCTAAAACATTCAGATGTTTTCTAACGGCCATTTCAGTAATCCCTAACGCTTTCGCCATTTGGTTTACAGTCATTTCATGTTCTTTCTTCAATATATCAAGCAATTTTTCCTTTGTAGTTAAACGGTTTGTCTTCACTATACAACCTCCGATTTAAATACTAATCATATCATTATTAACGCCGCATGAAAATTATTCAATGGCCTTTCTTATGCTTTTGTAGGTGGGTTTTCCAACTCCAACAATTGTTTCTTCATGTCCAAACCGCCCCGGAAGCCTGTTAATTTCCCGTTTTTCCCGATGACGCGATGACAAGGAACGGTGATGAGGATTGGATTGGCGCCGATTGCGGTCCCGACCGCACGAACAGCTTGCGGTTTTTGGATTCTTTCTGCAATATTTGAATACGTAACCGTCTGTCCGAATGGAATTTCCAGCAGGACCTTCCAGACCGATTGTTGAAATTCGGTTCCGTACAGATCTAGTGGCATTGTGAACTCTTTCCGATTTCCCTCCAGATAATCAACCAATTCAGTTGCGTAGGGATGTAGTACAGCCTCATCTTCTAATAGCTGATGGTTGGGAAGCCATTTATTCACCCATACGGTGAGTTCTTCGAATGAGGTATTTTGGGGGCCGATGTAGCATAGTCCTTCCTTCGTCGCTGCCATATAAATGTTCCATTCCATATGATTTAAGAGCGTCCAGTAAATGAAATTTTCATTTGCTTTTACCATTTCATACCTCCTGCATACGATTATTATGTTAATTATACCGTTTTAAATGCTGAAAATGAAAATATGACAACACAGGATACAGAAAAACTACAAAAAACATAAAACCGCGAGAAACGTATAAATCAATAGAAATGCACATAAAAAGCTGTTTAGGCTTTAAGCGTGTTTAACGAGATTTATACGTTATCTGCAGGTTTTAAGCGAGTTTACGATTCCCTAAGTGAAAGTTGAGCGTTTAGCTGAAACATCCACTGGAATAGGTAGTACATAAAAATTATTTAAATCGTTTACTCCAAATGAATCATTTTCGAACGAATAACATACCGCAAGTCAGCTGTATTCTCGATAAATGTCTTGTCATGCGAAACGAATATAATCGTCCCCTCGTACCCCTTAATAAATTGCTCTAATGCGTCTAGCGCGTGAATATCTAAAAAGTTCGTCGGCTCATCTAGCAATAAAATATTATATTCACCTAAAAACAATTGGCAAAGTTGCAGACGAATCGCTTCGCCTCCACTTAAAGACAGCACGCTTTTTTGAATGTCCGTCCCCGTAAATTGCATCGCGTGCAATACACTTCTTAAAAAACCTTGATCGTAGTCGGATCGCTTGCTCAAAAATTGCATAACTGTTTCATTCACAGGAAATTGATAACTCATTTGACGGAAATAACCGATACGCGCTTTTGGTGAAATGGTGAGACTTTCACCGTGGCTTGCAAGATGGTGGAGCAATGAACTTTTTCCGATGCCATTTGCCCCTGTTATCGCTATTTTCTTCCCTAATGGCAGTTGGAAGCTTACATCTTCGAGCAACACATTATCTCCCGCCTTTAACGTCAGTCGATCGGCCATAATCGGGAATTTATTATGCAACTCCAATGCTTTTGATTGCCGGAATACGATGGGTCTATCCTCTTGAACCGCTTCAATGGCTTGAAGTTTTTCCATGCGATGTTCAATTGCTTTTGCGGCGCGATGCACTGCCTTTTCACTTGTGCCTTTTGATTTCGTTTCGAACATGAGATTTGCTTTCGCTTTCGCTTCTCTTTTCGACATACTTGCTGCCTGTGCAATTTTTTCCGCCTTTTTCATTTTCTCTTCGGCAGCATTTTCAAGACGCTTTTTTTCTTTAAGAAATTGTTCATGTGCTTGACGTTGTTGTTCCTGCTCAAGCTCCTTCTGCACTTTATAGTCGCTGAAATTCCCCGTATAGACACGCACTTCACCTTCATGCACTTCCCAAATTGTCGTGACGAGCGCATCCAATACAGCGCGGTCATGGCTAATTAACACGAGAGCCCCGTAATAATATCGGAGTTCGTCAAGTAAAAATTCGATTCCATCCTGATCCAAATGTGTAGTCGGCTCATCGATCAGCAACGCCTCGTGATAGTTTGTGAACAATTGCGCAAGCTTCAGCCTTGTCTGCTCTCCGCCGCTCAATCGATCGGAGCTATGGGGTATCGCTAATCTGCCGAGCAGCGCATCGTCCGCACCTTCGCCAGAGGCCGGCTCCAGCTGTTTAAAATACCCGCAATCCACATGCCGTAAGACGTTTCCGCGGGTCGGCTGTATTTCATCTGCCAACAGTTTTAGAAGTGTACTTTTGCCGGCACTATTTTTGCCGACGATTCCAATTCGGTCAAATTGGTGTACTGCCAAGCTATCTATCTTCAATATCTCTTTATCCAAATAAGTCATTTCAATACTTTTCAACACAAAACAAACTTGTTCCATATTCGCTACCTCCGAAATTTTTATGATTTCGTATCGATAGCTAGGATCGATACGAGCTTAACGTACTAAGCCCGTATCAATAAAATAATAATGTCATCATCATTTCTCCCTCCAAACGAAAAAAGTACACAGAGATCCTGTGTACTTGAAAATGGGTATAGATACTCCGTAGAACGATAGAGATTCTACAACTTATCAAACCCGTACACATGATAAATAAACCGTCCTAAAAGGCGGCTTTACACTATCATATGTAGGAATCAATATAGTTGTAAAAATGCCATGTCTCAATCGCTCCTTTCTAATTACTTTCATCTTATATAGTTCTTGTTTGAAAGTCAATTCATGAATAAAACCCTCTGGATTGGGTAATGGATAAAGAGAATCGGAGGTTGTTGATATGAAGAAAATCGGTATGTCATTACTCGTACTATTGCTGTCCCTTACGCTTATCGCTTGTAATGAGAACAAAGGGAACCAAAATCAGGAGCCCGCTGTCACGGAAAACGGTACAAGTGTGAAGAATGAAGGGAATTCATCCAATGATGATCAAGAAGATTCGACCGAAGTGGGACAAGATAATGTATCGAACCAGGATGATATGCAGACACAGATGAAGGAACTGGAATACGCGGAATTTGAATTAGAGGTCGAGTATGCGGATGGTACGGAATACGAAGCGGAAATTGAAAAGAGAAAAGACGGAACGATTAAAGCTGAAATAGAAGACTCTTTAAATTTTGTAGATATTAACGGCGCCGAAGCATTCAACAAGCTTTACCCGCTTGTGAAGCAGTTGGGCATTACACAACAAACAACAAAAGACAAAGCCATATCGCAAACATTGTCTATCTTTAATCTACCGACTGACTATACAAAGTTTGAGCTAGAACTTCGATTCAATGACGGAACTAAACTGGAGTTTGAAGATAAGAAATAATATTTGATGCCTGCCACCCAAACAATCTCAAATTGTTTGGGTGGCAGGCACCTTTTTTTATCTGCAAGCATAGAGAACGCTTAATGGAAGACTTTGCAGAAAAAAATGCTATAATCTTCAAAAGGTGAGAAAATCCATCAGTCATGGTGCCTGTCACCTTGCAGAAAATCAGAGGAGATTACGTATGAAGAGTAAAAAAGTCGTATTGGCGATATTATTAATGAATTTATTTATTGCCTTTTTAGGGATTGGGCTAGTCATTCCAGTGCTGCCAACAATTATGAATGAATTGGAAATCAGTGGGGCAGTCGTGGGGTATATGGTAGCTGCCTTTGCGATTACACAACTCATTTTATCTCCATTTGCGGGCCGATGGGTCGATAAGTACGGACGCAAAATTATGATTGTAATCGGTTTATTTATATTCGGTTTCTCGGAATTCTTATTTGGATATGGTAAAACAGTCGAAGTGCTTTTTGTTTCAAGGATGCTTGGCGGTGTGAGTGCTGCCTTCATCATGCCGGCAGTAACAGCTTTCATTGCTGACATCACAACTGCGCAAAGTAGAGCGAAGGCGCTTGGCTATATGTCTGCTGCGATTAGTACAGGTTTCATTATAGGGCCTGGGCTCGGTGGGTTTTTAGCGGAGATCGGTACGCGTGTGCCGTTTTACTCAGCGGGGGTACTAGGAGCGATTGCTGCAATTCTGTCAATCATCCTCCTAACTGAACCAGAACGCGTGCCTGAAGAGGGGCCGATGGAAGGTCAGAAAACGGGGTTGCGTCGGATTTTCATCCCGATGTATTTCATTGCTTTTATCTTAATATTCGTCATGTCGTTTGGACTTGCTGCTTTTGAGTCGCTTTTCAGCCTTTTCGTCGACCACAAATTCAGCTTCACGCCTAAGGACATTGCAATTGTCATTACAGGAAGTGCGCTTGTCGGGGCCATTGCACAAGTAGCATTGTTTGATCGTTTGACAAAAATAATGGGTGAAATAAATCTTATCCGGTATTCAATGGGGATATCGACAGTTCTCGTCATATTAATGACCTTTGTCAGCTCCTACATCTCCATTTTACTTACGACCTTCATTTTGTTTGTAGGCTTTGACTTGATGCGTCCGGCCATCACATCCTATCTATCGAAGATCGCTGGCAATGAACAAGGATTTGTGGGGGGCATGAACTCTACATTTACAAGTATCGGCAATATTTTCGGTCCGATTATTGGAGGCGAATTATTCGACCTCAACTTGAATTATCCTTACTATTTCGCAGCAATTGTTCTACTGATAGGCACTGGTTTAGCTCTGTTTTGGAAAAAGCCAAAGCATGTGACGTTATGATGGATTTTTGAAATGAACTGAATGAGGATAAAAAATACAGGTGCCGGGACATGATCCCTCACCTGTATTTTCATGTGTCCTCAGTTATTCATGTACCCATGTATGTTCTTGACGTTTTTGTTCATTCTTCTATCCAAATCCTCACTTTAGTTCCCTTTCCAATTTCGCTGGTCAAGGTAATAAATCCTCCATGTGCTTCTATAATGTCTCTGGAGATGGCAAGGCCGAGACCGGTGCCATGGATATCTTCCGTATTTGTCCCTCTGTAATAGCGATCGAAAATCTGATTCATGTCCCTCTTCGAAATGCCTTTTCCATTGTCTTCGATTGTGATTCCATTTGCTGTTACGCTGACAGTGATTTGGATGTCATGATCATTGTGGATGATCGCATTGTTGACGAAATTTAAAATTGCCCGCTTCATCAGATGACGATCAATGTTCCACTTTAGATCTGGTGCGTCGCTGTTGAAGGAAAGTGCGCAATCGCAATATTTCGGGTCATTCAACACGTCTATGACCAGTTCACGTACAAAGCTTTCCAGGCGGGTGTCTTCGCGATTGAGCGGCATTTCTTGATTGCGCAGGCGCATCGTTAAATTGAAATCATCTAATAGCTCTTTCATATATTTTGCTTTCCGCTCTATGACTTCTGCATACTCTGCCCGTTCCGATTCTGTCACATCTTTTTCACGCAGCAATTCTGCGAAGCCCTGAACAGATGCAAGGGGCGTCTTCAGATCGTGCGAAACGTTGCTTATCCACTCTTCACGCATTTTTTCCAGCTTTGTACGCTCTTCTTCATGCGCTTGTAATGTTTCGGAGACGGAATTCAAATTTGAAAATACCGGCTTGAAAATACCTTGACGTTTCATGTTCTGAATGGCAAAATTACGCTCTTTCAGCTGGGAGATCCGGTCGATCATATACGAGACTGGTTTTGTAATAATTATGCTGAACAGCAATCCGACGAGCATTGCGATAAACAGATCGGCAATTGTAATGCCAACGAATGCTTTTGACACATAAGATAGGAAAGATTTCATGTTGAACATGAATATAATCCGCTCTTCCTCAGAATCTTTGGCGCCGAATAGGTAGCTGTATTCTTCAAATTGGCCAATGTAATACGTTGTAAATTGGTCGTCCATATATTTGTATATATGTACGAGCTCAATTGGGCTATAGTGTGTAGGTGCATCTGCAGGTGACAGAGCAGCGGTGACGACCTGTCCGTTTTGATCTAAAACTTGCAGCCATCCGCCAAATTCTTGAAGTGCTTGGACTCCTTCATCCGAAATGACGGGCAGTCCGTCTTCAATCGATAGGTAGCGGGAAAATTGACGGGTGAAATTCTCACCAGTATCGGCAGTTAAGTTGTCATTGCCATTCACCTGTTGGTAATAAAGAATGCCAACCAAGACAAATAGATTGACGAAAACGACGATAAAAACAATGCTTAGGACTGAAAATAAGTATCGAACTGTCAACTTCCATTTCATCGAATCACCTATTTCACAATGAATTTATATCCTAATCCTTTTACTGTTGTAAGATAGATTGGTTTTGATGGGTGATCTTCAATTTTCTCACGGAGACGGCGAATATGGACCATCAATGTATTATCCGCTCCAAGAAAGTCTTCTCCCCAAACACGTTCAAAAAGCGTCTCTTTGCTTATAATTTGGTTCGGGTTATGCATGAAGCAAGCCAATAATCCAATTTCCTTAGCGGTCAGCTCCAACATTTCCCCATTCTTCATCACTTCAGTTTCCTCTTTATTCATTGAAAACGGGCCAATAGAAAGCGGTTTTGGTTGGGAAGCCATCTCTGCTTCATGATAGCCTGCCCGTCTTAACTGAGCTTTTACTCTGAAGGCGACTTCCTTGGGGCTGAATGGTTTCGTAATATAATCATCGCCTCCGAGAGCTAGTCCCAAAATCTTATCCGTTTCGTCAGATTTTGCCGATAAAAATAAGATTGGGATATGGGAAACTTCCCGAATCCTTCTACATAGATCATACCCTTCCCCGTCCGGAAGCATGATGTCCAAAATTGCGATATCGGGTGAAAATGACTCGAATTGATTCCAACCTTCTTGAACGGAGCCCGCGGTTTCAATCTCCGTAAAGCCTTCCTTCCTAAGCGCGGTTTTCATTAAATGACGCAAATCGTTTTCGTCATCTACGATTAAGATTCGTGGTTTTGTCAAATCGCGCACATCCTTTCAAGCTTCTTTGCTCAAGTATAATGCAATTTACCGCACCTCGCCCATATTTAAGGATAATGTAAGGCAGGAGTAAATTCAGCTTAAGGTTCGCCGAGTATAGTAAGGACATACGAAAGAGGTGCGAATAAATGGAGCCATTATTACTTGTGAAAAATGTTGAAAAAGCATATGGAAAAGGTACGAATACATTCAATGCGCTTGAAAATATCTCATTTGAAATCGACCATGGAGAATTCGTCGGTGTCATGGGTCCCTCAGGAGCGGGGAAATCGACATTGCTAAATATTTTAGCAACAATTGATACACCTACAAGCGGAGATATTTTAATCGGACCGGACAATATCGCAAAAATGGATGAAGAGAAGCTTGCGGATTTTAGACGCGACCACTTAGGATTCATCTTCCAGGATTATAATTTGTTGGATTCATTAACAGTTCGTGAAAATATTTTATTGCCGCTTGCGATTGCAAAGAAGAAACCGGCAGTCATTAAAGAGCGTGTGGAAGAAATTGCAGCGACATTTGGCATTTCTAATTTGCTCGATAAATATCCTTATCAAATTTCGGGCGGCCAGAAACAGCGTACAGCAGCAAGCCGTGCATTGATTTCCAAACCGAAAATCATTTTTGCGGATGAACCGACCGGCGCATTGGATTCGAAATCGGCCACGGATTTGCTGGAAAGCATGAGCGCGCTGAACGAAAAGCATGAAGCGACGATTATGATGGTAACGCATGATGCGTATGCCGCCAGTTTTTGCCGCCGCATTTTATTCATAAGAGATGGTCGGCTGTCGAAAGAGATACTGCGTGGAAGGAAGACGCGCAAGGAATTTTTCCAAATGATTTTGGATGAGCTATCGCAAGTAGGCGGTGAAACGAATGACGTTATTTGATTTGGCGGTAAAAAATATACGCCGCAATATGAAAAGCTATTCGCTTTACATCGGATCTACTGTATTTTCCATCCTCATCTACTTTACATTTGCGACCTTGAAATATAGCAATGATATTAGCGGGGCAGCTGCAACATCTAAGCAGATTCAGGGAGTGATGGGCGCAGCTGCATTTGTGCTTATGATTTTTGTTGCGATTTTCATACTGTATTCCAATTCTTTTTTCATGAAAAAGAGGAAAAAAGAAGTTGCACTGTACTCCTTGCTTGGCGTGCGGAAGCGTTCAATCGGATGTCTTCTGTTTTTTGAAAACATGGTAATCGGGTTGTTATCACTCATCATTGGGGTAGTGTTAGGATTTTTGCTCTCCCGCGCTTTGTTAAGTATATTATTGAAGCTGATGGGACTTGATGTCGTCGCAGGATTTACATTTTCAACAGGCGCGCTCATTAATACAGTTATTGTGTTTTTTATCATCTTTTTAGTTACTTCATTGATGGGGTACCGGGTGATTTACCGTTTCAAGTTAATAGACCTGTTCCATGCAGAGAAAAAGGGTGAAGAAGTACCGAAAGCGCGTATCGTGACAGTGTTTTTAGGTGTGTTGGCATTGGCTGCTGCATATGTAATTGCTTTGCAAGATTTAATGGATTCGCAAGTATGGCAAGCATTGGGGCTGGCGACGCCAATCATTATTATCGCGTTGACTGTAATTGGATCGTATTTACTGTTCCATAGCGTTCTTGTATATGTATTGTCCGCGTTGAAAAGAAATCCGCGCTGGGCATGGAAAGGTCTTCATATGATGACTGCTTCCCAGTTGCTTTACCGTATTAGGGGGAACGCGAAAACATTGACGATCATAACTGTGTTGAGTGCAACGACGATCACTTCAGGCGGAGCAGTATTCGGGGTTTATTATAATGCCGAAAAAAATGTGGAAATGTATATGCCTTACACTTTTATGTGGGAGGGGGATCAGCAGACGATTGACCCCGCGATCATCGAATCGGAAGTTTCGTTTAACAGCAAAATGATCCGCGTTCCGCTCGCTTCTTATGAGATGGAATACGCTGTCATTGATGAGTCTACTTATCAAACGTTGGCAAAGAACTTAGAGTGGCCCGAAGTTCAAAAGCTACAGAAAGGTGAAGTTTTCGCAATTGATGCCTATTTTGATGAAAGATGGTCCGACAAATTGGAATCTGTCAATATTAACGACACCGATTACAAAGTTGCGAAGTTTTTTGATCAAGCATTATTCAATGTAGGGACATTAGGCGCAAATGCGATAGTAGTGCCGGATCAATTATACGAGGAAATGGATTCTGATGAGAAGTTGCTGCAAGCTGTTAACGTTATCGATTACAAAAAACAGCGCGAAGTATCCGATAAATTGGCGGCGTCGACAGAGAATTTTTCAAGCGCAACAGCTGATTACAATAGCTCCATCGAGTCACTGGGAGCTCTACTGTTCATAGGAAGTTTCTTAGGACTTGTTTTCCTTGTCGCTACAGGAAGCATCATTTTCTTTAAAATGATGACGGAGGCAGAAGAAGATAAGGCGAAATACGCCATTCTCCACAAAATTGGTGTGTCGAACAAAGATATGAAGCGAACGATCCGCGGGCAAGTCGGTGTCATTTTCATTGCACCTCTACTTTTAGGACTTCTTCATGGAGGCGTTGCGTTGACGGCTGTCTCAAACTTGCTCATGATGGATTTCTTAGTTCCAGTCGTCATTTGGATGGTCGCTTACACGTTAATCTATGCGATTTATTATATTGCTACAGTTTATAACTTCAACAAAATAATTAGAAGAAGCTATTCGGAGGGATAATAGATGAAAAAAGGTTTAATTGCTGTTGGTGTATTAGCTATTTTGCTAATCGGAGCGATCGTTACCTTGGCGACGGTGGACTTCAATCGAATGGGAAAAGATAATGCTTACTATCAAATCCCGGCGAAAAGCACGGTCGAAGAAACAAAGTTGGATTCGGGTGAAATTATAAAAAGGTATTTGTATACGGGCACGGCCTATAAAGAAAATGGTGAGTCAATCGAAGTGGAGTTTTCCGCAGCGAAAGAGTTAAAAGAAGGGGCATATTTGAAGTTGTATTTGAAAAAAGGCAATGCGGTTACTTCCTATGATGAAGTGCAGCCATCAGATATCCCGGATAAGGTGAAGTTTTAAAAATGAAAAGAAGAGGCTATCCAAATCCTAACGGGTTCGGTTGATGGGGAGAAAATGCTGAAATGCGCTACAACTACCACACTTATCAACATACAATTCACGCCTAATAACGGTATAGTAAGACACGTTGATTTCCGCTTCAGGCGGACGCGTTCTTACCTGTAGTCAAGTGTTTTACTAATTTATTTGAGACTTTGAATGAATGAATTAAAGATGGATAGTATGTCAACAGGCTGTTGCTTTCCGTTACGGCGCTCGCTTTCCGCGGGCATGGCTTGAGCCTCCTCGGTCGCGAAAGGCATGCGCCCTGCGGGGTCTCAAGGCTCATGCTATTCCCGCAGGAGTCGGCGCCTGCACTCCAAGCAACAGGTTCTCCTAAAATAATTAAAAATGAATATGCCAAATAGACCTGACGAATATCTGTTTTTCGCAAGGTCATATGTGCTATAGTGAAGCTATCCTGTTACGAAGCTTTGGCTGATTCGTAATGATACAGGACGTCATGTTGGATAAGTTGAAATGCGACTTTCAGGAACTTATTCACACATGCGATTACCGCAACCTTATGAGGCATACTCTGAGGTTGCTTTTTCAATTGATCATAATAATCCACGATTGTGTTATTAGTCTTTGTCCGCAAGGAGATCATCGACATCACCATGAAATAAAGGATTTTCCTCAATCTTCGATTTCCTCGTTTATTAATCCGGTCCTGATACTGAAGCTTGCCCGATTGGTGTCGTTGAATATCAATCCCTGCGTATGCATTGATCTGTTTTGGATTCTTGAAGCGTCGAATGTCACCTAATTCACCAGTGATTCTTACGGCTGTATTTTCTCTGATTCCCGGAAATGACACGAGCACTTGGAAATCCACTCTTTCCTTCGATAATTCCACCATTTGTTTGATGATATCTTTTTTCTGGTTTACAAGGTCCACGATACGTTTTGCATAGTGCTTTAAATGTTCGCAACGTACTCTTCCGACCTGATAGCTGAGTACGAATTTTCCGCGGCGGTGATTAGTAAAGCTGCTTTCTCCTCCGCTTTTTGAGTAGATATAACCTTACGGGTCGCCTTTTTGATCTGGCTGCCGAGATCTTCCTTAGAAAGCTTATGTAAACATGGAGGGTGCGGATAGAGCTGAACGATATTTAAAAACATGGCTGAGCTCTTCGAAAACACCTTTTCAAATAATGGAAAGCTTAACTGTAGGAAAGCGTGCAAGCGATTGTAATTATGCCTGATCTCCTTTTCCAGTTGAAGGGAACAGATGATTTTGTGATAAAATAGTGATATAAGTAGTCGGCTTTTTCAATAAACGGAGCCATATTATTGAATTGATTGTACTAATAATTAGTTTCACCTTATGTAATTGTAGACTACAATATACTTTTAAAAGAGCAACGCTGAATCTGCGTTGCTCTGCATTAATCCTCAATATAATGCTTACTATTGTTTATTTCTTTCGCACGGGAAGCCAAACTTCACTATAAGCATAATCTTTTTTATGCTTATCCATTTTAGTGAAAGAAAAAGTAGGAGCATTGATTACTTCGTAATCAGAAGAAGGAAGCCATTCTGAATAGGTTTTTGCCATTGTATCCTGCAACGTAGATGGAAATGGCCCTTCACTTGGAAATACTGCCCAAGTATAAGCTTCAACAGGCACAACGTCTAAAAAATTGCTGACTTGATTTTTAGACGTTAATACACCTATCAAGTGGGTTAAATCCCCTTCTTCTTTTAGGAAATTTTCGTCAGCGTTGTAAGAAGCATTAACAATTTCATAAGGCTCTATATTTTGAAGAGAATGCATTTCTTTTCTTTGTTCTTCTGTTATGCTTTCTGCAAGCTTTACTATTTCGTTGTTCACACCTTCAAATTGTATAGGGACACGTTTACTTACACCAACTAGATTAAACGCTGGTTTGTCTTCGATTCTAAATTCCATAGATATTCCTCCTTTTACAGTAATTACGAATGAAAGTTTGGGAAATGATTTGCTTACTCTTTTTTTTATTACATCTGAAGGCAAAAAACCATACCATTTTTTAAATGCCCTAGTAAAACCGTCCATTGATTGATAACCATATTTAAAAGCAACATCTGTTACCTTTTCTCCACTCAATAAATCCTTATTTGCTTCCGATAGTTTTCTGTTTTTTACATATTCATTTAGTGTCATGCCTGAAAGATGAAAAAATACCGTTCTCAAGTGGTAATCGGAAACCCCAGCATAATTGGAAATACTTTCAAGAGAGAGGTCATCGGTTAAATGAACTTCAATATAGTCAATCACTTGGTTCAATTCTTTTAACATCATATCCCTCCTTTCATGAATACATAATATCAGAGCCGGTATAAACACACTCGACATTTTTAATCTAAAATTGTCGGACTGTTTAATCTTTATTATTCAAAAAATGTCACTAGTGTCGCTTAAATTAACTTTCAATATTCCATCTATTTATTTTTGCTTTCAAAAGAAAAAACGAAAACACCAGAATACAGGTAGTGAACATCCATTTTTTTACTATACCTTTTGACTAGGGTAACAGAGACAAACCATTAACGTTACGGTACGCTTTTTCCTTCGATTTTACGGAGCCATATATGTGCTGATTTCCATAAGGATGCCTTCAGATAACGACTGATCTGTAAATACGTACGCTTACTGTTTGTCCTTAACTGCGCGAGTACGTTCAAGCAATATACGATCATAGCGATGTATACTTGATTATGTACACCCTGCTGACTCTGACCATAGAACTTTATGATATTCAAATGCTGTTTCATCTATTAGAAGAACAGTTCGATGGCCCAACGAGACTTGTACAGTTCGGCAATTTCATCTGCGGACAAATCAAATCGATTAGTGAGCAGGTTCAATTGATTCCCTTTGGAATCAAGCACCTGAAGGAGACGAAACACATTTTCAGAACGGTTCTGTGAAGTACCGATGACCACCATTTCGTCGGATTGCACTGATGAATTCTCTGGCAGTTCAAAGCGCTCGAGTGAGCGCACCACCGCATTCTTACGCAAACGGGACGCGAAGAAATATCCTTCATCCGTCATGCGATCGAATCGTTCATAATCCAAGTAGCCACGGTCAAACACATACATGCAATCTTTGTCGTCAATCAGTATTTCTAATTGGCCACGATCATGTTCCTTGGCATTTGTTAGAACGGCTTGATCCGGATAGGAACAGCCATCTTCCATGAAAATGAGTCTCAGATGCAGTTTGATGCCTGATTTGGTTTTACGGAATGTCGCCCAACGGTGATTGTTCAGATTCAATGGCAAAGTACTCGAATCAATAATTTTCAAAGGCGTCGTCGTCTTGCGTCCTGCCTGAAAATCCGTGGCCTCATGTATTTGTCTCACAAGGTCGAGAAAAATAGTTTGAAAGAATTCCGTAGGGATTCGATGGAAACGTCTTCCTAGTTGGGAGAAACTAATGGAATCCAAACTCGTGGCTTCTTGCAGTTCTTCCGAAAAGACACTATCACTGATGGCACGTAAACTTTCTGTTTCATGAAGTTGTGCATACAATAGCAATTTTGTAAACGAAGCCATATACAGCTTTTTGGTATAGTAGTCCAGACAATGGGTTTTTACCTGGTCTTCAAATAATTCGTTAGAAATAGGGGCAGCCCATTGCTCAAATGCTGTTTTTCGTATAATCTTATCCATGTGTGAGTCCTTTATTTTGGATTTGGATAGGTTACTACCTGCCCACTATTATAAAGGATTTTTTTGTACTTGGCTTTAATTACAAGGTATTACGTTTTCTGTAAGTTGGTATTTAGTTTTAATGCGACGCTAATTAAAAAATGTAATTAAAATATATTAATGTTTCCCGATGTTCAAGAATCGGGCGCCTTTATGGCATAAGGGAAAGCTTTTTGTGGTTTAGAATTAAAAAGCAGATACTTAGTTGATTGGAGTGGAAGCCGGCGACTCCTTGGGGATCAGCGTGACAGGTGAGACCCCACAGGGGAGCGAAGCGGACCGAGGAGGCTCACCGCACGCCCCCAGGAAAGCGTCCGGCTGGAACGGAAATCAACAGTTTGACACTGCTCAAGAATCTGGGTGCGATTGTCGAACAAATCTCTACAATAGACTATGACAAGTAAAAACGCACAGACGTGCGTTTTTTAATGCTATTTATACTGTTAATTATGGGGCGAATCGTATGCCGTCTCACATCTTGGGAGTCTCATTTCTATTTTTTCCATTATTGATACCCCCATAACAACGTCCGACTGGAGCTGAAATCAACTAATTTGGACTTTTCCAGTGGCCTCTCCAAACCCGGATAGCCTTCTTCCTTATTCTTCAAAGACATCTACTCAATTTGAGCCGAGTCATTCATTACATATTGCATTATGTTCTCCACGCCAAAACGGTTGACGAATTTATAGAACGGTTCACGTTTTTTGCCATTCTCCGCATATAAATCAATCACTTGTTCAACTGCTTCATACAGTTCATCGGGCTGTACCTGCTCAAGTATAAGTGTCCCTGTTTTCGCATAAGCGCCTTTCGCATTTCCGCCAATATACAAATCATAGCCTTTTCGCGATTTCATGACACCGATGTCATTGACGAGCGGTTCTCCGCATCCGATCGGACACCCCGTATAGGCAGGCCGAAGGGTGAATGGGACAGGTCTACCTGCAATTCGCTTATTCAGCTCGATAGCAACGGGCATCCCTTCTTCCTCGGCACCTTTGCAAAAGTTGCAGTGACGCAAGCTTTTTACATAATTGCCAACAGGATAGCAGAAGAGTTCAACTTCCTTGAATTTCTTTTGAATGAATTCCAAATCGCTTTCGAACACTTCGATATATAATTGCTGGAATGTCGTTAATTCCAACTCTTGATCACCTAAATAGTCAGCGAGAACTCTCAATTGGTTTGCGTTTAACTTTGCACCGAATGATATTCCACCGTTAACAGCTAACTTCACCTTTTTTTCTTTTTGCACGATGACTTTGCACACCTTTCCTTTAAAATTTCAATAAGGTTATAGTACAATACACGGGTAGGGTATGCAAAATATATTCTCTCTTTTGCACAAGGAAATAGTAATAAATAGGCCCTTAAAGTTTTAAGATTAAGTTGTTTGATATAAGAAATAGGGGGGTAATACATTTATTAATTGACATTATCTTCAGTTGATCATAATATGAGTATATGCTCATATATGCAAATAAAGAAAATACAGTGAAAGGGGACTTGAAATGAGTAAACAGCATTTGGATGAAGAAACGCTTTTTGTCGTATCCCAAACGTTTAAAGCATTAAGTGATCCTACAAGAATTCGGATTTTGAATTTATTATGCGAAGAAGAGTATTCAGTGAACGATATAGCTGACACGCTAAATTTAAGTCAGTCATCTGTCTCTCATCAATTGCGCTTTTTAAAAAATCTTCGATTGGTGAAGTTTAGAAGAGAGGGGACGACTCTTTACTATTCAGAAGATGACCATCACGTTATGAATTTATTGAAACAGGCGATTGAACACGCAACGCATACTTAATTACATGCAGGGGGTATCCATATGGGGCACGAACACGACCATACACATGGTGCAAATAAAAAGGTATTATTGATTTCTTTCCTCATCATTACTTCGTATATGATTGTGGAAGCTGTTGGCGGATTTTTGACGAACAGTCTTGCCTTATTGGCAGACGCCGGTCATATGTTAAGTGATTCGATTTCATTGGCAATTGCGTTGATTGCATTTAAGTTAGGTGAAAAAGTAGCGAGTAAAAGCAAGACGTTTGGTTATAAGCGATTTGAGATATTAGCAGCTGTACTAAACGGCGTCACGTTGATCGTTATTGCATTGTTCATTTTTTACGAAGCAATCCAACGTTTTGCAAACCCACCGGAAGTGGCGACGACAGGAATGTTGATAGTTAGCAGTATTGGATTGGCCGTAAATATTTTAGTTGCATGGATTATGACGCGTGGCGGCGATGTGGAAGAGAACTTGAATATGAAAGGTGCTTACTTGCATGTCTTAAGCGATATGTTAGGTTCAGTCGGAGCAATAGCCGCAGCATTGCTTATAATGTTCTTCGGTTGGGGTTGGGCAGATCCATTGGCTAGTGTCATCGTTGCAATCCTTGTTTTGCGCAGCGGATATTTTGTATCGAAATCCGGCTTGCATGTGTTGATGGAAGGCGTGCCTCAAAATGTCGAAATGAACGATATCCTTAGTACAATTCGAAATGCGGATGGAGTGCATAGCGTTCATGATTTACATGTCTGGTCTATTACGAGCGGACTAAACGCGTTATCTTGCCACGCTGTTGTAGATGATCAAATGACAATCGTTGAAAGTGAGCAAATGCTGCGAAGTATAGAACATGACTTGTTACATCAAAATATCCATCATGTGACGATTCAATTGGAAACGTCTGCCCATCAGCATGACGATTCGATTTTATGTCAGATGAAGCCTGAAGCATCGGAAGGACATCATCATCATTAAGACTATCCGATATCATTGCTCTTTCTCCGGACAAATGATATTATAGGGGTACGGGGTATAAAGAACTCTGAGGAGTGATAATATGTCAGAAACGACAAAAAAGACTGTCCAGCCGAATAAGCAACAGTTGTTAAACCGATTAAAACGAATTGAGGGGCAAGTAAGAGGCGTCCATCAAATGATTGAGAACGACCGGTATTGCGTAGATATTTTACATCAAATTAGTGCGATTCAATCCGCAATGAACAAAGTTTCATTAGCATTATTGGAAGACCATACGCACCACTGTGTTGTAAACGCCATTAAAGGACAAGATGGTGAGGCAGCCATCCAGGAACTTATGAGTGTCATGAAAACGATGACCAAATAATCTTTGTGATTGACATACTGGTATAGGGTATAATATACTTTGGTTACTAACAAATACAGGAGGTTTTTCATCATGAAAGAACTATTAAAAGTAGAAGGCATGTCTTGTGGACATTGCGTTAATTCAATCGAGTCAAGCGTCGGTGAACTGACAGGCGTTTCATCAGTAAAAGTAGACCTTGCGAACAATGAGGTAACAGTTGAATTCGACAATGAAGAAACATTGAAGCAAATTAAAGAAACAATTGAAGACCAAGGATATGAAGTTGCTTAATCAAAAGCAATGATCGCATCTTCCGCTTACACCACGTGGGGGTATACAGCGGTAGTAGAAGTGGTTATACGTTAACTGTATAATCCTTCTTTTTTCAAAAAAATATACCCCCATATAGTATTGGAGGGATACAAATGGCAACCACAGAATCAACCTTGAAGATCAACGGGATGACATGTGCTGCATGTGCAAACCGGATCGAGAAAGGGCTATCAAAAATAGAGGGCGTCGAAAAGGCGAATGTAAACTTTGCTTTAGAAAGCTCAACAATCGTTTACGATCCTGAAAAGACAAATATAGACGATTTTGCAGCAAGAATTGAAAAATTAGGTTATGGTGTCATTCATGATAAAGCCGAATTCGATATATCGGGTATGACATGCGCTGCGTGTGCAACGAAAATTGAAAAGCGCATTCATAAAATGAATGGCGTTTCAAATGCAGCAGTCAACTTCGCGCTTGAAACGTTGACAGTTGAATATGATGGCGGTCAAACGAGCACGAATGAAATGATGGCTAATGTGAAAAAAATGGGTTATGAGTTGGTTCCGAAAACAGACGGTAAGGAAAAGTTGGACCATAAAGAGCAGGAAATTAAAAAACAATATCGGAAATTCATTTTATCGGCAGTTTTGACATTACCGCTTTTATGGACGATGGTAGCGCATTTCGAGTTTTTATCGTTTCTTTACTTGCCTGAATTCCTCATGAATCCTTGGGTGCAAGTGGCTTTTGCGACACCAGTTCAATTCATCATCGGTGGTCAGTTTTACAAAGCAGCATTTATTTCATTACGAAATAAAAGCGCAAATATGGACGTTTTAGTATCTTTAGGTACAAGTGCAGCGTATTTCTACAGTTTATATTTAACGTTTGAGTGGATGGCTGCAGGGAGTGTAGGGCATCCGGAGCTTTACTTTGAAGCATCTGCTGTCATCATTACCTTAATCGTCCTCGGTAAATTGTTCGAAGTGAGAGCGAAAGGGAAAACGAGCCAAGCAATTCAAAAGCTATTAGGATTGCAAGCGAAAACAGCTCGGGTCTTAAAAGACGGTGTCGAACAAGAAGTGCCGATTGAAGAAGTGGCAGCAGGAGATATTATCCTCGTCAAACCGGGTGAAAAGATTCCTGTTGACGGAGAAATCATCGTTGGGCAATCAGCAATCGATGAATCGATGATTACAGGTGAAAGTATTCCTGTTGATAAAGTCCCAGGCAACTCCGTCATTGGCGCGACAATCAATAAAAATGGATCGTTGCAGATCAAAGCGACGAAAGTTGGAAGAGACAGCGCGTTATCTCAAATTGTTAAAGTCGTTGAAGAAGCGCAAGGCTCCAAAGCTGAAATTCAACGTCTTGCGGATAAAATTTCGGGCGTTTTCGTACCGATTGTTGTCGGAATAGCGATTTTGACGTTTTTTATCTGGTATTTTGCCGTAACACCTGGCGATTTCAGATCTTCTCTCATCCCGACTATTTCGATTCTCGTCATCGCATGTCCGTGTGCGCTCGGTTTAGCGACGCCGACATCGATCATGGCAGGTTCAGGTCGAGCGGCTGAAATGGGCTTGCTTTTCAAAGGCGGCGAGCATCTTGAAAATACTCGGTCCATTGACACAGTCGTGTTGGATAAAACAGGTACGGTTACAAAAGGTCAACCAGCATTAACAGATACAATCGTTGCTGAGGGCTTTGCGGATGAGGAAGTCTTGCAATTGGTCGCGTCGGCTGAGAATCAATCAGAGCATCCTTTGGCACAGGCAATTGTTACAGGCATCAAGGAAGAAGGCATTGAATTGATTGATGTAAATACGTTCAAAGCGCTTCCAGGGTACGGAATTGAAGCGGAAGTTGCTGGTAAGCATGTGCTTGCCGGTACTCGGAAACTAATGCGAAGCCGAGACATTGCTCTCGATAATATCGAAGCGACAATGGAGAAAATGGAGAACGAAGGAAAAACGGCGATGCTCATTGCAATCGATGGGAAGCTTGCGGGTGTCGTCGCGGTTGCAGATACAGTGAAAGAATCGTCCAAAGAAGCTATCCAAAGAATGCAGGAGCTCGGTCTTGACGTCATAATGTTGACTGGAGACAACCAGCAAACGGCTGAAGCGATCGGGCGGCAAGTCGGTTTGACACATATTATCGCGGAAGTGCTCCCTGACCAGAAAAGCGATAAAATCAAGCAATTGCAAGCACAAGGGAAGAAAGTTGCAATGGTTGGAGACGGTATCAACGATGCGCCGGCGCTTGCAGTAGCGGATATCGGCATGGCGATTGGAACGGGAACCGATATTGCGATTGAAGCGGCTGATATTACATTAATGCGTGGCGATCTGAATAGTGTTGCAGACGCAATTATCATGAGTCGGAAGACAATGCGAAACATTAAGCAGAATCTGTTCTTCGCCTTCTTCTACAATACGATCGGTATACCGGTTGCCGCTCTCGGTTTACTTGCGCCTTGGGTTGCAGGCGCTGCGATGGCGTTCAGCTCGGTGTCAGTTGTTCTTAATGCACTTAGACTTCAAAGAGTAAAATTACATTGATAGTAAAAGCGAGCCTACCCTCGGATTGAAGGGATGGCTCGTTTTTACTATCGTTTATTTTAAAAAGCTTGTAATCGCATCTATCAATCCTTTGGCTAAGGGGAGATCAGGATTCATATAGGTCGCCATATTTCCTTCTTGGTCTTCAGGTGCCTCTTTAAATACATGATTCATGTTTTGGATAAGGACAAGCTCAGCATCCTTTTTGGCGTCGTGAAGAAGTTCTGCATCTTTGACAGGTACTTGTAAATCTCTTGTTCCGTTAATAATGAGCACAGGCGCTTTAATTTTTTGGATTTCCTTCGCGGCATCATACTCCAACCAAGATATTAAATAAGGCTGGACGGACGGGCGGAAAACACTTTGCAGCTCGCTGCTGACTTTATCCACACGTTCCCCTTGCTTCAGTTTCACTAAAATGTCATCCGATTCTTTAAGCAAGTTAACAGGCAGCTGTCGTTCAAGCTGCTCCATTAATACTTCATCGATCGGCCTTCCAACTCCTGCGATGGAGACGAAAGCATCGGCATCTGTTTTTTCAGCAGCCACCATACCGATTAGTGAACCTTCGCTATGACCGATGATGCCAACCTTTGCAAACCGATTATCATTCTTTGCGAATTGAACCCAGGCGGCAGCATCATCGATAAAATTATCAAATCGTAAGTCTTCTTCATTGCCACCTAAGCTTTCATTCTCACCAATTCCTCGCTTGTCATAGCGAATACTTGCTATCCCTTCCTCCGCTAATTGTTCCGCAAGCATTTTTAAACTATTGTTCTTACCGGGCAACAACGGGGAATTACCATTACGATCCGTCGGGCCGGAACCTGCGATAATCACCATTAGCGGGTAGGGACCATCACCTTTGGGTATTTCAAGAAGTCCGGACATCATCCCGTCTTTCAACTGAACTTGGACAGCTTCTCCTGTGTCAGGTTCCTCTTCCAAACTGCCCTTCGTCAATTCGAAAGAAAAGGACTGTCCTTGTTGTGTGAAGGTCCCCTCAATTTTTTCTTGTTCAACCGTGCCGTCAAAGGCAAGCTGTTGTCCAGGAATCGTCATATCAAAAAATAGTTCAGTTTCGTTTAATTTCACGCTTGTTAGTGGGAAGTCATGTAAACCTTGTGCAGGAATGCTGATTTTCCCATTTTCTTTCGTAAAAGTTACTATGATTGGCAATGGTTGATTCGGAATACTGATAAATCCGTTCCATTCACCTTCAATTGTTTCCAATGAACCCATCCCTTTCGAGTCATCTTCATTTTTACTGCAACCAGCGATTAATAAAATGGCGCTTGCTAGTAAACAAAAAGCTAGAAAACTTTTTTTCATTATCCTTCCCTCAATTCCGTCTGTTATATGAATAATATAACAGATTATTTTTATTGAGTAAAGAATAATGCGTCTTGGAAAACAGTTAATTTCGGATGAGGTTGTATTGCGCATAAAATGGCGGGAATACGCATAAAGAGGTCAAAAAACGCATAAATCAATCCAAAAACGCATAAATAATTTTTTATGCGTCATTCGGGAGATTTATGCGTATTTAAAAGAAGATATGCGTTTTTCCTAGTGTTTATGCGTTTTCAGCATTTAAATCAGTGAAGTGCATGTAAACTTAACAGTTAATTAGATCAGGCTCTTTACAACTTTCGACATCGTCGAGCCGTCAGTTTTTCCTGCTAGCAATGGCTTTGCGATTTTCATGGCGTCGCCCATGTTCATTCCTTTTACTACTCCTGCTTCTGTTAGCAAGGCGACGACTTCTTCCTCACTTAATTGTTTAGGTAAAAATGATTTTAGTAATACTAACTTCGCCTTTTCTTGTTCAATCAAATCATCGCGCTGCGCTTTTTCAGCGCCTTCTAAAGCTTGATTGGTTTGTTTGATTTCCCGGTTTACAATTGCGACTTCCTCTTCCTCTGTCAACGCGGAGCCTTTCTCTTTTTCAGTAAGGTCCAGTGAAGACTTCAATAGAGTGAGCACCCCTTTTGAAAGTGTATCTTTCTCTTTCATCGCGCGTTTCAGTTGTTCGAACACCGTTACTTTTAACATAAATTTATTCTCCTTTCACGATTGGTTCGAATACATATATCCCCAATTAGTTTTTATATAAAAATTATAAGGTAGCATGTGTTGAAATGCAAATGAAGGAAATCTTTCAATATGTCTGCTCATCAAAGACTGGGTCAGTATTCTATGAACCAATGTTGGAGCGGAATAATAGGGCTAATGGTATAATAGAATGGAAGAAAATAAGTGAGGTATTGTAATGAGCAGAATTCTTTTCTTTTTAATTATCGTTTCGTTCTTAGATACATTCATCCAACTGCCGATTATTACGCCTTATGCAATGGATTTAGGCGCCAGCCACGTTCTAACGGGAGGCATTGTCGCTGTTTATTCCCTGACAAATATGGTTGGAAATATATTTGGAGGCCATTGGATTGACCGTTACGGCAGGAAGCGCATGTTGTTGACGGGTATGTTTTTAGTTGCCATCATTCTACTGTTCTATCCTCTTGCACAGACGGGCTATCAGCTTTTTGCTATCCGTTTTTTCCATGGCTTGGCTGGCGGAATATTGATACCAGCTGCCTTTGCCTATGTTGGGGACATCTCGAAATCGAAAACTCGAGGGAAATCGATGGCCTTCACAGGAGCCGGTATAGGGATTGCAGCCATTACGGGTCCGGCAATCGGAGGAGTGATGGCAGCAAGGTCACAAGTGGAATACGTGTTTATTTCAGTAGCGATCTTGTTTTTCATCAGCACACTTTTGACTTATAAATTAATAGAAGAGTCATATGTTTCAACGGAAAAAGGGAAGTTTAACCTGAAAGAATTCATGCCGCTTCTTAAGCATCCATTAGTTCTACAGGCTTCACTTGCCGCCTTCGCATTGATGATTAGTAATGGAACTTTGGCGTTTGCATTACCGCTAAAAGTGGCCGATATGGGAATGACATCATCGACGACAGGGATGATGTTAAGCACATATGGCATTGTCGCGCTCATTGTCTTTTTGACGCCATTGAACCGGATTTTTGATAAGGCTTCTTCTGTAAATCTGACAATTGTAGGCATCCTCATTATCGGATCGGTCCATATCATGCTGAATATCGTATCTATCTACTGGATAAACATGTCGTTGATGGTCGTTTACGGCATAGGATTTGCACTTGTTTTCCCTTCGATGAATAAGATTGTCGCAGAAGCATCTTCCAAAGTGGACCGCGGAAAAGCGTACGGCATCTTTTATGCATTCTTCTCTTTAGGGGCAGTTGTGGGTTCATTTGTTTCAGGAGCGACAGCGGAAACGCTTGGTCTTCCATTTTTGTCGAGTGCTATTACGATGATTACAATTGGATTCATCTTGTTGTTCATTTCAAAAAGGTATAATGCAAAAGTGCATTAACAGATACAGAACACACTATCTTCGGATGGTGTGTTTTTTCGTCTTTAGTATTTTGAAAATTTGAATCCTTTTTGAGGCAGATGCGTATATTCTGATAGTGAGGGGGGAGTGTATGTATAAAAACTATGAAGCACGGCATATTTTTATGGCGATTGCGATTGGTATTTTAGTAATATCACCATTCCTATTGCTGCCGCTGCCGACGTTTATTGCGACAAATATGCATGGGACGGAAGGTTGGGTTGTTTTTGTACCGGGTAAAGCTTATCTATTATATGCTTTAGGTTTTCTGTTTTTATTCGTATCATCGCTTGTCCTCTTCATATTGAATCTTAGCAAGGTTGCTAAAATCAGCAGCGTGATAGCTGTGCTTATCAGCGTAGCTTTTTTTATGAGCGCAGTTCAGAAATACACTGTGCTCGCGGATGATTCGATCACCTTTAGGGAGTCAATATGGACGGATCGCCATACTTATGCCTGGAATGAGGTAGACAATGTAAAGTTCAATCTTGCGGCAAAAGGATTTCCAGTGTACGAGTTTCAGTTTAAAGATGGCGCTGAGATGACATTGCCTGAAAATGGGCACATCCGGATTATGCGTACCGTGATTGAAAGGAAATTGAAGGAATATGATGTGGAGATTTCAAAGAAATATTATTGAAAAAGAAAAGGCCGCCGATCCTAGAAATTTCAAGTATCAGCGGCCTTTTCCATTAGATTTTTTTCACAAACTCCGATTTCAGCTGCATCGCACCAAACCCATCGATTTTGCAATCAATATCATGATCACCATCGACCAATTTGATATTTTTCACCTTTGTCCCCTGTTTGACAACAGTTGAGCTGCCTTTCACTTTCAAGTCTTTAATGACCGTTATTGTGTCGCCATCGTTCAGGACATTTCCATTTGCATCCCTAACAACAGTCTTTTCAGCTTCTGCCTCTTGGGATTCCGATGTCCATTCATGTGCACATTCGGGGCAAACGAACAGATTTCCATCCTCATATGTATATTCGGAATTACATTTTGGGCAGTTTGGTAAGTTTTCCATAACTCTAATCCTCCATCCAATGGTGTTTATTCTATCATAGCAGAGAACAGGATTAATCCAAGCCCTTGGGGTGTTCGCAGAGCAATTAAAGGGGGCCAAAAGTCCCGAAGTGAGCATAACTAGTCGGAACCCGAGCAAAACACACTCCAACTCGAGCAAAACAGCCATAAACTCGCGCAAAAACCTTCCGAACTCGAGCAAAACTAAACGCATTTGTATATCCTGAAACTATTTGGTATATTATAAGCAATATGGAATCTAAGAAGTGGCCAAGTAAATGGAAATTGTGAGACAGAAAGCATAGCAACTTGTTGAGAGCTATGCCACCGCTTTTCATTGAACCCCTACCACGGAGATGTCATGCAAACATGACCGGGTCGTTTTCGTTACAAAACGTTCGAGGGCTTAGCAGTGCTAGGCCGAATGAAGGTGGTACCACGTCTATCCAGCGCAAAGACGTCCTTATTTGAGGACAGCTTTGCGCTTTTTATTATGCAAGGGAGGAAATAAAGATGAGTAATCAGAAAAACGATTTTTCAAAATGGTATATTGATACGATCCAGAAAGCGGATTTGATGGATTATACGCCAGTTCGCGGATGTATCGCATTCAAACCGGACGGCTTCGAAATCTGGGAGCATATTCAAGATGAAATGGATAAGCGCTTTAAGGAAACGGGCCACCGGAATGCATATTTCCCGATGTTGATTCCTGAATCGTTCTTCCAAAAAGAAAAAGACCATATCGAAGGATTTTCTCCAGAGCTTCCATGGGTGACGGAGGCGGCGGGCGAGAAATTGGAAGAGCGCCTCGCATTGCGTCCGACATCTGAAACGATGATTGGCCATTTGTATTCGGATTGGATTAAGAGCTACCGCGACTTGCCGGTCTTAATTAACCAATGGGCGAACGTTTTCCGTTGGGAGAAGAAGACATTGCCGTTCATACGTACTTCGGAGTTCCTTTGGCAAGAAGGGCATACAGCGCATGTTGACGAAGAAGAAGCACGCGGAGAAACGATGCAAATGTTGAACATTTATAAAGAGGTCGTTGAAGAGCTACTTGCGATTCCAGTCTATGATGGACAAAAAACACCTTCCGAGCGCTTTGCCGGTGCAGTTGATACGTATTCAATCGAAGCAATGATGAAGGACGGGAAAGCGGTGCAAGCCGGAACTTCCCACTATTTAGGTACGAAATTTGCAGAAGCGTTTGATATCAAATATTTAACGAAGGAAAACCGTCATGAATTCGTCCATACGACATCTTGGGGAACTTCGACACGTCTCATCGGATCTGTCATTATGGTGCACGGAGACGAGCAAGGGCTAGTGTTGCCACCACGTATCGCGCCGACACAGGTAGTACTGATCCCGGTTGGACCTTGGAAAAAGAACCCTGCTATTATGGAAAAATTGGATGAAGTTTTCGCTGAATTGAAAGCGAAAGGCATCCGCGTACGTTTGGATGATTCCGATCAGTCTCCTGGCTTCAAATTCAATGAGTGGGAATTAAAAGGAGTGCCGGTCCGGGTTGAACTTGGGCCACGTGATCTTGAAAATGATCAAGCTTTAATGAAAGCGCGTGACGAAGACGAAAAGGTTGCAGTTAACTTGGCGAATATCGTTGCAAGCGTCGAACAGGAACTGCAAACGATGCAAACGCGTTTACTTGAAAAGGCACGTGCATTCCGTGCAGAGCATTCGCACACGCATATCGACACGATTGAGCAATTGAAACAGCATATCGCAGACTCCTCCGAAAAAGGCGAAATCCCTGGATGGATCCTTGCTGGCTGGTGCGGCGACGATGCATGTGAAGAGCATGTGAAGGAAGAAACGAAATTCACAACACGAAACATACCTTTCAATCCGCCTGCTGAAAAGTCAACTTGCATTAATTGTGGAAAAGACGCGAAGCATACTGTGTGGTTTGCGAGAGCGTATTGATTGTCTAGTAGATAGACAAAATATAGATAAAGAAATCCCTTGCCTACTGATGGGCAAGGGATTTCTTTATTTTTGTGAAAAGTGAAATGATCTTTCCTTAATTCGCCATAAAGTTATTGCAAATTTAAGAACGTAGTGAAAAATCGTTGAGTCCCTATATATGATTCGGATACTGTAGGAGTAAGAAAAGGAGGTAATAGAAATGAGAAACACTACAACACTCATTCTAGGATTCCTGGTTGTCGTTTCGCTTGCGGTCATCGGTGCGATGAACCATCAATTGGGGATCAGTAAAAAAGAGGCCGACCAAGCACCAATTATTACCGAAACACCAACTGAACAAGTAGCGGGAGTTGTGCATAATCCACCGTCTTTGGATGATGTACCAGATGGCCCATTGGGAGAAGCGATTTTAAGAGGTTACGAACTGACAAATGACACATCCACTGTATTACGAAGTGAAGCGTCAAGTGTAGAAGACGGTATGGCGCGGGTCAATGAATTATCATGTACGAGCTGTCATGCTGGTGCGGGCATGGACGAAGAAGTTTCTTCCCTCGTCGGAATGGCTTCTGTCTATCCGATGTATATCGGTCGCTCAGGGCAAATTGTTACGTTGGAAGAACGTATTAATGGCTGTATGGTAAGAAGCATGAACGGTCAGAAATTCGCTGAAGATGATGAAGACTTGGACGCAATGGTTGCGTATTTGACGTATATCTCACAAGGAATTCCAGTCGGCGCTGAATTGCCGTGGCGCCATCAAAGCGATATGAAAGACGTTCCAGTCCCAAACATTGCTGACGGGGAAGTCCTTTATCAGCAGTCGTGCATCGCTTGCCACGCGGATAATGGAACGGGTACCGGATCGAATACAGGTCCTGCTTTATGGGGGGATGGATCATTCAACGACGGTGCTGGCATTGCACGTATGTCGAAAATGGCCGGGTATATCCAAAACAACATGCCGATTGGAGCAGCAGGAACATTGACTGACCAAGAAGCGAGCGATTTGGCTGCATTCATCCTTTCACAAGAACGGCCGGAATGGAAAAACCATGATAAGGATTGGCCGGCAGGCGATCGCCCAAGTGATATTATGAACAAAGAAAAACGTGACCAGATAAAAGACGGAACGATTGATTGGAATGAAGTACTAGGGAAGAATTAATTATCCAAAAGAACCCATAATTAATTGGCTGTCAACCTTGAGTGAGATTTCTCAGGGCGGCAGCCAATTTTTGTGGTGCTATAGGATAGGGAACTGTTAAATGGTTAAGCGATGATAGACTCTCTCAAAATGGTAGTAAATTCATGCGCATCGGTGGTAACTCAAACTATCAACTTATGTTGGTCTCCGTAAAAATGCAACCACGCTTCATGAATGCCACCCGCACAATGTTCATTCGCAAAAAAGAGATTTTCACATGGCTTCATGTTCAGCAATTCAGGCTGGGCATTCCCGACGATGACGGAAGGGTGACCGAGTGAAAGCATGTCCATGTCATTGCCTGAATCGCCGGCGATGAGTAGTTGAATGTCATCTGCAGCATATTGATCGAGTGCATATTCCAAAGCTCTCCCCTTGCCGGCACTTCCAGGAAGCACATCGATATCCCGGTTCGAACTGAAAATGAATGAATGGGGGAGGCCATGGGAATTAAGAGCCTTCCTGAATTTATCAACCTCTCCCAAATCTTCGGTTACTGTAAAAGATACGCGTCGGTCATCGGGGAGCTGCTGCCTCTTTAATGTTGAAAAGGAAGCGGCGATTTCAGCAATTTCATTGGGCTGCCAATCTTGCAGCATGCTTGCTCGCCAATCCGCGTCCTCTTGCCCATCCGATTGATAAATAGATGTGCCGACGTCCGTTATAAGCAAATCCGGTATCGGTAAGCGCTCTTCCTCCATGAGCAACTGGGCTGAAGCCAGATGCCTGCCTGTCACATAAACGAGAGCTACTTCATACGCCGCCTCTTCAAAGAAATAAAGCAGTTTTCCGAGCGCATCGGAATCACCAACGAACGTTCCATCTAAGTCAGTCGCCAGCCAGTACCTTTTGTTTTCCACGTATAACCACCTCGTATAGTCCATCCATCTTTCTAGCTACAGTTTCCCAATTGAATTCTCGTTGCGCATGAGCAGCAGCGCGTCGTCCGAGCGAACGCGCAAATCCACGGTTCAATGCAATGAGTTTCATGGCGAATGCCAAATGCTCCTTATTTTCCTTTTCCACATGGATGCCTGTCTCTCTGTGACGGACGACATCCTGTAAACCGCCGACTTTTGAAGCGATGACAGGACTCCCGCATGCCTGTGCTTCCGCGGCAACCATTCCGAACGATTCATAAGTCGAAGGGACAATGACAGCAGTCGCTGCATTGAAAAGTTCTGCTAATTGACGTTGAGAGCGGGCTCCAATAAAGTCGATATGCTTCTCTAAACCTGAAACTGCTTTCTTCAGGTTTGGACAAGTCGGCGACATTTTTTGTAAATCGATTGTGTCCGCGTCTCCTCCAGCAATGACGAGCTTGGCGGAAGATGGAAGCTCATGTCGCTCGATTAATAGCCTAAAAGCGTGAAGCAGTGTATAAATCCCTTTCGTCTCCTCAAGCCTGCCTGCAAATGCGAAATAAGGGCGCTCTTTTTCCTTTTGATCAGATGGTTGGAAGCTTTTATCTACCCCTATCGGAATAACTTTGATAGGAGACGGATCCTCAACAAAGCCATTGATTAACTTTCTCTCGGTCGCGGTAGTAGCAACGACTGTATCCGCCAGCTGCAATATTAATTGCTCGGCGGCCATCCTTTTATATTCCCTCACACCGGTAGCCTGTTCCTTTGCAGCACCTAGCGAGTGGGATGTGTGAATCCAAGGTATCCCATAATCCTCCGCAGCTTTTGCCCCGAGAAGTCCGGATAGCCAATAGTGGGTATGCAGTATGTCATAAGAAGCTAAATCGATTTGATTTCTTATATCGTCATAAAATTCATGGAGCATGCTATACAGATCGCTTTTCGCTACATAGCCTTTCACCCCTGCAGCGATTCGAACTACCCGGCAACGAGAACCGAACTTCTCAATCTTGGGAGCATTCGCATCCGCCCAATGGGTAATGACATCTACTGTATAGCCTTTGTTATCCAAAGAAAGTGCCAATTGCTTAACATAATTATTTTGACCGCCAGCCTGCTCGCCACCAAGAGGGGCAAGCGGGTCTCCGTGATCGGAAATGAACACTATTTTTTTCTTCAAATAAATCTCTCCCTCGAAATACTGAAACATCCTAGTATCTAATGACTTTATGTACCCGGATTGTAAAATAGTAAACATAAATGAGTTAGCAATCTTTATAAAATAATGAACTCCCCCCGATTCTGAAATCGGGAGGAGTTCATTATTTTACTAGTGTATTTTCCATAACGTTCAGCATTTCTTCACCAGTCATTGTCCGCTCTCCGCCACCTTGCACAAATGCATCATTTCCTCCGCCTTTGCCATTGAGAAGGGGCAATACTGAAGCGGCGACTTGTTTCATGCTCGCTTTGGCCAATGTTCCACGGGCAGCTACGAACTGGAGGTGATTTTCATTCTCGGCGACAAGAAGGGCGATGATCGATTCATCTTCCGCTATAATAAGTCTTGCCAACTTTTGCAGTTCCTGGACGGTTCGGTCAGTGAATGCATACCTTACAACGATTCCGTTTTTATGTTCAACTAAACGTTTCGCTTCGAACGATAGCAATTCTTCCTTTGCGTGTTCAAGCGATTTCTCCAATGTACGATTCGAAGTTAATAGTTTCTCAATCGCATTGCTGACGCCATCCTCGGGCGCGCTCAACAATTTGGAGGCAGCCGACAATTCTTCATGCTTCCTTTGCAATTGTTGGATCACCCTGCCGCCACAAGCAAAATGGACACGCACTTTTCGTTTCTGCTTTTCAGTCGATAAAATCTTAATCATTCCGACTTGTCCGGTTGAATTCGGGTGAGTGCCGCCACAGCCGTTATAATCGAATTCAGGTATAATAACGAGCCTGATTTCATCTGTCACCGCCAATTGTTTTCGCAATGAATACTCGGTAAGTTCATCCTCCGAGACCCATTTCGTTTCAATCGGACGATTTTCCAAAATGATCTCGTTTGCAAGCTTTTCAACAGCTGCCAATTGATCCGCCGAAACATCCTCCACATCCAAATCAATGGAAACAAGCTCTTTGCCTAAATGGAAACTGACCGTCTGGAAACCGAAAAGGTCGACAAATGCTGCCGTCAAAATATGCTGGCCTGCATGTTGCTGCATATGATCGAAACGGCGTTCCCAATCGATTGCCCCTGCCACTTCTCCTGCGGAATCAAGGCATTCCTTAAGAAAATGGCGGATCACGCCTTCTACTTCCTCCACATCAATCACACATATCCCGCCGATCGTTCCGGTGTCATGCGGCTGCCCGCCGCCTGTCGGGTAAAATGCGGTATTATCAAGCACAACATACGAGCGTTGATCCGAATCTTTCCCTTTCTGTAAAATGCGAGCCTTGAATGTCTTCATATAAGCATCTTCATAATAAAACCGGTCTTTTAGCATGCTGACGTCTCCTATACTTGAACTATTTACGATAAGTGTACACTAAAATGAAAAAGGCTTCCCACTTATTTAAGTGAGAAGCTCCGTTCATTTTTTGAGCGAATCGACAGGATCCTTTCGATTAATAAATCATACTTTTCCTTCCACAACGTCCGCATTGCGACTGTCAGGAACAATAAGAACCCGAGCAGGATGATCGAAACAATAGTCGTTATCCGGAAGAACAGCAATTCCTTGAACCCGCCAAGTCCCATAGATATGGCGATGCTGCTCAGTAAGACAATCGACAAAATCGGTATCAATTGGATGAACACATCATAGTTCCTCTTTTTTATATACCCCATGATGAATGGAGTAATGAATGCGATTAAAATAATATACGATAGTACAATTAGTGTATTAAAAACAACCATAAAGATATCCATACCTGTAAACCCCCTTGCTATCTACTATTACAATCTATACCCTACCTTCCAATAAAATATGCATAGACAACAAATGAATCTATTTCCATATCATTAAAAAAAAGGGTGAACGCAACGTCACCCTCCCCAAATTCCACTCAATCGATAATTTCAAAACTCTCTAGCATATGGTAAAATCTTGCGCCATGCCCTTCAGCTGCTTCAAGGAAATAATTTTCCGTAATGACAAGGCTTCCATCTTGTCCATTGCTAACAACATAGACATCAATGACTTTGCCGTCCCATTTCGATTCAGTCAGCCCGTGAAGCCAAAAGCCTTCAACTGGTTCCGTTACAGTCTCAATCGGCCGCAGCTCAGGAAAGTCGTTCTTCAATTCTTCTTCAATCTGCTTGGCAAGTATTTCAGGAGGATCATTCGGGTATTGTTTAATCTCCATACTTACTTCAGGATACTTCTCGGGTAGCGGTTCAATCGTTGTAATGACATCGGCATCGTCACCTTTAACCATTTTATAGCGGGTTTCATCTACATAAATGATATACTCCGAATCCTTACCTTCATTCAAATGCACTTCGGTCGGCTCGTCTTGCCCCTCAATACTTTGGATAATCTCCTTTTCAGGTGCGAACATATCCTTAATGTTTTTGATCAGCGCTAAGCCAGGCTCCGTTTGTAAGGTGAATGCCAGAACAATCGCTGCTGCTGCAATCATTACTGCAGGTATCCATCGTTTTTTTCGTTTCATCCCAGTTCGCCTGCCTTCAAATAATTCATGATTGATTTCATTCCAAATCTCATCCTTCAAATCATGGACATCTTCGTCTGTCCTCTTGGCCAACTCATCCTTTATACGTTCATCGAATTTACTCATTAGGATCCATCCTCCTATCATCAGGCTGCAATTGTTCGCGCAAATTCTTCCTTCCTTTGAATAATCGCGACTTGACAGTGTTTTGATTCAACCCTAAGATTTCCGCAATCTCTTTCTCGGAAAAGCCTTTTATATATTTCAAGATGAGCGGAATACGGTGAATGTCATCCAACGATTGAATGACATCATATAGATCAGATAAATGATCGAATGATTCCTCTGCAAGGGAAGTGGTAGTCTCAGGATCAGGCAGTTCAAATTTCGAAAGGGGAGATTCCCTTTTCAATAGACGAAGACATTCGTTCGTCAATATGCGATAAAACCATGGATCGAATGGTTTTGTTGGATTGTAACTGCTAATTTGCCGATATACACGGATGAACGTTTCCTGTACAGCGTCCTTTGCCATTTCCCGATTGCGTGTAATCGCGGAAGCCGTTCGAATCGCTGTATCCGCGTATGCATTGTAAAACTGCTGGAAGGAGGCTTGGTCGCCCGCTCGTATTTGTTCAATCCAATTGTCTTGCTGCATATGTCCCACTCCTTTCAGAACAACCCAATTTGCTGCTCTTACTATATATACCCTCAGGTTGTGCCAAAAGTTTTCGCGGCAACAGAAAAATCCCCATCATTTTCACAAATGATGGAGATCCGGTTCTTCTTTATTCAATCTTACTCTACGGTTAGCGATACTCGGCAGTGTCATTCCGATCAGGATAATTACAATACCGATAATCTGTAAAAAGGTCATACGTTCATGCAATAACAGCATCGATGCTGTGACAGCGACAGGCAGTTCGAATGCACTTAAAATCGATGCCGTGCCTGTCCCGACTTTCGGGATGCCGATAGAGAAAAGCAAGATAGGCAGGATAATGCCAAAGACGCCTAATATCAATCCATACACCCACAACCCACTAAGCAACGTGCCATTCCATACGATTTGTGGTTCTTGGAAAAACGTGATGGCAATCGCCGCGAAGAAAGACATGAATAATAACCGCGTAGCCATATCCATCCCTTCGACCTGCCGCTGATTCACCATGATGAATGCCGAGAAACTCACTGCCGCCATCATGCCCCACATCCAACCTTGCCAAGGGATTCCGCTCAAATCGGCATCAATGACTCCCGCTGCAAAAATCGTTCCTCCTAATAGGAAAAACAATGAGATCACTTCAACCCGTTTCGGAAAACGTCGATTCGCAATGCAATCAAAAAGCATACCGATCCACGTGAATTGGAAAAGCATGACGACAGCGAGAGAAGCCGGCATATAGGACACAGCTTTCCCATAAACGGTTCCCGTAATCGCGGTGAAAAGTCCTGCAAGCAAAAGTGTATACCCGCCGCCGAATTTCGGTAATGCACGGTGGGTAAAAAGATAAATGAGCGCCGCCAATAAAAACCCAATATAGTATTGGCCAGTCACAGCTTGGGCAGCCGTATATCCGTCCTCTATGGCCAATTTAATAATCGTAGAAAGAATTCCATAACTGCTTGCTCCAATAATCACAAACAGGGGATACATCCATTGTTTCATCATACTTCCTCCAGTCCATCGAGTAGTATAACACGGACTAAAGGATTTAGTGCAGTTGTCTATTTTGGTTGAATAACCGTAATTGATTAGGACCGTAAATAGTCTATCATATTGATCGCGGCCTGTTTGCCTTGTTGGATACAATCCGGAACACCGACACCCTCGTATCCTGCCCCGCAAAGGAAGACGCCTGGTTTTTTCACTGCCATCGCTTCCCTGACACGGGCAAGCTCTTCCACATGATTAACGGGATATTGGGGCATAGCTTTAATCGCCCTCGTCACTTCATTGAACAGCGGTTCAGCGGAAATACCTATGATTTCTTCCAAGTCAGCTCGAACTTTTTGGATTAGCTGCTCATCGGTCAACTGAACCCAGTCTTGCGCCTGTTCATTCCCCACATAGCATCGCAAAAGAACCTTTCCCATAGGGGCTGTATGTAACCATTTTGACGAAGTCCAAGTACACGCGGTGAGATCGAGCCCTTCTTTACGAGGGATGACAAAACCTGTCCCGTTCAACGGATAGGAAATTGCAGCCGCATCAAATGCCAACGCAATATTGGCAACAGAAACGTACCGGATCTTATCGAGCCACCGGTTTTCGGATATATTCGGTAAGAGCTTTGCAGCGACTGAAGCGGGAAGGGCCATGATGAGCCCGTCCGCTGTTATCGTTTCTTTGGAATCGAGCAGTACCTTATATTGATGCCCATCCTGAATAATGGATTCAACTCCACAATTCGTAAGGATATCAACAGAAGGCATAGACGCTGTCAGTCGATCAATTAGCGTACACATTCCATTTTTGTATGTTAAAAACATACTTTTCTTTGCAAAAGCTGGCAGTTGGTTATTTAGCGGGGCTGGCTGTTTGCTTTTCATCATTCCTTTGATTAAACTCCCATGCTTCTGTTCAAGTTGTTTAAAATGTGGGAAGGTCGCTTTAATGCTGATTGTACGGGCATTTCCAGAATAGATTCCACCAAGAAGTGGTTCAGTTATATGTTCCAACACTTCCTTACCAAGGCGACGTTCAACAAAATGTCCAAGCGACTCGTCAGACATTCCATTATGCTTTGGAAGAAATAGATCCATTGCGGCACGCATTTTACCTAACGGTGATATAAGCCCTGTCTTAAGAAATGGGGTCATCTTTGTCGGAATTCCAAGTACAAGACCCATCGGCATGGGGTGAAGCTTTTTATTGAGGTAAATGAAGTTTGCCCTTGCATTTGGATTGGTGCCGACCAATTCATCTTCTAAATCAAGCTCTTTTGATAACTCGTTAATCGGATATTTCCGTGCAAGAAATGAATCAGGCCCTTTCTCAATGATGAAGCCATCCCGTTCAACTGTTTGAATCCTTCCGCCCAATACGTCACTCTTTTCGATGACTTGAATGGTTAGGTCAATATTCTGCTCATCCGCCTGCTTCTTCAGATAGTAAGCGGCGGTTAAGCCAGAAATACCTCCTCCGATAACGACAATATGTTTCTTCAATTTTTATTCACCGGCCTTATCGCGAAGGGCTTTTGGAATATAGGAACAAGAAGGATCGCTGTCTAAATAATCGCCTGTCATGGCATATGCCCTCGCTCTTGATCCACCGCAAATTTCATTGAACTCACATACACCACATTTTCCTTTCAGCAAGGATTTGTCCCGTAATTCTTTCATGATTGGCGAGTTTTGATAAATGTCAGTAAGGGATTGCTCTCGGACATTTCCGCAAACAATAGGTAAAAATCCGCTCGGGTATACATCGCCGATATGACTGATGAAAACAAAGCCATCTCCATCATTTACTGGCTGAGGGGCCCTTCCCAAAATGTCTTCCCTTTTTGTTTCCTGTCTAGCTGTTTCACTAACAGCCCGTTGTTTTTCCTGTAGGAATACCCTTCGGTAATGAGGCGCCTCAGTCGTCTTTACTCCATAGGGCATTTTTTGCTGAATCTGATAAAGCCACTTCATTACTTTTTCATGTTCTTCCGGACTAACCATGTCTTTTTCTAAGCCACGGCCAGTAGGGACAAGGAAGAACGTACTCCAAAGAACGGCGCCCATTTCTTTCACTTTGTCAGCAATCTTTTCAAGGTCATGTAGATTGTAGTTAGAGATCGTCGTATTTACCTGTATTGGTATATTAAGCTCTTTTAAGTATTCAATCCCTTTCATTGTTCGATCAAAAGAGCCCCGAGTGCCACGGAAGTGGTCGTGAATTTCTGCACAAGAACCATCGAGACTAAAAGCCCATCGCGACAATCCAACATCTTTTGCTTTGCGGATTGCTTCACGTGTCACTTTTGGTGTGGCGCTTGGTGTCATCGATACAGGGAGATTCTTTTCTTCAATTGCATATTTGGCAAGTTGAAAAAGATCAGGGCGCATCAACGGGTCTCCGCCTGTAAAAACGAATAATGGATTATCCATTAAAGCGATTTCGTCAATCAGCTTTTTCCCTTCCTCAAAAGATAATTGACTCGGATCTGGATTGTACTGCGCTTCCGCCCGACAATGTAAGCATCTAAGTGCACAGGCCCGTGTAACTTCCCATATAACGATGAAAGGATATTTATTATAGTCCCGTTCTATTTGAAGATTCCTTTCCTTGAATAAAACATTATTCATGAAAAACACTCCTTAAGGTATTGGTATAAAGCAAACACGAAAAAGGTGTAATCGAGATAATCATCTTTGACTATCATAAAAAAAATAGCGGATGCTTGTTGTGATATTTATCACATCTCCTGAAAGGTGATTCGCATTAAAATAAGATTTTCCCGCGTTCAAAAAGGTTCCCTTGGTCTATGCCAGTTTACAAATGAGTAAAATAGATGAAATAAGTTGATATTTGTTATATACATATTAGAACAGGTTTGTTATACTGTGTATATAACAAGTAGAGGAGTGACTTGCATGGCTGAACTAGCGAATATTCCTTGGAATCTTATTTTGCCACTTATCGTACTCCAGCTTATTTTGATGATGGTTGCTTTGATTGATATCATCCGGCATCGGCGGACGAATGGGCCGTTCATTATGTGGATTTTTATTATTTTACTAGCTAGCCTTATTGGGCCAATCTTGTACTTTATTTTCGGGAGGCGGCAAGAATGACGCAATTATTGCAAGTGAATAACCTGACAAAAACTTACGGGGGACCAAGTGTTGTAAACTCCATTTCTTTTGAATTGGAGGAGCGCACATCGACTGCATTAATCGGACCGAATGGGGCAGGGAAGACGACAACTTTGTCAATGCTTGCTGGTCTTGTCACGCCGTCGAATGGTACGATTTTATTCCAAAATCAACCGAAAACGGATATTCGGTCTTCGATCGGCTTCCTGCCTCAATATCCGAAATTTTTTCCGTGGCTGTCTGCTCTTGAGTTCACAGAGATGGCAGCGCGGTTAAGTGGTGTAGAGGCTAGGCAAGCATTAGAAGATGCAAAGAAGACGCTTGAGTTTGTTGGTCTTGGAGATGCCATGAAAAAGAGGACTGGAACATTTTCAGGAGGGATGAAGCAACGTCTAGGTTTGGCGCAAGCAATTGTGCATAAACCAGGTCTGCTATTGCTGGATGAACCCGTATCGGCGCTCGACCCGGTGGGACGCAGACAAGTGATGAATTTATTGAAGGAGTTACAGCAGGAGACGACAATCCTTTATTCCACCCATATTTTGAATGATGCAGAGGAAATGACGGACCAATTACTGTTTCTGCGAAAAGGGACACTTGTGGAAAATGGATCGTTGGATTCTATTCGAAATAAGTATGAAAACCCACGTATTCTCATTGAGTTTGAAACTGAAGAAGAATTGGTAAGATTTGAGACGGTTTCTCCATGGATGGTAACGAAGGTAAGAAAAATGGCTACTATTGATGCTGTTAAAGCGGGTGTTGGCATATCGGAAGTGTTGGCATTACTGCACTCGAAAAAATTCTCGATACGAAAACTGGAAATGCAGACAGCGAGCTTAGAAGAGATCTTCATGAAAGTGGTGATGGAAGGATGAACAGCTTCAGCGTGCTATTGCGAAAGGAATTGCGAGAGAACGTACGCAATTTTAAACTGTATTGGATTCCCATCGTGTTTGTCATTTTTGGAATTCTTGAGCCTGTCACGAATCATTTTCTTCCTGAAATTATGAAGAGTGTCGGGAACTTGCCGGATGGGGCGCAATTTAACTGGCCGCAATTCCAGGGAGAGGATATCTTTGTTTCGTTGATGAGTCAATATCAGACAATCGGCATCTTAGTGATCATCCTTGCCTTTATGGGAACCATTTCAAGCGAACGTAAAAACGGGACAGCAACACTTCTTTATGTACGTCCTATGTCTTTCGGAAGTTATTTTCTAAGTAAATGGATTGTCATCAATGGGATTATTTTAGGCAGTGTTTGGCTCGGTTTTTTCGCGGCATGGTACTATATTCAAATTTTGTTCAACCCGGTGGCGGCGGGAGATGTATTCGCTTTTTTAGCGACCTATAGTGTGTGGATCATTTTCGCTGTAACAGTCGTTCTCTTTTTTAGTGCATGGTTGTCGACAGGAGCAGCAGCGGGGCTTTCTATTGTTGTCTTGCTTATTCTCCAAATTATTGACTCGGTTATTGGCGCTTTTTGGACTGTTTCGCCATGGAAGGTTAGTACGTATGCCACGATGATGTTCTCTTCTATTTCAAACCAATCGGGATTTTGGATGAGCATCGGCGTTACGGTCGTTCTTATCGGCGCACTTATGTTTTTAGGAATCAATTCTGCAAAACGAAATGCGGCAAAAACTACTGTATGAATGCAACGTTTCTTTTTAATTTATAAATACAAAATAATACATTTCCCGGGGAATATCGACAGGGAACGACGAAGGAAAAAGCAATGCCTCTCTCTTGAAAGTAGATGAGGCATTGCTTTTCATTTGTACTTTTCTTCGCTGGATGAATTGTTTTTCGTTTCATGGTGATGTTTTTCTTCATGTTCCTCCATCTTCAAATCTTCCAATGGTATCGGGTCGACCGTCTGCATGTCTTCGTGCATATCGTAGATGCTTTCCTTATCAGTACGTAAATTCTCCGGGTTGTCCATAAAGCGTCCTTGTGCGTCTTTTCGATCTTCTGAAGTAAAAGGTTTCTTCTTATTCAAAAGAAATCACTTCCTTTCTTCCATGGTCTTCTATTGTTTATATTCACGTTAATAAAAGAAGCTAAACATATGTGTTTTCCACTGGAAGTAAGGGTAAAGTAAGGGAAATAGGCGAAAAAGGGAGTGTTTTGACAAATGGAAAAACGGTACGTTGGTACGCAAAATAAAATTGATGCAGCATTGTATAAGATTACGGAATTGACTTCACTTGGCTATTCGGAAGATCAAATTACCGCCATTGCGAATACAGATGACGACTTTGCGCAATTGCGCAGACAAACTTTTGTTTCTTTGGATGGACAAGGAAAAGAAGGTTTTCTGGATCGTTTTAAAGGGGCTTTTCTCGATGACAGACCAAAGCAGGCAAAACACTTCGAAGAGATGGGTTTTTCAAGGGAGGAAGCAGAAAACATTTATAACGACATGAAGTATGGCGGAATTGCTATTTTTGTCGATAACGTGGAACCTGATGTTCCGAATGAAGGACGCGGCAGCGGAGAGGTTGAAGATACGGAAAGGGATATTGGTGCAACCATGATTGATCGAAGAACAATGCTGCCTGCAGACGATATTTTAAAACCTAAAGATGAATATGGAGATTCCGTTCCACGGATCAACACCGAAAATCTGTAAACCAGGAACTGGGGCTGTCTTTCTAGACAGCCCGTTTTTTATTCAAGATTGTTTCAGCAGCTGAAGGACGGATTGAGCCTGTTGCATATGCAATGAAAGAACGTATTGACTTGCTTGAAGTAGAATATTCGCGTTCGTCAATGCCATCATTTCTTTTGCGATGTCAACGTCCCTGATGCGTGACTCGGCCGCAGTCAAATTCTCCTCCATCGTCAGTGCGTTATTATACGCATGCTCCAATCGATTGACATACGCGCCCATCCGGGAACGTTCAGATGAAGTTTTTTGAATGGCCCCGTCCAGTTCTCCAATCGCTTTGTCGGCAGCTTCACGCGTAGCAATGGATGAATCTTTTAACCCAAGCGATTCAACGCCCATATCTCCAATGGAAAACTCGATGGATTGGCCGGCGTTTGCCCCCGCCTGCGTTTTGAATGAAGTGCGTGATCCGTCGAGCAAAGGGATCGTATTGAATTCAGTATCTGTCGATGTACGTTGGATTTCCTTCTTCAATTCCTGGAATTCAATATCAAGTAATTCGCGATCTGCATCCGTCAAAGTATCACTCGCCGCTTGTACACCTAACTCCCGCATTCGCTGAAGCATAGCGTGCGTTTCATTCAACGCGCCTTCCGCCGTCTGAAACAGCGAAATGCTATCTTGGATATTGCGTTGTGATGCTTGGAGACCACGAATTTGAGCACGCATTTTCTCAGAAATGGCCAACCCTGCGGGATCATCCGCAGCTCTGTTAATGCGCATACCGGAAGAAAGCCGCTCCATCGACCGCATCACCTGATTATTATGCATCCCCATATTTCGAAGAATGTTCAACCCCATCGCATTCCAATTGCCAAGCAAGCCACTCCACCCCATTTCCATTCTCTATTGTTACTATCGGAAAAATTTGGAGAAAGTTAATGGAACGCGCTATTCTTTACGAACTTGAAAGGAAGTCAATTGATAGAGAATGTCGTCCATCTCCGAAGGACTTCCACGGCCATCCGTGTTGTTCGTAATGAAAAATAAAGACTCGCCATCGGAATAGACGTCTCGGATGCGGCCATAGCCTTCGATTCGATCAATTATTTTCATGTCTTCCGGATTGATCACTAGAATTGCCTCTCCACGTAATGCAGCAACATACAGAAGTCCAGAGTAAAATGCCATTCCGGATGGTGCCCACGTTTCATTCTTCCCTGAAGTGAGTAAAGGTGTCTCCATTCCCTCTGACTTCTTTTTACCTTCAATCAACGGCCACCCGTAATTCCTGCCCTCTTCAATCCGGTTAATTTCGTCATTTGCGGACTGCCCATGCTCTGAAGCATAAAGTTCTCCCTTTGAATTCCAGGCAAGCCCTTGGGGGTTCCGGTGTCCCAAACTGACAATGCTAAAACTGCCATCCACCTGAAGTTTTAAAATCTTGCCGTTTAGCGAGTCTGGATCCTGTGCATTTTCCGGTACAGCCCCGTCCCCAATTGTGGCAAATAAAATTCCTTCCGGGGACAGAGCAAGTCTGCCGCCATGATGGAAAGGCCCCGACTCAATCCCATCCAAAAGGATATCCGTCTCCCTCCACTTTCCGCCGTCGTACTGCAACATTACAATCCGGTTAACGGGAACCCCGTTCGAGTCGTACGTGTAGTATGCATAGGCGCGTCCCGAAGCATCAAAATCATCTTGAAAAACAAACCCAAGCAACCCCGCCTCTGCGGCATTAGATAATGGTTCGGAAAGATGCACATCCTCCCGAATTGCACTGCCATCCGCCTCAATCCTGACAATCGCCCCATTCCGTTCTGAAATGAAAAATCGCTCTCCGTCCGAAGCAATGGACCAAGGGGATTCCAAGTCTGTGGCCAGTTTCGTAATCGTAGCAGTGGTAGCTGTTTTTTCGTTCATTGAACAACCAGACAGTATAACGAGAGTCATGATAAAAACAAAACGTTTCAGTAGAAAAAACTCCTTTCAAAAGCCTTGTTTCAAACAATATATCGTAATTGGATAATTATTGCTCACTTTGTATGAAATGCATACGGAAACGGACATGCTAGTTGGCATATACAGGGAGGAGGAAATAATATGGCTGATGATCAAAAAGGATTGTCGAGACGTGATTTTCTAAAAACGACAGGAATCGCGACTGGAGCATTGGTAGGAGGAGGGCTGATTGGAGGTCTTGTTGGCTACAATGTCAATAAGGACGGCGTTCAAACGAAGAGTGGAACTAAGAATGCGGAGGATCATGATGTAACTTCGGTCAAAGGCTTGATGTTCTTTACGAATCATGCTGATTTCAATGTGCTCTCCCAGGCGGTTGAGCGGATATTCCCGGAGGATGACCTCGGACCAGGAGCTATCGGTCTCGGCGTGCCCTATTTCATAGACAACCAATTGGCCGGTAGTTATGGCAACAATACACGGGAATATATGCAAGGCCCGTTTTTCGCAGGAGAAGCGACGCAAGGTTACCAGAGCAGACTGACACGTGCTGAAATGTTCAGACAAGGGATTGCCAAGATGGAGGAAGAGGCGCAAAAACGCTATCAAAAACCGTTTGTCGATTTGGATGGAGGTCAAATGGATGAAATCATCACTGCATTCCAAAAAAATGAAGTCGAGATGAAAGGCGTTTCTTCGGAATTCTTTTTCCGTGTTCTTCGACAAGCGACGTTGGAAGGCGCATATGCCGATCCAATCTACAACGGAAACAACAATATGGATGCCTGGAGAATGAAAGGCTTCCCAGGCCATCAAATGGCCTACATCAACATGATCGAAGATGAGAAGTTTCAAAAAATCGAGCCAAAATCAATTAGTACGATGCAGCACTGACGGAGGGATGACAAGTGGCAAAAACGTTGGATAAAGTAAATGTCGTGACAGTCGGGGTCGGTTGGATGGGAGGCATCATCGCCGCCGAATGCGCGAAAGCAGGATTGAAAGTGCGTGGTCTGGAAAGAGGGAAAGCGCGAAGCACAGCTGATTATCAAATGATACATGACGAATATCGTTATGCGATCCGCTATGAGCTCATGCAAGATTTGTCGAAGGAAACGATCACGTTCCGCAACAACCGCAAAATGCGTGCGCTTCCGATGCGGCAGTTGGGCTCATTTCTTCTCGGTGAGAATCTTGGCGGTGCCGGAACGCACTGGAACGGCCATACGTTCCGCTTTTTACCGTACGACTTTCAGATTAAGACGATGACCGAGCAAAAATACGGGAAAAATAAACTTTCACCAGATTATTTATTGCAGGACTGGGGAATTACGTACGATGAATTAGAGCCATACTTCGATAAATTCGAAAAGACGGCAGGCATATCGGGAGAAAATACAAACCCTTTCGCGGGCAAACGATCGAATGATTTTCCGACGCCTCCAATGAAAAGGACACCAATCTTGAAAAAGTTTGAAAACGCCGCTTCGTCCTTGGGGTACCATCCATACATGCTGCCGTCCGCCAATTTGTCCGAAGCATACGAAAACCCGGACGGTCAGACAATTGGGGCATGCCAATATTGTGGATTTTGCGAACGGTTCGGCTGTGAGTATGGAGCAAAAACATCCCCGGAAATTACAGTTGTACCGACAGCGATGAAAACGGGGAATTTCGATGTGACTTTCCACGCCAACGTCGTAGAGGTCCTGAAGTCTGGCAATAAAGTGACTGGCGTGAGATATGTGGATACGCAAACCGGTGAGGAGTTCATCCAACCGGCCGATGTCGTCGTCTTGACAAGTTATGTAATGAACAATGCAAAATTGCTCATGGTTTCTAAAATCGGCGAACAGTATAATCCCGACACAGGAAGAGGGACGTTGGGCAAAAACTATGGGTACCAAATTCTGCCGGGAGTGACCGGGTTTTTTGATGAACAGATGAATGTGTTTATGGGTGCAGGTGCTTTAGGAATGACAATCGATGATTTCAACGGTGACAGTTTTGACCATTCCGATCTCGATTTCATTCACGGGGCAAGCATTTCACTTACCCAAACCGGAAACCGGCCGATTCAGACAAATCCAATTCCTCCTGATGTACCGGCTTGGGGTGCAGATTTCAAGAAAGCATCCATTGAAAATTATACCCGAACATTATCGATTGGCGGCCAAGGGGCTTCGATGCCGCATAAAGAAAACTTCATGTCGCTTGACCCTGACTATCGAGACGCATATGGGGTGCCGCTATTGCAGTTGACGTACAATTTCACTGAACAGGACCGCAATATGCATAAGTACCTGACAGACCGGATTGCGGAGATTATGAAAGAAATGGGCGCAAAAACCGTAGTACCTGGAAATCCGATCTCCGATTATGACATAGTTCCTTACCAAACGACACATAATACGGGTGGAACAATTATGGGTACGGATCCTGCCAATAGTGTTGTTAACACGTACTTGCAGCATTGGGACGCGGAAAATCTGTTCGTCGTCGGTGCGGGGAATTTCCCACATAATGGCGGCTATAACCCTACTGGCACAATCGGAGCATTGGCGTATCGCACAGCAGAAGCCATTCAGAAGTACAGCAAAACGGGAGGGTCTCTCGTTTAAGAAAGGGAGAATTTCGCAATGAATTTAGCAGCTATTGGCGTACCAGGGTTAATTATCATCTTAGTCATCGTTCTCATCCTTTTCGGTCCGCGGAAATTGCCGGAAGTCGGGTCGGCGGTTGGCAAGACATTGGCGGAGTTCAAAAAATCAGCCCGCGATATTTTAGATGAGGATGAAGTGAAGAAGGAATTACCGAATAAGACGGATCTTCATAAGTAGGTGAAGACATGGATCCTTATGGCGATCATCGGAAAATAATAAGCCCGCTTGATAAAAGGGAGATAACGGAAAACAAGGCCGTTGAAAAGAGCGATGTGGAGAAAACAAATGAGGCGGCGTTTGTGAAGGCAGATGATTCAATTGCCGGAGACCCTCCGCTAGTCGAGCATTTGACCGATTTGCGCAAGCAACTTATAAAAAGTGCAATCGTATTCATCGCTTTCTTTATCGGTGTATTCGCGACCGTCAATCTATGGTTTCCGATTGTCACAAGAGGTCACGAATTGATCGTCCTCGGACCGATGGAAGTTGTCGTCTTCTATATGTCCATCTCGACAGCATTGGCATTCGGATTGTCGCTGCCGTTTCTCTGCCACTTTATATGGCAATTTGTAAAGCCGGGACTAAATCCGAAGGAACAGCAGTTTCTCAGCTTGTATTCACCGGTCATGTTTTGCTTGTTCCTCGCTGGATTAGCGTTTGGCTACTTTGTGGTCAATCCATTGAGCTACGGATTCCTTGTCTCTTTGGGGGCGATGAATTTCAAGGTGATGGTATCGGCTCAGGAATATGCAAAATTCCTGCTCATGACGACGATGCCAATCGGACTCCTATTCGAACTGCCAATCGTCGCCATGTTTCTAGCCGCAATCGGTGTCTTGACAGCAGATACCTTACGAAAAGTGAGGAAGTGGTCATATCTGATTTTGGCCGTTGTCTCGGCACTGATTACGCCACCCGACTTCGTCAGCCAGCTCATCGTACTCGTTCCGATGATCTTGCTGTACGAGGCGAGCATCTTCATCGTCCTATATATGGAGAGGCGCAATGTCGCGGTCAACGAATAAAAAGGAGAGGGCGCATTCAGATGCGTGCCCTCTCCCTTTATTATGTGCGCTTAGCTGAAAAGACTGCCCAATCCTTTTTTAGAAGACGCTGTCCGGGAATGCGACTGAGACCCGGTTTTTTCTCCCCTCATCGGAGTGGATCCAAACGTCTCGAATTGCTTGGACAATTTATTTCTAGCATCCTTGTTTCTCATTAAATACGCCGCACCCAAACCAAGAGCAGCCATGGCCATTTTTTTCTTCATCATCGAAACCTCCTATTTTTCTACTTAAAAAATACTTTCCCGATTTGGTAGAGACTAAACATTGCAGTGCGCCGCCCATCGGCTCGTTGAATTGAAGAACGGCC
>NZ_BJYL01000036.1 GCF_007991495.1 Sporosarcina luteola | reverse complement strand
GTCTATAAACTTCTTTAATATGTCTTAAGGTAAGCTCGATTTCCTGACTCATTTCAAGCTGTAAGATACTGGACTCCGTATCTTCGTCATTTGCGAAGTTTTGCCAAAAGTGATCATCAATTATAAATACCTGCTCTTTCCCCTTTTTTCGCAACAACTTCTTAAACTCATTCATTGAAATGGTGAAAATATAGGAAAGGGCTTTATCGGATGGGACACCGCTACTATAAGCGATATACTTCATATAGCTTTCCTGAACAATATCTTCCGCATCTTCATGACTGCAGCCATTCTTCATCAAATAGAAATAAATCATTTTTGCCTGCTCATTATATATTTTCAACAAAAACTGTGAGTCCATAGTTCCTCCTTTCCAACGCCCTTCACTAATAAAGAGTCAATTTCTTAAAGAAAGTGTACAACATTGAAGAAATATTAGAGATATTATGTTGTTACCAGATTGTTTTATCGGATCCGCAAACTAATAAAATGTCTTGAAAGCCCTTAGCAAAATGCATGCATAAAAAAATCACCCGAACTAGTAATGAAGTCACCATACTCCATTCTAGAAAGGACGATTTTTTGTAATCACATGTAGCTTTAAAATAAAGTCTGATTAGACTCACCTCACAAATCCACAATGCTCGTAACTAAAAAGAATCAATTAAAATTTATTTCCTTTCATCAGATTCAAGAAATCTTATTCTATCCTTGTTTGTTGGAATCCCATTATTTACTTTTTCCCATATACCATTTTTAAATATTTCGTATTGTTCAAAGGCACAAGGCAATCCGTTTGCAACAGCTATGTCACTACTATCCATGAGTTGAAAATGCAAATGCGGAGCAAAGGAGTTGCCTGAATGACCAACTCTACCAATCACTTCTCCTTTTTTCACACGCTGACCAACTGAAACCTGAATTGATCCTGTTTGAAGATGGACTAATCCAGCATATACATTGGGGGCACATTCTATAATAATGTAGTTGCCAGCAACAGATTGTATGTCGTCTTGTTTCGGGTCGAAATAACGAGCATTTTTAAAAGCGTTAGACATATCCGAGAGCAATTTTGTTCTCGCTCGTTCTTTATAACCGTCCTCCGCTTGAACAACGATTCCGTCACAAGGAGCAAATACTTCTTTTCCCCAACAATAATAGTCATCTAAGGGAACTCCAAATAGCAGATATTGCGCCAAACTAGTGCGATAAGCGGGCCAGCCTTTTCTTTCCCAATCCACTTGAACAAAGTCATAAGCATATCTTGATCCTAATTTGTTTGTGCCGTGACTCGGAATTTTTGTCCCTGGCGTGTTCGCCTCTCAATGGAAACTCTACAATTATCTGCTCACGTGCAACAATCATCTCATGTCCCTCCTCTAGTGATTCTTGCTCAGCTGTATAGCAGCTTGGTGCGTTCACTGTTTTCCAAGATTAAGGTGTCAATCCATCGCGCGAAATATTCTCCCCCTTTCCGCAAGGACGAACAAATTTTTCTCATTTTAGCCATTTTCAAATCAGAACAGCAGTTATCACCACTCAGATGAGGATTATCACCAATTAGCTTCTAAACAACAAGTTTCCATTAGCAAATTGCATGCCATTGACTTCAAACGAAAAAAGTTAAATGGAAATGAAACACCTTGAGATAAATTTCAACATAATGGTCGGCTTTTGGAATACGGCTACCTTCACCTCATAAAATAAGCCAGGACGGGAAGTGTAACTATAACAAATGCAGTTTGTAGAAACGTCAAAACGATATCTTTCACCCAAGACCTTTTTTCAGTGAAACGATAAGCCATTCGTTGAAACACAAACAAAAAAGTCCACCAAATTACGAAAGAAACAAATATAAATTTAAAACTACCGTAATAATCAATGAACATTCTTGATCCCCCCTTCTTTGCAACTAAATGTACCACTTCGACAACATGGACAAACTACATTAATATCTCCCACTCTATATCTCAAGATTTCTCCTTCATTTACCAGCACTGAATAATCCGAACACACTATTACTCTATTATACCAAAGATGAGAAAAAGGTTCTGAACAATGCAAACAAAAAAATCGTCCATTCCGGCAAACGAGCTTATTTCATCTCATTCCGGAAAAGACGATTTTTTATGTGTGATTCGAATTTACTCTATTAACTTATAACCCGCACTTCAACTGTGCATTACAGTTCGTGCATGTGTTACATCCGCCCATTTCCTCGACGGTTCCTTGTCTACATACTGGGCATGTATCGCCGACTTCGGATCCGATTGTGACGTTTGTCGAACGCAAGTCCTGAATCGTATTCACGAGTACAACTTTTCGTTGTTCGACAGTCTCTTCTACATAATCGGAGTCCATTTCGTTCTCTTCGGCTTTCAGCGTGAGCACTTGTGAGTCACGGCTGCCATCGACATACACAGTGCCGCCTTTCGCTCCGCCTTTATAAAGACGCTCGTAGACGCTTTCCACTTGTTCGACTGTATAACCACGTGGTGCGTTCACAGTCTTCGAGATTGAGCTGTCAATCCAGCGCTGGATGATACATTGTACGTCTGCATGCGCTTCCGGTGCGAGGCTCATTGATGAAATGAACCACTCCGGCAAATTGTCCGGATCTGCTTCTGGGTTTCTTTGTAAATATTCCTCCACGATACCCGCTTTGACCTCGATGAATTTTCCTAGACGGCCGCTGCGGTAATAGGTAAAGGAAAAATATGGTTCTAACCCGGTAGAAACGCCAACCATGGTTCCAGTGGATCCCGTCGGAGCAACAGTTAGTAGATGCGAGTTTCTAATGCCGTGTTCGAGAATTGCTTCACGGATATCCTCCGGCATTTTTTTCATGAAGCCTGTATTGATGAAAGCTTCTCGAAGGGCTTTAGTTTCCTCGTCCGTCTTGCCGATAAGGAATGGGAAGCTTCCCTTCTCTTTTGCAATCTCGATTGATTCACGGTAAGCCGTTGTTGCAATCGTTTCGAATACTTTATCGACAAGTTCGTTGCCTTCTTCTGAACCATATTCTTTTTCACAGTAGATCAGTAGATCAGCAAGTCCCATGACACCAAGTCCGACACGGCGTTCGCCGAGGGCTTGCACTTTATTTTCTTCAAGGAAATAAGGTGTCGCATCGATGACGTTGTCTTGCATACGGACACCGACACGTACGGTTTCTTTCAGTTTCTCATAGTTTACTGTTTTCGATTCTTTATCAGCAAATTCAGCAAGGTTTACAGCAGCTAAATTACAGACACTGTAAGGAGCAAGTGGTTGCTCACCACACGGGTTTGTCGCTACGACTTGCTGACCGTATGCTTTTGCATTCGTTTCGTTGTTTGCATTGTCGATAAAGAAAATACCCGGTTCTGCAGAGTATGTTGCACAAATGTTAATAAGATCCCATAGTGCACGCGCTTTGATTGTCCGGTAAACCCGGACTTCAAATCCTTTTCGCTCCCATTCTCTAACATCGCCGACTTTATGCCATTCTTCATTATACGTCACCATTTCTTCAGGTGAATATTTTTCAACTGCTGGGAATCGAAGTTCATAATCAGCGTCTTGCTCTACTGCTTTCATGAAATCATCTGTCAAAGTGACTGAAATATTAGCACCTGTGAGGAATTCCGGATTGTTAACGGAATAAGTTCCTCCGTCACGCAATTTCGTTTCAGCGTCTCTTAGGATCGCTTCGTTGAAACCACCCATACCAGGGATTGCCCGATAGTTCAGGATTCCTTGGTACATCGCTTCTTCTTGTACAGTAAGCGGTTTGAATTTCAGTTTTTCATTTGCGAGTTTCTTGATCAATTCGTCTTCTGTATTTTCAATAAGATAACGCAGAATCCTAGGATTTTGCATTTTCGAAATGATGAATTCGTAAATGTCAGGATGCCACCTTGTACCGTCCTTTTCAGGATATTTCTCTGCATGTAGCAGACGGAGTAGACTATATCATCACCCTCAGCTTTACCTGTTAGGGGTCGGGCGCTTCGGGAAGAACTGTACTTCCCTACTCTACTTACATTCCAATTGAATGTTTTCGATAGTCGTTGAACCTTCACCTTAAACGGTGCTTGGCTGCGGATTGTCCAATGCCATTAATTTTTAAGCATTCACGCTCACCGTTTCCGGTCACGTTGTAGCTTAATGGCCTCTAAGGAGTTTTTCGCAATTCACCCGATTTTCTAGTCATCCATTGTCTGGACGACGCGGACTAGCATTTTTGTTTAATCCGCCAACATAATCATTTGTGCTCCACGCTATTTGTTACACTCTCTATTCGGAGAGGGTTGGGTCATTTCTGCCCAACTCTCATGCTTTCACATGAGATCAGACTATCTCATCAAAGATGAAAATATATCATACTTACGAATTAACTTGATGTCTCCATGCTGATAAAGTAGAGGATAGATTGCTTTTAGCTCTCTTAAACTACTTAAGTACAAATCAGAACAACCTTTTTTCTTCGTTAGAGAATTAACATTCCTGGCAAATCCTTGGGTTTTTAAAAAAATAAGAATGTCTTCTAATATTTCATGGTTACCCGTAAAGCCCATTCTTGCTTTTAGATAACCATTTCGTTTATACACCCTAATATGACCATCCGCATCAAAAAAACCTCTTAAAAAAGCCCATTGAAGTTCCTTATCATTAAAAAAGATAAATTGTTCTTTGCCGGTCTTATTAGGTGTAATTCCAAGGTTTATTAAGTCATTCGCCATTTTTGTTGAATTAATCACCAATGAATATTTATGTTGTTCGTTTATTACACATTTCTTTCGAAACTTAACTGCATTTTCCATATTAAGTTCCCGTGCAATGTCCTTAAGAAGTTGATAATCTTTTGCAGCAAGTGTAATATTTATCCTTTTGGATTTTCCTCTATCCAATATTGTTCCATCCCCAAGAATAAATCCAACTACATAAGCTTGGTTCGCTGTTTTAATCTCTTTAAAATAATCTTCATCGTATTGATAAATCTTATTTTTCAATTTACCAGCTTGCCCGGGAGTTCTTGGTTGAAAAAAATGTAATTCTTTATTCCAACGAAGAATAGTCCCTCGAGATAAATCCAGCTTCTTAGCGATTTCCACTTGGCTGAAGCCCTCTGCATGGAGTTTCGTAATTATTTTTATCAATTCATCTTTGTCCTGCGCCCCATAACGACGTTGCCGTTTGTCATGGTTTACTTCTTCCATTGCATCCAAGTTATCCACCATCCATTCGAATGAATACTCTTTAAAGCTTTAGGAAGTTTCAATAGTCGTTGAACGTTGATCTTCGTTTCCAAAGACCCTTCGCTGCTGATTGCCCAATCCTTATTTTTTTCAAACCATCACGCCCACCATTACTAGTCACGTTGTGGTAAATAAGGCTCTAAGGGGGTTCCAGCAATTCACAGGATTTTAATCCCGCCGTGTATCGGTTAACGGGATCCACCTTGTTCAACAAGATGTGTCAATTTCGCGATGTCATCCAACCATGATACTGAACCGGAAGATTTTCCGTTGACGCCGCGCGCCAATGTATTGCGTGGTCGCAATGTGGAACCATTCGTTCCGACGCCGCCGCCACGGCTCATGATCTCCATCACTTGTTTACGATGATCCGAAATGCCTTCGCGGGAATCCGCAACAAACGGCATGACGTAACAGTTGAAAAATGTCACTTCCGTGTCTGACCCTGCACCATATAACACACGCCCCGCCGGGATGAAGTTCATATTAGACAGTTGTCCATAAAATCGATTGAAAGAGGTTTCGCGTTGCTCTTCTGTCTTTTCAACTGACGCGAGACCAGTCGCATTCCTTTTGGCAATCTGTTCATAAAAGACTTCAAGCGGCTTTTCAATAACGTCGATCGGTCTCGTAATAATTCCTGTTTCCATACTCTCAGGATTATCGATTGCACTGCGGTATTCCTTTTCAATCCAAATATCCGCTTTTCTATTTTCTTTATCAAGAGCTGTGATGAACCCAAGACCTCTCGCCGGGAATTTCGGATCTTCCTTCACTGTTAAGACGACGAAATCACCGACTTTCAGTGTTTTCTTTTCGATATCCTTAAAAGAATAACGGTCGATCATGACGAGGCGGGACACCCCGCTGTGTTCAATATTCATATCTTCTGTAATTGGATGCACTTGCGGGAATTCGGCAATATCCGCGTTCAACCGCAACTTGTCCAGAATTGGTTCCTGATGCTTTGAAACAACTAACATTAACGCATCCTCCTTCTGGTATATTTTCAGCAACACAACATGTTGTGCTGATTCTATTCCCTAATCTACTACATATTGAAACATCATTCAATATGATCATCTTTTACATTTCTATCCAAATGGCGCAACTAAGATGTTTACCGTCTAAAAATAGAACAAAAGTGCCACTGCTCACATTTTAAAAGTCCAATCTTTATTCGCATATTTCCTTTGTTCGATTTCCTTCACGAAAAGCAATTGTTCTGGTGAAAGCTCCAACGGATGGAGTTCAATTTCTAATGCCGCCTCAAAACCTTTGGCAAAGGCGCCTACGCACTCTTCCATCGAAATTTCCCTATCCGTCAATCGATCGACAGCAACAGCCTTTTCAGGAAGACTTCTACGCATTCGCTCTCTGCTCTCTTCAGAATCAAATTTGAACAAAGAAATCAATTTCTCCTCATCCAGACCTAATAAAATTGCGCCATGCTGCAAAATCACGCCTTTTTGACGAGTTTGTGCACTGCCTGCAACTTTTTTTCCTTCAACGACGAGCTCATACCAGCTGGGAGCGTCGAAACAAACTGCGCTCTTTGGCTTCTTCAGATCATTGTTCTGCTCCTCGGTGACAGGCACTGAGAATTCTGCATGCAAGCCGAGATTTCGGAACCCTTGCAACACTCCGCCCGAAATGACCCGGTAGGCTTCCGTGACGGTCTCCGGCATGCCTGGATAGTCTTCCGTGACGATTACGCTATATGTAAGTTCATGCTCATGTAAGACACCTCTTCCACCCGTCGGACGGCGAACAAATCCGAGGCCATGCTTCTCGACGGCTTCCAAATCGATTTCCTTCTCCACTTTCTGAAAGTAACCGATCGACAAGGCAGCCGGCTCCCATTCATAAAAACGCAGAACAGGTCCGATCTCCCCTCTGCTATGCCATTCCAATAATGCCTCATCAAGTGCCATATTGTAGGAAGGTGAACACTTTCCTGAATTTATGAAATGCCATTTAGCTAAAACCAAACTGAATCTCCCCCCTCCACAACAATGCTTTTCATTCTAACATCCCTTTGTTCATATGTGCTATTTTTTCACACACAATATCTCAATAGTACCACGAAGCCTTTTCTCAAATAAGTATTGATTTTTTATTAAACGTGAGTTCTGCATATTCTTCCCTTATAAAAATCATTCCCATTGAACAAGCGCCTTTCATTCTATATAATGATACTATATATCGAAAGGGGAAAAGTGGTTGTGAATTACTATGTTTTAGGTGCAGTTGTATTAGCTATGATTTTATATTTTGTCATTACCATGCTGCGTTTGCGAAAAGCAGTATCTAACTTGACACAAGAGCAATTTATCGAAGGTTATCGTAAATCTCAATTGATTGATGTGCGTGAACCGAAGGAATTTGAAGCGGGCCATATTTTAGGTGCGCGCAACATCCCATATTCCCAGTTCCGTCAGCGTCATAATGAAATCCGGCCTGATAAGCCCGTCTATTTATACGATCAAAATACCGGTAAAAGTTCCAGAGCAGCACTGTTCTTGAAGAAAAAAGGTTATACTCAACTGTTCCAATTGCAAGGCGGATTCCGCACTTGGACAGGCAAAGTGAAAAGCAAATAACTGAATAACGTCGTATGCAGAAATTAAGTTCTTCCATCGGAGGAACTTTTTCTATAGGAAAAAGATAGGAGACTTGAATGGATAAAAAGACTTTATTACCAATTGACGATTTTTTTCGAGATTCGCATCCTAATTATGAAAACTATGCTTTCATTATCAGGAATGTCATCGAGCGCTTAAATGAACGAAAAGAACAAGACTGGAAAATCATTCAGGCGGATGCACTCATTTCTCATGCGGAATCGGTCATTGATGAATTGATGAAAAAAGGGAAATTACAATTCGAATCGCTCGGTCTTGTCTATGGAACGCGTCCTTCCGGGAAGGTTGAAAAAACCGAGTCAGATCGTTCATTTGAATTGCGGGTTTCTGAAACATTGGAAAATCAATTGTTCTATTTCCCCGACTATAATATCGCTTTCACGCAAATGCTTTATTATGTCGACAGTGGTTCTACATGGCCCGAACACCATATATTTGCGCCATCATCCGAAAATGTATTGCTCTTCATCGAAGATGTGAACCGATTACAACGTGAACAGATGAAAACGACAATTACCTATTTAGTGGACTCAGAGAGCGGTGTTGTTAAAAAGAGTTTTGCATATGAACATAAGATTACTCGCGGCGATGTTTTTCTTGAAGACACGATAAAAAATGATATTTATCGATCCGTCGATGAATTTTTCAAAAATGACGGCATCTTTTATAAAGAGTACGGAATTCCTTATAAGCGCGGCATATTATTGCATGGAGCTCCAGGGAACGGCAAAACGACTCTCGTCCGTTCAATTACCGGTTCAACGACAGCTCCAGTGATCTACTGGCAAATCACAGAGTATACAGGCAGTTATTCTGTCGAAGAGGTATTCAGCACCGTAGCAAGGATGGCGCCCGCGATCCTTGTCATCGAAGATATCGACTCGATGCCTGAGCATACGAGGAGTACATTCCTGAACACATTGGACGGCGCACGGGTTCGAGATGGGCTCTTTATCATCGGCACGACCAATTACCCGGAGCGTATCGACCCAGCACTGATCAATCGTGCAGGACGCTTTGACAGTACGTACGAAATCCCCTCGCCGACGACGAAAGTAAGAAGAGCATACTTAAAACAATTGGACATTAAAAACCTTTTCAATGGTGAACAGCTTGACGACATGGCCGGAAAAACAAAAGGACTGTCAATTTCCCAGTTGAATGAACTATATATGTCCATAGCGATCGGGTATCACTATGACGGGAAAATCACCTATGATCGAAGGATTGAAGATCTTCAAAAACAGCATAGACGGTCTACAAAAGGTGAATGGGAACAAAACGGTTCCATCGGCTTTTAATACACATTTTAAAAGGAGAGCCCCAAGTCGGGACTCTCCTCTTTTCATTGCTATTCTCAAGCATTTACAAGCTCTTCTTCTTTTACATAACGCAGAACCGGTTGACGGGCCGCTTTCGTTTCATCAAGGCGGTTGATGACTGTCGTATGTGGTGCTTCCTGAACGATTTCAGGGTTCTCATCGACTTCCTTAGCAATTTGGATCATTGCATCGATGAACGAATCAAGCGTTTCCTTTGATTCCGTTTCTGTCGGCTCAATCATCATTCCCTCTTCAACATTCAACGGGAAGTAAATTGTAGGTGGATGGAAGCCGAAGTCTAGCAGACGTTTCGCCATATCCAAAGTACGGACGCCCAATTTCTTTTGGCGACGGCCGGACAAGACAAATTCATGCATACAATGCTGTTTGTATGGAAGGTCGAAATACGATTCCAGTTTGCGCATCATATAGTTCGCATTCAATACAGCATACTCAGTTACAGCTTTCAAGCCATCTGGCCCCATGGAACGGATATATGTGTATGCGCGTAAATAGATGCCGAAATTACCGTAAAACGGCTTCACTCGGCCGATTGATTGCGGGCGATCATATTCGAACGTATATTGATCGTCTTTTTTTACGAGAATCGGCTTCGGCAGGAATGGAGCTAATTCCGTTGTCACGCCGACTGGACCAGATCCTGGACCGCCGCCACCGTGAGGACCTGTAAATGTTTTATGCAAGTTCAAGTGAACTGCATCAAAGCCCATGTCTCCCGGGCGTACTTTTGCCATAATGGCATTCAAGTTAGCCCCATCATAGTACATCTTGCCGCCAACTCCATGTACGATTTCCGAAATTTCAAGGACATCTCTTTCAAAAAGTCCAAGTGTGTTAGGATTTGTCAACATGAAGGCAGCTGTGTTTTCATCAACCTTCGCTCTCAAGTCTTCAATATCCACCAATCCAGATTCATTGGTCTTGATTGTTACTGTATCAAATCCCGCAACAGTGGCAGAAGCAGGGTTCGTGCCGTGGGCAGAATCCGGTACAAGTACTTTTGTACGGTTGCCTTCTCCGTTCGCTTCATGGAATGCGCGGATCATCATTAACGCAGTCCATTCTCCATGCGCACCTGCAGCTGGTTGAAGTGTCACTTCATCCATGCCTGTAATTTCGGATAGATGCTGTTGCAAATCGTACATTATTTCCATAGCGCCTTGGACAGTCGATTCATCCTGCAATGGGTGAATGTTCGCAAATCCAGGGAAACGGGCAACTGCTTCATTGATTTTCGGATTGTATTTCATCGTACAAGATCCAAGTGGGTAAAACCCAGTGTCAACTCCGTGGTTACGATTCGATAAAGCCGTATAATGTCGCATAATATCAAGCTCGGAAACTTCAGGAAGTTCAGCAGATTCCTCCCTTACATAACCGTTCGGCAAGTGGCTGGATAAGTCGATTTCCGGCACATCAAGCTCAGGCAGACTATAGCCGATCCGACCTTCTTTCGTCATTTCAAAAATTAGCGGTTGGTTATCTTTATGCATGGGTAGCCTCCATTTCCTGCACGAGTGCATCGATTTCTTCTTTTGTACGCTGTTCAGTCACAGCAATCAATACATGGTTGGAAAGCTCAGGATATGTCAAACCAAGATCATATCCACCGATAAAACCTTTTTCAAGAAGTTTCGCATTTACTTCTTTAATAGGCTTCTTGACGTCAACGACGATTTCATTGAAATGCGCACCGTTATATTTCACGTCAAAGCCTGCTTTTTCAAATGCGCTTTTCGCGTAAGCTGTTTTTGCGATATTTTGGTAAGCAATCTCTTTTACACCGACTTTGCCTAATGCAGTCATTGCAACTGAGGCCGCAAGTGCATTCAATGCTTGGTTCGAACAGATGTTGGAGGTAGCCTTATCGCGTCGGATATGCTGCTCACGTGCTTGAAGCGTCAGCACATAACCACGTCTGCCTGCTTCATCTGTCGTTTCACCGACCAATCTTCCAGGCATTTTACGCATCAATTTTTTCGTTGAAGCGAAGTATCCGCAATGCGGTCCTCCGAACTGTTCCGCAATACCAAATGGCTGAGCATCTCCTACAGTAATATCCGCACCAAGTTTGCCTGGCGGTGTCAAAACACCAAGTGCAAGCGGGTTCGCTGATACGACGAATAAGCCGCCTTTTTCATGCGTCATTTCACCGATTTTCTGAAGATCTTCCACTTGTCCGAAGAAGTTCGGGTACTGGACGAGCACACCTGCAGTGTTGTCATCTATTAATTCCCCAAGCTGATCCAAATCAGTAACTCCATCTTTCTGAGGAATTGTCACGACTTCGATTGATTGACCTGTCGCATAAGCAAGTACAACGTCACGCGCTTCCGGATGAACCGTTTCGGAAATAAGGATTTTCGTACGACGTGTATGTCCTGCAACCATCGTGCCTGCTTCAGCAAGGGCTGTACCACCGTCATACATCGAAGAGTTTGCAATATCCATACCTGTCAGTTCACAAATCATCGTCTGGAATTCGAAGATGGCTTGTAATTCACCTTGTGAAATTTCAGGTTGGTATGGTGTATAAGCTGTATAGAATTCGGAACGTGAAATAACATGATCAACGATGATCGGTTTATAGTGATCGTACACACCAGCTCCAAGGAATGATGCATATGTACGAGCATCAGCATTTTTCGCGGCAAGTTGTGCTAGTTCCTTCGTCAACGCAGATTCGGACTTCGCTTTTTTTATATTTAGTTCGCCTTTAAAACGTACTTTTTCCGGAATGTCTTCAAAAAGTTCATCAACCGTCGCAACACCGATAGTCGATAGCATTTCATCGCGATCTGAATCCGTCATAGGAATATAACGATGCTTGAGCTTCATATCCACATTTCTCCTCTTCATTCAATTATCGTTTATAAAATGGTGTAGCAATTAAAGCTGCTTTCAAACGCTTGCCTCGGATTTCAACTTCGACTTCAGTTCCTACAGCAGTATGAACAGATGCCAGAAGTGCGAAACCGATGTTCTTTTTCAAGGTAGGTGATTGAGTTCCAGTCGTGACTTCACCGATTTCCTCGTCACCAACGAACACTTTGTAGCCAGTGCGCGGAATACCCTTATCAATCATTTCAAGGCCGACTAGCTTGCGAGATACGCCATTCTCTTTTTGCTTAGCAAGAGCTTCTTTACCGATAAAATAGGATTCTTTATTCAACTTGACGACAAAGCCCAAGCCTGCTTCAAGCGGTGAAATATCTTTTGATAATTCTTGACCATAAAGCGGTAAACCTGCTTCAAAGCGCAAAGTATCGCGGCAGCCTAAACCAGCAGGGACAACACCTTCCTCTTCCCCCGCTTTCAGAATGATTGGCCATAGCGCAACTACCGATTCTGGAGTTCCGTATATTTCAAAACCGTCTTCACCTGTATAACCGGTACGGGAAACTAGTACGTTATGTCCAGAGACATCGACATTCTCTTTGAAACGGAAAAACTTGATCTCTTCTAATGGCTCAGAAGTCAGTTTTTGCAATACTTCTTGCGCTTTCGGTCCTTGTAATGCAATCAAAGCAAATTCTTCTGAACGGTCTTCAATGACGACGTCCTTTGTCGCATGCTTCTTCATCCACTCAACATCTTTTTCAATATTAGAGGCGTTCACTACGAGCAGATAATCATTATCTTTTCTTTTATAGATTAATAGATCATCGACAGTCCCGCCGTCTTCGTAGCACATTGCTGTGTATTGTGCCTGGCCGTCCTTCAACTTGGAAACATCATTTGTTACAAGGTTCTGCAAGAATGCCAAAGCGCCTTCTCCGGAAATGAAAACTTCGCCCATATGCGATACATCGAATAATCCAGCCTTTGTTCTGACAGCTTCATGCTCAGCTTTAATGCCTGAAAACTGGACCGGTAATTCCCATCCGCCGAAATCGATCGTCTTGCCCCCATATTGTTGATAGCTTTCAAAGAGCGCAGTGCGTTTCAAAGTTTCTGTCACAGTCGTATTCCCCCTTGGATAAATTGATAAAAAAAGACAGAGGTCCCCTTTGAATTAAGAGAACCCCTGTCCGTGTACCTGAAAGTTTGACCTTGCGGCTTTCCTCGTTGGTGGCCGATAATGCCGGCACTCTCCAGAGATGCGTCATGAACGGGTCTTTTTGCCTGAGAGATTCATAACTTGAGTTACTTGCTCCTTCGGCGACGCCTAATGCGTGCTCTCCCCAATCCAATCATCCGCCATATGCAATTTATTGGTAAGTGTATAAAGTTTCGGACAACAAACTGTCCTTTCGCCTTATATCTTAACATTTCATATGTGGAAGCGCAATCCTTTTTAAAGCGGCTCGAAATTAACGAACATTTTTTATTTAATTACCGAATTTCGTTCGTGTTTTAATCATTCGAATTAATATTCATTGTATTTCTTAAACGTTTTAAATTGTTTTCCCTGAAAAGAATATGTCTTAGCCATCCTTAAACCTGGCAATCTGAAATGCTATATACTGTGTAATTTCTTTCAAGGACCTATTGGCAGTCTCGACTTTAAAATGAGCACTTTGGAGATACAGCGGCTTCCTCTTATTAAAAAGTGCTTCTAATTCACTTTTAGTGGATCTTTGGACGATCGGCCGATTTGTATCTGTGGAGATTCGCCGCCAAATATCCCGGAATGTGGAGTTCAAATAAAAGACTAACCCCGTTCTTCTCATAATTTCCCTATTTTCTTTACGCATCGCAACACCGCCGCCTGTCGCGATAATACAATATTCATCCCGGAATGTGTGTAGGAAGGTCGTTTCCATTTCTCTAAATCCTTCCTCGCCATACGTTTCAAAAATTTGAGGAATTGTCATTCCGGTCTGTTGCGCAATAACCGTATCCATATCATAAAAAGGCATATCCAACAAATTGCTTAAACGCTTGCCGATTGCGCTTTTCCCACTGCCCATAAAACCGACCAAATAAACTTTCTTCATATTTTAACCGCCTTGCCCCATTATCTTTGTTGTTTCATTCACATAATAAGTTTCAATTGAATCGAATGTTCTGTATAGATTACTATGCCACGAAACAAGGGTAAAAAGAAAGAGGCTAACGACAATTAGTAAAATAAGTGCAGCGGCTAAAATTGTCCCTTCTTCATTCTGGACTACGGCCAATGGCGAACCATTTTTCCCTTTTCCTGCCGTCAAGCATTTCCACCTCCAAATATAACTCATGTCCGTATTGGTTGAAAGACGCTGAAGATACATTCGTAAACATGGAAATATGGCCCCGGCCCTCATTACCAACTTTTTTACGTATGACCGTACTACTTCGACCGACCTCTATTTTCCCCCTTTCAGTGATAAATGAAATGGATTGGCCTCCCATTAATACATTAAACTCTTCCGCTTCTTTCAGCAGCGCTTGTAAATCAATTCCAAACAGCTCCCACTCTGTTTCATAATAATCTTTTATTTGGCGTTCAATGGGAGCCTTCCAATGGAAAAAGAGGACAAAAAAATGAAGAAATACCGCCATGATCAGCAATTGGAAAATAGATTCAAGAAGTGAATATCCAAATTCATTCTGATGTTTCATACGTCTATGCATTTCATGACTTCCTTTTCAAAGTTTCGGTACGTGACGCAAATGGAATTAGCCTGAATCGACCATCTATATACAGTCTGTTCCAACAAATTTTCCCCTTCTGTCAATCCATACGAGCTGTGAAGGACAGCGGCGTGGTAAGCAGTTTCAGCAGCATGCATATCTAGTTTTTTCATCTCCATTTGCGCAGACATATGAGAATACAGCGGCAATAACGTCCCGAAGATGATCATAAGTATACTGAGGGATAAAATGGATTCAGGCCATGAAAACCCCTTTTCATTGGTCATGGACGAGCACCCTCCCATGTTCCAATTGCAATGTTATCCGTTTATCACCGTTAGTCGTACGTACAATGACCGTGCCAGGATTGATGATATGCCCGTTCGGATGGAATTCCACCACGCTAGTTCGATGGTTGCCACTTACCCCATACATGCCTTCCGGGAAATGGGTCGTTGACTGCGTGACAGAAAGTGGTGCAAATAAGCTATATGACCTGCCCGAATTGTGAAACTTGATTGTTGTCGCCACATTATTCGCAATCGCATACGCTTGTGCATGATGGATCGTTGCAACCAGCGCATGCAACGCCTCATCTTCACTCTGCTTTTGAATCCAACGGTCGCCAATCGGTAATATGACGGCAGTCAGTACAACAACGACGCTAAGCACTAAAAGCAATTCAAGGAATGTAAATCCCGCTTGTCTTTTAGTCGTCATTTCCAGATGCCGAATCATTAGGGACCGAATCAGGACGAACTTCCCCGTCCACTATTGAAATTCCAGTTCCGTCAGGGCAAGTAGCACCACTAGGCAAATATCCTTCTTCTGTTAGCACATCTACCGTAGGAATCTCATGATGTTCCATCTTATATGCCTCCACTTGTCCTTGAGCCATTTTGACAAAAGCAGAACAACCCTTTTCATCGATTGTGCTGGAATGCTTTGCAACGTTCGGTATAGCGATCAAAACCAATACTGAAATGATGAGCAGGACGATCATCATTTCGATGAGCGTGAACGCTCTCTCTTCCTGAATAAACTTCACTTTTCCCCCTCCTTATAAAGTGTCAAACATCCCGTATACTGGCAATAGTAACGCTAGATAGGCGGATAGGATGCAAATGGCCAAAATGGTGAACAATACAGGTTGCAATACAGCTAACCACTTTCCAATTTCCTCTTCAATCAATTCTTGAAGGTTTTCGCTGTAAATGATGAGTTCTTTCGCCAAGTGACCCGTATCAGAACCATGTTTCGCATATGCACTCAAGTCTTCACGCAAGCCATCGGTCATATCAATTGCATGGTCGAAACTTTCTCCATAGACAACATGCTCTTTTACTTCTTTTGCAATTTCACTCATGATCGGGTCTACATTTTGTTCCACCAAAACTTCAAGGGCATCTTGCATGGATAAGCCAGAATGCAGCAGACTACCAATTTCTCCAGCAAAATCTCTTGTTTTCATTTTGGAAAAGAACTGCCCGGCAATTGGTATTCTTAAAGAAAATCGAATTTTCTTTGTCGGCGATAGCTTGCTGAATACGAACACCCCAATAACCGCAATAAGGATGCTAAACGTTCCAATACCGAGCATTACATCCGGGATTTTAGAGACGATAATAGGTAATAAGTTGACGAATCCAGTCGCTTCCTCATTCCTTGCAATCGCCAACGTTTGAAGATTCGGCAGGAAATAGTTTCGGAATACCACTAGCAAAATCCCCATGAACGTGAAAAGGACTATCGGATACAAAAGAAGATTCCTTAGCTTTTTCTTCCGTTCATCCGTTCGTTTTAACCGTTCAGCAATCCCTTTCAACGCTTCCGCCAATCTTCCGTCTATCTCAGACACGATAACAGGCAGAAGAGTACTGGAAGAAAAACCGAGCCTTTGGAGAACGGCCGTAGTCCCATGCCCTTTTTTAAAATCCGATTCTGTCTGTTCAATTAGCTCTACATAATGTTTTGTATGGTGCGGCAGTAAAACAACTAATCCATCATGAAAGGTGTATCCTTCGCGCAATAAAACAGAAAGTCTCTCTAAAAAAGCAGCTCGATTTTCAATTTCGTGCAAGGAGTTTCTGATAGACCATGTTCGAATTTTAACCATAGGAATTCTCTTTTTGAATGCCGTATTTTTTTCTGAGGTGTTCGATTTTCATTTCACGCGGAACTGCCACACGTTCACCTTTAATAATGCCTTCAGAAATCGCGTCCAATAAATCTCCTTGGACAATTTCAAAGACAGCTCCCGTTCCGCCGTTTTTTTTCTGAATGAGCCGTTGGGCAGAAATGCATACGATTGTCTGCCGTAACTCTTCCGGGGTGATGCCAAAATCCATCAGCCTATAAAAACAGCCTTCCGGATCTTTAGCATGTACAGTCGTCAGGACAAGATGCCCTGTCAAAGCCGCAGCAACTGCTGTCTTTGCTGTTTCAGAATCCCTAATTTCACCGATCATGATAACGTCAGGAGAGTGCCTTAAAATCGCTTTCAAGCCGGCAGCATACGTCATGCCAGACCGTTCATTCACCTGAATTTGAAGCAAATGGGAATGATTATTTTCCACAGGGTCCTCAAGTGAAATAACATGTCTTTCGAGAAGATTGACGCAGTGGGCTGTCAATGAATAAATCGTAGTCGTTTTTCCACTGCCGGTTGGACCTGTGACGATAATTAGGCCTTGTTGCTCTTCCGTCGCCCTCCGAAGTTTCTTCTCCCATTGAGGTTCAATGCATAGCTGATTCAACGGCATTATTTTGTCATGCTTTTGCAGTCGAATGACGACACTTTCTTTAAGTTGAATGGATGGAATAGTTGAAACACGGAATGAAAAATTTTCATCCTGTATTTTCTTGTGAAATGAACCGCTCTGAGGTTTTCGTTTGTCACTAATATCTAACGAAGAAAGGAATTTATAAAAGGAGATCATACGGGCCGCCAATTGTGGGGGAAATGAGCCGGTCCGTTCAAGTCTAGAATTCTTTTTGAAACATACGTCATAACGATCACGCAACGGAACAAGATGGATGTCTGTCGCCTCATTTGCAATCGCCCGTTCCAATAGCTCAAAGCATTTTGTTTCGATTAGATTGTTACGCTTGTCCATTGAACACCCCTCTTTCAATATCGAGGTGAAAGGCCGCTTTCCACCTTACAGTGAGTATACGATGAATGAATATAAAATGGAATGATTATACGGAAACTCGAAATAGAATGGCCAAATTCGGCAGATAATTAAATTAGAACCAGCTTTTTCGTCAGAAAAACAAATTTTCTACTGTTTTTCTACAATTCAGTACATCCATTTGTCACAATGTCGATCCGATAAGAGTTTACTTTTAGAGTTGCTATCCATTATAATGATTAGGAGATCTTTGCATTGTTTTATGTTAGGAGGGACGCACTTATGGATAACATGTTCAAGCTATGTGGTTTTTGGACTGGTATTTTCGCTGTAATGTTTTTCATTGGAGGGATGATGCCAGCAACCGTCATCTTTGTTGCCAGCACTATTTTCTTCCTGTTGCTTGGATATTTGAATCTTACAGAGCGTATGTATATGTACATGTTCGGAGCTTACCTAATGATTTTCATGGTAGGATTCAGCTATTATGCAACATTCATTCACGTACCAGGTGGCGGTCACTGATCGCCAAACAAAAAACCCGTCAGCTGACGGGTTTTTTACTTTTTCTATCCTGCTTCGGGCGCTAGAGGCGCCCTTCGCTTTTTTTCATTAAAATCCATTCAAAAATGGATTATGATCCTTTTCTTCACCAGGTGTAGTAGAGGGACCATGTCCCGGGTATACTATAAACTCATCATCCAATGATAATATCTTGTTATGGATGGAATTGAGCAATGTGTTTGTGTTTCCACCAGGCAGATCTGTCCTGCCGATACTTTGCCTAAAGAGCGTATCTCCAACAATGGCTACTTGTGCATCCGTAAAAATAAAGGAGACACTTCCAGGAGAATGCCCCGGTGTATGACGGACCTCGAAATCGAATGGACCAATTGTCAGCTGTCCTTCAGACAGGAACTTATCGGCCGATCCATTTTGAACTAACGGCAAACCAGGATATTTGGATGAACCATTAAGATCGGGATTCCCCAGCCAATCTTTTTCCTTTTTATGAACATAAACCGGTATGGAAAAATGATTTCTTACCTGATCTACAGCGCCAATATGATCGAAATGCGCATGTGTCAAAAGGATGGCTAACGGTTTTCGTTTCATCTTTTCAATTTCCGCAATAATCCGGTTCCCTTCCTCTCCCGGGTCAATTACTAAGCAGCCGCCTTCATTATAATGGATGATATAGCAATTCGTCTGTATCGGACCTAGTGGATATGTACGTACGTTTAACATCATTCACACCTCCCTCATTAAATAGTAATGGACTTGTGAAGCGATTTCAAACAAACGTCATTAATTTGCCTCGACAAAAAGTTTATTAAACAGTACAATAGAGAAGGAATATTGCTAAATCGGCATTCATTTTTTTTCTACTTGAAAGGAGTGTCTTCCACATGAACACGAGTATCATTCTAATGGTGATCTTCGGCCTAGTTGCGATTCTTTCTGTCGTCGGTACTGTACAAGGCTTCAAAGAGCGCAATATTTTAAGCATAGTCTTCAATCTTGCTTCTGCTGTCATCTTTGGCGGTTTTACAATTGCAACACTTGTATTCCAAGGATACCCAGCAACTCTACATTAATTAGAAATGGCGTACCAAAAAACATCCACTGCATAATTGCAGCGGATGTTTTTTCATTCGTTCAATTGAATCCACTTTCGCTTTTCTCCAGAATCAACCTCTATCAACTCATCAAAAGTATAACCATTTAAACAGCGATTACCCGAAGGGGAACATTTGAACGGCTCTGCTTCCAGTCCTTCCATAATCAGTTCGGAGCTTTCTGCTTCGTGTCGGTATAAGTTAAAATTCGATCCAATTTCATCCAACTGGCCAGTTTGGCGAGCGCCTTTGTAAAGAAACTGCCCTTCATTCGTCCATTCAACGTCTGGAATTACCCATTCCGAATAATTACTAACGGCAGGCATGTCCCAACTGGATAATATCGTACCTTTATCATTCCTAATCGAATACATGAAGAGATCCGGCTGCAGAGCTTGGACGATGAATAACGTATCTTTAAACGTATCAAAGTAAATAACATCCTTCTCTACAAAAGAAACCGATGAGCCAGTATCTAAATTATAAATTTGCATATCCCCGCCTTCAAGCGGATGGTCAGGAAAAAGCATATAGGCAATTCCGTTTTCGCCGGACCACTTAGGGAAAGGATCTTCCAATTCAATGATCGAAAGGTTTTCAGTATGTCCATCAAAGACAAATAAATCATAAGACCAGTCTTCATGAAATGCTGTGAATAAAATCTTCTCCGGGTCTAATTCATTCCACTCAATGGATAGCTCAGTCGACTCAATTTCCACCTGATGCTGTAATGATCCATCCGTGGAAATCACTTTAATAATTGCCGAATCAGATTGTTCACTCGTATGTATTAGTAAATAGTTTAGTGATGGATGAACATAGACATCAGTAATAAATGATGAATCTTCATAGATTTGTTTTATTTCACCCGTCTCAATATTAAAGGATTTCACTTGATACAGACCGCCGTTTTTTTCAACATATAAAAGTTCAGTATCTGAAAGCCAATCGGCGATGAAATGAAAGGTGGAGGGGTTTACTTTTAGCATTTCAAAAGGCGGTTCCTCCTTTTGCTTTTCAATCGATGGTTCCGGTTCTGTATCCGGCTGCACAAAGGAAGGCTCTTCTTTTTCCGAACATCCTGAAATGATTAGTAATAAAAAAAGCAAAAGAATAATTTTTTTCATCGCGTCCCCTCCTTTCTCTTTCAAATTATACTAACAAGTCAGCTGCTTTCCATTCCAAGCAATGGAAAGCGCTTTGCACATGATGTTTTAATAGAGCTTTACTTAGCCTCTATCCAATAAAAAAATCTGCACGGTAAGTGAACCCGTGCAGACTTAGTCGATATTAATGCATCTCAACCTTCGACTCTTCCCCGTCTTCCTCCGAGAATCGGAGCAAGTCGCCATTGATGATTAAATCGGAATAGCCAAGTTCAGTTGTGGCGCGTTCAATATAAGGCTCACAAGCTTCTTCATCCGTTTCTACTTCCCCGGTTTGGATATCGTAACATACATCATGTGCGTAAATATTATTTTCTGTCACAAGACGACCGTCTCTGAAAATAACGAACGGCTCATGGTCAGGTGAAAATACATCTGCTCCCATTTGCATGTCTTCTTTCGTATCGATGCCCAGTAAATGTAGAACGGTTGGTCTGATATCCATTTGACCTGAAAGTTCATTTGAAGTTTTCCCTTCACCGTATCCTGGGATATGGATGAAGAAAGGCACTTTCTGTAATTCTACATCGTCAAACGGTGTAATTTCCTTATCCATATACATGCCCATCGCTTTATTATGGTTTTCTGAAATGCCATAGTGATCTCCATACATGACGATGATTGAATTGTCATAGATACCACTTTCCTTCAAGTCATCAAAGAAGATTTTTATAGCTTCATCCATATAACGGACAGTTTGGAAATACTTATTCAACGTTTTCGAGTTTGAATCATATTGCGGGATAATCATATCTTCCTCATCCAAATCGAATGGATGGTGATTTGTTAAAGTAATTACACGAGTCGAAAAAGGCTGTGGCATTTCTTTCATCAATTCTACTGATTGTTCAAGGAAAGGAATGTCCTTCATACCCCAGTTAACCGCTTGCCCTTCCCCGATTTCATAGCTTTCCACGTCATAGAACTTTTGAATTCCTAACGCTTGGTACATAATATCCCGGTTCCAGAAGCTTCGGTTATTGGCATGCATCACGCTCGTAAAGTAGCCATTGTCTCCAAGCTTCTCAGACATGGAGTTGAATGTATTCCCGCTGTTCGTGAAGAAGACAGCACCGCCATTTCGTCCATACAAGGAATTTTCCATGATGAATTCCGAGTCGGATGTTTTTCCCAATCCGGTCTGATGATAGAAGTTATCGAAATAGAATGTATCCGGATCTCGTGTTAATTCGTTCAGGAATGGAGAAATTTCATATCCATTCATCTCATTATTAATGACAAAGTTTTGCAAGGACTCCAATGAAACAAAAATGACGTTGCGGCCTTTTGCAACTCCGAACATTTCAGGATCTGGTTCTGCATAGTTCGCATTGACGTAGTTAGCGACCTCAGAGAGCTCACTACCGTCAGCAAGTGCTCGTTGTGCATGTGTTTTTGATTGGATGAAAAAATCATAAATATGATAATTGTATGTTCCGATGTTTTTAACGAGGAGCTCCCTGTCAAAGCTCCTTGTAAGCAATTGTGGTCTTTGCGCTTCCGCTAATCCTAAGTTCACCATTAGTATTGTGGCAGTGACTACAAAGTATAGTTTACGGCCGATACTGCGTTGGCTTAAGACACTTTCTCTTTCGTTTATGAATTTCAAAGCTAATGCAATGATAATGACATCAGAGAAAAAGAAAATGTCCCATACATGGATATTTGCGACGACAGAAGAGGATAAATCCCCGAAATTATTTGTCTGGAATAATAAAGGCAATGTTATAAAGTCGCTGAAAAATCGGTAGAAAACCGCATTGCTGAACATGATGATAGATGTAATCAAACTGACAGAAAAAATATATATGTTACGACGTTTCGTACTCTTTATGAAAAGTGCAATACCGTATATGAATAACAGAAAACTTAGTGGGTTGATGAATAGAATGAATTCTTGCATCATGTTATCAATTTTCATATTAAAGCTAGATATATAGCCTATATAGGTTGTTAGCCAAGTAGCGACAATGGCAATGCCGAGTACGGAATGTTTGGGCCAAGTTACTTTCTTCATTCTTAATCTTCCTTTCATAGTTGAATCTAATTGTAAATTCACCCTATCATTTGTACATGCACTACACATAATAGACGGACGAGACATTAAAAAGTTTCATAATCCGCCATTGAAAATGTATTTCTAATTTTCAATCTCATTCAATTTCTTCTTTAAAACCATTTGAGCCTTTATATAATCCTCTTTCATAATCAACCCATTATCAAAGAGTTCTTTCACCTCGGACATCATCAGTTCAATGTCCGTTTTTCTATCCCCTGTATAAATAAAGATGCCAAATCGTTTAAGAAGTTGCAGGACACTATAATAATCCGTCATTTTTCATCACGTATTTTTCGGCATTGTATGACTTCATTTTCCGTAATGATCATATCGACTGGGATGTCATGTTCTTCAATCGGAACCGTCTTCCCTGTCTGGATGTCAAAAGCCAATGAAATGCAAGTACCAGGAAAGTCGGTCAAATACCTGTCATAATAACCGCCGCCAAAGCCAATTCTGTAGCCTTCTTTAGAAAAAACGACGCCTGGTACGACTTGAAGGTCGATTTGTTTTTTTTCGATTGTTTCTGTGCGCTCAATAGCAGGTTCCAGTAAATCCATATATACTGTTTCTAGATCTTCGAATGATGTTATGATCCGGAAATCCATTTCTCTTGTTGAAGGAATGCACTTAGGTACGGCAATTTGTTTGCCGGATTTCCAAGCGGTCTCAATTAACATACGCGTATCGACTTCAGGAAAACGCGAAATCGTAATACCGATTGTTCGTGCTGTTGTATATTCTTTTGAGGCAATTAGCTGTTCCATAATTGCAGCTGATTGATTAGCATGATCAGCTCGTTTCATACTTTTCATCATCGTTAACGTTTCATTTCGAAGCGACAATTTACTCATCAGTATTCCCCCAATCTTGAAATAAAAAACCAAAACCCGTGAAGGTTTTGGCATGAGCAATTATTTCGTTTCACGGTGCAAAGTTTGTTTCTTTTCACGTGAGCAATATTTTTTCATTTCAAGACGTTCCGGATTGTTACGCTTGTTTTTCTTTGTAATATAATTACGCTCTCCACATTCTGTGCAAGCAAGTGTAATATTTACGCGCATTGTTGTCCCTCCCACTCATTCGGCAATATAAATTAAAAAATATGAGCATGATTTATACGACTTTTTAATTGTATCATATCACACGTGTATGTAAAGAAGAAAGTTTCAAATTACATTCGTAATATACATATGATACTATGGGAACAAAGTAATCTATTCCCGGAGGCGTATTCAAGTGGATATACCATTAATTTTATTAATTATCGGCATCATTTTCATTGTACTTTCATTCTTTTTCGGCAATTCTTCACGAAGTCACGAGGATGAGATAGAAAATATCTCGATCAGCCTGCATCAGGAAACGAACCAATTGAAAAAAAGATTAAAGACTGTAGAAGAGGAATTGATGATTGGCACTGGCCCACTTGTTGGCAGCCAACAAAAAAAATCAAAGCCGGTACATGAAATCATCGTTAACCAAATTCTTTCCTTACAAGCACAAGGTTATTCAATCCAAGAAATTGCTAAGCGTTCGTCACTGTCTGACCAGGAAGTCATTTCCGTTTTGAAATCTCGCGGGGTATCGTTATGATAAAAGATATTTTAAGAGGAGTCGGGATTGGATGCATCCTGGCAGGTGGTATTTTGTATTTCACGGATTCTGCGGACACCAACACCGATTCACAATCTTACAAAACGCAATTGGACGAGTTACAAACAGAGTTAGATAAAGTGAAAGAAGAATTGGCAATTGCTCAAACGGCAACATCGACCTCCCGAGAAACAGAAGCGAAAGAAAAAACAGATTCCAATGTAAACGAGAATGATGAGAAATCTGAAAAAGAACAACAAACTTCTGAGCCAATAACCAAAATAATTCTATCAATCGAATCAGGGTCTAATTCCACGAGCGTAGCCGAGAAACTTGAAAAAGCTGGGATTATTGAAAACGCAAAAGACCTTGAAGCCTATTTAATGGAAAATGGCTTAGCCGGACGTATTCAAATCGGTGAACATGAAGTTGATACAACGATGGACATTCAGAAAATTGCTCGTATTATTACTAACACAAAATAAGAACATAAAAAAGGAAGCTGCCTATATCGATTTAATCGGTATGGCAGCTTTTTATTATTCTTCCTCATTGGTTTTCGTGTCATTATTACGACCGATTTCATGATCCGTCGTCTCAACTTGGTTAACTTTATCCCGCTTGTCTTTCAAATCGAAATAAATATCAAGTGCTTCCCTTACTAGCTTGTTCGCATCCCTGCTCGGATAATGGCCGCGATCAGTAGAAGCATAAGGAATGACGAGAGCATAGGCTACTTCAGGCTCATCAGCTGGAGCAAAACCAACATGTGTCAAGTTGACGGATGCCATGCCATACTTGCTCCGATCATCTCCATAATATGACGATTGGGCAGTTCCTGTTTTACCTGCTGCCGTATACGAGGCACCATTGAAAAGATTAGGCGCTGTTCCGTTTGGCCCGTAATATACATAGTTCATCCCTTTTTTCACTTGTTCAATTTCTGCTTCTGTATTATTAATACGGTTCAATACTTTCACTTCCGTCTCCTGCAGCAAAGCGCCTAGCGTTTCACCATCACTGGACGGCTCACGGATTTCTTTCAGAATCTTCGGAGCGACTCTGTATCCGCCATTTGCGACCGTTGACACATATTGTGCGAGCTGCAATGGCGTATACGTATCATACTGCCCTATCGCGAAGTCCAAAAGTTTACCCTTATCTACATCATTACCAATTTGCCCTGAATATTCACCAGGCAAATCGATTTCTGTCTTCACGCCTAGCCCGAAGGAGGCATATGCATTTCGCAGACGGTCAAATCCTTTCACATCGATAGGAAGGGGCATATGCGGTCTATATACCGCATTTCCGAGCGACATTGCAATACGGAACATATAAACGTTGGAAGACCTTCCGAGTGCCTGGATGTCACTAATTGCATATCGCCCATTCTGGTTGAAGAGAGAGCGCTTCGGATTAGAGCCTGCAATATAAATCGGCTCATCAATTTTTACGTCGCCGACCGATAATACCCCTTCACTATAGCCTGCCAATACAGTCGCAAGCTTTATTGTGGATCCGACTTCATAAGCCGATGTGAAAGTTCCATAAGCATAGTCACGTACTTCCCATCTACCGGAGTCCTCGTCCTTCACTAGTCTTTTCCCTATAAGGGAAAGCACTTCACCATTATTAGGATCCATCATGACAAGAAATGCGCGGTCCAATAAACCAGATGTAGAGTTTTTCTTTAACTCCAGCAGCTTATCGGAAAGAAGTTTTTCTAATGATTCCTGTAGTTCACTATCCACCGACAGAACAAGATCTTTGCCCGGCTCACCTTCCCGAACCGTTTTTGTCTCGATGACACGCCCTGTGCGGTCTTTCACATTTTTCACGATCGTCTTCTGACCTTTTAAAAGCTCCTCATAATATTGCTCAAAATAGCTTCGACCGATACGGTCATTACGTGAATAATCCCTTGCCAAATAATAATCCAGATGTGTGAGCGGAAGCCCTTCAATCGGACTCGTCATCGTGCCGAGAATGGTGCTATCGGAAAACTTCACGCGATCCCAATCAGTCGTCGTGTTGACTCCTTCAAAATCGCTCAGCCGTTCTGATACCGCGGCAAATTCCTCTTCTGTTACATTTCCGCTTTTTATAATTTGCGGAGAATAGGCATATCCTGACATCATTTCCCGATAGATTGCAAGCACTTCAAGCTCATGGTCGGAAAATGAATTCAATTCATCATCGGTGACTCTTTCCCGCGTCAGCTTGTTCACTTCACGCTGGATATCCTGTTTTGATTTCGTTCCATCTTCGCCTATTTCACTTATCTCTTCGGCACTGACTTTTGCTTTTGCTTCGTCAGGATTCAACAAAATCCAAAAATCCCGCTTATCGCCAATTGTCACCCTTTTTGTATCCTGTTCAATCAATTTCGAAAGCTCTTCGGCGATATCGTACATTTCCATTGCCGTTGTAGATGTTGCCTTCGTATATGTGATGGCATTCATCGGTTTATTATCTACTAGGATTTTTCCCGTGCGATCATAGATTCTACCGCGCGGAACGCTTGTATTAACTGCAATTTCCTCTTTCTGCTCCAACAATCTCGTATAATCTTCGCCTTTGACGATCTGCAAGTATCCAAGCCTGAAAATCAGCATTGAAAATAGGATGAAAATCGAAAAGAAAAGAAGGTTCATCCTGAAGGCAATATGTTTCCGTTGACGGATTTTTGCTTGGTCCACTTTACGCATCGGCTTTTTCATTTATATTCCCCTTACTTTATTAGTCCAAATTGAATTATAGCATTCTAAATTTAAAAAGCATACACCCTGACGAACAGGATGTATGCTTGGTTGCATATTTAATAATTATTTACCAAAGTTTTTTGAGACTTCTTCCCAGTTTACTACGTTCCAGAATGCAGAAACGTAATCAGGACGTCTGTTTTGGTAGTTTAAGTAGTACGCATGTTCCCAAACGTCAAGTCCTAAGATTGGAGTTTTGCCTTCCATCAAAGGAGAATCTTGGTTTGGAGTCGACATGATTTCAAGCTCACCGTTGTTTGACACGAGCCAAGCCCAGCCTGAACCGAAACGAGTTGCAGCCGCTTTAGCAAACTCCTCTTTGAATGCGTCAAAGCTACCGAATTTCTTATCAATCGCTTCAGCAAGCGCTCCAGTTGGATTTCCTCCGCCGTTTGGTGATAGGGTGTTCCAGAAGAATGTGTGGTTCGCATGTCCGCCACCGTTATTGCGGACAGCTGTACGAATGTTTTCAGGTACAGCATCCAAATTGGAAATAAGTTCTTCGACAGATTTGGAAGCCAAATCGTCATGCCCTTCCAATGCATTATTCACGTTCGTCACATAAGTGTTGTGATGTTTCGTGTGGTGGATGTTCATCGTTTCTTTGTCGATGTGAGGCTCCAGCGCATCGTATGCGTATGGTAATTCTGGTAATTTGTAAGCCATTTGTCCATTCCTCCTCGATTGATTCATAATTTATCCTACACTATAAACATTATCAAAATTGGATTGGTCAATCAATATATATGAACTACACAACAAAAGCGGAGAGTGGCGTTAAGCCTCGACAGGCACTGGAGGGCTTAAAAAAAAGGCGCTCTTTGCCTTTTCTTTAAGACCGAAGTGACCCGAGAGGCTGCCGCCCGAAGCTAGACGATAACAAAAGCGGAGGGCGCTCGCCCAGCTGCGACAGGCATAAGACAGGCATGCGAAACGGCGCTTTTTGCCGTACAGCAGGCCTGGCTTATGACCCGAGCAGCTAGCGACCGAAGCTAGACGACAACAAAGAAGACAAAAATAGCAATCATGAGCAGCATTATTGCACCTTTGGCAGCCACTGACGTAAAGAAACCTACTAGGGAGCCGATACCTGACTTCAAGGATTGTTTTAAGTCCGAGCGCGTAATCAGCAATTCTGCAAGTACAGCACCAATAAATGGACCTAGCAGAATTCCAGCCACAGGGATTACAAAAGGGCCGATCAGCAAGCCGATGGTGCTTCCCCACATGCCCGCCTTTGAACCACCAAATCGCTTTACACCGACTACATTCGCTAACGTGTCAGCTCCAAACAATAAAATGACAAATAGGATTTGGATAATCCAAAACAACCAATTCATCTCTTCGAAAGAGACGATCCATCCATACAGTAAAAAGCCAGCCACAATGAAAAGCACGGAAGGGATGATTGGGTAGACCAATCCGACAAACGCAACAATAAACATCATGATGGCCACTATCCAACCAATGATTTCCAAGCCCTTCCGCCTCCTTTACACTCTCTTCCCTAAAATCGCCTCAGCGATGTTCACTGCATGGTCACCGATCCGTTCCAAGTTGGAGACGATATCGACAAACACGATACCTGCCTGGGCAGAGCATTGTCCACCGTTCAAACGGACAATATGGTTTTTTCTAAACTTACGTTCCATTTTATCGATCAAATCTTCTTGTTCAGCGACTGTCTTCGCCAATTCAATATCATTCATGTCGAGCGAGCGAATTGCCTTGTCAACTGTGCCAATCGTCAATGTAAACATTTCCCTTAAATCATCCATTGCGTCTTCCGTCAACTTCACACGGTTCACTTCCCGGAAATCGATCAATTCGATAATGTTCTCAAAATGGTCGCCAATCCGTTCAATATCACGTACCGTATCCATCAACATGACATGTCTCGCCGATTCGATCGGAGAAATATTCACCGCTGAAATATCTACTAGATAATCCGTGATCTTTCTATCAAGATTATTGATAGCATCTTCAATTTGGTAAGCAGTTTCAGCATTTCGTTTATTGCTCGTCTTCAAATATTCATACGTCTCCTGCAATCCTTGGACGGCGAAATCACCCATCCGAATGATTTCCTCTTTTGCTTGTCCGATTGCAACGGCTGGAGATTGATTAATGAAGTTCGGATCCAAGTGTTTCGGTTTGTACTCAATGGTCACATCTTTGCCCGGTATAATCTTAGTCACAAATAATGCCCATGCTCCAATAAGCGGGAATTGCATGACAGTATTTAAGACGTTAAAAGTCCCGTGGGCAAATGCAATCTGCATTTTACTTTCCAAGTTTAAAATACCGGCAATCCATTCAACATATAAAGTGAATGGATAAAGGAATATCATGAACACGATCGTACCAACAATATTGAACAAAACATGTGTCGCTGCAGCTCTTCTTGCTGCTACAGATGCTCCAATCGCAGCGAGAATCGCTGTAATTGTTGTGCCGATATTGTCTCCGAAAAGGACTGGTAATGCAGCCTGCAAAGGGATGAGATTCTCCGCATATAGCCCTTGTAAGATCCCTACAGTGGCACTAGAGCTTTGAACGATAAGAGTAAATACAGTTCCCGCTACTACGCCTAATAAAGGGTGATCAGCCATCACTACCGTAAAATCGGAAAAAGCAGAAAGGGTACTAAGCGGTTTCATCCCATCACTCATCAGCTCAAGGCCAAGGAATAAGCCACCGAAGCCGAAAATGACTTCTCCGATGTTTTTCACAGAATTTTTTCTCATGAAGAAGATGAGGAAAGCACCTACTGCCATGATTGGCAATGCATATGCCCCCACGTCCAGTCCGATAATGAAAGCTGTAATCGTTGTACCGATATTGGCACCCATGATGACGCCGATCGCCTGACGTAGCGTCATGAACCCGGCACTGACCAATCCTACAGTAATTACGGTCGTACCGGAACTGGATTGGATGAGCACGGTCACAATGATACCGACGAGCACTCCCATGAAAGGATTTGTAGTGAATCGGTCCAATATCGTCCGAAGCCGATCACCTGCCGCCTTTTGAAGGCCATCCCCCATATATTTAATGGCGAAAAGGAAAATCCCTAAGCCCCCTACAAATTGAAAGAGCATTTCCTGCCAATTGACTTCCATTACTCAGTCTACCTCCATCATGCTTATGTATTTTCAATCTTATTATGTTGGCAGTATTAAGGAATTGTAAATAGAAGTGGGCTAATCTTTACATTCCCTTAACAATAGCATTTGAAAAAGTCATGATTCTGTCGAAATTCAAATCCATACTTTCACTGACAGGAAATGATAGACTGTTTATACAAAGGAGGTCTTGCTGTGAAGTTTCAACAACTGTTCCTGGCAGCAATACATGAGCCAAAAAAACTTGCGGCATTCAGGTTACTTCCAATAGGAAGGGTCTTCCGCTATGCTTTTTTATTCGTATTGGTGATGACTACAATTTCATTCATCCGTTTTTCACTTGGCGATGCCGATCTTTTTGAGGCTTCAGCTGAATTGGCCGATTACAGCAAGACGATAGGCGGGCTTATTTATCCGATGGCGTTCATTTTCCAATTCGTCATTTCGACGTTTTACGTATTTGTCCGCATCAGTATTTTTGCTGCCATCGGCATGATTATCGGCAATATAATGAAAAGACGTGTTGAATACCGCTTTTTATGGAGGACAACCGCAATTGCGATTACTGTTCCATTATTGATAACAATCATTCTTGATTTCTTCCCGATCCTCGAAACTTTCGGTACAGTTGTGACGTCCATTGTGCATATCGGATATGTGGCCTTCGCTCTCAAGTATTATCCAAAAGCAGCCAAATGAATACTTTCCCTTCTCACGCATATAGTGTCGAAGGGAGGGATTTTCATGCGTACTTTATTCATAGCTGTCATTCTTTTTCTTGCTATCCATATTATCCGGGTTGATTTGTTAGATGGGACAATCCCTCTTGCCGCTTTTTTCGGGGATGAAACCCCTTGCACCGAAACGACTATGAAAGTCATTCAAGTGACAACAATTGAAGGGGATACGATTGAAACACTGTTTTCCATGTACCCTGATGCCGAGTCGACATTTGTTGAGCGATTATCTAATTTTTATTCCCTCAACCCCCATCTTCGAAACCAAGAGCTCGTAGGTGGTCTATCCATCCAGCTTCCGCTATCAAAATCTATTCAAAATAATTGCGATTAAGGATAAAATGAGCTCTGTCCCTTGTCTTTTCATCCGATTGATTGCTAAAATAGAAACTAGTTACGAGTTTTTTAAGGAGAGAAAAATCCATGAGTGAAATGATACACAGATCTAAAACACGTCCCGTACGTGTCGGTAATTTAACGATTGGCGGTAGCGACGAGCTGTTCATCCAAAGTATGGCAACAACAAAAACACATGACGTAGAAGCGACCGTCGCTGAAATTTTGCGATTAGAAGAAGCGGGTTGTCAAATCGTCCGGGTAGCTTGCCCCGATGAGCGTGCAGCCTATTCGATCGGAGCCATTAAAGCTCGTATCAATATTCCGCTCGTAGTAGACATCCATTTTGACTATAAACTTGCGTTAATCGCGATTGAGCAAGGCGCTGATAAAATCCGTATTAATCCCGGAAATATCGGCCGTAAAGAAAAAGTCGAAGAAGTCGTCAAAGCAGCGAAAGCAAAAGGCATTCCTATCCGGATCGGTGTCAATGCCGGTTCTCTTGAAAAACATATTTTGAAAAAGTATGGCTACCCAACGGCAGATGGAATGGTCGAAAGTGCCTTGCATCATATTAAAATACTGGAAGATTTAGATTTTCACGATATTATCGTTTCATTAAAAGCTTCAGATGTGAATCTTGCTGTTGAAGCCTATAAGAAAGCAGCTGCTGCTTTTGATTATCCTTTACATCTTGGAATTACGGAATCCGGCACGTTATTTGCAGGATCCATCAAGAGTGCTGCAGGCTTAGGTACATTGCTTTCTGCAGGTATCGGGAATACACTTCGTGTTTCATTGAGCGCAGATCCTGTCCAGGAAGTGAAAGTGGCCCGTGAATTATTGAAAGTGTTCGGACTCTCATCCAATGCGGCTACACTTATCTCCTGCCCTACTTGCGGCCGTATCGAAATCGATTTGATCTCAATCGCCAATGAAGTTGAAGAGTACATCTCAACAATTAAGGCACCATTGAAAGTAGCAGTACTTGGTTGCGCTGTAAATGGGCCGGGAGAAGCGAGAGAAGCCGATATCGGCATCGCAGGCGCTCGTGGTGAAGGACTTCTCTTCATGAAAGGGAAAACAGTCCGGAAAGTCCCGGAAGCAACAATGGTCGAAGAGTTAAAAATTGAAATCGACAAGTTAGCGGAAGAATATTTCGAAAAAAAACGCCAAGAAGAGCTCCTTTTGCAAAGCGGGACTGCTGAATGAGGGAAATCCGTCTCGGGATTGATATTGACGGGACAGTCACTTGTCCAACGTCTTTACTCCCACATATCAATAAACAGTTTGGCTGCAATTTGGCTTTGGATGATATCAAAGAATACGATTTGACGAAAGCTTTCCCTGTTCAAGAAGAAGAGTTTTATGAATGGTATCGGTCAGCCGAAGAGCTTATTTATGAAACTTCTCCTGCTCAGGAATACGCGAAAATGATTCTATCCGAATGGCAACAACGCTTTGAGTTGTTTTACATTTCTGCCCGTGGGCAAAATGTTTTGGATTGCACAGTTCAATGGTTTGAACGGGAAGAAATCCCCTACGATCATATCGAGCTCATTGGCAGCCATCACAAGATCGAGACTGCAAAGAAATTTGAAGTCGATGCTTTCTTTGAAGATAAGCATGATAATGCTGTTGGCATCCATGAAGAATTGAATATTCCCGTCATATTATTCGACACTCCTTATAACCGAGAGCCGATTCCAAACGGGGTTATAAGAGTAACCAACTGGCAAGAAGCCAACGAATGGATCAACAAATTATTTCCAATAGAAGAAAAAGTGAATTAAAAAAAGGAGTAAGACCCCGAAGTTGAGGTCTTACTCCTTTTTATTGTTCGACGCAAACCGGACATTTACCGTAGATTTCAAATTTATGTCCTTCGACTTCATATCCTTGTAAATTCACAGAAACCGATTCCATCGGGCAATGTGGGATATTCCTCGTCTTACCGCAAGCTGTGCAGATGAAGTGATGGTGATGTACCCCATGATCACATTGCATACGGAAATGACGCTCCCCATTCAATTCGGTCTCTTCCAAAATACCAAGCTCTGAAAATGTCGTTAAATTTCGATATATCGTATCAAAACTAATACCAGGATTATCTTCTATCATGAAATTCCGAACTTCCATGGCAGTCAAATATCGGTCATTCTCTGAGAAAAACTCTAATATCGTTTCCCTATTTTTTGTCCGTTTAAATTGACGTCCCTGCAAAATTCTCCATGCTTCATCGAGTGTCATGCAAAGTCCCCCTTTACCTTCCGGGAATGATAGCTACCTTTCACTTTATTCCATCCTAACACAAACAATAAGATGATAATTGAAGTGATTACGATTGTCCCCCCCGGAGCAATATCAAGATGATACGCAACAAACAAGCCGACAATGACCGAAAGCTCACCGATGAGTATTGAGTAGAGCATCGCCCCTTTAAAGCTTTTAGCGAGCTGAATCGCTGCGGCAACAGGAATGGTCATTAGCGATGATACGAGCAAAATTCCGACGATACGCATTGATGCACCAATAACAAGAGCTGTAATGATCATGAAAACTGCCTGGATCACCTTGCCGTTAATGCCGGATACTTTTGCATATTCCTTATCAAAAGATAAAGCAAAAAGTTCTTTATAGAAAGATCGGATGAAAGCAATGACAACGATTGCGATAATTATAATGATCCATAAATCCTGTCTGCTGACAGCAGACACGGATCCAAACAAATAACCGACAAGGTCTGCCCCGAACCCTTTTGCCATTGAGATGAAAATCGCGCCAAAACCGATTCCCGTTGAAAGAATGATCGGTATCGCAAGCTCCTCGAAATGCTTATATGTACCTCTCAGCTTTTCAATCAATAGCGAACCACCTACCGCTGCCGCCATTCCTAAATAGACCGGATTCAATGCAGAGAAGAATAACACCGATTGGCTCAAGTAAAGGCTTCCTGCAATTCCAGCAAGCGCTACATGGCTTAAGGCGTCCGCAATGAGCGCCAGTCTTCTTACGACAATGAACAATCCTAACAACGGAGCGATGATACCGATGATCAGGCCGGATAAAAATGCATTTTGTAAAAATTCATAAGTAAATAGAGCGCTGATCATCGTTGTCCCTCCTTCTCGTCTTGATGGACACGCCGGACAGGATGACCATACCATGCCGAAATATCAGCATCATTCATCTTTTTATAATCTGATCGGTTCCCATGGAAGTGAATGGATCGATTCAAACAAGCTACATGTGTCGCAAGCTCCGTCACTAGATCGACCTCATGTGTAACTAGTAAAATTGCAATGCCGTGCTCACGATTTAAAGCATTAAGCATAGAATAGAACGAAGCAACATTTTTCTGATCGATTCCTACAGTCGGTTCATCCATGATCAATAAGTCCGGTTCGCCAACCAAGGCTCTTGCGATGAAGACACGCTGTTGCTGCCCACCGGATAGTTCACCGATATTTTTGTTTGCGAAATCATCCATCTTGACGACGCGCAATGCATCCATCGCCTTTTGCTCATCATGTTTTGTAAACGATTTGAACAGGCCAATTTTTCTGGCAAGACCACTTTTCACAACCTCAAGTACTGTGGCCGGGAATCCTGAATTGAAGGAGTTCGATTTTTGGGAAACGTAGCCAATCCTTTCCCTCTGTTTGAACGAATCTATATTTTGTCCAAACAGCTTTATATTTCCTTGATCAGGCTTTAAGAGACCTAGAATAATATTGATCAATGTAGATTTACCGGAGCCATTCGGACCGATCAGCGCCCAGAACTCCCCTTCCTTTACTTCTAGGGAAATGTCTTCAAGTACAGTCGAATGCTCATAATGAAAGCTGACATTATCACATTCTATAATTGTTTTTTCCAAATTAAAAATCCTTTCTATATTTCCGGGTAAACAGGAACGATTACGATTACTAGTAAAAGTATATATGAATTGGCGGCGGGTCACAACTATTTGAGAAGGAATGGTGAATTTTGGATTACCTTCAACTATTGAATGATATAAAAATGAAAAGCGACCATGAAGCGAAAGTTTTAGCGGATTCATACGGGATTAATTTATCTGTACAAGAAATAAGGGCTTTGAGACCCTTAATAGACGAGATTTCCTTTCATTGGCTATTTACCGGTGTTCCAGAAAGCTTCATTGCTAAAGTGAAGTCTGCTGTCGGTGAAAAAAAAGGCGAGGAACTATTCCGCCAGTATTTAGATATGATTTAAAAAACGCCCTGCCAATTGCATGATGCAATTGACGGGGCATTTTTTCACACTAACAAAAGTTCACGTCGTTCGGGTTGAAAGGCTTTAGCTTTCAACATTTCGATTTCATATTGATAAGGTGCCTTTTTGTTTTTCGAATCGTTGCCGACAAATGGGGTTTCAAGGATTTTAGGGATCGACATGAATTCTGGATGATGAACAATATAGCTGAGCGGTTCAAAGCCGATATGGCCATGCCCTATGTTTTCATGGCGGTCTTTCATTGCACCCCGCTCATTTTTACTGTCATTCACGTGAATGACTGAGATTCGGTCTTTACCTACAATCCGGTCGAATTCATCTAACACTCCGTCAAAGTCATTGACGATATCATAGCCAGCATCGTGGACGTGGCATGTATCGAAACAGACCGAGAGGCGTTCATTGTTCTTAACCCCGTCAATGATCTTGGCGATTTCGTCGAAATTCCTTCCACATTCGCTACCCTTACCCGCCATCGTTTCAAGTGCAATCCGCACAGTCGAATCTTCGGAAAGGACTTCGTTCAATCCTTCAATGATTTTAGCAATGCCAAGGTCAGCACCTGCACCTACATGGGCGCCAGGGTGAAGGACGATTTGATCGGCTCCTAGTGCTGCAGTTCTTTGAATCTCCTGCTGAAGGAAATCTACACCTAATCTGAATGTTTCAGGCTTCGTCGTATTACCGATATTGATGATGTAAGGGGCGTGTACGACTATATTGGATAATCCATTCTCTTCCATATGCTTACGGCCCAGTTCTATATTCAATTCTTCAATCGGTTTCCTTCGCGTGTTTTGTGGAGCTCCCGTATAAATCATGAAAGTGGTCGCCCCGTAGCCTAATGCCTCTTCACTCGAACCAAGAAGCATTTTCTTTCCGCTCATAGAGACGTGTGAACCTATTAATAATGGTTGATCATTTGCCATTTTTACGTTTCAATCTCCTTTCCCTTTTCTTGAACTTCTCTATTTCTTTCGTCATTTTCTTTTTATAGCCCGGTTTGACTTTATCGGGTTTACGAACATATGAGACAGCTTTGCGATCTAACTCATCAACTTCTTTGACACGTTTCTTTCGAGCATTCCGTTCCTTCACTTCAATCCATTCGCCGTTTTTCACGTCTTCATGAATAAACGGAATACCCATCTTTTCGATTTGGACGATTTTGTCGTCCTCGGAAGGTTCATACATTGTAATAGCGATTCCTTCCAGACCCGCTCTTGCAGTTCGACCGACACGGTGGATGAAGAATTCCAAATCATCAGGGAGCTCATAATTGATGACATGGCTGACCCCTGGAATGTCGATGCCTCGCGCCGCTAAATCCGTTGCTACGATATACTGATATTCAAGATCACGGATTTGCTTCATCATCCGAGTTCGTTCACGCGGTGAAAGGTCACCATGGATCCTACCGGCTTTTATGCCGTGGTTCGCAAGATAATTGGCAATTTCATCAGCATTCTGCTTTGTGTTCGTGAAGACAATCGCTAAATAAGGATTGATGGCATGTAAAACATGCAACAGCTTTTTCTTACGGTCCATGCTTCGTACCGGTACTAAGGAATATTGCATTCCTTCCGTCAATGGTTTTTTATTACCGATTTGCACGTGTACCGGGCTATCCATGTATTTTGATAAAAATGGTTTAAGCTTTTCAGGAATTGTCGCTGAAAAAACATACATTTCCAGGTTCGTAGGCATTTTTGACGCGAATTGATCGATATCCTCAATGAATCCCATGTCAAAAGCAAGATCCGCTTCATCGATCACTAAAATGGACGCAGTATGGATTGCCAAAGCACCATTTTCCGCTAGATCCCGAATCCTGCCGGGAGTCCCTACTACGATGTGTGGATTCGATTTTAGCTTATCGATAGACCGTTGCTTATCGGTCCCCCCAATAAGGATCGAGCTACGGATCATAGTGTTTTCAATCATCTTATTTAGTTCTTCGTACAGTTGCATAGCAAGCTCCCGAGTAGGAGCCGTTATGACGGCTTGCAGCTCATCTTTCGTTTCATCCAAACGTTGTAAAATTGGTATGAGAAAACTATGTGATTTCCCTGTCCCTGTATGGGCCTGTCCGATTGCATTGGCACCTTTCAGTATTAAAGGAATCATCTCTTTTTGTATAGGGGTCGGTTGTTCGAAACCTAGTCGACCAATCGCTTCTCGAAGAAACGGTTTGAATTGATAATCAGTGAATTTAGACATTCATATGCCTCCTAACGTATTCCTATTGTAGCACGATTCCGTTCCGCCGTATGTGATTTTGGCATAGTATATATTGTGAAAGTTTACAATGACCAAATGAAAGGGGTTAACAATGAGATACGAATCCTTCTATCCATTTGCACGGACGCAAGCCTCGCCGTTTCAAATGAGGCAACCGATTTACAGCCAACGGCCACAGCCGAACTTCGCCCAGCCGCCGAGACAACCTTTTCAAGGGTCTCCAATGGGAAATCCGTTTGGACCGCAATCCATGCCTGGGCAGGCGCCGAATACTTCCAAGATGGAAGCGTATATGCAAACCGCCAACCGTTTTTTAAACACTGCACAACAATATGCCCCCCTCGTCCAACAAATCGCGCCAATGTTCCAAAATCTGCCTGCAATGTGGAGATTATATAAAGGCTTCCAATCACTTCCTTCCGCAGGCGGCGCAGCAGCTAGCGGAAGCGCAGCAGCTGCAGTTCCGCGCACCGCTCCGGCAGGGCCACCAAATCCTCCTGTCGGCTCGTCAAGTCCAAGAATTTTTCAACCACCTAATTTATAATTTTGAAACCAGTGCCTGACTCCGCTATAATAGATCATAGAACCCTTTTTGAGGAGTGAGGAACGAATGATAGTAAAGAAGATTTCCCCGCGTGGCTATTGTTACGGGGTTGTCGATGCAATGGTTATAGCAAGAAATGCAGCGCTCGACAAAACATTGCCGAGACCTATTTATATATTGGGCATGATTGTGCATAATAAACACGTCACAGACGCATTTGAAGAGGACGGCATCATTACATTGGACGGGAAAAACCGATTGGATATCCTGGAGAAAGTAGAAACAGGCACTGTCATCTTTACGGCGCACGGCGTTTCCCCTGAAGTGAGGGAGCTGGCACGCCGGAAAGGTTTAGTTTCCATTGATGCAACCTGCCCTGATGTGACGGTAACCCATGATTTGATCGAAGAAAAAACAGCAGAGGGTTACGATATCATTTATATCGGTAAGAAATATCACCCTGAACCTGAAGGAGCAATCGGCGTAGCTCCTCACGCTGTCCATCTGATTGAAACGCTCGACGACGTTGACGGCCTAAAGCTGGACAATAAAAAGCTGCTCGTTACAAATCAGACGACGATGAGCCAATGGGATGTCGTCCACATTATGGATGCACTGAAAGAGAAATTCCCACATATTGAAGTGCATAAAGAAATTTGCATGGCTACTCAAGTAAGACAAGAAGCCGTGGCGGAACAAGCCGGCGAAGCGGACCTGTTAATCGTTGTCGGTGATCCGAAAAGCAATAACTCCAACCGTTTGACACAGGTTTCTGTAGAAATCGCCAATACACCTTCGTATCGTATTTCAGATGTGTCAGAAATTGATATTAAATGGCTTGAAGGAGTAGAAACAGTTGCGGTCACTGCCGGGGCCTCTACTCCGACAATCGTTGTTCGTGAAGTGATCGGTTTCCTGGAAAGCTTTGATCCTGAGGATCCATCGACCCACATGCCGGAACGTAAATTCAAATTGGAGAAAATCCTGCCAAAAATCAAGAATCCTACTCCAGTCGAACGAATCGAACCATATGCGATCACTGAATAACTAAACTAAAAGTGCTGTCCATGCTGAGTTTTAGCCATGGACAGCACTTTTCATATCGAATCAGAAGATGAATCGGAACGGCTCAGTATTAACCTCGGATTGGATAAATAATACATCAAACCCTTTTTCCTGTGATGCATGTTGCATATATTTCGCCACCCCTTCAATCATCACCTTTTCAACATGATGACCTGGATCGACAATCGCAAGGTCCAATAACTCGGCGTCTTGGGCACTATGGAAATCCATATCGCCAGTAACGAAGACATCCGCTCCTTTTCGCTTCGCCGCTTGGATGTATTTACTGCCGCTTCCTCCTAACACCGCCACTTTCTTCACTGGCTTCTTTAGATTCCCGACAATCCGAACAGCTGGCACGTCAAGCACACGTTTCACATATTGAGCGAACTGTTCCAAGTCCATAGCTTCAGCCAGCTGCCCAACTCTACCAAGGCCGAATTCTTTCGTCCGTTGATCAAGAACAAAGAAATCATATGCAGGTTCTTCATATGGATGCGCAGCAAGCATCGCCTTCAAAACTTTAGATCTGATTGGACCGGGAAGAACGACTTCTATCCGTTCTTCGGCAACCGTTTCACCTTTGCCGATTTCCCCGATGAAGGGATCCGCACCTTCCGTTGGAATAAACCGCCCCGTACCGGCAGATGTGAAGCTGCAGCCAATATAATCACCGATGGCACCAGCTCCGGCTTTCGCTAATGCAGCTCGCAATTCATCCGCTTGTTCGACAGGGCAAAAGACAGCCAATTTATAAAGCGGGTCCGAAATCGTCGGACTCATCACTTCTAGATCAGCTAATTCAAGACGGGATGCTAGCAGGTCATTGACGCCGCCCGGCGCAACATCTAGATTCGTATGCGCTGCGTAGACAGCTATATCGTTCTTGATGCACTTTTCGATAAGCCTGCCTTGGGGTGTATCCGTCCAAATGTTTTTCATTGCACGAAATATCGGCGGGTGATGCGCGATAATCAAGTTGGCTCCTTTATCGATTGCTTCATCGACCACTTTTTCATTAACATCCAATGTAATAAGAACTTTTTCGACTTGACGGTTCAACTGACCGATATGCAATCCGACCGGATCCCAATCCTCAGCGAACCGTTTAGGTGACCATTTTTCAAATAGAGATATGATTTCATGCCCATTCACTCTCTTCAATTTGACAAAAACCTCCCGACCAACTCCATTTTCTTTTGCAACTGTTCTTTTCTCTTACTGATGTCTTCCGTTTGTCCTGCCTTTTCTAATGAATCAAGTACCCTGCTCCATTCAACAGATTCCCTTTTCCATTTTTTCAGGAAGACTGGTGATTTTTCTTTAAGTAAATAAGGCCCAACCATCATTTCCAACTCATCGTACTCGGCCGTTCCTCTTTCAAGTACAATAATTTCGTAGATTTTATTATCCTCTTCTAAGATTTGTTCCTTGATTATGGTCCAACCATTTTGTACAGCCCATTCCCGAATTGCTGAAGCATAAATATTTGGTTGTGTGATGATCCGTTTCACTTGGTCAAGTTTCATGTTGCCTTCTTTTAAGATTGAAGCGATCAAGGGACCACCCATACCTGCAATCGTGATCGTATCAACTTCATCAGTTTCTTGTATAGCCTGTAAACCATTACCTAAGCGAACTGTAATATTGGTGGATAATCCTTCTTTTTCAACATTTTTCACAGCCGATTCAAAAGGACCTTTGACGACTTCACCGGCAATCGCTTTATTAATTTTTCCAGTTCGTATTAAATAGCACGGCAAATAGGCATGATCGCTTCCAATATCCGCAAGAATCGCGCCTTGCTCGACGTAAGAAGCGACAGCCGTCAACCGCAATGATAGTTTTTCTGAATTCAATTGACCTCCGCCTTTCCAATATCACCATTATAAAGGGATTCCATTTTCTTTGCCACAAATGACGGCAGGAGCCAGAAATGAAAAAAGCCATCGAAACGGCGTTTTCACGCCTGCTTTCGATGACTCCTGTCTTATTTAAGTGATAAAATGTACTCAGCCAATTCGTCAATTTCCTCATCGGATGCTTTGTCGCCGAATGGTGGCATTCCGCCATCTGTACCATTTTTAATGATATCATGTAGCTCTTCTTGCGATAATGACAAACCATGTAAATTCGGTCCAAATGAACCAGTCAAATCGCCACCATGACAGCTAATACATTGTCCTTGAGCAAAGCTCTCAGGGTCGAAATCTTCAGATGCAGCTGCATCGTCGGTTGCTTCTGTTTTTCCTTCTTCATCCGCTCCAGCAATTTCTTTTTTCTGATCAATACCGTATAGGGACATGAAGAAAATAAGTCCTAATCCTAGCGCGAAAATCAGGATATAAGGCACTACAGGATTGCTTTTCATTGAATTACCCTCCTTCACCAGGAATTATTCTGTAAAATTATACAGTGCACATCTAATATTGTACTGTATCCTGCTGAAAACTGAAAGAGTTATCCATATACATTTCTCCGATTGTGACAAATTCGACAAACTTTTTCACAGTCTGGGAAGTTTTGGCGACCATCTCCGCTTTTATCTATATATGTTGAATTAAAGTGTTGGAATCCGGATTTCCACTCCAGGCGGACGCTTTCCGCGGGAGTCGCCACCTTTAGTTCCAATCTTAGAGCGAATTTATAACATTTAAACTCACTAAATTAACATCCAATTTGACGAGCAATTACCATACGTTGAACTTCTGACGTTCCTTCGCCGATTTCTAATAGTTTTGCATCACGCATATAGCGTTCGACTTCGTATTCTTTCATATACCCATAGCCTCCATGAATCTGGATGGCTTGATCTGCTACTTCCATTGCAATTTCGGATGCATATAATTTACACATTGCAGCTTCTTTTGTAAATGGACGGCCTTGGTCTTTCATCCAAGCCGCTTTATACACCATAGTCCGAGCTAACTCAATCTTCATCGCCATATCGGCCAATTTGAATTGCGTAATTTGGAATTCAGATAAAGTCTTACCGAACTGTTTCCGTTCTTTAGAATACTTCAATGCTCTTTCAAAAGCAGCTTGCGCGATTCCGACAGCCATTGCACCGATTCCAATTCTTCCTCCGTCCAAAGTTACAAGGAATTGTCGGAAACCATGTCCGCGCTTGCCCAGTAAGTTCTCTTTTGGCACCCGTACATTATCAAGCACCAACTCTGTCGTATTCGAGGCGTTCAAGCCCATTTTTTCATAGTTGTCTATGATCGTGAATCCTTCTGCATCGGTCGGTACAATAATAGCGCTTATTTCTTTTTTGCCATCGCTGCTTTGTCCCGTGATCGCAGTTAGTGCCAAGTGTTTTGCGTGACTGGCGTTCGTTATATATACTTTGGAACCATTAATGACAAATTCGTCTCCGTCTTCTTTTGCTGTCGTTTGCGTCCCTCCAGCATCCGATCCTGCATTCGGTTCAGTTAAACCGAAAGCGCCAAAAGAATCTCCTGTGCAAATTGGTGTTAAATATTTGCGCTTCTGTTCTTCAGTACCAAAAAGGTTGAGCGGAGCCCCTCCTAATGAAATATGGGCAGAATATGTAATGCCTGTGGAAGCACATGCTCTGCTAAGCTCTTCGGTCACGATGGCAAAGCTTGTTGTATCCGCCCCTGCTCCTCCATACTCTTCTGAAAAAGGAAGCCCCATCATTCCCATCTCAGAAAGTTGTTTAAATATCTCGGTTGGAAACTCTTTTGTTCGATCACGTTCGATAGCACCGGGTGCCACGACTTCATCGGCAAATTCCCGCATCATCTTTCTAATCATCTGTTGCTCATCTGTTAAATCAAAATTCATGTCTTCATCCCCTTTATTGTGAACGTTTACATTTCTATTATACCGAAATATGGCGAAGTATCACAATCTTTCTTTCGGAGGATGTTAGTTTGCTTGATTAAAACCTACGCTTTCACTGTTGATTTCCGCTACAATCAAAAAAACACCTACACCATCATTTTAAAGATAAAACCAGTAATAAGTAATAAACCGGCAGCCCCTGACAGTGTGAAATATAATAATTTTAAAAGTCTGCCTGCAAAAAGCCAAAGCAAGCAGTTAAGTATCAATAATCCAATTAAAATAGTTGTCTGACCTTCGAAGAAGACGCTCCATGTTTTGAGAGACATTGCCAGCAACAAGAAAGCCGAGAGTATGTATAATAATGGCGCCATTCCTCTTTGTATCGTTTTGCCGAATATTGTTCTTGCTAACATCCCGATAGTTACAATAGCGGCTAAAGAAAGGGTCACCACAAAATGATCTTTGATGAGGAACAGACTTCCCCCTACTGCTAAAGCTAGTAGAATGAAGACAATGAAACTTAATCTGCCTTTCTTTTTGTCTCTAACTAAGATGGCATCGGATAACTTGATTTCACCTTCCTGGTCCCCCCGAGTGTAGAGCGTAATCAAAAAGTCACAATAATGTTCTGGTAATAGTTTGTTTTTCTTCCAGTAATTAATTTCCGTCATAATGATCTTTTTCCGTTGATCATTCATCCTCTATTCGCCCCTAACTCTTTTCAATCATGGAACCAACAAAACGCATCGGCATATTTTTTATGCCGATGCGGGTAGATCACTCTAAAAAGTCCTTTAATCTTTTGCTTCTGGACGGATGTCTCAGTTTACGAAGTGCTTTTGCTTCGATTTGACGGATCCTTTCTCGTGTAACACCAAAAACTTTACCAACTTCTTCAAGGGTTCTTGTCCTTCCATCGTCCAATCCGAAACGCAGACGCAATACATTTTCCTCACGGTCAGTTAACGTATCGAGCACATCTTCCAGTTGCTCCTTTAATAATTCATAGGCCGCATGGTCAGATGGCGATTGGGCTTCGGAGTCTTCGATGAAATCACCTAAGTGTGAATCATCCTCTTCACCAATTGGTGTTTCCAATGAAACAGGTTCCTGAGCGATTTTTAAGATTTCACGTACTTTTTCAGCGGTTAAATCCATCTCTTCGCCAATTTCCTCTGGGGATGGTTCACGCCCTAGATCTTGAAGCAATTGACGTTGTACGCGTATTAATTTATTTATCGTTTCAACCATATGAACGGGAATACGAATTGTACGCGCTTGGTCTGCAATTGCCCGGGTGATGGCTTGGCGAATCCACCATGTCGCATACGTACTGAACTTGAACCCTTTTGTATGATCGAATTTTTCTACCGCTTTGATCAGACCCATATTTCCTTCTTGAATCAAGTCAAGGAAAAGCATACCGCGTCCGACGTATCTTTTAGCGATACTGACGACTAAACGAAGATTCGCTTCTGCCAGTTTCTTTTTTGCATTTTCACCGTTCGCGACAATTTTCAAAAGTTCCGGGTCGCTTTTTTTCATATCGGCAAGTTTTTCTTCTGCTTCAACGCCTTCTTTAATGGCAATTGCAAGTTTCACTTCTTCATTGCCGGTCAATAGGTCGACTCGTCCGATTTCTTTCAAATACATACGTACAGGATCATTGATTTTGACGCCAGGAGGAACGCTAAGATCATTCAAATCGAACTGTTCGTCATCTTTTGCTGCCGCTTCTTCATCATCTTTACGTTCCATTTCAATGCCTGCGGCTTCAATCTGATCTAAAAACTCTTCAAATTGTTCAGGTTCCATCTCAAAGACAGACAGTTTCTCTGTCACTTCTTCAAGAGTCAGTTCCCCCGCCTTTTTTCCTGCTTCCAGTAAACTCGCTTTTACTTCCTCTATTGTCATTTCGTGCTCCATCTCTCCGGATTGTTCTTTTTTAGTCATAATACCCGTTCCTCCTTAATTCACCGGAATACGGCCTATAGTGCCGATAATGATTTCCGGAGCTGTATAATTTCCCTGGCCAGCTCCAGTGCCCGGGTATAGTCGTTCATCTTTTCCGCTTCTTTCGATTCATGAATCATTTCATCGATTCGTCTTAAAATCTGATGTTTTTCAAGATGATGAATGCAATCAGTTATTTCTAGTTCGGCAAACTCAGGATCCCTCTCCAGCATTGCAGCTTCCATGACAATCTTCCGAAGCTCCCGATCCTCCAAGGATTCTGCAAATCTGTGGAAATCTGGCCGCTTATGCTGCTCGTAAAACCCAGCCAATTTCACATAAATCGTCGTATATTCCTCATGGATGAAGATGCCTTGGTTTTCATCCCGAATTCTGTCGAATAAGATTCCGTCGCTTAACAGATGACTTAACAGAAGTCTTTCTGCGCGTTCGATGCCGGTAGGACTGCGGCTCGTATCTTTGAAGACTATTTGCTTTTCTTGTTCATCCTGTCGCTTTGCCTTATCCTGTTTCGCCAACGTCCCTACCTTTTTCATCAATTGCTCATTGAGGGCCTCTTTTGACACGCCAGTTTCTGATGATAATTGGCGTATCATTAAATCCCGTTCAATCGGCGATACTTTCCGGGCAAGCTCTTCCATAACTTCATGAATATATTGCAACACATCATTTTCATGTGATAAGTTTTTTGACCTTTTGTAGTAGGCCATAATGAATGACATATATGAATGCGGATTACCAAGTATTTTATCGGTAAAAGCTTCTCCCCCATAAGTGGAAATATATTCATCAGGGTCCATTTTCCCTGGTAGGAGAGCTATTTGTGCATCCAATCCTTTTTCGGAGGAAAGGAGTGCGAACCGCTTTGCTGCTTCCCAGCCAGCATTATCACCGTCACAACAAATGATAAGCTGATTGGCAATTCGCTTCAATTTTGTAAGATGAGTGTCTGACAAGGATGTACCCATGACCGCCACACTATTCATGACTCCCGCTCTTTCTGCAGAAATCGTATCCATAAAACCTTCGAACAGTATTACTTTACCCGTTTTACGTACATTAAGACGTGCATGATGAAAATTATAGAGCAATCGGCTCTTTTCAAAAATTGGTGTTTCGGGACTATTTAAATATTTTGCTTCCTCTTTCGTATTCGTCAATATCCTTCCGGAGAAAGCTACAACATTACCATTATCGTCATGTAACGGGAACATAATACGTCCACGAAACCGATCGAAATATCCAGTCCCATCATTTTTCATTATGCAAAGACCCGCTCGCTCCATCTCCTTCATATCAAATTTCTTTCTTTGTAATAATTGGGTAAGCACTTCTCGGTCATCGAGAGACCATCCTATACCATACTTTTCGATATGATCACGGGAAAATCCTCTTTGTTCCAAATAATGTAATGCTTTTTCACCCTCCACTGTGTTTAGTAATAAATGACTATAAAAATTAGCCGCAAGCGTGTGAGCCTCAATCATATGCTGAAACTCATTGGACTGCCCGCTCTTTGAACTTTCATTGAACGTATATCCCAATTCAATGCCTGCGCGATCAGCAAGTTTGGCGATCGCTTCGGTAAATGGACTGTTTTCAATGTCCATGACAAACGTTATGGCATTGCCACTAGCTCCGCAGCCGAAGCAATGAAACAATTGCTTGTCCTCTGCAACTGAAAAAGATGGCGTGCTTTCGCCATGGAACGGACATAATCCGAACCAGTTTCTTCCTCTTTTCGTCAATTGGACATATTCACCAATCAAATCGACGATGTCGGTTTTAGATCTGACTTGTTCAATTGTCTCTTCTGGAATTTTAGTCATTCTATCACCATTTCTTTTCTCATATACTTGAATTCTAGATTGTATCCATAAATCCTGCTTATTCGACAAAATAAATTCAAGAATCTCCAAAAAAAATTTAAATGTAAACTTCAACGCCAATTTACTATTGTACACAATCCGCAAAAGAAGAACCAACCATTTTTTTCTGGGTGGTCCTTCTAGTCCGTATGTTATAAGTGGCGATTTGTCACTTCGGCTAAAATGAGGTTTGCGGTTTCCTCGACAGCTCTGTTGGAAACATCGATCACTTTGCAGCCGATTTTCGAAACAACTTTTTGGAAGTGATCCAGTTCTTGTTTAATGCGTTCGATTTGCGCGTAATTTGCATCGTCTTTCAACCCGAGCGCAATCAATCTTTCTTTCCTAATAGAATTCAAGACGTTAGGAGAGATGACTAGACCAAAACACTTTTGCGGATCAATTTCATATAATTCCTCTGGAGGATCCACTTCGGGAACAAGCGGTACATTCGCTACTTTAAAACGGCGGTGTGCAAGGTATTGGGATAATGGGGTCTTTGATGTCCTGGATACTCCTACTAGGACGATGTCAGCCTTTAAGACCCCTCTTGGGTCACGTCCATCATCATATTTCACCGCAAATTCGATTGCTTCAATTTTCTTGAAGTAGTCTTCATCCAACTGTCGGACAAGACCTGGCTCTTCAAATGGTTTTTCTTCCAGTGCATTTCCGATTTCATTTACAATCGGCCCTAATAGATCGACACATTTCAAACCATTGAGTTGGCACTCTTCTTTAATTTTCTTTCGCATACAACTTTTCACGAGCGTATAGATGATAATCGCTTGCTGTTGTTTTGCCAAATACGCTATTTCACGTAATTGGGATTCATCCTCCACGTGTGAAAAGCGTTTCATCGACACTGTTTCCAAGTCTTGTCTGAATTGGCTAGCCGCTGCCTTGGCAACTAAGTCCGCTGTCTCACCGACAGAATCGGAAACGATGAACAATGTCAACTTTCTCATTGTATCACTCCTCTTTTATTTTGCTCAAAGGCAACTGCTTATAATTCATGGTCTTCTGCTAGCGAGAGGAACGCCCGAGTAATATTCGTTTTCGTAATTCTTCCGACAACCTCGAGTCCTTCCTCTTTGGCAGAAATGACAGGAAGCGAGTCGATTTGCTGATCAATCATTCGCTTTGCCACTTGGATAAGTGAATCTTGCTTTTTACAATAAGTTATATTCGGCATTCGCGTCATGATGACGTGAACTGGTATTTTATCAAGTTCACTGTTTCCTAGACTTGTTCGTAATAAATCCTTTCGTGAAAGGACTCCAGATAGAAATGAAGATTGGTCAACGACAAACAACGTGCCAACGTCGTCTAGGAACATTTGGCAGATAGCATCATAGACTGTTACATTTTCATTTACGACTACAGGAATAGATTGGAAATCACCGACCTTCATTCCAATCATACCGTCAGTCACTGATTGGGCCGGTTTCTTCCCTGAATAGAAATAACCAACGCGCGGCCTCGCATCCAAATAACCCGCCATCGTTAAAATAGCAAGGTCAGGCCTAATAGTGGCTCTAGCCAAATTTAACCGTTCGGCAATCTGTTCACCAGTAATAGGACCATCCAATCTGACAATGTCAAAGATTTCAGTCTGGCGCTTATTCAATTCCATATGAATCACCGCCCTAATCGTTCGATATTATATCCTCGAATAGTATAGCATTTTACAACTATAATTCCTAACCCGATGGCTTCCTCTCTGTTAATACGGAAATTGTTCGGATAATAATTTGCAGGGAAAGAGGAAGCATGCTACACTGTTTAAGAATTCAATAGGTGTGGATAGGCCTATAAGTAATGCCACTTTGAAGCGAACGGGGATGGTGAAAGCCCGTAATGGCATGAAACGGCAGCCTGGAGCCAGTTTTTTTAAGAGGGTTGTTCGTTACAACCAATCGAGGTGGAACCGCGGGTCATTACGCACTCGTCCTCGGACTATATGTCCGGGGATGGGTGCTTATTTTAATTGGAGGGATAAATCATGTTATCAATGGAACAGATTGTCAATTTATCGAAACAGAGAGGTTTTGTTTTTCCAGGCTCCGACATTTACGGCGGCCTTGCAAACACTTGGGATTACGGTCCCCTCGGCATTGCGCTGAAAAACAATATTAAACGCGCATGGTGGCAGAAGTTCGTCCAAGAATCACCTTACAATGAAGGTCTTGACGCTGCAATTCTAATGAATCCAAAAGTTTGGGCAGCTTCCGGTCATATCGGAAATTTCAATGATCCGATGATTGATTGTAAAAAATGTAAAACACGTCATCGTGCAGATAAACTAATCGAAGATGCATTGGATGAAAAAGGAATTGAGCTTGTTGTAGATGGCATGCCATTTGAAAAAATGGAGGAACTTATCAAGGAACATAACATTGTTTGTCCAAATTGTGGTGCTATGGATTACACCGGCATCCGTCAGTTCAATTTAATGTTCAAAACTACACAAGGTGTTACGGATTCTTCTGCTAATGAAATCTATTTACGACCGGAAACGGCTCAAGGGATTTTCGTCAACTTCAAAAATGTACAAAGATCCATGCGGAAAAAGATGCCATTCGGAATTGCTCAAATCGGAAAAAGCTTCCGTAACGAAATCACACCTGGTAACTTTACATTCCGTACACGCGAATTTGAGCAAATGGAATTGGAATTCTTCTGCAAACCAGGCGAAGACATGAAATGGTATGAGTATTGGAGAGACTTCTCCGAAAAATGGTTGTTGGACCTTGGCTTGACAGTGGAAAACATGAGACTGCGTGAGCACAATTCTGAGGAGCTTTCACATTACTCCAAAGGCACTGTTGATATTGAATATAAATTCCCATTCGGTTGGGGCGAACTATGGGGAATTGCGAACCGGACAGACTTCGATTTATCGAGACATATGGAACATTCCGGCGAGGACTTCCATTATCAAGATCCGATCACGAATGAAAAATTCGTCCCTTACTGTATTGAACCTTCTGTCGGCGCAGACCGCGTAACTTTGGCATTCCTTTGTGATGCATTTGATGAAGAGGAACTGGAAGGGGACGACAAGCGTACCGTTATGCGCTTCCACCCTGCACTTGCACCAATCAAGGCTGCAGTCCTTCCATTATCGAAGAAGCTGTCTGAGGGCGCGGATGAGGTATATGCGGAGCTTCGCAAACATTTTGCGGTACAGTATGATGATTCCCAGTCCATCGGCAGACGTTATCGCCGTCAAGACGAAATCGGCACGCCTTTCTGTATCACATACGATTTCGATTCCGAAGAAGATCGCCAAGTGACCGTTAGACACCGCGACTCCATGGAACAAGTACGCATGCCAATCGCTGACGTAAAAGCATATATCGAAAAGCATTTAGTATTTTAATTCACAGTAGTTTGTAACATGTTTCCGCTTCAGGCGGACGCTTTCCGCGGGCGAGGCTGAGCCTCCTCAGTCGCGAAAGGCGCGCTCTTTGCAGGGTCTCAGCTTTCTCGCTTTTCCCGCAGGAGTCGCCGCCTTCCGCTCCAACATAAATTCACAAATAGTATTAACGACTTAGTAATAAGTACAGAAAACCGCAAGAGAAGGTTAGTCGCCTTCTTCCCGCGGTTTTTCTTTTTTCGGCAACAATTCAGGAGTCCTTTCCAACTGATCGAGAAATGACCTTGATTTCAACCGTACGCCGACCTGTTCATCATAAACCGTCCGAACGATTTTCTTCATAAATTGCTTCGTTGCTTTTTTCAAATTCAATGATCCGACCTGCTGAATCGGCACCGTGAAAAATGTACGGATCAACCGTAATTGGGTCGGTGTAATACGGACAATATACGGATCGATTGCGAAACAACGATGACACAGGAAACCAATTTCCTGAAAAGAAAATGCAAATTCACCGTCAGTCGCCCCGCAATTCGCACATTGATGAAGGACAGGATGGACACCCGCCACCGGCAGCATCTTCCACTCCACAAACAACGAAATCGCTTCAGGATCATATTGCTCATTGATCGCATGAAGGGCATCATGGAGAAGTCCAAACACATTCGGACTGGCTCCGCTATCTTCTGTCAATCTATCAATCAGCTCGACGATATAACTTGCATACGCCGTTGCCTCAAGATCCTCCCGAATATGCCTCATGGAATCAATTGGCTCGCCTTGTTCGAGCGTCCCCATCCCTCTCCCCGTCCGCAGTAGATAAAATCCATATGTGAATGTTTGGGTGACGGCAGCTAAACGGCTTGCCGGTTTTTTCGCACCTCTTGCCATTGCGGTCATTTTACCCGCTTCACGGGTATAAAGTGTGACGATTTTATTCGCTTCCCCGTAAGGGATGCTTTTTAGGATGATCCCTTCCCACTTATTCAGCAAGACCGTCACTCCTTCTTAATTACAGATCAATATTCATCTTCCCTAAATCCAAATTCACGTAATTGGCCAGGTTTATTGCGCCAATCTTTTTGTACCTTTACCCAAAGTTCCAAAAACACTTTCGATCCAAGAAGCATTTCGATATCATGTCTTGCCTTTGTACCGATTTCTTTTAAGAGCGCTCCTTTTTTACCGATGACAATTCCTTTTTGGGAATCCCGGTCAACGACGATCGTTGCAGAGACGTCAACTAGTTCACGAGTTTCATCCCTTTCGATCTTTTCAATGACGACTGCCACCGAATGCGGAATTTCCTCCCGTGTCAAATGCAGAACCTTTTCACGGATCAATTCGGAAATAATAAAACGTTCGGGATGATCGGTCACTTGGTCATCCGGGTAATATTTAGGCCCTTCCGGCAAGTATTTCGTCAACGTTTCCATTAATCGTTCAACATTATTGCCATTCAACGCAGATAACGGAACGACTTCCGCGAACTCATACACTTCCGTATACGATGTAATGATTTGCAATAGCTCATCCGGATGCACGAGGTCAATTTTATTGATCACCAAAAAGACGGGTGTTTTCGTGTTTTGTAGCATGTCGATGATGAATCTGTCCCCGCCCCCGATCGGCTCATTAGCATTCACCATGAACATGATGACATCGACTTCCTTCAACGTATTTCGTGCTGATTTCACCATGAAATCACCGAGCTTATGCTTCGGTTTATGAATGCCTGGGGTATCAATGAAAATTAATTGTGATTCATCTGTCGTAACAACGCCTTGCACTTTATTTCTCGTCGTTTGCGGTTTGTCGCTCATGATGGCGATTTTTTGACCGACGACCCGGTTTAAGAATGTGGACTTTCCGACATTCGGTCTTCCGATTATCGAAATGAACCCTGATTTGAATTCATTGTTGTCCTTCTGCATACTTTAAATCCTCCTTGGAAAAAGCACCCGGCAGCAATTGTTCGACTGTCGTCTCTAGGACATGGCCCTTTAGATTCGTCAAATAGACAGGCATTGATGGGTCGCAGAATTCGGCAATTACTTGTCTGCATGCACCGCATGGCGATACTGGGCCATCCGTATCCGCAACTACAGCAAGCGCTTTAAAGCTTTTTATGCCATCGGATACCGCTTTGAAAAACGCCGTTCTTTCAGCACAATTCGTCATGCTATATCCTGAGTTTTCAATATTACAACCGTGGAAAACCTGTCCGCTTTCAGATAAAAGTGCTGCTCCAACCGGAAATTTCGAGTAGGGTACATATGCCTTCTCACGTGCTAACTTTGCTTCGTTCATTAACTTTTCACTATTCATAATTTCACTCCTATATTATATAAACCATTTTGGTATGAAGATGATCATTCCTATGATTGCACTGCATACTGCAAATACAAGAACAGCCCCCGCTGCCAGGTCCTTCGCAAGACCGGCCAGGGGATGGAAATCCTCCGTAATAAGATCTACTACTTTTTCGACCGCTGTATTTACCAACTCTAAAGCAATCATCCCGCCAATCAGAATGATGATGATCATCCATTCGTTCGCGGAGAGGCCTGTTAAATAACTTGCGCTCAAAACGACAGCAGCAGCAAAAACGTGGAATTTCAAATTCCTTTCAGATCGGACTCCGTGCAGAATCCCCTTTATCGCATATTGAAAAGATTTAAAGAAAGGGTGCATCCCCTCCTCACCTCTCAAGTCCGAATGAGGATAGAATTTCCCGCTGCCTTCCGAACATCTCTTTCTCATCTTCTTCAGTCATATGATCGTACCCAAGTAAATGGAGAAATCCGTGTAAGGCAAGGAATCCAATTTCGCGCCGCTCGTCATGACCGTATTCAGCTGCCTGCCGATTTGCAGTTTCGACTGAAATGAGAATGTCTCCAAGGACGATCGGCATATTTTCTTCTTGTATAATCGCTATTTCACCTTCAGACATTTCTTCAAGGGCAAATGAAATAACATCCGTTGCTTTGTCTTTGCCCCTATATTCTGCATTGATTTTTCGAATTTCTTCGTCTGTCATAAATGTTACGGAGACTTCAGGGTTACCCGAAAGTTCTTCCATCTTGGCAGCATGATTTAAAACATCCTGAATTAGTTGTCTACTATCATCTGTCACTTTTCCTGTTTCATCGTTAAAATAAATATCCAGCATTTTATCGCCTTCCTTCTGATCATTCCGGATATTCAATCCGGCTATGGAAAATGCCGTTCAATGTTTCGCAAATGACTTTTTCGATTTTCCTTAATTCCCGCATGGAGAGATCGCATTCATCGAATTGTCCGTCGTTCAATTTACCGGCTATAATCGATTTGACTAGCTTTTCAATTTTTTCCGGAGTCGGTTCCTTCAACGATCGGACTGCCGCTTCACAACTATCCGCAATTGAGATGATTGCAATCTCCTTTGTCTGCGGCTTCGGTCCGGGATAACGGAAATCATCTTCTACTACATCTTGTCCCATTTCCTTAGCCTTTACAAAAAAGAATTTTAATAAGCTTGTACCATGGTGCTGTCTTGCAATATCGACAATCTCAATCGGCATTTTATGTTTCGCTAAAATTTCTGCTCCATCAGTTGCGTGGGCAATAATGATATCACGGCTTTTATCCGGTGGCAATTCATCATGCGGATTCATGAGCCCATGTTGATTTTCAATGAAGAAGTGAGGCCTCACAGTCTTTCCGATATCATGATAATAGCTTCCGACACGTGCAAGCAATCCATTCGCGCCGACAGATTCACAAGCCGCATCCGCTAAATTAGCTACCATGACGCTATGATGGTATGTACCTGGCGTTTCAGTTAACACTTTCTTCAGTAAAGGATGATTTGGATTCGATAATTCAATGAGTCTCATATCGGAAAGCAGGCCAAATGCTGATTCGAAGAAAGGCATAAGACCAATCGTTAATGCACCGGACAAAATTCCTGAAGTCAACGCTGCAATTAAGTAAAAGGCTAACTCTGACAACTCGTATGACGACTGTGTCATAAGCAAATAGAAACCAATGAATAGAATATTAGAAACTCCTACACCAAGGCTTGTCCGTAAAATATTTGACCGGCGACCATTATTCCCAAGTATATAAATGCTTAGCACTCCGCCGAACAGAATGTATAGGGCAATTTCCATTTGCATAATGGCAGAAAAGCCTTCTTGCAGCATGATACCTGCTGTAGCAGCTGTAATGATTGTCATCATGTACGCAAGTCGCTCGTTCGTTAATAATTTTACGAGCAAGGGCGCAAGGGCTGTAGGGAATAAAAAAGCAACCTGAACGTCAAATTCCTTGTCAATCAAACTAAGCAGTTTCATCATAATGACTAGAATGAAAAAGATCGTGTAGATGATCAGCAATGATTTTTTCTTCTTGCCGTTTTCCTCGTCCCACGTCATAAAATGTAAATAAACGATTGCTGAAACAAAAATGACGTATAAAATCAAACCGATCATCGGTTTAGATGAGGATTGATTTGTCAATAAACCTGTCAATTCCAATTGACGGTAAATTTCCGAGTCGATGAACTGCCCTTCCCTGACGATAACTTGTCCTTGCAGAATTCGGGTCGGTTCAACCGCATTTTTTTCTTCTTCGATTCTTTTATCCGTCAATGTTTCATTAATTGTTTCCGTTTCCACAACGAGCGACCGACTAAGTGTAATCAGTGTCTGCAACTCTGTTGGAGGGATAGCATCCGACAAGCGCAGCTTTCGTTCCACTTCATAACGTACAGTGGAAAGATCACCACTTCGAACAGGCTTGGATAATTCCTCACCTATTATACTTACAATCTCTTTCTGCATTTTTCTTAGTTCAGCGGTTCCCTTCGTCAAAAGACTCGCAATTGCCTCATCCGTCAGGCGCAGGCCTGGCTCCTCTTCCGCAAGTTTCGAAAAGTTCTCACTGACTTTCTTAATCTGTTCGGATTTACTTCTTTCTTGTTTCTCCGGATCTTCAGGACCAGGAACATTCTCTTGCTTCACTTCAATAAGAAAATCGAATAATGATGTTGCAATGGCTTGTCTATTCTTTACAATGTCTTCGGAAAACTGATAGAAAGGTGTTACTTCGGCTTCGATTCTACGTTTTTCCTGCTCGGTCTTTACCGTGTCCTCTACTGTTTTTAAGGAACGGATTGTTTTTGGAGAAATCTTAAATTCATGTAATTCATACGTCTCCTGCTTTACATTGCCAAACATCAATGAAAATAAAGCGATAGCAGCCAGGCCAATTACGAATAAAGATAAATATTTGAACTTCAATGACTTAAAAAGTTTTATCACAGGTCTGAACACAAATACCCCCCCTATCTCTTTATCTATTCATTGTACATTGGAATGTTGAAAGAGCAGTCATTTTAAGATGACTGCTCACTTTCATACGCTTCAATGATTTTTGCCACAATTGGATGCCGGACTACATCGCCCTGTTCTAAATATTGAAAGTGTATTTCAGACACTTTTTTCAAGATAGACTCAGATGCGATAAGTCCCGAACCTGCGCCGCGAGGGAGATCAATCTGCGTTTTATCGCCGGTAATGACCATTTTCGATCCGAAACCGAGTCGTGTCAAAAACATTTTCATTTGCGCTTGCGTTGTATTTTGGGCTTCATCAAGGATGACGAAGGCATCATCCAGTGTACGCCCTCTCATATAGGCCAGTGGAGCGATTTCAATAACCCCGCGCTCAATTAGCCTTTCCGTATGCTCGGCGCCCAGAACGTCATGCAGAGCGTCATACAACGGACGCAAATAGGGATCTACCTTTTCTTTCAAATCCCCGGGAAGGAAGCCTAGGCTTTCTCCGGCCTCGACAGCAGGACGCGTTAAAATGATCCGTTTGACAGATCCCGTTTTCATCGCCTGGACTGCCAGTACAACCGCTAAGTACGTCTTTCCCGTACCTGCAGGACCAATACAAAAAACGAGATCGTTTTTCCTGATCGCTTGAATATACTCCCGTTGGCCTATTGTCTTAGCGCGGATCGCTTTTCCTTTTGTCGTCCGGGCAACTTCCTCATCATATAGCTCAGCAAAATATTCAATAGTTCCGTTCTTCACCATTTCAATCGCTGTTGAAATATCGCGTAAATTGATGTTGATCCCTTTTCGTATTACCTTCAAAAGCTGTTCAAGTAGAAACTTTCCTGCAATGATATCTTCTTCCTGCCCGGCTAATGAAATTGTATCACCACGTGTAAGGATAGAAATATTCATTGATTCTTCAATCATTTTCAAATTCTGATCGGAAATGCCAAGAAGCATGACGGCCTCATTCGGTTCCTCAATATGAAGTTGAATCACTTGTTCGCTCAATAGTTTCAGTCTCCTTGGGATATCGGTCTTTTTATCGCTATATTCTCATTCATTAAAAATAATATAGTCCCCTCAACTGTATCATTTCCGAACGTCAGGTGTAAAATGTTTTCATCCTTTATAATTAGATCCGACTGCATTTCTGACAAAATCTTGTACTTTATTAATGGAAGGATGATTGTTTCCTCCATGCCTTCCGATAGTTCAAATTGTTCGATGCGATCATTCCTGACATGCTCGGTTTGGATGAAAGAACGGAATAAAGGTAACTTCCCTTCTCTCCAAACAATCGGTGATTGCCAATTAACGATGACATTCTCTTCCCCTAGCAAATGATAATCGATCGTCTTTGGAATTTTAAAGTTATATTCTGACCAAAAGTCTGCATATACCGAGCCTTCTGCGCCAACGACTGCTGTTTTATCCCCTTGCTCCAATATACCCGTTGCAAGTAAATCGCCCTTTTTCACCGTTTCGTGTATACGGGCCACCCTTTCACCCCTGCTCAATTGAAACCCAGTAACGACACCCCCTGTCCTAGCAATCAAATCGGATGGTGCTCCGTCTTTCTCAGCAAGTTCATTCAATTTCGGTGAGAGCATTGGAATGATCGTCAGTGTCGCCCCGGATCTTTTGAATCTTACCCAGGAAAGAGCTGGGTCTTCAGACATGAGCACCCTACGTATTTCCCCTTCATCCGGAATGGTTGAAAGTGGGCGGTACTTCAAGATAGATGCCTTTTCCAGTTTGACTTCAATCCGATCAGCCACCTCTGGCGTATCGGTTTCAATCTCGATTTTCCACAGAAATAACGATGCGGCTAGCGGGATGATACATGCTATCAGAAAGCGATAGGATGTGAACAGCCGCTTCTCCACCGATCCTTCATCCGCCCGTCTAATCGATACTTTCATCTTAAACCGACGCCGATTTTTGCGTATGAATGCTATGCCCTTCTTATCTGTCTTAAACTGCACTCCATCTCCGGTTTCCGTAATACTTACGATTTTAACTCCTGATCTTGCAATGAAACTTAGAAACTTGGTCGGATCATTTTTCCCTGAAAACGCAACTACGTATCGGTTATGAATCATAGGCATCCTGTCCGTCTCTGATTTCTTTGATCGTCATATGGGAAATGGATTCAAATGAAAATACTGCTATTTCTTCCGACAATGTTTCCACAATCAATTCCTCTCCAGTTGCCTCAATGACGTGGTCCCCGCTACGGATAGCGGCATAATCGGGCCCCAATTTCAATAAAGAATAAGGGCCTGTTATCCGTATAGATGTAAATTCATCAATCGTTACGGATGAGTTCATTTTAAATAGTTTTTTCAAGATAAAACCCCCTATCCAAGCCTATGATTTGGATAAGGGGTCAATGATTATTGTTTTGATTTAGGTGGTCCTAAAATTTCGGAGAAAATGATGCCTTTTATGAGATCTTGGTCACTTCTAGGAATCAATTCGTGATTTTCGACAGGTTTTTCCCATACAGGCTTACCTTGATGAGCTGATAAACGACCGCGATGGGTTTCCCGTGCAGATGATCTATCCTGTTTTTTCTCCTTAGTCGGACGAGTTTGTCGTGAAGTTTCCGGCCGATCAACTTTAGGGGTTTCTCTCGGAACTGTTACGACCGGAGCTTGAGTAACCGGCGGCGATTGCCTGCTCGGCGGCTCCTCAATTTCCGTCTGAAACTCCCGTTGAATTTCCTTATACATTTCTTGGGACATCTCTTTTAATTTCCGTAATGGATCTGGCACTTCCGTTTGTGCAGGAGGCCGTTTCGTTTCTGTCTTCGGTGCTTCTCCGGTTTTTTTCCCTTTGAAGAGCATACTGATGATACCGAAGACAACCAAAATTAGTATTTCCATCTGTGCATCCCCTTTCCGGGAATTATCCGCTCAAACGTCACTCTTTTGTTGGGTCCGGTTTCTGCTGCTCTCCACCGATTTTACTAATGGAATCACGCATACCTGTATCTGCTTGAATATTTTTGTAGTTCATATAATCCATAATGCCAATATTGCCTGTTCGAAGCGCTTCTGCCATCGCTAAAGGAACTTCAGCCTCAGCTCCAACCACTTTCGCACGCATCTCTTGGACTTTCGCTTTCATTTCCTGTTCGTTCGCAACAGCCATCGCACGGCGTTCTTCCGCTTTCGCTTGTGCAATATTTTTGTCGGCCATCGCTTGTTCAGTTTGAAGCTCGGCACCGATATTTTTGCCGATGTCAACGTCCGCAATATCGATGGATAAGATTTCAAATGCCGTCCCAGAGTCAAGACCTTTTGCCAACACTGTTTGAGAAATCAAATCCGGATTTTCAAGAACTTTTGCATGGTCCACTGAAGAACCGATTGTAGAAACGATACCTTCACCTACACGGGCAACTACAGTTTCTTCACCCGCACCACCGACAAGTCGGTCAATGTTTGCACGAACCGTAATCCGCGCCTTCGCTTTCACTTCAATACCGTTCATCGCAACACCAGCAATGAATGGTGTTTCAATAACTTTCGGGTTAACGGACATTTGAACTGCTTCCAGTACATCACGACCCGCAAGATCGATCGCTGCTGCACGTTCAAATGTCAATTCAATATTTGCACGATGTGCCGCAATTAAAGCATTAACGACACGGTCAACATTACCACCAGCAAGGTAGTGACTTTCCAATTGATTGATTGACACAGTCAGGCCCGCTTTATGTGCTTTAATTAGCGGATTGACAACCCTACTCGGGATAACCCTACGTAGACGCATACCGATCAATGTGAAAATGCTAACGCGTACACCAGCAGCCATTGCGGAAATCCACAATGTTACAGGGACGAGCGTGAAAAACACGGATAATAAGATGATCACTCCGATGATGATTGCGACAGTTACAATAAAGCTGCCAGTACCTAATAGTTCAGCCATTATTCATTTCCCCCTTTTCTTCGACTTCCCTTACAACAATCCGGGAACCTTCAACCTTCACTATGATAACATGTTTGTCTCGGTCGATGTAACTTCCTTGTGAAACGACATCGATTCTTTCTCCATCCATATCGATCGTTCCCGACGGTCTGAGTGGAGTAACCGTTTTCGCCTTCTTGCCAAGCAGTTCGGTTCTATTGACATTCGAGACATACCCACTTTCAGTATCTGTCGAATCCATGAGCACCATCTTGTTGAGCAAGTGCAATTTCCTTCCAAAAAACTTCATTATGATCACCATCCCACTGACGGCAACAGCTATCGCGATCAAGACAGCATAAGCCATGAACATCGGATTGCCACCCGCCAAAATGATACTAACAACAATAGCAACCGCACCGAGAACCCCGGCAATTCCACCTGCTATGAAAAACTCCAACGCAATGAGCACAACGCCCACCAGAAAAAGAATCAGCGTCTCATAACCCGCAAGGCCTGCGACAAGATGTCCGAAAAAGAAAAGGAACAACGAAGTAATCGCCATTGTACCCGGAACACCAAAACCAGGAGAATACAGCTCAACGACAAGGCCGAGGCCAGCGATCGACAGCAAGATCGGTACAACAATCGGATGTGTGATGAAACGCGCAATCCCTTCGGCAAAAGACACTTTCGTCGCAACGATTTCGGCATCTTGCAGTTCGTTCACTTCCAAAAGCTCATCGAATGAAGAGACAGTCCCATTACTGTAACCGACTTCTTCCTCCGCTGCTTCGCTTGCTGTGAGCGTCAACAATTTTCCTGCTCCTGCTCGATATTTATCCAGTTCGATTGACGGTTCAGCCATAGCCATCGCATACATCGGATTACGTTCATGTGTTTCGGCAGCGCTCTTCATTTCCGCCACCCAATAACTATGCGCTTTAACGTCCACGGCATTTCCGGTAGTACCTTCAACGGCCTGGGCAGCGCCGATTTTACCGTTTGGAGACATGTAGATTTTTTCTGCATGGAGTGCGATATATGCCCCCGCAGATATAGCCTTGTAATTGATGTAGGCTATGATTTCAGGTTCCGTCTCATCCATCAGTTTTCCAATCTCGCCTGCCGCGTCGGTAAAGCCTCCAAGTGTATCGATTTCAAGGATGATCGCTTTGGCTTCCGCAGCTTCCGCTTCACGAAAAGACCGTTTTAAATAAGCGTAGAGTCCTTTTTCCACTTCTTTATTAATTTTCACATGGTACACTTTATCTGCATTTGCTGAAGTGTGTGAAAATGGAATAGAAATGACGGATAGAAATAAAATGAACAGGATGAACTTCCCTATCATTTTACGCATCTTTTTGTTCACCTCTTTCTCTATTTACAATTATACCTTCTTTACGTATCGGATTGCTAAAAAGTTTCATTCTATTAGAATGAATTTTGTTCATTTATAAAAATAAAAAACCGGAAAATCCAATGGACTCTCCGGTTTCATGCATAACATGCTTAAATTGCTATTTCAATATGGACAGATATTAGAATTTACGCTTACGAGCAGCCTCAGACTTCTTTTTACGTTTGACACTTGGTTTCTCGTAGAACTCACGCTTTCTTACCTCTTGTATTGTACCACTTTTTGATACAGTACGTTTGAAGCGGCGAAGAGCATCTTCAAGCGATTCATTTTTGCGAACGACAGTTTTCGTCATATCTCTTGTCCCTCCCTCCGAGCACACTTCGAACAAGGTTTTACTCCTTGTACAAAAAATTATATCTTAATATCCCAATATGGTCAATAAAAAACTTTCAAAATATCTTAGTAAAATAGTGGAATGCGTTTTTTTAAGATTTCAGCCCATCAATATGCTGTATCGCCTTGCAACCCTTGCATGATTTGTACGCCGGAACTTGCTCCGATTCGTGTTGCGCCTGCGTCGATCATCTTTTGCAAATCATCGAAGCTGCGGACCCCGCCAGAAGCTTTGACGCCCATTTCCGGTCCTACTACGCCACGCATCAGCTTAACATCTTCAGCAGTGGCTCCGCCAGTGGAGAAACCTGTTGACGTTTTAACAAAATCCGCTCCAGCCGCGCGTGACAATTCGCAAGCCTTACGTTTTTCCTGGTCTGTAAGCAATGAAGTTTCAATGATCACTTTTACAATCGCTTTACCTCTTGCAGCCTCAACAACAGCCGCAATATCTTGGCCGACCAAGTCATCATCACCGCTACGCAATGCTCCGATATTAATGACCATATCGATTTCCCCTGCGCCATTTTCAATCGCATCTTTCGTTTCGAAAGCTTTGACTGTTGTTGTGGAAGCCCCTAAAGGGAAACCGATAACGGTACAAACCTTCACTGTTGTTCCTTGTAGAAGCTCTGACGCCGTTTTGACCCATGTTGGATTAACGCATACTGATGCGAATGAATAAGTTTTCGCCTCTTCACATAACGCAATTATTTCTTCTTTCGTAGCATCTGCCTTTAATAATGTATGATCGATATATGCAGCGTATTTTTGATTCAACAAAAACCCTCCTCAAGTTGTACGTACCTCTACCATCATAGCAAATAAACTATTTTACCGCATTAAATAACAGTCCATCAAATTAAAGATGGACTGTTTTTGTAA
>NZ_BJYL01000035.1 GCF_007991495.1 Sporosarcina luteola | reverse complement strand
TCACTCCCTCCTACTCGATTTAATATGAAATTGAATTATTGATACCGAAACTTAATATATTTAATATCATGATTAATAAAATTAATATTATGGGTTGCGATATTTAAAATATTAGTATATGATAGAGTCAAATGAAGGGGAGGCATGATATACGCTATGGCATATCCCGTTATTAGTCATTGTCCTGTATGCGATGAAACATTGAAAGTGACCAGACTCCATTGTTCCAGATGCCATACGAGCATTGAAAATGAATTCGAACTGACAAAGCTTGCAGCTCTAACGGGCGAACAACTCCATTTTGTCGAAGTATTTTTGACGTGTCGGGGGAATATTAAAGAAGTTGAAAAGGAATTGGGGATTTCGTATCCGACAGTGCGTGGTAAGTTGAATGACGTCGTTGCCTCACTCGGATATGAAGTGAAAAAGAAGGCCGATGTGGATGAGAGAAAAGTGGTTGCCATGTTGGAAAGCGGAGAAATTACTCCGGAAGAAGCAATTCGGCTTTTAAAAGATGAATAGGGGGAATTCATTGTGAAAACTGAAATTGAAAAAGTGTTGATGATGGTGCAGGAAGGGAAAGTGGATGCGGAGAAGGGGTCAGAGCTCATTGAAGTATTGAACAATAGGGAAACGGGGAGCAGTCCATCAGTCAAGCCAACTGCGTATGCGGATAAAACATTGAAAATCCGTGTCGTTTCTGCGGATAATGATAATGTCTCTGTCAATTTGCCGATCAAACTCATAAAAGTCATGTTGAAAGCGGGATACAATATTGCTGGGAACATTCCGCAGTCGGAGAAATACGTGAAAGATCTTGATATTGATATACTGATTGAAGCGATTGAAAATGAGTTGGATGGACCAATCGTCGATGTGAAATCTGCAGACGGCGATACAGTTTCCATTGTTATTGAATAATGATGAAAGTCAAAGTGAAAACCGAAAAGTTTAATATATCGATCCCGTTTCCGTATATCGTTTTGTCGCTAGGCATTTCGTTGATCAGCTCAACGTGGCTTCGTAGATTGATTAACGATAAAATCGCTGACAGAGCAGAAGACAAGTCGAACGTTTACGTCATTCCAGAATTGGACAAAAGAGAACTTAAGAATATCGTTTCTGAGTTGCGAAACCATAAAGGGACTGGATTGGTGAATATTAGGGCCAAGGACGGAACTGAGATTTTAGTTAAATTATAATTACCAGTAGATGCCTTCTGATACGACTTGAGAAGGCATTTTACATTTCTCGAAGAAAATCCTTGCATTCCCCCTATAAGGAGTGTAATATAATGACCGAATGACTGATATTGTATTTTGGTCATGGACATAAATTACTTCCTATGGAGGTGAAGCAGTGGATCGCAGACAAGAAATAATGGAAGCTGCGGCAAAGTCGTTTTCATTATTCGGGTATAAGGCCACAACGATGGATCAGGTCGCGAAAATAGCGAATGTCGGGAAAGGGACGATCTACACCTTCTTTGCAAACAAAGAAGAACTGTTCAATGCCATCGCCCTCAAAATGATCGTAGAAATGCGTGCAGCATCGGACGCTGTAGCTGTTGAAGGCGCATCGTTTGAACAAAACGCACACGCCCGGCTAATGCAAATGTTGAAATTTCGCGGAACCCACCAATTATATGCGAAATTGATTGACGAAGAAAAAGAATTGCGTACACCGGCTGTTATTGAAGTGTTGGCGCAAATCGAGAGTGAAATCGTTTCTTATGTCAAGGCTAAAATTGAGCGGGCGATTGCAAAAGGCGAACTGAAACCTTGTGATAGTGAACTCGTTGCATTTCTTTTATTTAAATCCTATCTCGCACTCGTCGTCGATTGGGGAAAAAACCATGATGAGGAATTATCTGAAGAACGGATTTTAGGATTATTAAGTGGCACCATTTTTAACTGTCTCTTAGCTTGAGACTCTTTTTTTATTCACGACTGACCAAATGAGGTTTACGGTCAATCAGTACTATGGAGGAATGACTGAATGAAGAAAACATCAATGATATTTGCGGAATGGAAGCAACTTTTGCGTACGAGAAAAATGCTTGTGCCGATGATTGCCATCCTTTTTATACCTGTTTTATATGCAGGCATGTTCTTATGGGCATTTTGGGATCCATATGCCAATATGGGTGCACTTCCTGTCGCAATCGTCAATTCGGATGAAGGTGCCGAGATGGATGGGGAGCACCTGGCCCTCGGGGATGAATTGGTCGATAAACTGATGGGCAGCGGCAATTTCAATATCCAAAACGTCTCAAAGGCGGACGCGGAAGCAGGCTTGAAAAATCAGGACTACTATATCGCGATTGAAATACCGGAGAACTTTTCGGAGCACGCTACGACGTTGCTCGATGAAAATCCTGAGAAGTTGACGATTGTGTATAAGCCGAATGAGGGCTTCAACTTCTTGTCTGCTCAAATCGGGGAGACGGCGATGGAAAAGATTCGTGCAGAAGTGAATGATAAGGTTGCTTCCACGTATGCGGAGCAGTTGTTTGACTCGATTACGACAATGGGTGACGGGTTTGGCGATGCTGCGGATGGCGCGGGCGAATTGCATGATGGTGCTGCGGAGCTTGAAAATGGCGCTAACGATTTGAAAGGGTATTTGGAAACATTGGCTTCAAGCACGGTGACGTTGAAAGACGGTTCCGATCGTTTGGCGAAGGGTACAAATGATGCTGCAAAAGGCGCGGCTGATTTGGATAAAGGCTTGGGCGCATTGTCTTCAGGTGTTGCAGATCTTAATAAGGGTGCAGTTCAGGCGACTCAAGGCGCGGCTGATTTGAAAGATGGGATTGCGAACTATACTGCCGGTGTTGAGCAATTGCGAAATAGCTACGCACAAATTGCTCAAAAAGAAGCGGAGTTTGGAAAAGCGATTGGTACGATTAATGAGAAGTCAGCATCTCTTAATGGGGCTGCACAAAAACTTACCGAAGGCTCGAAAAATGTGAACGCCGGTGTGAATGATTTATCCGAAAAATTAGCACCGATTTTAGCTACATTACCGGAGGAGCAGCAGACTTCTTTGAAAGCAGCTTTGGATCAATTGAAACAAGGAAGCGCGGAACTTTCTGGTGGAATGGCTGAGTTGTCAGCTGGGACTGCAGCGCTTCATGAAGGAGCTTCACAAGTGAACGGCGCGGCTGGCCAATTGAGTGACGGCCATGCGCAAGCATTCGCGGGACTCGATAAGTTGAACGGTTCTTCCACGCAGTTGGTGGAAGGGGCAGCTGGACTTGCAGAAGGCAACGGCGCATTAGCGGCTGGACTTGGTCAGCTTTCTGACGGTGTGGCATCAGCGAAAAAAGGATCTTCTGATTTAGCATCCGGCTTGAATGAGTTGAATGCGGGCTCTGGGACGTTGAAAGAGGGAACTGGCACGTTGGCTTCGAAATCCAAGGAGCTTGCGGACGGTTCTTCGAAATTGACAGACGGCATGAAGGAATTGAATGAAGGAACGCTGACGTTAAAAGAGAAGCTTGCGGAAGCGAATGAGACTGCAAGTGAAGTGAACCCGAACGAGAAAACGTACAGTATGGCAGCATCTCCTGTAGATGTGAATAAGGAAGGCATCAATGAAGTACCGAACTACGGTACCGGCTTTGCTCCGTACTTCCTCTCACTTGGTTTATTCGTAGGTGCATTGCTGTTATCGATTGTATTCCCACTCGTTGAACCAGCGATCAAACCGACAGGCGCATTCAAATGGATGGCGAGCAAAGTATCCGTCTTGGCAATTGTAGGACTTGTTCAAGCGATCGTTGCTGTACTCATCATTAAATGGGGCTTAGGAATGGAAACGGTCAACATGCCGATGTTCATTTTGACAGCGATCATTACGAGCTACACATTCATCGCGATCGTCCAGATGTTAGTATCTATATTTGGAGACCCGGGTCGATTCATGGCGATTCTCGTTTTGATTTTACAACTGACGACAAGTGCCGGAACGTTCCCATTGGAATTGATTCCTGCACCGCTTCAAATATTCAATACATTGTTACCGATGACGTATTCGGTTCAAGCGTTTAAAGCGGCAATCTCAACAGGTGATATGGCACATCTTTGGGCAAATAACGGTGTGTTGATCGGCTTTACGGTTGCATGTTTGGCGATTACATTTGGCTACTTTGCATTGATTTTCAAGAAACGGTATTCACGAGATACTGTAGAAGCATAAGAAAAAAGCGATTCGAAGATGTTTTGTCTTCGGATCGCTTTTTTTGAATCGCGACTTTGGATATGGTGGCTGCGCCAATGGGGTGCGGGTCCGCACTCAAGGGAGTATGCTTCGCGCTCAAGGAAGCGCGTTTCGCGCTCAAGGAACTGTGTTTCGCGCTCAAGGAACTGCATTTCGCGCGCAAGGAACCGTGTCCCGCGCTCAAGGAACTGCGATTCACGCTCAAGGAAATGGTTTCCGCGCTCAAGAAAATGCGATCTGCGCTCAAGAGCCATCCACGCTGTTAAGATCCTACATAATCACCGCCGTCGACATGAATCGTTTGTCCTGTCATATAACTTGAATCATTCGAAGCTAAAAATACATAAGCTGGAGCATTTTCGGCTGGCTGTCCGCGACGTTTCACTGGTGTATCAGCTCCGTGCTGTTCTACTTTTTTCGCATCAAATGTCGCTGGTATCAATGGTGTCCAAATCGGACCGGGTGCGACTGCATTCACACGGATTCCCTTATCAGCCAAATTCAAAGCGAGCGAACGGGTGAAGCTCGTAATGGCGCCTTTCGTGGCGGAGTAATCAATCAATCCAGGCGATCCGTTATACGCCGTGACGGAAGATGTATTGACGATGCAATCGCCGTCCTTCATATGCGCCAAAGCCGCCTTCGACAAATGGAACAAACCGAAGAAGTTCGTTTCGAATGTTTCACGCAGTTGGTCGCCGGAGATTTGCGAAATGTCATCTTGCGGAAACTGCTTTCCTGCATTGTTCACGAGGATATTCAAACTGCCGAATTCTTGGATGAACTCGTCAATCAATTGCTCACAATTTTCCTCCTCGCTTATGTCAATGCGAATTTTCTTTGCTTTGCCTCCGTATTTTTCGATAAGCTCTACGGTTTTATTCGCATCGACGTCTTCGGCTTCATCCAGATAAGCGATGGCGACATTTGCTCCTTCTTTCGCGAAAGCGACTGCAACGGCACGACCGATTCCACTATCACCACCAGTAATCAAAGCGTTTTTCCCTTTCAATTTTCCGGAGCCTTTGTAATTCTCGTCGTCATAGAGAGGCGGCGGATCCATCTCTGCTTCAACTCCGGGCTGGTGATTCTGTGTTTGTGGTATCACTTGTTCATCTTTCTTCTCGTATTTGTCATTCGTCATTTTATGTTCCTCCTTTAAATTGTAGCTGTAATGAATTATTCCCTGAAGGTGGTTCCGTAAACTTTGAGAGTTGCACGATTTGAGCGCCGATTGGATTAATTCCGTTATAATGGTAAGGAAAGGGGATGAGTTGAAATGAAAAAATTGCTGTTAACAGGCTTTGAGCCATTCTTAAATTTTCCTGTCAATCCGACTCAGAAAATTGCTGATGAGTTGCATGGGGAGAAAATTGGCGGATATACAATCTTTAGTAAAGTGCTGCCGGTCGATTTCAGCGTGTCGGGAGATCGGATCTTATCTTATATTGAAGAGGTCAAACCGGATGCCGTCCTATCGCTCGGATTATCTGGCGGCAGATTTAAAATTACGCCGGAACGGATCGCCATCAATGTGAATGACGGTGCGAAGGACAATAGCGGCCATGCCCCGGTCGATGAGCCGATCATTGAAGGGGGAGCGGACGGTTATTTTACGAATATGCCGATCCGGAAAATGGTCGATGCCTTGAAGGAACAAGGGTTGCCTGCTGAAATATCGAATACCGCAGGGGCTTATTTATGCAATCATGTCATGTATCGCGTGCTTCATCTTGTGAATGAACAGCGTTCCGACATGCTCGCGGGTTTCATTCATATTCCGGCTTCGCATGAACTGGCGGTCAAGCACGGCAGGGTGCCTAGCTGGTCGCATGAGGATTTGAAACGTGCAATTGTCGCTTGTATTGAAGTTTTGTAAATTGTGAATGTCGCTGTGCCGGGAGAAACTGTCTTCCGGCATTTTTTCATTTCCCAAAGCGATCATTAATCTCACAGTAGAAGTATTTTTTCAGAAAGATGTAACGAAACTGATATTAAACAGTCTACTACTGTAAAGAGGAATAATGAGGAAGGGTGTTGAATGTGAGAAAACCGTTTGTTTGGCTTGGAGCTTCTTTGGTCATGGTCGTATTGGCTATTGTTTTTGCTTTTTTCGTTGAAAAGGTGACGGTTTCTGCCGCGGGAACAGCGCTTAGCGAAAATGGATGGAAGGCTTACTTTTCTGAGCCGATCGCAAAGACATCCATTACATCCGGCTATATTTATGTGACAGACCGTAGCGGAAAAAAGGTCGATGCGGCGATTGATTTATCGGATGACCGTAAGACTGTGCAAGTGAATGGGCTGCAACCCGGGAAGTACACATTGCAAATGGATAAAAAAGCGGTAGATGGGCAATTATTTAAGTTGCTTAAGAAAGACAAACTTGAATTCACCGTTTATGAGTCAATTCAATCAATCAGCTCTGCGGATGATTTACAGGCATATTTCGAAAGATTGAAGGATATGCAAATGGTAACTTCTAGTCATGACGGTGCGGAACGTGAAGAGATGGCGCTCGACAGTGCGGAATCTTCAAAGGCGAGTGGCGGGAATGACTATTCTTCGACAAATATTCAAGTGGAAGGTGTCGATGAGTCGGATATCGTAAAAACCGACGGCGATTATTTATATTCCATTTTTGAAGAGGGCATTGTGAAAATTGTTGATATACGCGATCCTAAGCAGATGAAAGTGACAGCTGAGATTAAAGCGGATGGGGACTATTATCCGTCGCAACTCTTCCTGCACGACAACTTATTAATTGTACTCGGGGAGAAGTTTGAAAGGAACCCTGAAAAAAAGACAATGGCGGATCGGATGATGCAATCTAATAGCTTTACGACAGCTCGAATCTACAGGATTGAAGACCGGAAACATCCGGCGTTCGTTCGTGAAATCGGGGTGGAAGGTTATTTGAAAAGCGCAAGGAAAACCGGAAATATGCTCTATCTGGTGACGAATATGCAACCTTATTTATGGGCGATGGATGAAATCAAAGGGGAGACATTACGTCCTGTCATTATTGATTCGAACAAGAAAGAAGAAAAGAGTTTCATGGAGTTCAAGGATATCGCTATTTTGCCTGGTGCAATGGAGCCGTCCTATTCTGTGATTACCGCAATCGATTTATCTTCAGCAAAAACAGGAAAGCTTGAGACGAAAGGTTTTCTCGGCAGCAGCGAACAAATGTATATGACGAAAGACCATTTGTATTTAACCGCTGCGAAATATGAAATGAGCACGAAATCCGGCAACAAAGAAATGATGATCTGGCATCCCGCGAAAGTCGATACGGAGTTTTTCAAGTTCAAGTTGGATGGAACGAATGTCAATTTTTACAGCTCCGCCGAGTTGAAAGGGACTGTTTTGAACCAATTCTCTATGGATGAGTATGAGGGGAATTTCCGGGTTGTCATGACGGAAGGAAATATGTGGGATGATAAAAATCCTTCGAAAAACCATCTGTTCATTTTGGATGAAGGAATGCAGTTGTCTGGATCGGTTAAAGGACTCGCGGAAGGCGAGCGGATCTACTCTGCAAGGTTCATGGGCGATAAAGCATATATGGTGACGTTCAGAGAGACAGATCCATTGTTCGTCATTGATGTTGCGGATCCCGCAAAGCCGGAAGTGTTAGGTGAATTAAAAATACCAGGCTTCTCTAACTATCTGCACCCATTGGATGAAAATCATTTGATTGGCTTCGGTTATGAAACTGTCGCTCGGAAAAATCCATCGGGAGGCGAGCCGTTCATTGTGACAAAGGGAATGAAGATATCCTTATTCGACGTCACCGATTTCAATCATCCGAAGGAGAAGTATACAGAAATTATTGGAGGGCAAGGGACCTATTCTCCATTGCAATACGATCACAAAGCGTTATTCCAACATCAAAACAGGAGCCTATTTGGCTTCCCGGTCAGCATCTATGAGGAGACAGGGAAGGAATTCGAAGTGGATTACAAAGGGTCTGGTGCGATGATTTATGAAATAACGGCAGATCGTGGCATCTTGCTGAAAGGTGATTTAGTGAAACCGAAAGCAGCGGGTCAGCAATACGAAGAGTGGGAAGCTCAAGTCCATCGGTTGATTTACAGCGGAGACTCCGTCTATACCTTATCCCCTCGGGAAATTATTAGCTATGATTTGAATACGTTCAAGGAAATTGAAACATTGAAAGTGAAATAAAGAAAAAACGGGGCTGAAGTAAGCTCCGTTTTTTTATGTCGTTGTTTGAATCGTTTTCTCATTCTTTCGCAGAACGGCCCGTTTATTCCAAGAAGGGCTCATTCTTTCGCGCAACGGCTAATTGTTTGGGTGCCTGCCACCATGGGTGTGCGTTGTTTTTTTGCTAGTCTTCCCTTAAAATGGGTGAAAAGGACAGTGGGGTGAGAGTGTGTCGGTTGTTGATAAGGAGATGGCGATCGATTGTTGTTTGCTGGCTGGCCGTCTGATGATGGAGGCGGGGGCGGAGACATATCGGGTGGAAGATACGATGGAGCGGATGGCTAGGACGCAGGAGCTGTCGGCGGTTGAAAGTTTTGTGACGCCTACTGGGATCATTTTATCGCCTGGAAGTCCTTATCATACGAAGCTGATCCGCATAAGGAGCAGGTCAACCGATCTTGAAAAGGTTGCGCTTGTCAATGGAGTATCCCGAAAACTGTCCACAAACGAATATACATTGGAAGAAGCTTATGGCCGGCTGTTGGAAATTGAACGGGCGAATGTCATGTTTCCGTTATGGCTGCAAATTCTTGCTGCGAGCATTGCAAGTGCTTGTTTCCTCGTTTTATACGAAGGGATATGGTCGGATATGCCTGCTGCTTTTATTGCGGGTGGCGTCGGTCTTATTTTTGTGACAATAGTCCATGAGCTGACGAAAGTAAAGTTCTTTGCCGAATTCATAGCCGCGCTCAGCGTTGCGCTTGTCGCATACATCTTTGTTCATCTGAATTTCGGGACGGATTTGGATAAGATTATTATCGGCGGGGTTATGCCGCTCGTACCTGGACTGCTCATTACGAATGCAGTGCGGGATTTGATGGCTGGCCATTTCATGTCAGGCTTATCGAAAGGGGCGGAAGCGTTTTTGACCGCCTTTGCCATCGGTGCGGGAGTTGCGCTCGTATTATCATTCTAAGAAAGGAGGGGTTCCATTGGATTGGTTGTTGCAGGCGATCTTTAGCTTCCTTGCTGCAGCTGGGTTCGGCATCATTTTTAATGCACCAAGGAAGATGCTGTTTTACTGTGGGTTTGTTGGGATGGCTGGTTGGATGATTTACAGTGTGTTCAATGTCTTTTCCGGGGACCCTGTCCAAGCTTCGTTTCTCGGAGCTTTTGTAGTAGCGCTCGTCGCCCATATTTTCGCCAAGCGTTTCAGGACGCCAATGATCATTTTCAGCGTCGCGGGTATTATACCACTCGTTCCTGGTGGGACGGCTTATAATGCAATGAGGCATTTCGTTGAAAATGATAATCTGACCGCAATCTCCTTTGCGACTCGGGCTTTTATGGTGTCTGGAGCGATTGCAATGGGCCTTGTTTTTGCGGAAGTGATTATTCAACTCATCTTCAAATCGCGGATGAAAAAACGAAGCGCTCATAAACTCTAAAAAAACGGAGCCCCAATTCTCGGTGCTCCGTTTTCATTACTAAACAATTTCGGTACCCTTTTTCGGAGTTCCAATAAAATAGCCTTGGACAGCGTCGACGCCCATTTCCTTCAATGCTTCAAACTGTTCCTCAGTCTCAACGCCTTCCGCGATGACATACAAGCCCATCGATTTACTGAAAAGGATCATTCCCTCAACGAGCTGCCTTGTTTTTGGCATCGTCAATAAAGAGCTGATAAATACCCTGTCAATTTTCACTTTTGAAATCGGTAAGTTTTGCATATATCTAAATGAGGCATATCCAGTTCCGAAGTCATCTAGGATGAAGCTGATGCCAGTATCCTGAAGCGCTTTCATCTGACTGATAATCGATTGTTCCTGTTCGGCTTGAAAAGCGAATTTTTCTGTGATTTCCAGTTGGATTTTGTCTGGAGGACACATTGTTTCCTGCAAAATGCCTGTCAATTTATCCTTCATTTGCGAAGAGTTGCCGAACTCCCGCACAGATGTATTAACAGATATGCTGATGTCGGGTTTTTCAGCAGTCAATTTCACCGCTAGCTTGGCAGCTTCTTCGATAACGTAAGCACCTACGGCATGTATAAGGCCGTTCTCCTCAGCGATTGGGATAAGCTCCTCAGGGTTAATATGACCGAGTTCCGCATCTTCCCATCTGACAAGCGCCTCGTATACCTTCACTTTATCACTGGCGATATCCAATTGCGGTTGATAGACGACTTCAAAGCTATTGTGATCCAACGCCGTCAGCATTTTCTTATCGATATTCGATCTACGGTTCAGATCCTTATGGGAATCGGCCGATAACGAGGAAATTCGTCCTCCGCCTTGATCGGTAATGCTCTTTGCCGTAGCTAAAGCGGCCTTGATGAGTTGAGTGTAGGATTGCTGGTCTTCAGGATAGCGAACGATGCCGCCGCTAACTGATAAAGGCAATGGGTGGTTATTGATATAGATTGGCTGCTCCTTCAAAAACTCGAGAAAACCTTGGACGAACCAGTCTCCAAACGAAGTCATTACGACAAATTGACTGACTCCGATCCTCGCGATCGGATCCCCTTGGAAATATCGCTTTAACCGATTCGTAAATTCTTGAATCAGTATCGATTCCGAGTCGAAAGACTGCAAGTCCTTCAATGTATAATAATGATCGATTGCGATATAGACGAATGAAAAGTGCTTGTCCTCCTGAATAGATTCATTGACCATCATTTCTAACTTATGTCGGCTCATCAGTCCGGTCTCAAAGTCGATAAAGGCAATTTGCTGAAGTTTTTCTTGCAACTTCACGTCCTCTGTAATATTTAACTCCAGAAATGTAGCGGAATCAAGCAACCCGGCCGCACCTGATGTAGGGATTGCAATCATTTTAACGAAGTATGGTTCTCCGTTCTTTGTCTGCTTTTCCACTTCGCCAAACCATGATTTTCCGCTTTCCAATCTGCTCCATATACGATCTGCCTTCGCTTGCCGATCTTCATCCTCGGAAAACATTTGCCAAAAGGATTTTCCAATTATTCGTTTTGGTGTCCACTTGCTTGTGTCAAGGAAGTTATTATTCGTATAAGTGATCAAGCCTTCACCATCCGTACGGGTTACCATAAGGTATTGTACGAGACTGTCCATGATATGCGGCAATTCGGGGTTACTGAATTGTTTTGCCGGCTCCATCTTTTTGTCCCCTTTCGGATGTCATTTGTATATTATTATATAGGAAGATTGGTAAATATACAGTATATCTTTTAATAAAAATAGCACATTTATAAGGCAACTGATTACTCATCAGTTCAATTCACTGGATTCCTAAAAAGCATCCGGCTTTTACAATTAGTAAATTGGTTAATTTCCTGAAATCTTGGATTGTTCAATATGCACTCTATACAGAAATCTCGTAATATGGCATAATGGTGACAACATAAAGATAATTCGTAATACGAAAGAGTTTTTGGGGGTTAGGTGAAATGAAAACAGTTTTTTCTTATGCGAAGCCATATAAGTGGCCGATTTTTATCGCCTTGTGCCTCATGTTATTGGAGCTTTCAGTCGAACTAATTCAGCCTTTATTGATTGCGAAAATCATTGACGACGGAATTTTGGCAGAAGATGTAAGCGTCATTTGGACATGGGGAAGCGTCATGATGGGACTTGCATTTGTTGCATTCTTTTCCGGTGTAATCAATTCCTATTTCGCTGCACATGCTGCGCAAGGCTTTGCGTTTGACTTGCGGCAGGCGTTATTCCGTCAAGTACAAGCTTTCTCAATGGCCACATTTTTAAGGTTTCCGACAGCGGGATTGATCACGAGATTGACAAGTGACGTCACGATGGCGCAAAACATTTTGTTCATGGGAATGCGCATTCTGTTGCGGGCACCTCTGCTGGTCGTTGGAAGTTTAGTCATGGCCTTTATTGTCAATGTGAAATTGGCACTTTATTTAGTAATAGGAGCTCCTTTCCTATTTGTTTTCTTATTCATTATGGCTAGAAAAGGGGTCGGCTATTTTGCTACGGTGCAACATAGACTCGACCGGGTCAACCGTGTAATCCAAGAAAACCTGCAAGCAGTCCGTTTGATCAAAGCCTATTTACGTGGCATGTATGAAGCGAGCAGATTCTCGAAAGTTGCCGACATGCTTCGAAAAGATACTGTCAAAGCGATGCGGATGATGGAGCTGATCTTGCCTATTCTATTATTTGTCATGAACGTCAGCTTGATGGCGGTCCTTTGGTTCGGTTCCTTTGAAATCCGTAACGGTGACGCGCAAGTCGGGGAGCTTGTCGCGGTCGTTAACTATGCGATGCGGATGACAGGCGCATTCTCAATGTTCGCATGGATCATCGTTGCGTTCTCACGGGCGAAGGCCTCTTCCGAGCGTATGGAGGAAGTGCTGCTCGCAAGTGAAGATTTGGAAAACCACAATTCTGAAAGCTCAAGCCTTCAACGTTTAGAAGGTGATTTACGGTTCGAGAATGTATCGTTTAATTATCAAGGGAAGGCCGAACCGATATTAGATAAAGTCTCATTCCATGTTTCGCCAGGGGAGAAGCTCGCCATTATGGGAGCTACAGGATCCGGAAAGTCTACACTTCTGAATCTGATCCCGCGAATCTTTGAAGCAACCGAAGGAAAAATCTTCGTTGATGGGTTGGAAGTGAAGGAGTGGCCGTTAAAGGACTTGCGGGATACGATCGGCCTCGTACCTCAGCAATCCATCCTATTTACAGGCTCTATTCTTGAAAACCTCTCTTGGGGGGATACCGATGCGGCACCGGATGAACTGGAGGAAGCTGCTAAAAAGGCGCAAATCCATGAATCAATTGATTTATTCCCTCAGAAGTACGGCACGCGTGTCGGACAAAAAGGGGTCAATCTGTCTGGTGGGCAAAAGCAGCGGCTTTCCATCGCGCGGGCACTTGTCCGGAAACCTTCCATCCTGATCCTTGACGACAGCACGAGCGCATTGGATGTTAAAACGGAAAATGCCTTATGGGATGCGTTGGAAGAGGAAGCCGCAACGATGCTCGTCGTCACTCAAAAAGTACAGACGGCGAGAGGCGCTGATTGCATTCTATTGCTCGATGAAGGGAAAGTTGTCGGATACGGCACCCATGCTGAACTGATGGAGCAATCTGAATTATATCGGAAAATTGCCGATTCCCAAACGGAAGAGGAGGTGATCATCAATGGTGAAAATCATTCGTAAGCCTTTCGGATATGAACCGATCATTAAGAAAGAGGATATTAAAGGACCTGGTAGAAAGAAAGTGGAGCGGGCTAGCGATTGGAAATCTGTGTTACTAAGAATTTGGAAGCTTGTCGATGAACAAAGAGGGTTGCTCATTACTGTGCTTTCACTTGTTCTCATCAGTTCCGGGCTTGCATTATTGGGACCATTTCTCATAGGTAAAATTATTGATGATTATATCATCCCTATGCAGTTTGACGGGCTTGCGGGCAAGATTGGGTTGCTGATCGCAATCTATGTGGGCTTGTCATCCTCAACTTATTTCCAAAGCTTTTGGATGGTAGGCATCGCGCAACAAACGATCCTTAAGCTGCGCACGAATTTATTTGCTCATTTACAAAAGTTGCCGGTGACGTTTTTCGATAAAAGGCAGCACGGGGAATTGATGAGTCGTTTGACGAATGATATTGAAAACATTAGCCAAACGCTCAATTCATCATTCATCCAAGTGTTCTCGAGTATTTTGACATTGACAGGTACTTTGGCTGTCATGCTGTATTTAAGTCCGATATTGACGTTGTTGACAATGCTTATCGTTCCAGTCATGTTCATCGCTATTCGATGGATTACTCGCAGGACGGGATTGTTGTTCAAGGAGCAGCAGCAAGCTGTCGGTGAATTGAATGGGATGATTGAGGAAACGATTTCCGGGCAACGGATCGTCAAAGCATTTTCTCAAGAAGAACGTGTAATGGAAGAGTTCGCCGAAAAGAGTGATCGACTTCGTCGGACGGGGTTCTGGGCAATGACGTATTCAGGCTTCATTCCAAAAGTGATGAACATGCTGAATAACGCGGCGTTCGCCATTGTTGCAGGAGTCGGTGGTCTGCTTGCATTGAAAGGGGATGGTCTTGTCACAATTGGGACAATCGTCATCTTTTCCGAATACGCACGTCAGTTCACAAGACCGTTGAATGATTTGTCGAACCAATTCAACACAGTGCTTTCCGCAATCGCAGGGGCGGAGCGAGTGTTCAAAATTATGGATGAGCCTGTTGAAAAGGACGATGCAACGGAACACGCAGATACGACATTGAAAGGGGATGTCGAGTTCCGGAACGTGTCCTTCGGCTACGCGGTTGAAACGGATGGCTATACGATCGATAATGTTTCCTTCCATGTAAAACCAGGAGAAACTGCGGCGTTCGTTGGTGCAACCGGGGCAGGAAAGACGACAATCATGCAGCTACTCGCCCGATTCTATGAAACGAACGAAGGTCAGATCCTGATCGATGGCATTCCGATCACTGACTTGCCGCGTCAAACGTTGCGCAGCCAAATAGCATTTGTCTTGCAAGATCCGTTCCTCTTCGAAGCGACCGTCATGGAAAATATCCGTTACGGAAAGCTGGATGCGACAGACGAAGAAGTGATAGAGGCTGCCAAAAAGGCAAACGCACATAGCTTCATAGAGCGGTTGGAAGATGGATATAATACCATCTTGACTGCGGACGGCGGAGAAATTTCGCAAGGGCAGAAGCAATTGCTATCCATTGCAAGGGCGCTCGTTGCCGATCCTGTATTGCTGCTACTTGACGAAGCGACAAGCAGCATCGACACCGTTACGGAACTCGAAATTCAAGAAGCGTTAGAGCGGTTGATGGAAGGGCGTACAAGTTTCGTCATCGCCCACAGACTGAATACGGTTAGAAAAGCGGACACGGTTTACGTCATGGGACAAGGGAAACTGATCGAATCCGGCAGTCAAGAGGATTTGATCGAAAAACAAGGGGTTTACTATACGATGTTAATGGATTCGAAAATATAAGAAAAAGGCTGCGGGGGACGCAGCCTTTTATAATTGCCAAGCGAATTATTTCTTATCTTCGATATCCAATTTTGTACCCTCATCGAAATCGACTTCTAAATCGAAATCCGTATACGTATCCAAACCAAACCACTGCATAATCTTATCAATGGCTTCCTGCTCCGACGTATCCTTCGTCAGCATGATGTCCATGAAAAACTCATCGATCTTGTCAAAGGCTTCCGTATCCTTCAACTTCACACCAGCCAACTTATTCTCATACGATGCAGCATGGGATTTGGCAACAGCATACTCCACATCTACAGCATCCTGGCCATCGACCTCTATATCCAAATCGAACTTATCAAAACCATACCCGTCACCGGAGTCCAACGTTCCACCTTCCGTATCATCCTTAATGGTAACCGTATTATCCTCTTGCAAAGGCGCATCCGGCCCCTTGCCGACATCATCGTTGTCCGATTTCCCACACGCCCCAAGTATCAGCACGGCGAATAAAAAGAACATCGCTGCTTTCAGTGTGCTCTTCATGATCGCAAACCTCCTGTCATAGTCTCTATTTATTAATTTCCTTCATTTCAAGAAATTAAACACGAAGATCATTTTGTGGAATCGCGTCATGAAGGAAGTCGAGGAATGGGAAGCTGTCCGCGCCGCATTTTTTCGGCAAGTATTGCATAGTTTCGCCTAAATAATAGGTGAGTGGTGATAAACCGAGTCTGAGTGGTGATAAAGTCGTTGTGAGTGGTGATAAACCAAGTCTGAGTGGTGATAAAGTTGATGTAAGTGGTGATAAACTGCTGGGAGTGACGGATAACGCAAATTTGCTCCAAATAAAAACAACCGGCACTTGGCCGGTTGTAGCAGTCTTACCATTTCGCGCGATGATCTTCCGAGCAACCGAGCATTTGCCGGATGCGCAAGACGGAGCCATCGTTCAGCTTGACGCGGCCGTTGAAATAGCCCACTAGCTGATTGACGTTTGTTCGAACGAGTTGCACATTCGTTTTAGAAATTCGTTCAAAGAAAGGGGTGAATGTCATGTCGACCTGGTCGGAAAACTTTGTGTGGATATGCCAAGGGCGCATGAAGTCTTCTGTGTCATATGTGAAAATGACGTCTTCATGAATCTTCGTCATGACGCCATCGACGAATACGGCATTTTCCGTCATACCAGTTCCGTTGGTCCATTTCCCGCCAAAGTTCAATCCGATCCGCCGGCCGCCTAACCGCTGTGACGCCATCGCCCAATTCCAATCCGCCTCGCGCGGCCACACGCCACGCCCGTAATCGAGTACGGCAAAACTATAATCGGGATTGAAATTATACCGCTTATCTCCAATTTTCACGAAACCCGATGTTGGTAATGAATGATGCTTTGCTGTAAATTGGAACAAATCCCGCTTCCACGGAATGACGACATTGAGGGAATCATCTCGCTCCGGGTGAGAAATGTGCAAATCAGCATGAAGCACTTCATTATCAAAATCAGGAATGGTAACTGAAAGATGAGTTTCTCCTTGTATATGCACAAGCTGAACGGAAATCCGGTTATCGACAAACTTTACGCTTCCAAGCACATCATCCGGCATCTTTACTTTCCGGCTAATCGGCAGCGTCACTTGCTTTTCATAAAAACGCTGTGTCTCGTAATCGAGTATATAAACAAAACAGACCGCCGCATAATCGAGATGACTGATCGTCGCGGAAAAGAGAAGGTCCTCCCCGTAGACACACCAATAATTCCATTTCTTTTTCCGCATAAAATGGCCTTTTAAATTGCTTGTTATCAGTGGACGTCGGGCAAAACCGATCGCCTCGGGATTCAGCATCCCTTTCCGATCACAAAGAAGCACCGGATCCCTTATCTCCCGCTCAGCATGCTGCAAGAAGATCTCCCCCAATCTATTGTCTTTTTCGTAGACCATGCTATAATCTATATTGTATCAGATTTACGGGGCATTAGCTCAGCTGGGAGAGTGTCACGCTGGCAGTGTGAAGGTCACCGGTTCGAACCCGGTATGCTCCATCATTATTTACTTCGTAAAAAAACCATTAATACTGGGGGCGGTCTATCAAAGGCTTTGGAATGAATACATTCCAAAGCCTTTTTTAGTGCTTATTTAGCTAGTTGCAATGGTATGTATAGTAAAAAGGGTCTAAACTATTAATTGATAAATTAATAGCCCCTCCTGTATACTAAGTAGGAGTTTTTGAGAATATGAGGTGAAGGCTTATGAAAAAACGTAAGTATTTATCTGTGCTTGTTTATGTGGCACTTTTAACAATATCCATTGTTGCGAATATCTATCCGGTTCTATTGGATTTTGGACTCACCTTTATTATTCCGACGATCTTTTTACTTATTATCCTTTCATTATATGGTTTTCCGGTTGGTCTCCTTTCCGCATTGATTACTGCGGGAGTAGGTTTATATATTGATGGGTCTATGATAGGCGCTTTCTTGCTAATAACAGAAGTGGCAGCAGTCGGTCTGCTTTTGAAGTATCGTAAATGGGGCGTGTTTCAGAGCGCTCTTCTCTATTGGTTGATGATCGGAATGCCAATCTTTATTATTTATATTTACGTATTCAGTGGCTTAGATGGTTGGTTTGCCGTTTTGGCTTTGGTTAGCAAGTTACTCAATAACATTCTTTGCGCACTTGTTGCTGAAATTCTTCTGACATATGTTCCTTTTAAAAGATGGATCCAAGGAAGTGAAAAGAATACCTATTCATTTCACTTCCTTATATCGCACATCGTTCTACTGGCGATCGCTCTTCCGTATTCGATTTTTCTAATCGGTGATCTTCATTACACACAAAACCAAATTGAGCGATCGATGAGCAGTCAGCTGCAAGGGCGGGCGAAGATTATTACGAATGAGTTGAGGGATTGGGATGAGTATTCGATTTTAGCGTTACGTCTCCAAGGTGTTTTGCAAGTCGCAAAAGTGGATTCGTTAATAGGGGCTATCGACGAGCAAAATATGCATGTATATGTAATGGATAAAGATAATCGGATCTTATATTCAAACTCACCATCCACTTTGGAAAGCACAGTCGCCAAATTCAGCGATGAAGGGCATTTCACAGAGATAGGGAAGAATAGTTATCAGTGGATGCCGGAAAAGCCTAATGGCATGGACGATGTGGCGATCATTGGTGAAACAAGTTATCTATATACTGTTGAATTCAAGAAGAATTCGATGCGTATTCTCATTGAAGCGCCTCTGAGAACTATGTTTGAAGAGGAAGTTAAAAGTTTCGCATTGGAATATGCGAATCTATTGTTATTCATCGTTATCGGTATAGGTTTTACTGCACTTTTGAAGGCGTATATAATACGGACTTTCGGTAAACTCTCCGACACGACGACAGGCCTTCCGAAGAAATTGAAGGAGTCAGCGCATATTAAGTGGCCGACGACCCGAATGATTGAGTTCAATAAGTTGACGGATAATTTCAAAGAAACGTCTTTCGAATTGACTGAAATGTTTGGAGAATTGCAGGAATCAAGGAATCGTCTGCATGATATGGCTTATTATGACTCGCTTACCGGGGTGAAGAACCGCTCCTATTTCATGGGGATTTTGAAAGACTCGGTTGGTTTTGCTGAAAAGGGAGACCCACATACATTGCTATTCATGGATTTGAATGGCTTTAAAGGTATCAATGACACATATGGCCATGACACAGGGGATGCTGTTTTAAAGCAGATTGCGAAACGATTAACGGAAGCATGCGGCAAGGTGGGCACGCTCGCTAGACTCGGTGGAGATGAATTTGTCGTATTGCTGCCGAATTCTTCAAGGGAAAGAGCTGCTGAAATGGCTGAATCCATTATAAAACAGGTCGAACAACCGATTCACTACAATGATAACTTATTGCAAGTCGGTATTAGCATCGGCATTAGTTTGTATCTTCACGATTCACATTCTGTTGATGAATTGATGCATCATGGTGACATGGCAATGTATGTATCGAAAGCTGCTGAAGGAAGAAGCCGCTTCACCTTCTATGACACGATCTCGCAAGAAGGGGATGAAAACAAATGAAAAAAATGATTTTTGTTCCTATTATAATAGTGCTTTCATGCCTTCTACTAGCTGCATGCGAGCCGGTTGGAGATTCTTCACCATTTGATTTAACTGCTGGCGTGAGTGAGGAAATAAAGCATGAAAGAAATAATGACAATTTAATCATCTGGTCGGATATTGAATTCGGAGATGAGCATATTCAAGAGTTTGAAAAGGCGAATCCGGGTGTCCAAGTGGAAGTCGTGGAGAAGTCTGTGGGTACACAGCTGCAGGACTATATGCAAGCAATGGCTGACGATGAGCCCGTTGATATATTCGTTATGGACAGTTCATTTCTTGGCAAGTTTTCGACACTTCAAGGCTTCGAGGACTTATCTGCGGAGCCGTACAACGCGGATCGTTTTAAGGAAGGTGTTTCGGAAACTGTATGGAATAATCATTTATCCATAAATGAGGATAAGCTGTTTGCGCTGCCTGTCGCCCTTAGTCCTGTCGTCCTTTATTACCGAGCGGATCTGATGGATAAATACGGGTTCCCCTCTAATTCTGAAGCGTTAAGCCTTTATTTAAGGTCAGAGAAGAATCTTTTTGCGCTTGCCGAAAAGATGAAAGCGAAGGGTCACTCGATATTCTTATGGGATACGATTGCCATCGATCTGTACATTGCTAAGTTTGGATTTCTCAATGCTAATTATGAAAATAATATTCCGGAAGAAGAGTTTTTGAAATCCATTCAACTGACGGAAACGATTATACGTAACCGTTATCCTGCCAATAAGGATATCTGGCTTCAGGAAGGGCAGCAAGCGATTCGTAATGAGGAAGTAATCATGTTGACGCTAGGGAGTTGGGGGGAAAAGTATCTTCCGGAATTCGCACCCGACCAATCAGGCAAATGGAGAGCTGCCAAACCGCCGCTCAGTTTAAGTGGTTGGTCAAGTAGCACAGCACTCGCCATCCCGTCCCATAGCGAAAAGAAGCAACTCGCTTGGAAATTCATCGAATTCACGATGGAGAAGGGGATGGATTTTGAGGAATGGCCGCTCGTCCCGGCTTATGAACCTACGCGTATGGAGAAATGGCGAAGGGACCAAGTGAACCCTTACTTTGGCAATCAAAAAACGTATGCTTTGTATGATGAATTGTTAGCGAAGTCGGATGTGAATAAAGTGACACCCTTTGATGATGAGCTGTATTTGACTCTATACAATGTCATACTTCCAGGGATTGATAGAGAAAAAGAGCCTGAAGAAATATATAAAGATTATATCAAAACACTAAACGAAAAGTACGGCGAACAGATGGAAGTCCTTCGAGGGATTGATTTAACGAAGTAATGTTACCCGTTCTGCATGGTGCCATGCCCTTTCTCATACGATGGGAATACGGGGGTGTTTATGAAAATTGTATAACCGGGAAGCGGCGGTCCGATACGCGGATGAGTGGTGGAATGGCAGGAATCCGGCATTTCCTTCATTTGACGTTGACTGTACGAGTTATATATCGCAATGTTTGCTCGCAGGCGGGGCGCCGATGTACGGCTATCCAAATCGGGAGCGGGGATGGTGGCTGCAAGGAGGAACATGGAGCTTCAGTTGGTCGGTTGCCCATTCAATGCGGTGGTATTTGGCGGGCTCGAAAAAGGGGTTGACTGCAAGGCAGGTTAGTTCTCCGGAGGAACTCGATCTCGGCGATGTCATTTGCTACGACTTCCAAGGAGATGGACGGTTCGACCATACGACGATCGTCACGGCGAAGGACGGCGCAATGCCGCTCGTCAACGCCCATACGTATGATGCATACCATCGGACATGGGACTATAAAGATTCCTACGCGTGGCGGGAAAATGCCAAATATGTCTTCTTTAAAATCAATGATCAGTTCAGTTGAAAAGGAAAAAGACGGAACCATCGAGGCAATCCGTCTTTTTGGCTTTTCTTTTAATCAATCATACCACAATACTGCAATTGTCCCTTCACCCGCATGAACAGCCAGGGTGGAGCTGATGTCTCCGATTTCCACCGTAAGGCCTGGCACCTGTGTGAGGATCAACTTTTTTAAATCCTCGGCCTGCTCCGGCACATTTCCTTGCATTAAATAGACTTTCCCTTTACCTGTCGGATGGCCACCGGCTACTTTATCGACTAAATACTGAAGCGCTTTCTTTTCAGAGCGGACTTTATCGATTGCTTCCAATTTGCCGCTCGTTGAAATTTGGATAATCGGTTTTACTTTCAACAAGCTTCCAAGGAAAAATTGAACGCCACTCATCCGACCGCCTTTGTACAACTGCTCCAATTGCCCGATGAAAATAAAATTCTTCAATGTTCCTGTCATTTTTTCGAGCTGCTCTTTGATTTCCGGAACGGTTGCACTTTCTTTTTGCAACTCCATCCCTTTTTCTATCAAGCCTGTGATGCCGTATGAAAGGGAGCGAGAGTCGATGAATGTAATCGGGAAGCCCGCGATATCTGCGCCTGCCATGGATGAGGCAAGGGTGCCGCTTAATTCGCCTGATATATGGATGGCAATCGCCTGCTCATAGTTTTCCGCTATTTTCTTGAATTGCTCGGCGAACTCACCGGCAGAAGGTTGGGATGTCTTTGGGAACTCTGTTGCATTCTTAATATTTTCATATAATTGGGTTGGCGTCAGGTCGACACCGTCAATAAATTGCTTTTCCCCGAAATGTATATTTAACGGAATTGAAAAGAAATCGGGGTGCTTTTTCAATTCGTCTGGAATATAGGCAGTGCTGTCAGTTATCCATGCTATCGGCTTCTTCGTCATTTGGCAGTCATCCTTTTCTAAACATTCATTTCTTTCATTACTATACTATAGAAAGTATTATCATGAAATACATATCGGGTGAAATAATTTGGCTGACTGTTGAAATTGGTGAGAGATTCCCCAGTTGTTCTCTTTTCGTGTATAATGGTCATCAGTATACGATACAAAGGGGAGTTCATAAGCATGAATGAACAAGCACTTTCTGTAAGGGAAGCGATTATTGGTCGCCGCTCGGTTAAAAACTTCAACGGGCAGCCGGTCGATCTTGAAAATATAAATTCCATTTTGGAAGATGCAAGATGGGCGCCGACCCATGGCTTGCGTAATCCATGGCGGTTCATCGTTGCGGCCAACAAAGAATATATAAAGTTCCAAGACGTCTTGAAAGAATATGGCGTGCCAAAGTGGAAAGAGTTGTCCGAAGAGGAATTGGAGAAGCAAATGAAAAAATTCCGCACCCCTGGCGCTGTCGTTTTCGTCGTCGTCCAAGAGGATGCTCGTCAAAAGGAACGGCTGGAGGACTATGCGGCAGCAAGTGCATTGATCCAAAATGCGATGCTTCTTGCATGGGACCAAGGGATTGGTACGTGTTGGAAAACGCCGCCTTTCATTGACAATCCAAAATTCCGCGAAGAGCTTGGCGTGAAGCCTGGCGAGCGGATCATGAGCATGCTGCAGTTCGGCTATTATGATGACATTCCAAAAGGACGTGTCCGCACACCGCTTGAGGATGTCGTGACGTATTATGGCATTGAAGAGAATGGCGAAGAGAAATAAGCAGTAAAGAAAGAGCTGTCCAGAAAGTCAAACACTGACATTCTGTGACAGCTCTTTTTTCAAATAAAGAGGATTCGCGTCCAAAGCAAGTCGCCGCGCGTCCAAAGCAAGTCGCTGCGCGTCCAAAGCAAGTCGCTGCGCGTCCAAAGCGAGCCACCGCGCGTCCAAAGCGAGTCACCGCGCGTCCAAAGTAGGTCGCCGCGCGTCCAAAGCAAGTCACCGCGCGTCCAAAACACGTCTCCAGCCATTCAAAGTAAGCCGGCCGCTGCTGAATTTTATTTTCTTAAATCATCTTTCGCAAACTGTGCGAGTTCGTAATAATAATCCCCGATCACGCGCAAACCTTTATCGAAGTTCTCTAAATGGAAGTGCTCGTTTGGCGCATGGAAGTTCTCGCTTGAAAGACCGAAGCCCATAAGGACGACTGGTAAATTCAAGATTTCGTCGAATGCCGCCACGATCGGAATCGAACCGCCCATACGTGTGAAAGCAGTCGGTACATTATAAACCTTTTCATACGACTTGCCTGCGGCTTGGATAGCCGGGTGATCGAATGGTGTAATGAAAGGTTTCCCTTTATCAAATTCGGTAACAGTCACTGTAACGCCTGCTGGCTTATGCTTTTCAATATGTGCGCGTAGTTTTTTTACGATATCTTCAGGATCTTGGTCAGGTACGAGACGGCAAGTGATCTTCGCGCCGGCTTCTGCTGGCAACACGGTTTTAATGCCTTCACCTGAGAATCCGCCGAAAACGCCATTCACTTCAAGGGTTGGGCGTGTCCACGTCTGTTCCAAATAGGAATAACCTTCTTCGCCGAAAAGTTCGTTGACGCCGATTTCCTCTTTCAACGCCTCTTCATCGAAATTAAGGGCACGGTATGCTTCGCGCTCTTCATCCGCCAAAGGACGCACATCGCTATAAAAACCTTCTACTGCGATCGTTCCTTCCTTATCATGGAACGACGAAAGAATTTCTGAAATTGCGTGTATCGGGTTCTGTACGCCGCCACCGTAGATGCCGGAGTGTAAATCGCCTTTCGCGCCTTTTACATCTATTTGTACGCCTGCTAATCCTCGTAAACCATAGCAGATGGCCGGTTTCCCTGGACCATACATTCCCGTGTCCGAAATGATGATAATATCAGCGGCAAGCTTCTCCTTATTTTCCTCGATATATTTCTCAAGGTTCGGGCTGCCGACTTCCTCTTCGCCTTCGATGATGAACTTCACATTCACAGGTAGGCTTCCGTTTTCATTCATAAGTGCTTCAACCGCTTTGATATGCATGAAGACTTGTCCTTTGTCGTCACTCGCTCCACGCGCGTACAATTTATTGTCCCGGACTTCCGGATCAAATGGACCGCTTTCCCATAAGTTCAATGGGTCGACGGGTTGAACGTCGTAATGGCCGTAGAATAAAATAGTCGGTTTCCCTTCAGCGTGCAGCCAATCTCCGTATACGACAGGGTGGCCTTCAGTCGGGTCGATTGAAATGTTTTCCAAGCCCGCTTTTTGGAATGAAGCCTCCAGCCATTCAGCCGCTTTTTGCATGTCATCTTTGTGATCGGATAATGCGCTGATGCTCGGGATGCGTAAAAAATCCTTCAGTTCATTCAAATGTTCTTCTCTGTTGGAAGTGAAGTAAGCGTCCAATGATTCTAAATGGTTCAAGTGAATCCCTCTTTTCAAATTAGTTCGTGATTAGAAATAAGTATATCATGTCAAAGAGAATGAAGTTATTTAAAAGGACGAAATTATTATGGATATGATATGATATGTAAAAGTTGTTAAAAGAACGAACTGATGAAGTACAAATGAAGTACAGATAACTCCGGGAGGAATCACTTTTGTTTATCGCGCTTGGGTTCTTTTTATTCATGTCGTTCTTCCTTTCAGGGAGTGAGACGGCATTAACGGCAGTCAATCGGATGAAAGTCCAGCTACGGGCCGAGCAAGGCGACCGGCAGGCGATTCGGCTTAGAAATCTCATTTCCAAACCAGACCGGATGATAACTGCCATCCTGATTGGAAATAATGTGGCGAATATCATGATGCCGACAATTGTTACGATGATTGCCATCGATAAAGGCTGGCAAGTCGGGTTGGCAACGGGGATTTTGACAGTCGTGCTGATCGTTTTCGGAGAAGTACTGCCAAAGACGATTGCCGCCACGTTTGCCGATAAAATTGCATACGTCGTTGCGCCGACAATCACTGTGCTTGTCAAACTGCTTACCCCTTTGACAGCGCTTCTTGCTTTATTCACAAACGTCTTCATTCGCATCATTTCAAAAGGTGCGGTGACAGAGGCGACGTTGACGAAGGAAGAGCTTCGTTCCATGGTAGACATTGCATCAACCGAAGGGACATTCGAGCAGGCGGAATCGCTCCGATTAAAGGGCGTACTGGATTTTCCTGATAAGGACGTCTCCGATGTAATGGAGACACATCGAACAGATTTAATCGGGTTGCCGATTGAATCTACTTACGAAGAAGTGCGGGACACGATTTTGGAATATTTCTACACTCGTTATCCGATTTACGAGGAAAGTATTGATAGGGTAGTAGGGATATTTTATTCGAAAGCATTGATCGAATGGTCGATGCATCCTGAAAAGAAACTTTCCGAAATGATGGATGAAGAACCGCTTTTCGTCGTTCAAACCGCGAGTGTGGAAAAAGTGTTCAAGCTCATGCTTGCGAAAAAGAAACATATGGCGATCGTCCTTGATGAATATGGAGGCACGCTTGGCATCGTCACGCATGAAGACATCATCGAGGAAATGATCGGACAAGATATCGAGGATGAAACCGACTTTGACGAAGAAGTGCTCGTCTATGAAAAGGATGATCATATGCTCGTCTGTCACGGACGGCTTGAAATTATCGATGCGGTCGACCTGCTAGGTGTCGACTTGCCATCCGATCATGAAACAATCGGCGGTTTCGTCATGCAGGAACTGGGACATGTCCCTGATCCGGGCGAACGGTTTACATATGACAACTTGTTTTTCGAAATCGAAGAAATGGACCGTAGCCGAATTGTGAAGATGAAAATTACGAAACGGTCTGAAGAAAAAGCTCAATAATAAAGCGTATCACCCCGTAAACTGGTGGATTTGCCGGTTGCGGGGTGTTTTTATGATGGATGCTTACACAAATGTAAGTTTCCTGAAAGGGAAAGCGATAGTTTGTAATGGAGAATTCATCGATAATGAGGTCAACAGATACAAAACGGAGGCGTTATCGAATGAAGATGGACTTGACGGAGCTATATGAAGAATATGGCCGATACATATATCATTTATGTTTGAAATTGACACGCAATAAAGAGGAAGCCGAAGACCTCATGCAAGACGTGTGGGTGAAGGTTGTCCGCTATAGCGGTAAAATGGATAGTGTAGATCGTATGAAAGCTTGGTTGACGACAATCTGTATGAATACATTCCGTGATCGCTACAGAAAAGATGTCAGAAGAAGCAAGCATGTGATGAACCAACCTGAAACATTGGACGTTCCGATATTAGATTTGGTTCCCAGTGATAACCCGACGCCGGTAGAAATGATTGAGCAAAACGATATTCAATTGATGGTCCAGCAAAAAATTGGCCAATTGGATGGTATTTATCGGACGACGATTGAGTACTTCTACGTCTATCAATATTCATTGATTGAAATCGCGGACTTGATGAAAGTGTCGATCGGTACAGTGAAATCCAGACTGTTCCGGGCGAAGAAGTATTTGAAGGAATTGATGATGGACGATACGACGGTGCAGGAATATGTCACTGCTTGATAAATTCATCGAATGGATCGCCTCTAGCAAATTAGAGGCGTTTTTTTTATTTGCAGCGCGCGTTTGTTTCTATGTGAAAATACTAGTTTGTTTGCAGGTGGTAAGGGGAAAACTTGTACAGAAGAGTAGAGTGGGGTTGATTGGATGCAGAAAAAGCGAAAATGGGTAAGGCCAAAGTGGTTCGTTCTTATGGGTGTCTTGCTGTTTTTATTAATATATGTCGGTGTAATTGTATGGCATACATATAAGCCTTTGCCTGAAGGGGTGAATTACGCAGGGGAGTTGCATTGGACGGATGACGTCGAAATGCTGACGGATTTGACGTACGCGCAAAACAAAGACGGGGATGGCATGGTGCATGAGCTGTCCATTTTTGAAGAAATTTATAAAATGATAGACGAGGCGGAGGAATTTATCGTGCTCGACTTTTTCCTAATGGATCATTATTCAGATGAAGACGAGGATTTCCCTGAAATTGCAGAGACGCTGACGGCGAAGTTGATTGAAAAAAAAGAGGCGAATCCGAAAATGGACATCATTTATATTACGGATCCATTAAATACGGGCTATGGTTCGTACGAGTCAAAATGGTTCGGAAAGCTTGAAGACGCCGGTATTGAAGTTGTCTATACCGATTTGGATCAATTACGTGATTCGACGCCGATCTATTCGGGTCTGTATCGGACGATTTTCCGTTGGGTCAATGTTGAAAAGGACGGTTGGATTGCGAATGCGATGGCGAGCGAAGCGCCGAAGATGACGCTACGTTCCTATATGATCCTGTTGAATGTGAAAGCGAATCATCGGAAGACGTTCGTGACTGACAAGGCGGCAATCGTGACCTCCGGAAATCCGCATGACGCAAGCGGCTTCCACGGCAATGTTGCCATGAAAGTGAAAGGGTCAGTGTTGAATGACATTTTGGAGGCAGAGGAAGCAGTCATCCGGTATACGAACGGCGGCAGCTTGCCCCGTGCAACTATAAAGGATCAGCATGACGGAGACTACGCGGTGCAATATTTGACGGAAAAAAAGATACTTGACGCGCTGTTAGGTGACATCGCAGCAACGCAACGAGGAGATTCGATCCGTATGGGGATGTTTTTCATCGCGAAGCTGGACGTCGTGGAGGCACTTGTCGAAGCGGCAAACCGTGGCGTCCAAATCGAAATGATTCTGGATCCGAATGAAAACTCGTTCGGAAATGAAAAGTCAGGCCTGCCCAATCGTCCAGTTCTTCAAAAGATGATGGAGGAGACTGATGGAAAGCTCGGCGTACGTTGGTATAACACCGTCATCGGACAATACCATACGAAGCTTGTCGTCGTTCAAACTGCACAAGAGACGTATATTACGAATGGCTCCGCCAATTTGACCGATCGGACGTTGAATAATTACAATCTTGAAGCCAATCTTCGGATCATCGCGCCAAATGATAGCGAACTCACGCAAGAAATCGATGCCTATTTCAAAAGGCTCTGGAACAATGAAGACGCCCTTTACACGCTCGATTTCGAAGAATTCCAAGACGGTTTCACTTTCTACCAACGTGGCATTTACCGATTGCAAGAACTCTTAAAATTGACCACATATTAATAGGGTGCTGCCACCTGAAAATAGCTGCTCGCGAACAGTTATCTGTTTGCGGGCAGCTTGTTTTGTTTTGAATTGTTCGAGTGGCAGAGACCTCTAGTTTTTTAGTCGAATTCAGCGAGTTGCTTGTTTAGTTCGGCCAGTTTTTCTTCCATTGCAGCTAGCCGTTGTTCCGCTTTGTGGACGGAGTCGGCATGTCCGGTCGATTCCAGCTTTTCGACGTCTCCTTGCAGGCTGATGTAATCCATTTTCAATTCTGCAATTGCGGATTCGATCTGTCTTTTATTCATAGGAAAAACTCCAATCGTCTTTTCCTTTAGTGTAGCATATCGGACATTGCTTTTCCGCCCGTTCCCCGTTTTGGATGCTCCAGTAAATAATAGACGGTCTCAAGCACAGTCTCTTTTCCATCTCCTAGATTGAGTGCGATTTGTCGATCGATCGCCCTTTTTCGTAATGTTTCATGCAATAAAGGCTCCATGATGGCATTCAACAAGTTCGATTGTTTCACCTTCCGACCTAGGCCGAGATGGACGAAGCCATGCTGTTCTTTTGGAAAAGCAAGTCCTAGCTCGAAATCATTTTGCGACAGCACCACACAGGGAATGCCCATGACTGCAACTTCGTAAGGCATGTAACCTGAAGCGCATAAAATCACGTCTGCCGTTGCGTAAATCTCCGCAACGTCATAAGGGGGTTGCTGAACGATCGTGTTTCGTCTGCCAAGCGCCATCATTCGAAGGGTGCTTATATCATGAGGATATTTCTCCCCGACTAAAATTGTCACTTTCAAAGGAATCTGCAGTTGGGACACGTGGCGCAAAGCCCGGTATGTCAGATTGCCTTCATCTTCTTCGCCGAACGAAACGACCAGATGGGGAAGTGGGCCAGGTGGCTTTTTCTCCATTCCGGATTGTTTGAATGGGTGCATCAACGGATCGGCAATGAAAAGCTGACGATTGACTGTGTAATGTTCGGGATACTCCTCGCCCGCTTCCTCCAGCAATGTTTGGATAACGAAATCTGCCTGCTTGCCTCCATCGCCAAAATCATCAAAATGCAAAATGGATGGGACAACTTCCCTTATTTTCTCTACTTCCTCTGAAATCGTTGAACCTGAATCACGGATAAGCAGGTCAGGCCTTACGAACCTCAGTGTTTGTATCAAATTGGCTTTTTTGCCGATCGTAATGGAGTTGAACCCATCGGGAGGGGAAGGGGAGTTATCACCAACTATAAATAATACGTTCACTTCATTTACAATAGCTTGTGCTAACAGAGCCGCCCTTCTAGCGGGGTATGAACCTTTTCCATCGGACCTCGCGATGTAAAATGCAACAGTTTTCTTCTTTGAGTTTTCTATCGGAATCACCCTTTCTATTCCTATGAATCTGACTCTCCTTTTTACCCTATGATTTCGAAAAAAGAGTTATGTACAAATACGTGGAATGAAATTGGAAATGTGGTAAACTAACATTTATTCTTGAGGAAACGGAGGGAGTTTCCATTGTTTGATTCGTTATTATTCGACTTGATGCTCGTTATTTTAATCGGAATCCTTTCACAATGGGTTGCATGGAAATACCGCATGCCTGCTATCGTTGTCATGTCTGTCGCAGGATTGCTTGTAGGTCCGATTTTCGGATTGATCAACCCGCAGGAAAGCATGGGAGATCTTTTCGGACCGATTATAACTTTCGCGGTCGCTATTATATTATTTGAAGGAAGCCTGAACTTGGATGTCCGGGAAATTAAAGGCTTCAGTAAGCCGGTAGGCCGGATTGTGACGGTTGGTGCATTCATCGCATGGATTGCGGGTTCACTCGCCGCACATTACTTGGCTGGTTTGTCTTGGGAAGTAGCATTCATCATCGGCGGATTGTTTATCGTGACAGGGCCGACAGTGATCTTGCCGTTGCTTCGGCAAGCGAAATTGAAACCGCGGCCTGCCGCGATTTTGAAATGGGAAGGGATTGTCGTCGATCCGTTCGGTGCGTTGCTCGCTGTATTCGCTTTTGAATTCATCAAATTCATTAACAGCGAAGTGACGTTGAAGGCGCTATTGCTGTTTTTCGCAGCTTCCGCATTCGCTGTGTTCCTAGGATGGATTGCTGCATTAGTCATTGGAAATGCATTTGAGCGGGGGAGCATTCCGGAGTATTTGAAAGCGCCGATTCTATTTGTCGTCGTTTTGTGCACATTCGTATTCTCGGATGAAATCATGCATGAGACCGGTCTTCTCGCAGTCACTGCAATGGGGATGAAGATGGCGAATATGCGCTTAACGACATTGAATGACGTCCGCCACTTCAAGGAGGACATTTCGGTCCTTCTGATCTCGGGTATTTTCGTCATGCTTACCGCTTCTCTTGATCCGAAAATATTGATCGAAATCTTCAACCCTTCGATCATACTTTACGTTGCTGCAATGCTTTTCGTCGTTAGGCCATTGTCGATTTGGATTTCTACGATCGGAACGGATTTGAATGTCCGGGAAAAGCTGTTGATCGGTTGGATTGCACCAAGAGGGATTGTCGCTTTGACCGTTTCAGGTTACTTCGCATCGATATTGCTCGAAAACGGGTATGAAGACGCTGAACTGTTGACTGCGCTCACGTTTGCACTTGTATTTTCAACAGTCGTCTTGCACGGTTTTTCAATTGGATTCATTGCGAAAAAGTTGAATTTGACGACGACAGATGAGTCCGGCGTCGCGATAGTGGGAGGTTCGCGTTTTTCAGCGGAGCTTGCTCAATCAATCAAAGACACCGGCAATGATGTGCTTCTGATCGATCAATCATGGGCAGCATTGTCGGAAGCGAGGAAACGGGGACTTGACAGTTATGTAGGAGATATCCTATCGGAGCAGGTGGAATATCATATTGATTTGACGCCGTATCGGTATATGCTGTCAATGACAAAGACAGATACGTACAATGCCCATGTATGTGCGGACTTCGCGCCGGATCTTGGACGCGATCATTTATTCCAAACAGCGTTCCATGTTGGGAAGGATGTAGAAACATTTACGATTATGGGAGGCCAAACATTGTTTTCACCTTCCATCTCGATCTATAGTTTGGAAGAGCGGATGCATGCAGGCCATGTCATTCGAAAGACGCTGCTGACGAAGCAATACAGCTACACTCAATATTTACGTGAACGTGATGATAAATCAATTTTGCTCTATATATTACGCGCCGATGGGTCCATTGAATTCTTTACCCCACAAGTTGAATTGCAAGCCGTTGCGGGGGATGCAATTATTGCACTCACCTCCCCGGCAAAGACAATTGAACGGGTGAAGGAACGGTTGGAAGAGGAAAATGGAGAAAAAGAAATTCCTTACGAAAAGTTGGAGGAACTGTTTACAGAGGAACCACCAAGTGGAAAACGTGAAATACCAGGCGCTGCGCCTATTTCGACAGAAAACGCCAAATGAGCCCGATTTAAGGTAAATGGTCTGACTCTTGTGTTACCATTGAAAATGGAGAAACAGCTTTGAGGAGGATGACCATTGAAAGTTTTGTTTGTAGACGGGACCATTATCGGCAGCAAAACAGGCGCAGTGCTGGATACGGTCGAAGGATATATAAAAGAAAAAGGCAATGAATTCGAAATTGAGCGGATGAATCTAGCGGATTATGACCATCAATTCGTAGACGGTCGTCCGTCAGAACAATATAATGCAGACATGAAGGAAATGGTCCGGAAATTCGAAGAAGCGGACGCTTATATTATCGCTACACCTATTTTCCAAGGCTCTATCCCAGGCGTGCTGAAAAATGCGTTCGACATGCTGCATCCGTACGCGATGCGCTACAAGCCAGTTTCGATTGTTGCAAACGGTGGCACTTACCAACATCATCTAGTCGTCGAAAATCAGCTGAAGCCCATCTTAGACTACTTCCGCTGTCTCGTAACACCGAATTTTGTTTATACCCACGAGAGCCATTTCGATCAAGACAACCGCATCATTGACGAAGACGTCCACAATCGTCTGCGCGAACTGGCAAGAGTGTTCACGAAATACACAGAAATGAGCAAAGACCTATCAACAGATATACTGGATGCTCAATAAATTCCCTATAAAACCCGTCGGCCACCTTCAAGGATGGCTCGGCGGTTTTTTACGTAAATGAATAATATTCTGTCTTTTCAACAAAAAGATACTGCGAATAATGTCGAAGTATAGTAGAATGTGAGGAAACTACCGCAAATTCAACTATGGAAGGATGATGTACATGGAGAAGCCTTTTATCAAAGATAACCGCTTCTGGTTATGCACCATCGCCATCATTATCATTCCAAATATGTTAGAAGTAATCTTCTTCCGACTTTTCAATATGCAATTTGAAAATCCGATTTGGTATGAGGTGATTGAAACAACAGCCATACTCACCCTCGCCATACCGATTTTCATTTTTTTATTTAAAAAAGTAAACCGATACGAGAATGAACTTGAATTTCAACTGATGGAAAACGAGAAAGCAATTGCAGAAATCGGACTGAAAAACTTGGAACTCTCCTATTCGGCTGCAAACGATTATTTGACCGATCTGCCGAACCGCGCGCAATTATTCAACACGCTTGATCGTATTATAATAACGTCACAATTTGAAAAAACCGGCATCTTCTTCATCGATTTAGATCGGTTTAAAGTCATTAATGATACAATGGGCCACCTCTATGGCGACATTTTCATTAAACTCGTTTCCAAACGTTTGCGGAACAGATTGTCGGATGATAATATGCTATACCGTCATGGCGGGGACGAGTTCATCATTTTGGCTCCCCACTCGGATTTAACCGAATACGAAAAAATCGCAAAGGAAGTTGTTGACGCTTTCAATGAGCCGTTTTCAATAAGTGGCGATGAAATCTTTACGACGGTCAGTGTAGGGATCAGCATTTACCCGGACCATGGAAAGAATACTGAAACATTGCTTAAAAATGCGGACAAAGCAATGTATTCCGCGAAAGAGGAGGGTGGGAATACATACTGTTTCTATTCCTCTAAAGAAGCGGAAGGCGACATCCGTAAGATGAAATTGGAAAATGGACTCCGGACGGCAATCGAGAATGAGCAACTAACCTTGCACTACCAACCGGTTGTTGACTTGCAAACGTCCAAGATCATCGCTGTAGAAGCATTGCTTCGTTGGGAACACCCTGAATTAGGTTTCCTCTCGCCGATCGAGTTCATTCCCATTGCGGAAAAGACCGGTGCTATTATCCCCATTGGAAAGTGGGTGTTGGAGACGGCATGCCGCCAAGTGAAACAGTGGCAATCCATCGGTTTTCATGATTTAAGTGTTGCTGTGAATGCTTCGATCCGTCAAGTGAATGAAAAAGGATTTCCTATGGCAGTGGAAAATATTTTACATGAAACCCAGCTGAATCCACGTTTTTTAGATATAGAAATTACAGAGTCGCTCATGCAGAATGACACCATTTCTGGAGTTGTTTTTAAACAGTTGAAAGCAATAGGCGTTAAAATTTCCATTGACGATTTCGGTACAGGCTATTCCTCGTTGAGCGTGCTCAGTTATTTGCCAATCGATCGTTTGAAAATCGACCGCTCCTTTGTGAAAGACATGTTGGAGCATAGCAAAACAGATTCGATTGTTAGAACAATCATCGATATGGGAAATCATTTAGACATGAAGCTTGTTGCAGAGGGAATAGAAGAGGAAGAGCAGCGTGAAGCATTACGGCAATACGGTTGTCATTTTGGCCAAGGCTATTTAATAAGTCGACCCTTGCCTGCGAGTGAGCTCGAAGTTCTTTTAAGGGAGCAGAAGTAAGGGAGGGGTGAAAGGCGATTGAAAAACATGGATGCTGTATTTCTTAATCAAGTCTTAATGAATGGAATCCAAGATATTTTATTAGTCATCCGAGTAGAGGATGGCGACGATCTTTTTTATGAATTTATTAATCAAGTGGCAATGGATCGAATCGGACTTACTGAAGAATCGGTTGGTAAAAGATTGCAGGAAGTCCATCATGCAGAGGATTATCGATTTTTTCGTTCCAATCATCTGCAAGTGATACGCTCGAAAAGGGAGTTTGTTTATGAAGATGCCTTTCGGTCGCCCCGAGGGAACCTTTATTATTCAGAAACGAGACTGACACCGTTGTTCGATGATAACGGAGACGTTGTCCATATTGTCGTGTTAGTGCATGACATTACAGACAAGAAACTTGCGGAAGACGAACTGGAAAATTCAAGAATTGAGCTTTTGGAAAGTCGCGACCAATTCAGAATCATTGCCGAGAATTCCACTGACTTAATCGTCCTTATCAATGCGGAGGGCAATGTCGACTATATCTCCCCCTCTACGGAAGACTTGCTTGGTATTGAAGATAAGGACTTCATCGAACGGCCATACTCCGATTTTGTTCACCCGGATGACGTAATGGTCCTCCATTTCACTGTAGACGATTCAGCCGGAGACAACCGGCATATGAAGCAGGAATATCGGATGAAAAACAGTGACGGCGATTGGGTATGGTTCGAATTGCACGGCTCGGCTGTTTTCAATGAGCAAGGCGAATTTATACATTTCGTTGCTGTCTCACGCGATATTTCATCCCGGGTGCTCTATGAAGATAAATTAAAGCATATTGCGTATCATGATGTATTGACCGATTTGCCGAACCGCCGCTCCTTCTATAATCAGCTGACCGAAGCGCTTACTGGAGAGCAAGGGCAAGTTGCTTTGTTCGTTCTAGATATCGACCATTTCAAGGAGATCAATGACGGCTTCGGGCACGATCGAGGTGACCAAGTCATCAAAGAATTTGCTAGCCGACTCCGTGATGCTGTGCAAGACCGGGGCACTGTCGCGAGGCTCGGGGGAGACGAATTCGCGGTGATCTTGCAGAATATCAAGTCATTAGAAGAAGTCGTCAGCGTGGCGGAGGGCATTTTACAATCCATCCGTGAACCTTGGCATTTTGGAGGACAAGTATTTTCAGTGACAACAAGCATCGGCGTGGCAATCTCTCCGGTAGATGGAGAAATTACAAATGATGCGATTAATAAACAGGCGGATCTCGCATTATACAAGGCGAAAGAAGCGGGACGGAATTGCTTCCGAGTCAATACATGAACAGAAAAACCTTCTTGGCAAGCTGCAAGAAGGTTTTTCTATTTCCGCGAGGCATGCAACTAATGGCGTTCTCCCGTATAATCGTAGTATGTAGAAAGGGGAAATACTCATGTCCAAATCAGTAGTCTTAGCCGAAAAGCCATCTGTGGCGCGAGATATCGCACGTGTGCTCGGCTGTAATAAAAAAGGGAACGGCTTCTTGGAAGGTCAAAAATATATCGTCACATGGGCACTCGGCCATCTGGTGACACATGCAGATCCTGAAGGGTATGGTGCCGAATTTAAGGAATGGAAGCTTGAATATTTGCCGATCATTCCGGAACCATTCAAATTGACGCCAATCCGACAGACATCAAAGCAATTCAATGCTGTGAAAGCACAGCTGCGTCGAAATGATGTAAGTGAAGTCATCATCGCGACAGATGCCGGGCGGGAAGGAGAGCTGGTTGCGCGTTGGATACTTGAAATGGCGAAGAACCGCAAGCCTGTGAAGCGCCTTTGGATTTCATCTGTGACCGATAAAGCGATTAAAGACGGCTTCAATAATTTGAAGGACGGCCGTCAATACGAAAACTTATTTGAAGCAGCGGTCGCCCGCGCAGAAGCGGACTGGGTCGTCGGCATTAACGCGACGCGCGCATTGACGGTGAAATACAATGCGCAATTATCAACAGGACGTGTACAGACGCCGACGCTCGCGATGATTGCTGAGCGTGAAAGACAAATTCGTGAGTTCAAGCCAAAATCCTATTATGGATTACAGGCATTGACAGAAACGGCGAGGTTCACATGGTCTGATAAAGCAGGGCAGACGCAGTCGTTCAATAAAGAAGCAGTAGAGAATTTATTGGCGAAGCTGGATGGGGTTCATTCCGGCAAGGTGAAGGACGTAAAAACGGCGCCGAAGCAGCAGCCGGCCCCTCCATTATTCGATTTGACGGAGTTGCAGAAGGAAGCGCACCGACGCTGGAGCTGGTCAGCGAAAGAGACGTTGTCAACATTGCAAAATCTATATGAACGTCATAAGGCAGTGACGTACCCGCGGACAGATTCGAAACATTTGACGTCGGATATGGCGGGTACATTGAAAGAACGCATCAAAGCTGTCGACATCGGACCATACCGGAAATCTGTCAATGTATTGCTGCGCTCGAATGCAGTGAAGCCGCAAAAAGGCGTCATTGACGATAAACGCGTATCCGATCATCATGCGATCATCCCGACGGAGGAGACGCCGGTTTATCAAAACTTATCCGATAAGGAACAGCGTCTTTATGATTTGATCGTAAAACGTTTCCTTGCGGTTTTCTTTGGACCGTTCCGTTATGAGCAAGTGACTGCTGAACTTGAAGTAGGCGGAGAGTTGTTCAAGGCGAAAGGAAGGACAGTCACGGACGAAGGATGGAAGGCGGTTTATTCCACAGATGAGGAAGAAGAAGATACGGACCGTTTGCCTGCCTTTACGAAAGGGTCGGAAGTGAAAATCCGTGCCATCGTCATGACAGACGGACAGACGAAACCGCCAGCGCGTTTCAATGAAGGAACATTGCTTGCAGCGATGGAAAATCCGACGCAATTCATGGCGGGAGAATCTAAGGAACTGATCAAAACGCTGGGCGAAACAGGCGGATTGGGAACAGTCGCGACGCGTGCGGATATTATCGAAAAGCTATTCAGTTCGTTTGTCATCGAGAAAAAAGGGAATGACATTTACACGACTTCGAAGGGCAGACAGCTGCTTGAGCTTGTGCCGGAAGATTTGAAATCACCTGCATTGACAGCTGAATGGGAGCAGAGCTTGACGAAAATCGCCAATGGGAAAATGAAAAAAACAGCTTTCATGAAAGACATGATCGATTTCTCGAAGAAGACGGTCAGTGAAATTAAAACAGATGAGAAGAAGTTCAAACATGATAATGTAACAGGGAAGATGTGCCCGGATTGCGGCAAGCCGTTGCTTGAAGTGAATGGCAAACGCGGCAAAATGCTTGTCTGCCAGGATCGTGAATGCGGTCATCGCCGCAATGTCTCACAATTGACGAATGCCCGCTGCCCGAATTGTAAAAAGAAACTAGAATTGCGCGGGGAAGGCGATGGAAGAATCTTTGTTTGCAAATGCGGCCATCGGGAAAAGCTCTCCGCATTTGAAAAACGCCGATCGCAGTCAGGCGGTAAAAAGGCTGATAAACGCGATGTGCAGAAGTATATGAAAAAGCAGGAAGAGCCAGCGAATACTGCGATGGCTGATGCGCTGAAAAAACTGTTTGAGAAGTGAAATCAGTAAAATAGACTATCGAATAATCAGATTTTAGCTCTTTTGCAGGATTTATTTGGATGAAAAGTATGGATATACTATACCTAACTGAAACTACTGGGAGGTGAGTGACATGAATGCCATTATGACGTTTGCATCCGCAGCCGATCAATTACAGCGGTATGACGCCGTCCGACGGAGGAATGCGGAGCAAGCCTATGACCGCCAGGCGGAATACAATGGACGCAATCAAAAGACGCTGAATGATTTGGAAGCGCTGCTGACTGGTAAAAACGAGCCAGACATTCAGCCGGAAAGCCAGGAATTCCGAAAATTGGATGCCGGTCTCGTAAAACAAGTTATTCTTCCGCTTGGAAAGACGCTGGAAGAAACGATTGATGCGTGGCGGGATGTGCGCCGTGAAGCAATTTCGGTGCCGGAACCGACAACCGCGGATCATCAACTAGCTGCAACGGCTTCAGCTAAAATCATGGATACAGAAGCGCGCCTTGCCCTTCAAATGAGGGAACGAACGCAGAGGGATGCAGAGGTGAGCCGTGAAAAGGCGGAAGCGCTCAAAGTGGCATCCATGGATCTTCCGACCGACCTTGAACGGGAAGTACTTTTGGAACGGAAACGATTCGTCAAGGCAATTTCCGCTTATTCGATTCAAACTGAAGCGAAGCGGAATGGTTTTATTGCCGAATGGCCACGGTTTAATGCTAGTGCGTAAGAGGGAGGACCGTCATATTGGCGGTCTTTCTTGCATTCCGGAAAGGTGTGGGGAGATGGCAAAGGAGAAGAAATCGGCGAAGACGAATGCAGTGCGGCTATTGGAAAATGAGCAAGTACCATATGAGCTGATGACTTATGATGTGAATGACGGCCAGTTGGATGGCGTGTCAGTTGCTGCGAAGACGGGGCAAGCGGCCAAATCGGTCTACAAGACACTGGTGACGATAACTTCACCAAAGGAGTTATTTGTTTTCATCATCCCGGTTGCTGAAGAACTGGATTTGAAGAAGGCGGCGAAGGCGGTTGGGGTAAAAAAGCTGGAGATGCTTCCGCTAAAGGATTTGACGAAGGAAACGGGTTACGTGCGTGGAGGCTGTTCTGCGGTCGGCATGAAAAAGAAATATCCGACGGTTATCGATGTATCCGCGGAAAATCTGGAGAAGATGATCGTCAGTGCAGGCAAGCCGGGTTTGCAAATGAAATTGGCCCCGGAAGATCTTGCCAAAGCGGCAGATGCTTCGTTCTTTGACGTTTGTAAAGACTAGGAACATTTCTTGCACACCCAACACATGCTACAATAGGGATAATCAATAAGACTATCATTATTGTCGGATAGTGCGGAAAGAAGAATGCGAATGAGAAAGATAATACTATGGAGATGGACTTTCTTCCTTGTCGGTATGATCATCCTGTCATTAGGGATTACAATGACGATTAAAGGACAGCGTCTCGGCATTGGACCTTGGGATGTCCTGCATGTCGGTTTGTACCGGAATTTCGGTTTGACGATTGGGACGTGGGGAATTATAACAGGCCTCCTTATTGTTGTTGGTACGGCTTTTGTGCTTAAGCAATGGCCGAGGTTCGGAACTTGGCTGAATATGGTGCTTGTCGGTGTATTTATCGATTTGTTCAATTGGCTACTTCCGGAATTCCATTCGATGACCGGCCAAGTGATCATCTTTACGTTTGGCGTAGCAGTTATGGCTTATGGGATCGGTATTTACGTCGCACCGAATTTAGGAGCGGGTCCGCGTGACAGTCTCATGCTCATCTTTGTCGAGAAGCTTGGGTTTGGCATTAAAAAAGTACGGACGACAATTGAAGTAGTCGTGGCGGTCGCAGGTTGGCTGTTAGGTGGTCCCGTAGGCTTGGGAACTGTCCTCATTGCTCTTTTGATCGGTCAAATTGTCCATTATGCTTTGCCGCAGTGCCAGAAATTATTAATGAAGCTTGCAGATGCAGAGGCGGAACAGGCTTTTGGTATCGTTGAAGTGGCTGCCCGACTTCCGCGGGAGGAGGCGCTTCAGGAGAAAAATGAAGCACCTCGAAGAATACCAGTGGACAGCAAGCAGTAAATTTCAAAAAACCTTTTGGAAGCACGTGCAGACAAGCCGTGCTTTTTTTTATTTCTTGGGCATATGGTAGACGTATGAACCTAGTAACTGAAAAGAAAGGATGGTCATCATATACGGTACAATTACGGAATATATGGGGACAGCTTATACGGGACGTGGGATTTCGCATCAATACGATAAACTGATTGACACCGCGGAGAAAACGATTTTTCTAAAAGCACCGCCAACGAATGTCATATCCGGCATATTGAACGATGCGGCATCGCGTTTTATCAAACGTGGGTTTAATGTGGACCGTTTCAATAGCCCGATCAATCCCGATAATGCGGATGCCATTTTTGTGACAGAGCTTAGCCTATTCATTCTTCAATCCTCACACCCCGTGTCACTCGAGCCTACCGAACTCGGAGGGCGTCACCGTGTCATCAGCTTCTACGATATGTATGATGAGGAACAGCTGAATAGCCGATCATATGAGATTGCAGAGATTCTCCAAGAGTCGAATAAAGCGAAGTCGAAAATGCTCGCCGCCATGTCCGAAGCGAACCGGATCCATGATGAATGGGAAAAGGTGAATATTGTAAGGATGATGTGGAAAGAGCATGAGCAAATGATTGATTCATTGAAAGAAGAGCTTTTTGGAATGATGAAATTGCATAAGAAATCGATGGTTTCTCATCGTATACCGGGGTCATTATCTGTAGGAGGTTCGCGCGATTACCTTCCATCCATCACCAATCGGATGAAACGACGGATACTGATGAAAGGGTTGTCGGGCACGGGGAAATCAACGATGTTGAAGGCGCTCGGAAAAGAAGCGGAATCCCGAGGGATCGATGTGTTGTACGGTTGGTGCGCGCTTGAGCCGAATAGCGTCGATCTTGTTTTATTACCCGAGCTGTCTGTCTGCTTGTTTGACGCGACGGCGCCGCATGAATATGATCCGGAAAGCCCGGCAGATGAGATTTTAGATTTGTTTCCGTTATGCGAAGAAGATGCGGAAGCAGATGAGAAAATCGAGGAAATTAGCGGGAGATATAAGGAAAAGATCATGGACGGAACAGGCTATATGCATGCGTTCGCCCAGTCGGAAGAAAGGCTGCGGGAATTGCTCGATAAGACGATCGCCCGGAAAAAGTTTGAGGAAAAGGCCCGGCAATTATCGGAATGGATAGATGTGTGAATCGGTTCTTTCGGCGAGTTCAGCCCCTATGTGCTAAAATGGGGGCATAACCCGTTTGAAAGGAAGATCAATTTGTCAAAAGTCCTCGATGCATTTTTACAAGAAAATTTACAGGAATTGCGCGACCAAGGTCTCTACAATGAAATTGACCCGGTGGAAGGTCCAAATGGCCCGATCATCAAAATTAAAGGGAAAGATCTGATCAACCTTTCCTCGAATAACTATTTAGGTCTCGCGACTGACGAAGATTTGAAAAAGCTTAATATCGCCGCGACTGAAAAATACGGCGTTGGCGCAGGAGCGGTCCGTACGATCAACGGTACACTTGATATCCACATTGAACTGGAGAAGAAGCTTGCGGAATTTAAAGGAACGGAAGCAGCAATTTCATACCAATCCGGCTTCAACTGCAATATGGCGGCCATTTCAGCTGTTATGAATAAACAAGATGCGATTCTTTCGGATGAGTTGAATCACGCCTCTATTATTGATGGCTGCCGACTTTCCGGGGCGAAAATTATCCGTGTCAATCACCAGGATATGGACGACTTGCGCGCGAAGGCGAAAGAAGCGAAGGAATCCGGTCAGTACGGCAAGCTTATGTATATTACGGATGGCGTATTCTCGATGGATGGCGATATTGCGAAGTTGCCTGAAATCGTGGAGATCGCGAAAGAATTCGATTTGATCACATACGTGGACGACGCTCATGGATCAGGTGTGCTAGGCAAAGGAAAAGGAACTGTTAAGCATTTCGGCCTTGAAAAGGAAATCGACTTCCAAATCGGTACATTGTCGAAAGCAATCGGTGTTGTCGGCGGATATGTCGCGGGAACGCAAAACTTGATCGACTGGTTGAAAGTGCGCTCCCGTCCATTTTTATTCTCGACAGCATTGCCGGCAGGCGACGTTGCGGCAATCATGGGCGCTTTGGATAAAATTATGGCTTCCACCGAATTGCATGATAAGTTGTGGGAGAACGGCCACTACTTGAAAGACGGCTTGAAGAAGCTAGGCTTTAACATCGGCGTCTCGGAAACACCAATTACGCCATGCATCATCGGTGACGAAAAGCTGACACAAGAATTCTCGAAACGGTTGATCGAAGAAGGCGTCTACGCGAAATCGATCGTCTTCCCGACAGTCGCAAAAGGCACGGGCCGCGTTCGCAATATGCCGACTGCGGCGCATACAGAGGAAATGCTCAACGACGCGCTCGCCATCTATGAAAAAGTAGGGAAAGAATTAGGGGTAATTTCTTAATATGTGAAATGACTGTCGTATCGGCGAAAATTGCCGGTGCGACAGTTTTTTGAATGGGCAAGAAGATGAGGAACGGCTCATTAAATCGCGCAAGGGCTCATTCTTTTTGAGAACGGCTCATTCTTTCGCGCAACGGCTCGTTTATCCTGAAAACGGCTCATTCTTTTGCACAACGGCTCGTTTATTCCAGGAATGGCTCATTAAATCGCACATAGGCTCATTCTTTTCACTCGCATATTCGAGAAGCCGATACATTTATTCATATTAAATGATTAAAATAGGAGAAAAGGGGTAATAGATGAGTAGAAATACAATCTAAAAGGTGGAGCGTATGCGATATAATGAAAGCGTGCAACTTTTGCAATCGAACGGCAAAGCCGGTGCATCGATTGTAAAGTTTAGATATGAGAAAGTGAAAAAAGTGATGATTATGATTATTCGTGAAGCCGGGATTATTTCTTATGAGGAGCTTGCGAGCAGAACAATGAAGCTATTATCGACACTGGACGGCAATATCCAATGGTATATGGAAGCGATTGTGACGGACCTCGAGGCAAGGGGTCAATTGGAATGCCCATTGCTGAACGGGCAATTGTTTGTGACATCAGCCAGTTGAATGATTTTATACAATAAAGAAAACCCATCCTCCTAAAAAGATGGGTCTTCTTTGCGTTGTCCAAATTTCAACTATCGTGTTGGCAAATGGACCTCTTTGGAAACTTCGTCGTGAAACACGGTTGTGAGTTCACCACTCGGCAGTTCAATGTCGTACTGTGGCTGTTCGTTCGGCCGTATTTCAACAATTAGGCCGCGCCTTCCGTCCTTTAATTCAACGAAAGCGTTTTCCACAAAGATCATGTTTTCACACCTCCTTTGTCGAAAAAGTCCCCTCCGCCATTCTCTTTAATGTGTGATGGACGACGAAGCGCTGCATTCCAACAGCTTGTTTGGACGCAAGGACAGCTTGGTCTTCAAACACATCTTGCTTTTTCTGTCTGAGGGCAATAATTGCCTTCAGCGAATGGACCATCCATGGAGTTCGGAGCTTCTGTACATGTTCGGTAGCTTTCCCCATGTTATTACTCATTGTATACCCGATCCCTGCGTAATAATCACGGTACGCAACATTCTCCATTGATTTCGAAGCGTCTATCAAACCTCTCCAGTCCTTTTGAAACACTAGCAAATTCGCTTTATATACTTCTTGTACTTCTGCATTGGCATACGATTTTAAGATTTTCTTCAATTGAGTTATGATTTCCTCTTCCGTCCCGTGCGCAAGCGCATGCGCATATCCGAAAATCGGCTTATTTCGATGATTAGTGAGATAACGGTCAATCAGTTTTAAACTTTTCGATTTGTAAATGATATAGAAAGGGTACCCCATTGTCATAATAAAAGTGAAGACCATGACGATCGTGAAAACAAGCCATGTCTGCATGCCGGACGCGAATAAAGATAACGCTAGTAGAACGCTTATAGCGATAACAATTATGAAATTGACGTATTTACTGAACATCGCACACCTCATGTTTTTCCTTAAGTATAACAGAAAAATCAGAGGAAAAGATTAAACTAGGAGAACTGTTATTGTGTTTTTCAGAAGAACATAATATAATCTTTTTATGCTTGATTTAAACGATTTTAAGTTATACAGGAAAAGAATGTCCTTCCCATAAACACATATGACCTTTAGGAGGAGTATGATTTGAAAAAAATTATGGTAACAGGTGCGCTTGGTCAAATCGGTTCTGAATTGATTGCGAAGCTGCAAAAAGAATATGGTGAAAATAATGTTTTATCGACAGATATCCGTGAACCGCAAACGGCGGTTGAAGGACCATTTTCTGTCCTGGACGTAACGGATGGCAAGAAAATGCATGATTTGGCAAAGGATTTTGGTGCGGATACAATCATGCATATGGCAGCGCTTTTATCTGCAAAAGCGGAGGAACAGCCACTATTTGCATGGAATTTGAACATGGGCGGACTTGTGAACGCCCTTGAAGTAGCGCGTGAACTTGATATGCAATTTTTCACGCCAAGTTCAATCGGCGCATTCGGTCCATCAACGCCTAAAATGAATACGCCCCAAGACACATTGCAACGGCCAACGACGATGTATGGTGTCAATAAAGTAGCGGGCGAATTGCTATGCGATTATTACTACAACCGATTCGGCGTCGACACACGCGGCGTACGCTTCCCGGGATTGATTTCCTATGTTGCGCAACCGGGCGGGGGAACGACGGATTACGCTGTTGATATTTATTACAAAGCGATCGAGGAAGGGAAGTATACGTCCTTCATCGCAGAAGGAACGCATATGGACATGATGTATATGCCGGATGCTTTACAAGCAATTGTTGACTTAATGGAAGCGGATGCTGCGAAATTGATGCACCGCAATGCGTTCAACGTAACAGCGATGAGCTTCGAACCGGGTGAAATTGCAGCTTCCATCCAAAAGCATATACCTGATTTCAAAATGGCTTATGACGTCGATCCAATCCGCCAAGCAATCGCCGATAGCTGGCCTGACAATATCGACCCATCAGCGGCTGTGGCAGAATGGGGCTTTAAAGCAAAATACGATTTAGACGCAATGACAGCAGATATGTTGGAGCAATTAAAACGGAAATTGAATAAATAAATGCATAAAGACCGCGGATTCCTATGAAAGAATCCGCGGTCTTTATTTGTGATTTATTAGAATAGCAGATGTGCGACGCCTGCGACGATTGGAAGTGCGATCAATGTACGCAGGAGGAAAATGATAATTAAATCCAAAATGTTTAGCGGTATTTTTGTTCCTAAAATAAGTCCGCCGACTTCCGACATATAAATCAATTGAACGACAGAAACCGTCGCGATTGTGAACAATGTAATTGGGGACGTGATGACGCCGTCAGCTAAGATGACCGGCAAGAACATATCCGCGAATCCAACGACCATCATTTGTGCTGCCTCTGCCGCTTCAGGAATTCCGAGAACGGCAAGGATTGGTTCAAATGGCTTTCCTAAAATCGTGAAGATGCTTGTGTATTCGGCTAGGATAAGCGCGACCGTACCGAACGCCATGACGACAGGCGCGACGCCCACCCACATATCGAGTACGTTGCGCATTCCATCCGTAAAAATCTTGCCGATCGAACGGTTTCTGGAAGCCGTATCCAACGCATGCTCCAAGCCGTGATTCACGACATTATAGCCTTCAGGCAGTTTTTCCTCAGCACCGGTAAATTTACGTCCGTCAATATACTCCGATTTCTTGCTGCGTAAAGGATAAATCCGAGGCATGATCAATGCCAAAATGACACCTGTCAAAAGGACAGTACCGTAGAACGGAAGGAAATAATTCGACATGCCGACAGTATCGATAATGACAAGTGAAAAAGTAATGGAAACGACAGAAAACGTCGTTGCAATAATTGAAGCTTCCCTTTGTGTATAATGGCCTTCCTCATACTGTTTGCTCGTCAGCAGGACGCCGATTGTGCCGTCGCCAATCCAAGAAGCGAGCGCATCGATTGAAGAACGACCCGGCAGTTTGAATAAAGGACGCATGATTTTCACCATCATCGTTCCGAAAAACTCCAAAAGACCGAAGTTTAATAGTAAAGGAAGCAAAAGACCAGCGAATAAGAAAATCGTGAATAAGAACGAAACAAGTCCATCCGGTGCAAGAAGCAAACCACCTGTATCTTCACTCCAAATTGCTTCTGGACCGATTTGGAATGTGACCATAATGGCGAAAACAGCACCGATAATACGGGTAATTGTCCAAAATGGTGTAACTTTGAATATGCTTTCCATGAAAGACGGTTTTGAACTTGTACGCGGCAGGACTGAATAAATCAATGATCCGATCGCCGCGATCGTAATAATAATCATTGCTGCCATCGGCATTGCCGGTTCTAGCCAGCCCGATAGGATATCGGCAAGTTTTGCGATGGGCACTTTCCATTCTTCCCCGAATTTCAATGGAATCATGAAAAGGATGATTCCAAGAATGGATGGAATTAAAAAGTAAAGCCAAGTAGATGTAGTATGTTTTCTCAAATCTATGTCGCCCCTTTGAATAAAAAGTCATCGTTATTGTATATTTATACATATTAAGTGTTTACGTCATAATTGTAAATACAACGTAGTAAAGTCCTACTTTTCTGTTTTTGAATCTGGTTAGTAAAAAAGCCCCGAAGGAATCGGAGCTTTTAGGATCATTCGAAATCTTGATCCCACTTATAGGTGAAAAATCGTTCGTTGTGCAGCCATTTCAGTGCTTCAGGGTCTTTCTCCGCTAATCTTTTTTCCATATCACGCATCATCCAGACCGTTTGGGAAGCGTGGGAATTAAGTGTGTTGATTTTCTTCTGGGCGACCGCCTCGACGTTATGGAGAATATCAGGTTCGCCGAGCACTTCGGCGGTATTGTTCGCGAATGCAATCGTATAGATGGTCGGACGCTCGGATTCCGGCATCCTTCTGACTGCGCGGACGACTGCGCGCGCCGTTGCGTCATGATCGGGATGGACGGAGAGACCCGGGTAGAACGATATGATTAAGGACGGGTTTGTATCTTCAATCAAATCGGTGACGAGTTGGATCATCTTTTCGTCGTCTTCAAATTCAATCGTCTTGTCACGCAAGCCCATCATCCGTAAATCGGTTAAGCCCATGGAAGCCGCAGCATTTTGCAATTCTTTCTTGCGGATTTGCGGCAATGTTTCACGGTTCGCAAATGGCGGGTTACCAAGATTTCGACCCATTTCGCCTAATGTCAAGCAGGCATACGTGACGGGAACTCCCATCTCGATGTAGCTTGAGATTGTACCCGAGACACCGAAAGCTTCGTCGTCCGGGTGCGGGAAAATGACAAGTACGTGGCGTTCTTTTTTTATCATCGAAAAGCCTCCTGTTCGTTACGGCACAGCTTAATATGTAAACGGTGTTTCGCTTATTTCGAGAGCGACTGCAAGCTTTCCATCGGGATCGAGTCCGCACATGAGGAGCCGGTCATGCTCGTCGACTGTATAGTGGGTGATGCCTTGTGCATAAATCCAGCCGGATGGAAGTTTTAAACCGACGCGATGCGGAGATTCTCCCGCCACCTTGCCGAGCTCATATTTCACAACAACATTCCGGATGAATGCTCCGGCGTTGAAAAATCCTTCTTTGAAATGGGCGGCATACGCACCATTCGTCGTTTCCAGATGGATGTAGACATCTTTATTCGCAAATGTGTCAAGAAGTTCCTGTAAATGCTCCGGTTTTACGATTTCCATTAATTCATCCTCCTTTATACAAAATACGGATAGCTCAAGTATATAGAAAAGTGGGAGGGAATGCATTTGAGGTGCTCGCTGTGAGACGGATTCATAACTCTTTCCAACCTTTCTATTGTTTACTAGGAAACTTTTCGTTAGGCTATACGTACAACTTAATAGGGAAATGAGACGAATTTCATAGAAATGAAGTGTAAAAGGAAGGTGAGTGAGGGTATGGAAGATAAGAAGAAAATTAAAGAGCTTGAAAGGCTTTTGAAAGAATTAAAAGCATCCGAGTCTGAAAGTGCGGTGACCGTGGAAGAGTCGTTCGGCGGGAAAAGGAAATACAAATCAGGCAATTTCAGACGCATGAGCAGAAAGCTCTTATTTGGCTGGAAACGATCAATTCTACTCATCGGCGTCATCCTTTTGCTGCTCGTCATCGCCGCCCCATTCGTCGCATTCAAATTTCTATCACTTGGAAGCACCTTTACGGAACAAAAAGGTGTGTTTCTTGAACATATACAAGAGTTGAATGAAATGGCTACAGCAGAAGCCTATACGAAAGTCATTGTTGAACGGCAGGACAACCAGTTATTTGGCCAAAGCATCGGCATGAACGTACCGGGAACGAAGCGGCAGCTTCTCGTCGTCATTCCGGGTTCTGTTAAAGCTGGTGTCGATCTGTCTGATCTAACAGAAAAAGATGTAATCATAGATGAAGAGAAAAAGACGGCAAAACTTATCTTGCCGGAAGCGAAGTTTTTAGGCGGCGCTGAAATTTATTTTGACGAAGTCGAAGTCTATTCATACGAAGGCGTCTTCCGAGAAAAAGCAGATATTGAAGAGGCGTATGAACTGGCTGCGGAGGCGAAAACGCTCATCCTTGAGGAAGCGACAGGGCAGGGTGTATTGAAAACGGCGCAATACAATGCGGAAAAGACGTTGAGGGAAATGTTTTCATTCGCGGGATACGACGTGACGATTGAATTCAAGGAGTGAGTTGCATGACAGTAAGGTTCGGCAATGATTGGGATGACGTGTTCGCGGGGGAATTCGAGAAACCGTATTATTTACAGCTTCGCGATTCCCTCAAAAAAGAATATAGCAGCCATACAGTCTATCCACGCATGGAAGATATGTGGACAGCCTTTAAATTGACTCCATTCAAAGAAGTGAAGGTCGTCATTTTAGGACAGGATCCGTACCACGGCTCCGGCCAAGCGCATGGCCTCAGCTTCTCGGTAAAACCTGGCGTCAAAATCCCTCCGAGTCTTCGAAATATGTTTAAAGAATTGCAGTCCGATATCGGGTGTGCCATTCCTGAAACGGGGACATTGACGGGCTGGGCGAAGCAAGGCGTTCTCATGTTGAACACCGTCCTCACTGTGAGGGAAGGAGAGGCGCATTCTCATCGAAAAATGGGCTGGGAGCTTTTTACCGACGAAGTAATCCGTCGTTTATCCGAACGGAGCGAACCGGTTGTATTCGTTTTGTGGGGCAGGCCTGCTCAGGAAAAAAAGAAACTGATCGACGAATCACAAAATGCCATTATGGAATCCGTCCATCCGAGTCCGCTCAGCGCAAGCCGCGGCTTTTTCGGCAGCACACCGTATTCGAAAGTGAACCTGATTTTGGAACGGTGGCATGAATCCCCGGTCGACTGGTGCCGGACGGATGCCGGATTGTAAGGGAGTGATGGCCAAATGGCTGTGAACTGTTTTCAATGTCAATACTTTTTCGTAACATGGGATCCGAAAAGCCCGCGTGGCTGCAAAGCATATGGGTTTAAGACGCGCGAATTGCCGTCCATCGTCGTGAAGCGATCATCCGGCATGGAATGTATGAAATACGAACCGAAGAAAGGGGCTGTGAAACGATGATACCAACTGAACGCATTATCGAAGAAATGGAACGCCAGCTGAAATATGCAAAAGCAGCAGACGACGAAGCGGCAGTCCGTGAAGCATTAACTGCTGTGAGGGCACTCTGTCAAATCGTTCTCGTCGGCAATGAGCAGAAGGACGAGCCGGTCATCACTCCAAGAACGATGGCGATTTCTCATAAGCCATTACTCTCTTCATTAGAAGGCAGACCGCTTGAGGAAGAAGATGCGAACGGCGGCTCAATCTTTGATTTTTAATTAAGCACAAAAAGAGCTATGATGAGAGATGAAGCAATTATCTTTTCGAAGAAAGTAGGAAAATCCATATGCCATTTTTCATTATCGCAGGAGCAGTCAACGCTGCAATCGCCGTCGCGTTCGGCGCATTTGGCGCACATGCGTTAAAAGAAAAACTATCAGAACACTATCTCGCCATCTGGGAAACGGCCGTCCAATACCAAATGTTTCACGCGATCGGCCTTCTCGCAGTCGGCATCCTCATGAGCTCATCACTCATGGGCCCGTCCACCCAACTGACATGGGCCGGCTACCTGCTGCTCGCCGGCATCATCATCTTCTCCGGCAGCCTCTACGTCCTAAGCCTATCCGGCATCGGCATTTTAGGCGCCATCACCCCAATCGGCGGCGTCGCCTTCATCGTCGGCTGGATCATGCTCATCATCGCAGCGATTAAATTCGGAAAATAATAAGGAAACGGTTTGAAGAGCCTCAGTTCTTCAGACCGTTTTTTTTGAATCGCGATATGGAGAGGGGCGGTGCTCAAGGATTGTTGTTCCGCGCTCAAGGAAGCAGCCTCCGCGCTCAAGAAACACCGTTCCGCGCTCAAGGAAGTGACTCCGGCGCCCAAGAAACTCCGTTCCGCGCTCAAGGAAGTGATACCCGCGCTCAAGAGACACCGTTCCGCGCTCAAGGAAGTGACTCCCGCGCTCAAGAAACTCCGTTCCGCGCTCAAGAACTACTAATCCGCTTTCAAAGTCGTCTCCCAATCCTCACAAGATTGTCAAAACCTTCTATCAAAAATAAACTGTGTTTTGATAAACTAATATAAAAGGGGGGGATTCTATGGTGTTGACTCCATCACGATCAAAGCAAGGTTTATTCGCCGGGTTACTACTGCTTGTCCTCATGAGCAATTATTTTGCCTATCGACTGCCGGCGATTCCGGTCCCGGCAGACTCTCGTGCTGTCGTGCTCGGCTCGTTGCTTGATTTTGCCATTGTTGCGCCGCTTCTGATTCTGGCGTTGACTCGTAAAAAGGGCTTCACGTTGAAACGATTCATCACCTTCATGGTAATCGGGCTTGTCGCTGCACGCTTCATTATCCCTGCCGAACATTTCGAGCCCTTCAAGTTCATTCCTTATGCAGCGATCGGTTTGGAAGGCTTGATTGTACTTGCTGAAATTTGGCTCTTATTCCTGTTGGCAAAACATTTACCCAGTATCATTAGAACGCTGAAAAAAGAAAACGCTAGCGGTTTATTTGCATTCCCAACACTAGTGAAAGAAAAAGTTTCCTCACATCCGATCATTTCCATCGTTGCAGCAGAAGCGCTCATGTTCTATTACGCATTTGCCTCGTGGAAACGGAAACCGCCTGTCGGGGAAAGATTTTTCACATTGCATCAGAAAACGAGTCTGCTTGCATTCAACATCATGCTTATACATGCGATTGTCATTGAAACGCTCGGCATTCACTGGTGGCTGCATGATAAGTCTTTGATCTTGTCCATTGTGCTTCTTTTGTTAAATGTCTATTCGGTCTTCTACTTTCTTGCGGATATTCAAACTGTGCGCTTGAATCCGTTAAAAATGAATGAAGCTCATATGCAAATCTCCCTTGGACTCGGGAAACGCATGGAAATTCCCTATGACGCGATTGAAAAAATCGAATGGGGGAATGAGGCGGGACAATATAATTTGAAATCGAAAGACGTGATCGAGTTCATTGCACGTGATTTTGAAGAGGTGAAACCGCAATGCATCATCCATTTCAGTCGGCCAGTGCGCGCGATTTTATTTTTAGGGATGGAAAAGGAGTTTTGCACGGTAGCTATAAAGGTGGATGAACCGGAGAGATTCCGGATGATGCTTGAAAGTAAAAGAAGTCTTCCGTTGCCGAAATAGGCATTGGAAGACTTTTTTCGATTTTCGTCCAGCTGTGGGCGGCAGAGGCTCGGGGTCATAAGTCAAAGCTGCATCGTGGCAAAGAGCGCCACTCCACATCTTCGCCTTATGCCTGTCGCCTCAAAGCGGCCGCCCTCCGCTTTTGCTATCGTCCAGCTGCGGGCGGCAGCCTCTCGGGTCGCTTCGGTCTTGAAAGAAAAGGCAAAGAGCGCCTTTTTTTCAAGCCCTCCATCGCCTGTCGAGGCTAGGCGGCCGCCCTCCGCTTTTGCTTAAGGTTGTTGACTAAAGTAGTTCATTTCCTCGTCGAACTCTGCGTAGTCAAAGTAAATCATCGGGACTAGGTAGCGGTGGTCGGTGCCGATTTCGCTTAAGATGACGTGGTCACGGCCGGCTGCTTCCACTACTCCTCGTACGGCAAGGTTTCGTGTTCCGGATTGGCCGGTGGCGTGTTCGAATGAGAAGAAAAAGACGCCGGGCTTGCCTCTATTCAGCCGGAGGATGTTCTCGATATACGATTCTTCGCGGAACTGTCCAGTGGGTCTTCCGCTTGGAATCGTTGTCGGTGGCGGGTTGAAGCCCATTTGCGGTTGAAATTGTTGTTGGAATTGCGGTTGGAATTGTTGTTGCTGAAAGCCGGGGTTCCAATAATATTGGACCATTTTTTCATCCTTTCAAATTTAAATTTGTGGACAATCTTGTTCGGTAGGGGAGAAGAAGCAGTGCGCTTTGTATCTTCCGGTGTTCCATTGGTTATACCATTGGGCAGGGCAGGCGCCGGATGGTTCGAAAAACCAGAGTGAACGGGTTGCGGGATGGAAGCGTTCGCCTTCGATTGTGCGTCTTGCCAATCTCCGATCCACTTCACGCGCTCGTTGGTAAAAATAGCTTTTCGTCGTCGCCTCAAAGCCTCCGGGTCGCTGGAACACCATATTATCGAGTGAGCGGATGTTTCGAAAATCCAAACAATCGGCACGCACCCGGTTGACACCAACATTTCCGACCATGAGCATGCCGAGCTGCCCTTCACCCTCGGCCTCCGCACGCATCAGTCTTGCAAGTAAGTCAACTTCCTTATCTGTGAACTTAATAACTGCCACAGCATAACCCCCTCGGTTCACCATATGCGATTTAATGTTCAATCATTACCGAAAATTAGATATACTGTAGGCGGGGGGAGATCACATGCAAATCGAAAATAACATTCCAAGTTTCTTGAGCTTTTGGGAATCAAAAGAAAACCAGTCACTTGCCGGTCTGGAACATTATTTGAATGAACATGAAGCGATCTATGCAAACTATTTTCCGATTCACTGTCCGAGAACGGAGGAGCGTCTAAACGCAGCGCTTCAGAAATATGACGATAAACTGGATGACATCCGATCCATTTCTAACAGCTTACCGGCTATTCTTCAAGAGATGACGAACGTTTATCGGGAGAGGTACAATCTGGAGGTAGAGCTGAGCTATAAGCTGCTCGTTGGCACATTCGGCTCCAATGCATTCGTAACAAGGGACAATAAACGGGAAATCTATTTTGCAGTTGAAAAACTATCGGCTGAGCGGGACCACTTAAGAGTGATTGCCGCCCATGAAATCGGCCACGTCACTCATTTTTCAGTGGCGACGCGCCAAGGGATGGATTGGTCCAAAGTTGATTGGATGCACGGCTTGACGACGCTTTTCACCGAAGGAGCGGCCACGTATTTATCCAAGCAGACAGTCCCGGGTCTACAAGAGCCTGTTTATTTTACATATGACAACAACGGGAATCCATGGGTGAAGTGCTATGAGGAGAATAAAGCCGAAGTGAAGCGCAGATTTTTGGAAGATGCACTCGGGGAGTGGGAGATGGCGAAGGAAAAAGAATGGTTCCGCCTGTCCGGCGGCAGCTATTTCGGCCACAACCGCCTCGGCTACCTGCTCGGAACGGATTACGTCGAACAACTCGTCGAGCGAATCGGCGAGGAAGCCGCCTTGACATTTTGGAATGGCAACGATCTGAAAAAGGACCTATTGGAGTGGTTGAGAAAATAATAGTGTAGACAGTTAAATACCATTAAGAGAGGAGGGATATGTTGATAAGAAGTAAAGCTGCACTCATTAGTTCAGTTGTTATTTTGGGTATATCTATGTACTTGTTTTTCCCATTTCCCGATAATGTCCTGTTAGATGCACGCTCTACATTCATGTCGTTTCCAATCCGCGATCACAACGGATATGTTCTTCTCGGTATAATGGGTTCCGTTTTATTTATAATTGCGATGATTTTGCTTGTCGCTGGCATGAAAAAATATCGTATTCGGACAATCATACTAGTTGTAATCGTATATGCAGTTTTACCACGGTTTCTAATTACCGTGTATCAAGAAACACTTGCAAATGGTATTTCAGCAATTTCATACGATAACAATGGTGAGTGTAATTTTGAATCTGTGGGCGAAAGCTTATTGAATGGGGAATGTAAATTTGTATTGCATAATCGAAGCAATAAAGATGTTTCATTTGAACTAGAATTTATAGATACCCTTTTCATGGAAGATGAAGTACGAATGGAATCCCTTATGAATTTGAGTGGTCCGTACAGTATTACTATAGAAGCAAATTGCGAAAAGTCTATCAATTTGAAGGGGTTACTGGATGCAACAGATATTCCAAAACGTATCGAAAGTGGGACATCAAACGACGTTCATTTTAAATTGATTGAGGGAAACAATACACGCGTTTTATAGGCTTCTCTCATCGATAATCGTTTCAAAAGTAAGATTGAAGTAAATGAAATGCTCTATATTATCACGTTGTGTTTTTGAATAATTTCCGTTGATTGAAGCGAAAGGCGGCGACTCCTGCGAACGTCGTTACGAAGAACGACGTTTGCGAGCACAAGCGTAGCGTTGCGAGCAGGAGGATGGATGAGGATGCCTTAATTTCTGCAAAGAACGCAGAAATTAAGGCCAATCGAACTCTTCGTAGTTCGATTGGCTGAGGCGATGCCCGCGGAAAGCGTCCGCCTGTAGCGGAAATCAACAGTTGAAAAGGGAGCCCCGGTAAAAATGGGCTCCCTCACTATTTATCAAACTGTAAAAAACGCTGCTTTTTTATCTCCATCCAACAACGTCCCGATGAAGAACGATCCAAACACGCCATAGCGCGCGCTTACTTCGTCAAAGCGCATTTCGTAAACCAATTTCTTGAATTGGAGGACATCATCCGAGAACAATGTAACGCCCCATTCAAAATCGTCGAAACCGACAGAGCCTGAAATGATCTGCTTCACTTTGCCTGCATATCCGCGGCCGATCATGCCATGGCTGCGCATCAATTCCTTACGCTTGTCCATATCGAGCATATACCAGTTATCCTCGCCTTCGCGCTTCTTATCCATCGGGTAGAAGCAGATGTACTGGTTGCGTGGCAGCTCAGGGTACAAACGTCCGCGCACGTAAGGGTTCTGATACGGATCATCATTCGACTCGCCCGCAAGGTAGTTGGACAACTCCACGACAGATACATACGAATACGCAGGAATCGTATAATCTGCAATCGTTAATTTATTGAATTCCGCTTCCAGCTCCTGCAATTCGTCGATCGTCGGACGCAATGTCATAAGCATAAAATCGGCTTTCTGGCCGACAACTGTGTAAAATGCATGGCTGCCGGTTTTATTATCATCGGCTTGTTGAAGTTTTTCCAAGTAAGCCATGAATTCGTCGACTGCTGCCTGACGCTCTTCTTTGGAAATCAACTTCCAAGACGCCCAATCCATCGTGCGGAAATCATGTAATACATACCATCCATCGAGTGTAATCGCTGCTTCGTTCATATGAATTAAAAACTCCTTTATACGTGGATTTACTGCTACCTCTAGTGTAGCACAACGGAATCAAAAACATGATTAAGAGCCGCCGACTTCACATAATCGACAAGAAGTATATGACTGTTATGGCACGCGCAACTAGTGTATGCTTAGAGCGGAAAAATATAAGATTCAAATGACCAGGAGATAAAGAAATGTCCAATCTACAACTACCTAAATGGCGCTTCATCGACGAATCGATGACCGCTAAAAACCGTTCCGCGCTAGAGTCTTTTGCGATGGACGATACACTTTGCCATCTTGTCGGACAAAAAATGACCGTTCCGACTGTACGCACTTGGGTGCATGATGAAACCGTCGTGCTTGGCATCCAAGATCACAGGCTGCCGCATATCGATGAGGCATTGCCGCTGTTGCACGAAACCGGCTATCAAACGATCGTCCGGAATTCCGGCGGACTCGCAGTCGTTCTGGATGAAGGCGTGCTCAATATATCTATCGTCCTATCGGAGCGTGACGGCTCCATCGATATTCCGGAAGGCTATGAATCCATGTTATCCTTCGTCCGCTTGCTTTTCCCAGAAGCATCCGAGCAAATCGAAGCCTATGAAATTGTCGGTTCCTATTGTCCGGGGACGTATGATTTGAGCATCGGCGGGCGTAAATTCGCGGGAATTTCACAAAGACGGCTCCGTCAGGGCGTTGCGGTCCAAGTGTACTTGTGCGTGGAAGGCAGCGGTGCAGAACGCGCAAAACTTGTCCGCGATTTATACGAAAAAGGGTTGCAAGGGGAGCAGACGAAATTCAGCTATCCAACGATCCAACCGGAAGTGATGGCATCGCTTTCGGAGCTGCTAGGCATGCCGCTGACGGTGAATGACGTCAATATCCGCACCCAGCTGCTGCTTCGTGCGCTTTCGGAGGAGGACATTCAGATGGGCGGCCTCACAACGGAGGAAATGGAACTCTATCTGTTTTACTTGAATCGTGTCGTCGAGCGAAATCAGAAAATGCTTGCGCGCGGATAAAAAAGGCGCCTGCCACCGACACCTCAAAGAAAAAGAACCGCCGGATCAGTGATTGATCGGCGGTTCTTTTGAGACGAGGTTGCCGTTGCGTTCCATCGTGAATACTGGTGCGGTGCGCTCTGAATCATCATCCAATGTGACGAGGCGGCGCGCGCGGTTCATGATTTGCACGAACTGCTCGTAGTCGTTTCGGAGGGTTTTATTCTCCTGATGAAGCTTATCGATCTCTTTTTGGAGAGTCTCGACCTTCTCGTTTGCGATTTTAGCAGTCTGCTTCCATCTAAGTGATTCGGAGTCGCCCCCGCCCGTATGATGCAAACGGATCAAATACGCAATGACGGTATCAAGCGATAAGGCTGATAAAGGCACTGCTGTGATCTCATCCTGATCGTTCCCTTGTACGGGGCTGTATAGTTGCTGGCTGCGTCTTTTAAAGTCCGCGCCCAACACGCGCATTGCTTGTTTCCGTTCTTTTTTCGCTTCTGCCAGTTCTTTTTCGTAATCGCGACGAACGACCGCATTCCATCTGAATCCGCAAGCGGCCGCGGTCCTGTTCAGTGCATCTCCTACTTCTTCGAATGCGCTTAGCTGTGTGCTGCCTTCCCTGACGTGCCGCAGCACCGTCTCAGCTAATAAAATATCATTTTCCTCTAGCCAAGCATCCTGTCTAACTTTCACCATCTCCTTGCCTCCTGCCATGTTAATAGTCTCTTTCTTACGGTCAGTGTGGACATTGTTGAATCCTTTTATTCATACAAACTGGAACACTTTCCAAAATAAATACTTTAAGATTCAAGAAAAGCGTACTTCATCCTTATCAACTTTTTGATATACTTAAGAAAACGCGTCGACGGAGGTGTACGATGGACTATAAACACGAAAAGCTTTTCGAAGAGAAGGTATTCAAGGATCCGGTCCACCGGTATATCCATGTGCGCGACAAAGTCATTTGGGACGTCATCGGGACGCGGGAATTCCAGCGACTGCGCAGGATTCGGCAGCTCGGGACGACGTATCTCGTATTCCATGGCGCAGAACATAGCCGCTTCCAACATTCTCTCGGCGTCTATGAAATTGTCAGGCGTATTATCGACGACGGTTTCAGCGGCAGAACAGAATGGAATGACGAAGAACGGCTATTGACCCTGTGCGCCGCATTGCTGCATGATCTCGGACACGGTCCGTTTTCGCATGCGTTTGAAAAGGTGTTCACGCTAGATCATGAGAAATTCACGCAAGAGATTTTGACAGGGGACACCGAGGTGAATGAAGTGCTGCGCCGCGTCTCGCCCGATTTTCCTGAAAAAATCGCGGACGTTATCGGCAAGACATATCCGGACAAGCTCGTCGTCAGCCTCATTTCAAGCCAGATCGATGCGGACCGGATGGATTATTTGCAGCGCGACGCCTATTATACTGGCGTTTCTTACGGCCATTTCGATATGGAACGGATTTTACGGGTCATGCGCCCGGCAGAAGAACAGGTAGTAATCAAGTTTAGCGGCATGCACGCTGTGGAAGATTATATAATGAGCCGCTACCAAATGTACTGGCAAGTCTACTTCCATCCGGTTTCGCGAAGTGCGGAAGTCATTTTGATGAAAATCCTGCATCGCGCAAGACATTTACATACGAGCGGTTACCGGTTCCAGCACGACCCGATCCCCTTCAAATCTTTCTTTGAGCGGACGATCGAGCTGGAAGATTATATATCACTGGATGAAAGTGTGCTATTGACCTATTTTCAATGGTGGCGCAATGAAAAAGATGAGATTTTATCCGACTTATGCGATCGTTTCCTGAATCGCCGCCTGTTCCAATACGCCGAATTTGACCCAGCGACAGAATATCGGAAAATCGGCGAGCTGGAAAGTTTGTTTAAGGAAGCGGGCATCGACCCGGAATATTACCTCGTCACAGATTCATCATCCGATTTACCGTATGATTTCTACCGGCCCGGCGAAGAGAACGAACGCGTGCCGATCTATTTGCAAACGCCGAACGGCGAACTGCGTGAGCTATCCCGCTCATCGGAAATCGTCGATGCCATATCAGGAAAACGAAGGACAGACCATAAAATTTATTTCCCCGAGGATCGATTAGCTGCGAACAGGGATGATAATCCTTTATACGACAAGATCTTGCGGATGTTAAAAGGGTAGGAAGGAGTGGAGTGGCTTGCTGCAAGAACATGCCAGGATTGTGCAATTCATTGCCATGGCGAATGAAGTGAATGGACGAAAAAAACTGCAGAAGATGATCTACATCGCGAAAAAGATGGATTTCCCTTTTGCTGAAAAATACGAGTTGCATATGTACGGCCCTTATTCGGAGGAATTGACATTGCGGGTCGAGGAGCTTTGTGAAATGGGCTTCTTGGACGAGCGCTGTGAGGACAAAGGATCCTACGTCCAATATAGCTACAATGTGACGGAAGAAGGGGAGCGCTTCGGTGAGATGGCGGAGACACCCCATGAGAAACTAGGCGACTGCATTAGCAGATTGAGCGGAAAAAGCTCAAGATTCCTAGAACTCGTATCGACATTGCTCTATTTCGACTACTTGCCAAAGGACGAGCAAATCGCCAAAGTGCATATTGTGAAAAACAAACTGAACTTCACCGAAGACGAGATGAACGAAGCCTTCGCATTCATCGCGGAGCTGCAAACGTGTTCGGGTGTCGCGTAATAGATGAAAATCCCTTTTAACGAAGGGATTTTTTTGTTGGAATCGCGTTATGGAGTTGGCCATGCGTCCGTCGTGGGCCCGCGTCCAAAGCAAGCTCCCGTGCGTCCAAAGCCGTCCGTCCCGCGTCCAAAGCAAGCTCCCGTGCGTCCAAAGCCATTCAATTCATTATAAAAAAACGATGTGAGAACCTCATCTCACATCGCATCTATTATTCCTTGTCACTCAAGCGCTTACCAGCGACTGCGTAATGATTTTTCGGCATTTCTTCGATGAAGACGACGACGTTTTCAACAGGCGCACCTACTGTTTCCGCAACGACTGCGGTCACTTTTTCGCATAGGTTCCGCTTTTGTTCCTCAGTGCGGCCTTCAAGCATTTTTACGGTTACATATGGCATACTATTTCCCCCTTTCGCTCAAACTTGGGTATAGTGTATATAATAGCAGAATGAAAGGGGTTATAGGAATGACGAATGAACAGAAACCGAAACAGAAACTAGGATTCACGATTATAAAAGACGATCCGACCGATGGACATAAAGGATTTGGAATCGGCTCATTGTCCCTTGAAAACGTCTCACCGGTCATCGTCGATATCGAAGAAGGGGAGGCGCGCATTGAAATCGGGGCGATGCATGCCCGCAGCGATACGGAGCGCGGGGTCAAGTTTACGACGAATCGCGAAGATTCCGAAGGCGGCAAACCGTACTGGCTCGTCTGGGTCACGATTGATTTCAAGGAAGAAGGCCCGTATTATGCGGGTGTGACCGCTTGTGAAATGGTCGTAAACAAGGCAAAACGACGAGGCTATAAAATTCTCGCGGATCATGTGAATCGAATGGACAAATCAATGAAGCGGCACATTATGGTCGATTTTATGGATGACACATCGAAAAAGATTTTAGCCGACTTCCTCTCTTCGCATAATCAGGAGATGTGGGAGCGCAGCGAGCCGAAATTGCGTGTCGATCTCGGCGCCGAATCACCCGAATTATGAACAAACTGTGAAATTTGATGACTTCTGCAACTTCTGAGGTTGAATGTCGGCAGAAAAGGAAGTACACTGAAATTACAGCTTGCACTTGTAAGCTAGGACAACCGGAATAATGCGAATGCTGTCAAATGGTGGTTCATTACCAACCCAAGCAATGATCCATCACGAGCCAGATCGCATTCAACGGTAAAAAAGCTTTGCCGCTCCGATGTATTTCGGAAGGCAAAGCTTTTTTGATTTTTGAATGAAGAGCGTGAAAAGGGAGTTCTCTCGGAGTTCTCATTCTTCATCAAAGAGTTCTCGTTTTCACGTATGGAGTTCTCATTCTTCGTCAAAGAGCTCTCGTTCCCACGCCCGGAGTTCTCATTCTTCGTCAAAGAGTTCTCGTTCCCACGCCCAGAGTTCTCATTCTTCATCAAAGAGTTCTCGTTTTCACGTATGGAGTTCTCATTCTTCATCAAAGAGTTCTCGTTCCCACGCCCAGAGTTCTCATTCTCGCGCTACGAGTTCTCATTCTCCTTCAAACAGTTCTCATTCCCCCTCAAAAACTTCCCATTCCACTACGTCATTCAAAAAACGAAAATGGAAAAAGTTCGAAGCTGTCGGATTCGCTGTCTTCGCCGCTATTTTGCTCGCGCAAGTTTTTGTCGGTGCATAGTTTTTGCGGCATGTCTTTTTCTTTTAGGTAAACGAGCCGTTGTTTCGTACATTCGTTCACTGCGATTCCGCCGGTTTCGATGTCGACGATGACGCCGTTCACGCCCTTTGGCGGGATGAATGGCTCAGGGGTTTTGCCCTCATGCACAGTCTCCATGAAGTCGATCCAAATTTTCTTCGACGCTGCTTTATCCGTAAGGTCCGTTAGTTGCTGCCCGACGTCATACCCTGTCCAAATGCCCGCGGTCAGCGAAGGGGAGTAGCCGATGAGGTACTGATCTGAGATGGTCGTGCCAGATTTTGCGGCGTACGGCCGTTTTTGCTTCGAGCGCATCGACAATCCTGTCGCGACGGAATAATCGTTGAAAACAGGATCGAACATGCCTGTCAGCAAATGGGTCATGACAAACGCATCCTGTTCGGTAATGACTCGTTTCGTAGTTTTTTTCGGCTGCTCGTAAATAGTTTTCCCTTCTGCATCCGTAATCGATAAGATCGTTGTCGGCTCGACTTCCAATCCGCCTGACGAAATCCGGTTATACGCATTCGTCATGTTCAACAGCGAAACTTCGGATGTCCCTAACGCTACAGCGGGGGATTCCTTGTATTCAATCTCCAGCCCTAACCGATCCGCCATTTTATTGAATTTTTTATAACCGATATCTTCCAACGTTTTCACGGCATATATATTATCCGAAATGGCGAGCGCCTGAGCGAGGGAAATCGGATGTCCCGCAAATTTCCCGTTAATGTTTTTCGGTTCATAGGTTGAACGTCCTTCGTCGTACGTGAAGATCGTTCTTTCCGTAGACATGAACGTCAGCGGATTATAGCCGTCCTCAAGTGCAGCCGCATACAAAATCGGTTTCATCGCCGATCCAGGCTGCCGTTTCGCCTGCGTCACCCGATTGAAAGGGCTCTCTGTATAATCGACGCCTCCAACGAGCGAAGTAATGGCGCCCGTCTCAGGCTCCATCGACATGAACCCGACTTGCAGCTCGCTTTCGGGCATCCATTTTTCAATGTATTCCTCAGCGGTCTTTTGATGATGCGGGTCGAGCGTCGTTCGGATCGTCCAACCGCCTTCCGCAGGATATCTGCCCTTCTTGCTCAAAATCTTTTCTGCTTCCCGCCATACTTCATCCAAAAAGTAAGGGGCAACCCGTTTCATATCGGCCCAGTCCTCAGTCTTCAGCGTCACCGCGATATCCGCCGCACGCTCCTTCTGTTTTTCTGTAATGAACCCTTGATCCTCCATAAGCGAAAGAATGAGCAATTGCCGATCGCGCGAACGTTCCGGATTATCCAATGGGGAGTAAACCGAAGGACCTTTCGCAATCGCCGTAATGACCGCCGATTCCTCAAGCGTCAAATCCTTCGCCGACTTCGCGAAATAAAACCTGCTCGCAGCCTCAACTCCATACATGCCATGTCCAAAATAGACTGTATTCAAATAGCCTTCCAAAATGACGTCCTTTTCATAAAAGACTTCCATCCGATACGCATATAGCGCCTCTTTTATTTTCCGGTTCCAAGACTTTTCATGTGTCAAAAACAAATTTCGGGCATACTGCTGGGTAATGGAGCTCGCACCTTCAGCTTTACGCATCGTCTTCAAGTCTTTCAAAACAGCCCCGGCAATCCGTTTGTAATCAAACCCGTGATGATTGTAAAAATTTCGATCTTCCGTTGCGATGACCGCGTCAAGTAAAAACGGAGAAATCTCATCCAATTCTACCCAATATCGGCGTTCAGCGGAAAATTTATCACCAATCTGCCTGCCGTTCTTGTCAAGGAACACACTCGCTTTCGGCACACTTAAAGAAGGCGCGCCAGTGATTTGCGCATATAAACGAAGGCATAGAAACATAGTGAAAAACGCTGTTGCCGCAGTGACTATGAGCAAAGCGATCCGCCGAAAGAAATTCCGCCTTTTCTTTTTCTTTATATAATCGACTCTTTTCATACAATCCCTTCTCCCACCGTTCTTTCCAGTCAGTATGCAACAGCAGTCGAAAGATTAAACGGGGAAGCCAAGGATTTGATTCACAAAATGATGATCTATTGGATTAGTACGGGGAAAAACGATATAATGAATAGATATTTTGGAAATCAAGGGCGGTGCACGCGTGGAATCAATCAAAGAAGGACGGACCGTGAATGTCCTGCTTCAATCATCGATCCGTCATAATGGACAAGCGGCGGAAAAACACGAATTGAAAGCAATAGGGCTAGTTGTTGAAAAAGCCGGTAAAACCTATTTGCGATTCGAGGAAGACTTGAACGGACAACAAGTGAAAACGACTGTCAAATTGCAAGAAGACGACGCATTGATCATGCGAAGCGGGGCAGTACAAATGCGCTTGCCGTTCACGCCTGGGGAAATGCGGCCGGGCACATATGGCAACGGTCCCGCGACGTTCGACTTAATTGTGAAGACGACGAAACTCGAAGTGACGGAAAATCAATTCATAGCTCACTATGAACTGCATGCAGAAGGCGCACTTCTTGGCATACATGAACTGAAAATTACATACACGGAGGGACAATCATGAACGCAGTTGAAAAAATCCAACAAGAAATCAAAGACGCATTCCGCGAGGCGGCAATCGCTTCGGGCATGGCAGAAGCAGCCGATATGCCGGACATCATTCTCGAAACACCGAAAAACAAAGAGAATGGGGATTATGCAACGAACATTGCGATGCAGTTGACGAAAATCGCCAAAAAGCCACCGCGTGCGATTGCGGAAGCGATTCTAGAGAAATTGGACACGTCTGCGACATCGATCAAGTCGTTCGAAATCGCTGGACCAGGCTTCATCAACATCCGATTGAAAAGCGATTATCTTGGCGAAGTCGTGAAAACGGTACTTGCCCAAGGAGCAGATTATGGCCGGTCTACGTACGGTGAAAACGAAAAGGTCCAAGTCGAGTTTGTTTCAGCAAATCCAACGGGCGATTTGCATTTAGGCCATGCGCGGGGAGCATCCATCGGTGATTCATTGAGCAATATCCTCGATTTTGCCGGCTTCAATGTTTCAAGGGAATATTACATCAATGACGCGGGCAATCAAGTGAATAACTTGGCCCTTTCAGTCGAGGCGCGATACTTCCAAGCATTAGGTCTTGAAAAGGAAATGCCGGAAGACGGTTACCACGGTCAGGACATTATTGATATCGGGAAGCAGCTTGCTGAGGAATTCGGCGATAAATATGTAAATACGTCTGAAAAAGAACGTCAGGATTTCTTCAGGAAATACGGACTTGACTTCGAATTGGCGAAGTTGAAGAAGGACTTAGAAGATTTCCGCGTGCCGTTCGACAACTGGTTTTCGGAAACTTCATTGTATACTGACGGGAAGATTGGCATCGCGCTCGATAAGCTACGCGCGAATGGCCATGTGTTCGAGGAAGAGGGTGCGACATGGTTCCGTTCGACGACGTTCGGGGATGATAAAGACCGCGTGCTCATTAAAAATGACGGGTCGTATACGTATTTGACGCCTGATATCGCATATCACGAAGACAAGCTGCGCCGCGGTTTCGACAAGCTCATCAACATTTGGGGCGCCGACCATCATGGCTATATTCCACGGATGAAAGCGGCAATCGAAGCGCTCGGCTACGACCGCGACACGCTCGAAGTCGAAGTGGCGCAAATGGTGCAGTTGTATAAAGACGGCGAGAAATTCAAGATGAGCAAACGGACGGGGAAAGCCGTCACTTTGCGTGAACTTGTCGAAGATGTCGGGTTAGACGCAGTCCGCTATTTCTTTGCAATGCGTTCGGGCGATTCGCAAATGGACTTCGATCTCGACTTGGCCATTTCGCAATCGAATGAAAACCCTGTCTACTACGCGCAGTACGCGCATGCACGGATTTCATCGATTCTGCGCCAAGCGGGGGAATCGGATTTGGCTGCTTCAACGGATCATGTGGATTTATTGCAATCCGAGAAGGAGTTATCGCTCCTCAAGAAAATCGGTGACTTCCCGCGGATCGTGAGCGATGCCGCTAGAATGCGCGCGCCGCACCGGATCACGATCTACATCCAGGAGTTGGCCGCAGAATTCCACAGCTTCTACAATGCAGAAAAAGTGCTGGACCCTGAAAACCGCGATTTGTCAGAAGCACGACTTGCGTTGATAACAGCAACACGCACAACAATCGCAAACGCCTTGAAACTCATCGGCGTCGCAGCACCGGAAAGAATGTAAAATGATACGCCCCTCCGCTTGGAACTCCAGCGGCGGGGCGTTTTT
>NZ_BJYL01000034.1 GCF_007991495.1 Sporosarcina luteola | reverse complement strand
AACCTTTTTCTACATGTCGAGTTGTGTCCATTTTATGAATTCGTATGCAAAGGAACGAAATTAACACTTACATCATCTGATTTTATTTTGCTATAGTGAAAAACAGACAGTCGGTTTACGGAGGTGAACCGATGAAATGGAAACGAAATCGCAGATAATCATCATCGCGAAAAACCTTTGTCAACGAAAGGGATATGAAGGTGTGATAGTGGATGAATTAATAAGGGAGATAATTATTGATAATATTTCAGCGGCAAACCAATTTAAATGAAGGAGTTTTACGAAGTGAATAAAGAAATTAAAACCGGTCCGATTATGACCGCCCTCTTGGTGGCGGGGTTTGTCGGACTGTTCAGCGAAACAGCTTTAAATATAGCTCTTGGAGAATTAAGTCACATTTTTGAAGTAGATCCTACAACGATTCAGTGGCTTGCAACAGGGTACTTTTTAACGCTTGGCATTCTAGTGCCTGTCACCGGAATTTTAATGCAGAAATTTACGACACGCCAAATGTTCATGGCGTCTTTATTTTTCTCTATTATCGGTACAGTGCTCGCAGCTATAGCCCCTGTTTTCAGCCTGTTATTGACGGCGCGTGTTATTCAAGCGGCAGGGCTTGCAATTATTTTACCATTAACCCAAAATGTCATTTTTACAATCTATCCTCCGAATAAACGAGGAGGAGCAATGGGTATCATGGGCTTAGTCATTTTGGCAGGTCCAGCATTCGGTCCAACATTATCAGGATTCATCTTAGATACAATGTCCTGGCACTGGATCTTCTGGTTCACGATCCCATTCCTTTTGTTCTCCCTTATCTTTGGATATGTCTTCATTCCAAATGTTAATGAAACCCGCCAAGTCTCGATTGATAGCCTTTCCGTCATACTTTCCACAATTGGTTTTGGTGGTGTCGTATACGGAGTGAGTGTTGGCGGAGATCTTGGTTGGACAAATGGTACAGTGCTTGGCACAATTGTTGTTGGATTGCTCGCACTAGTATTATTTGCCGTCCGTCAAACGAAGATGCAACAGCCGATGTTGAATTTAAAAGCATTTAACTACCCGATGTTTGTACTAGGTCTTATGATGAACATCATCGTCTTCCTGAATATGTTATCGATGCTCGTCATATTACCGATGTATATGCAAATGGCACTTTTGGTTTCAGCGTTCGTGACTGGTCTAATTCTACTCCCAGGTAGTATATTAAACTGTATTTTAGCTCCAATTATCGGCCGGTTATTTGATAAGTACGGACCTCGTGCTGTGATCACTCCGGGGACGATTCTGATTGTCATCGGTTATGGCTTATATGCCATGTATGGAACAGAAACGGCGATATGGATGTTGGTTGTCACCCATATTATCATGATGCTTGGGGTCGGTATGGTACTAGCATCCGTACAAACGAATACATTGAATGCATTGCCAAGACAATTTTATCCGGATGGCATTGCTATTACGCAAACTTCGCAGCAAGTGGCAGGAGCAATCGGGATAGCCATCATGGTCTCCCTTTTCACTGCAAAGCAAAACAATCTATTGGCCGGTGTTGCTTCAGACTTCCAGACTGCTGCAGCCACAGGCTCCGCATTCGTATTTAAAATCAGTCTTCTGTTAGCAATAGTAAACGTCATCCTTTCATTATTCATGAAAAGGACGTAATTGTAGATTTATTGAAAGCTGTAGGTGGAGATCCCTTCACACTACGGCTTTTTATTTGTGCGAAAATTGGATTTCTAGCATATGTAAAACTTTTTCACGCATAATTCGTCTATATAGACGGGAATTTCTACTTGCCGATTATATAGTTAGGTGGTATGATACGCGTGCTAAACAAACAACTAAATTATTTTTCATATAGATGAGGCGGTGACCCGACTTGGGTAGATCTGAAAATCGGAAACATAAAAAGAAGAAAAAGATTGGCATCAGTATTGGCATCGTTTTAGTAGTACTTGCCTTTGGAATTTATTACTGGGTCGATCAATACAATAAGGGATTATCACTTTCAGAAGACGGTCCTTTGAAAGAAAAAAACGAGGATTACGGAATTTTTGATGGTCCAGAACCTCAATTCGGGGAAATTAATATTCTACTTCTAGGTTCGGATGCCCGTAAAGAAGAAGACGGACATTCAGACACGTTAATGATTGCGAATTATAATCAGGATACAAAAAAGGTTAAACTCATTTCCATAATGCGTGACACATATGTAGAAATTCCAGGACATCGTAAGCAAAAGATTAATGCTGCATTTCCAATAGGCGGCCCAGAGATGGTCCGTCAGACAATCAAAGAAAACTTCGGTTTGGATGTACACTATTATGCGATGGTCGATTTCAAAGGGTTCCCTAAAATTGTAGACATTATTGCTCCAGACGGAATTGAAGTTGATATTCCGTATACGATGGAGCACGGCATCTATATGACGTTGAAACCTGGAGTCCAGACTTTGCATGGCGATCAGCTTTTAGGTTATGTCCGGTTCCGTCATGATTACAAAAATGACTTTGGCCGGGTGGAACGCCAACAAGAAGTACTTTCCAAATTGAAGGACGAAGCTGTTAGCATTCATAGCATATTGAGTTTACCAAAGCTTTTAGGTGCTGCTGATGCTTATGTTGACACGAATCTCGACAAGATGACGATTCTTTCAATCGGCAAAGGGATTATGGATAATAAATCCGGAAAAATTGAAACGTTGCGAATACCAGTAGATGGCTCTTTTACAGATAAACGTTTTGACTATGTCGGCGAGGTTCTGGATATCGATCTGGAGAAAAACATTGAAAGCTTGAATGACTTTTTAAGTGATACTAGTGAAAAAGATGTAACTGAAGCAAAAAACGAGGCATCCCAATAAACGGGATGCCTCGTTTTTTTGATTATTTAACAGGATCGCCTTCTCGCCTAAAGAACCCGAAGATCCCAACAGTTTGAACGACATTTGTAAATGCTTTCGGATCCACTTCGTTAATGATCTTTTCCAAATCATATAATTCATACCTGGTGATCACTAAATACAGCATATTTTTTTCTTCTTTTGTATATGCACCTTTTGCCGGAACAATCGTAATACCGCGTACCATTTTTTCATGGATCGCACTTTGAAGCTCTTCCGCCTTATGAGTAATAATCATCGCTGTCACCTTCTCATGTCGCGTATGGATCATGTCAATGACAGCGGTAGTGACGTAAAGTGCAATCATCGTGTACAAAGCATTCTCGGGTTCGTAGAGTACTCCCGCAAGAACGATGATGATCCCGTTAAGCAATAGGAAGTATGTTCCGATCGGTTTATCCTGCAGGCGTGACAACACCATAGCGACGATATCCATTCCCCCAGTAGACGCACCTAGCTTCAATGAGATACCAACGCCTACACCCGCGATAACACCGCCGAAAACCGCATTTAAAATAATGTCATCTGACACAGACAGAACGGGCAGCACCTCAAGGAAAAGGGTGGTAAAAAGTACGGAGACAATACTATAGATTGTAAATCCCCTGCCAACTTTGTACCAACCTAATATGAATACGGGAATATTGAATAATAAAAGAAGTATTCCTGTACTTAATGATAATCCAAGATGATCATACAAAACGCTGGAAACAAGCTGAGCCGCTCCCGAGAATCCACTTGCGTAGACATTGGCATTTATCAGAAAGAAATTCAGTGAAATCGCCATTAGTAAAGATCCGAATATGACCACAATGATTCGTTTCGCTTCAATAAAAAACATAAGTACCTCCTAGTCCAATCAGTAGATTATTGATTATACTTCATTTCAACATAATAATCTTCATTTGACTATTCTTACCTTTCTCCGACAGAAAAAGACCAGCGGATACCCGTGGTTATAATTCCATTTGTAAATTTGTTTGCTATATTCCAAAATACACTTGTTTTCTGCAAATCAACGTATATAATTCTGTGTAAAGGTTTTATATTCATAGAAATGTGGAGTGACCATGCGCACATATAACGAAAAGATCAGCATTTACCACGGAATGGCTTCAACGATCGCAACAAACTTTTCAGGTAACTTTTTCCCGATTTTCGCCATAACGATTTTAGGTGCGACGAATTATCAAGTCGGTTTAATCAGTTCCCTGCCGCCATTAATGGCTTTGCTTATGACAATCCCAGCAGCGATTTTATTGAACCGTGCACAGGCACAGAAAAAGCTTGTTGCAATGTCCGTGTTAGTCGCGAGACTGATGTTCCTTTTGATCATCGGGCTTGTCTACATCCCTTCGCAACCATCACAAGCTTGGGTATTTCTAATTGTCATCGCGCTTATGAACTTGCCGAATACCGTCGCCAATGTCGGTTGGCAGACGTTTATAAGTGGCTTAGTCCCAGAGTCCAATCGAGGGACTTTTTTTAGCGATCGAAATAGATTGCTAACAGTTGTTGGACTTTGTTCAACACTTATCATCGGTATTTTAATGAAAGATGCTTCCGCCAGTGTGGTCGCTTATCAAATCTTATTTGGAATCGCCTTCTGCTTCGGTTTGTTTGAAGTGTTCTTATTGATGAAGCATGATGAAGGACAGACGAAAACAGAAGGTCCTCTATTGAAGAAAAAAACAATGGATTGGTCGATTTTCAAGCATAAAAATTATGTATCGTTTCTTATCGCAGCTTTGTTCTTTAATTTTGCATGGCAGATGGCATGGGGCATTTTCAATATTTATCATGTCAGAGTAGTTGGCGCGACGATTTTTTGGATCAGCATGTTTTCGGTCGGCAGTATGTTAGCCCAGATCATATCTTTTCCTTTGTGGAAAAAATGGGCCGAGAAGAGATCGAATACATTAGTATTCGTTTGGGCAGCGATCGGGATGGCAACAACGCCTTTTCTGACCGTCCTATCGACGAACCTTTTTTATATTACATTCATCCAAACCTCTTCAGGATTTTTCCTGGCGGGCGTAGTATTGCTCTTATTCAACTTACTATTGGAACAATCACCCGATGAAGTAAGGACGTATTGCATTACAACTTATAATATTTTATTGTCAGTCGTCGCATTTATCGCACCTCAAATAGGTATTTGGCTGTTGAATCAATTAGGGGTGGAAGTTGCGATGTACTTGAATTCGGTGTTACGTTTCCTAAGTGCTGTTTTATTCTTTATTGTCTACTTGAAATACGCAAGAAAAACTGCACTGATGATTTGAAAAAAGCATTTCCCTAGCTGAATGGGAAATGCTTTTTTCACTTCATTTTATTTTACTAAGTGCTCTTCCAACTTGCCTTCCGGAGAATAGGCAACCGCCTAAGAAGGTCCCTTCAAGTGCCCTGTATCCATGTACTCCTCCTCCGCCAAAACCGGCAACTTCCCCTGCCGCATACAAACCCGGCACAGCCTTTCCCGTGTCATTCAGAACACGGCCTTCCAGATCGGTTTGAAGACCGCCTAACGTTTTTCTTGTCAAGATGTTCAGACGAACTGCGATGAGAGGGCCATTTTTTTCGTCCAATATTTTATGAGGTTTAGCAACACGGATCAATTTGTCCCCAATATAATTCCTCGCCCCGCGCATTGCGGTAATTTGAAGATCTTTTGTAAAAGTGTTTTCCATTTCACGATCCCTTGCAAGCAGCTGCCGTTCAATATGCGCAACGTCCAATAATTCATTGCCAACAAGGTCATTCATACCCTGAACCAACTCCTCTAATGACTTAGCGACAATGAAGTCTTCCCCCTTGTCCATAAAAGCCTTTACGGGCGCAGGAGGACCTGGTAGCACTCTGGACAGGACTTGGCGGATGCTTTTTCCGGTTAGATCCGGGTTCTGCTCAGATCCAGATAGTGCAAATTCTTTTTCAATAATTTTTTCTGTCAGGATGAACCAAGAGTAGTCATATCCCGTCTGCTGTATCGTTTGCAACGTTCCAAGTGTATCGAACCCTGGGAAATTCGGCGCCGGAAAGCGATTCCCTTCAGCATCCAGCCATATGGAGGAAGGCCCGGGGAGAATACGGATACCGTGTGATGGCCAAATCGGATTCCAATTTTTTATGCCCTCCGTATAATGCCACATCCGATCTTTATTGACGATACGTCCGCCTGCCTTTTCAGTAATCGGCAACATTCTGCCATCCACATGAGCGGGCACACCCGAAATCATTTTGTCGGGAGGGTTGCCGAGACGTTTCGGCCAATTTTCTTTGACCATGTCAAAGTTCGCACCGATTCCGCCACTACAAACAACGACTGAAGGTGCCTTATATGTAAATTCACCGATGATCGTGCGCGAACTTGTTTCCCCTCTTTTCACATCACTTCCTTCAAGAATAGATCCTTGAACTCCGATCACTGTCCCATTGTTCGTCAATAATTCGTCGACTTGGTGCCGTGGTCGATAATCGACTAAACCGTCATCGATCCCTTGACGAACAGCCTTTTCAAACGGGTGGACAATGCCTGGGCCTGTTCCCCACACAATATGAAACCTAGGAACTGAATTCCCATGTCCTTCTGCTAAATAGCCCCCACGTTCCGCCCATCCAACTACCGGAAAAAAGCGAATGCCAAGCGAACGCAGCCATTCCCTTTTCTCTCCAGCGGCAAATTCGACATAAGCTTCCGCCCACTTTCTAGCCCAATAATCTTCATCGGCTTCCCGGTCAAATCCAGCGCTCCCCATCCAATCTTGCATGGCAAGTTCATAAGAATCTTTAATACCAAGGCGCCTTTGTTCAGGCGAATCAACAAGAAACAGCCCACCAAAAGACCACCAAGCTTGTCCACCGAGAAATTCTTCTGATTCCTGATCCACTAATAAAACCTTCTTGCCTGCCTTAGTCAATTCAGCCGTTGCCACAAGACCAGCTAGCCCAGCTCCAACTACGATTACATCATACCCCATTGAGCTCCCCCATTCTCCCCTATACTTCTTTCTATCTTTTACATTCGATATAGGAGGCAGTATTCCCTTTTCTCTTGCAAGCATATGAAGATGAAGACTTCAAAAACACAAAGAGGAAAGCCTTTTTCTCGAAGGCTTTCCTCTCGTTTGTATACAACTTTTTCACAATAAAACCATACCGACCAAGCCGCTAACTATCCCTAATGTAACAACTGCTGCACTCACAAATAATAAGACACGTTTTGGAAATGATCTTGCCACCAATAGAAGTGAGGGCAGACTAATGGCAGGCAACGTGACAAGAAGTGCAGCAGCAGGGCCCCCGCCTAGCCCAAAGGACATAAATGTTTGAATGATCGGGATTTCTGCCGCGGTAGGAATGACAAACAGCATCCCGGCAATCGAAAATAGAATAATCGTGACAATCGTATTCGCGGCGACTTCGCCAACATGTGGGAACAGCCACACACGTACAGCCCCCATTAAAAGAACAGATAAAACATACGCTGGAAGAATATAGAGGGACATTGATCCTAAGCTTTTCATCCATCTCACCAGGAATGATCCTGTCTCTTCCATCGGCGCCTTGTCCATAATGGATTCAATATCTACAGAGTTTGTCTGTTTGACGAACCGATTCGCTAAATAGCTAACGCCGAACGTTAACACGATGCCGAAGACGACACGTAATAAAGTGAATTTCCATGACAACACAAACGTCATGAAAATCAACGTTGCCGGATTTAGCATCGGATTGCCAATCCAAAATGCTAAACTTGCGCCGACAGACGCATTTTTCTTGCGTAAACCTACAGCAACGGGAGCGGCACAACATGTACACATCATTCCTGGAAGTGCCGACAGACCGCCAATCGCGGTGCTCCCAAACGAGGTTTTACCAAGTACTTTCAGCAGCCAGTTAGCGGGAAGTAAAACCTGTATCAACGATCCCAAAATGATTCCTAATACAGCCGCTTTCCAAACAGCCTTAAAATATGTTAAAGCATATGACGTAGCACTTTCCCATGAAAAAGAACCTGTGGCAGACGGATCACCCAAAATGGAATCACCGATTGAATGGGTTGTAGCCGCCAAGAAACTTTTTCCGTAATATGGGACCCACTTAACATACGCCAATCCTGCAATCGCAATTAAAAAGAATGCTATAACGAAAATAATCGTCCTTTTAGATCTGGACGACTCCGAATAAGTAGATTGCCTCAATGATAGGACCTCCAAATGAAATATACCAACAAGTTATTATATCACTATAAGATAAAAATGCCGAGTGAAAAATAAAACAGCAGAAAAAGCAAATTAAAAACGCCCGGATTGAGCGTTTTCAATAAGATATTTTACTAGATCCCTAACGATTTCTAGCGTGAAACTGGCGGTGGAGTTCGCGAACTTGCTCCGCCAGTTCAGGAACAGGGCCGTCGACTGGAGTATCACGGATAACATCGTGGATCGGCAGACTTCGAACGCGCGATTGAGAAACATTAACCCCAATTTCGCTCAACCATTGTACAAGTTGCGCGGACGAACTGACGTATACAATCCGGCCCAAACCTACCCAACCGTGCGCCGCAGCACACATCGGACAATGTTCACCTGAAGTATATACGGTGGCCTTCTCCCTTTCTTCTAACGTCAAATTCTCTGCTGCCCATCGCGCTATAGCAAATTCGGGGTGTTGCGTGTGATCACCGCCCGCGACGTGGTTATGATCTTCCACAAGCATGTCCCCAGTAGCTGATACCAAGACTGAACCAAAGGGCTCGTCACCTTTCTCCAGCGCAAGCTTCGCCAGTTCAATGCAACGTTGCAGATACTTTAAATCTGTCTCATTTATCATAATCAATGCTCCTTATACTGTTTTTAGTTTTGGATTGGACAGTTCATTGCAAACTACTCTGCTTCAACAACAAAATCTGTATACGACTTGCCATCAACAGCCACATCAATCTTCCAAAGTCCCGCCTCTTTAACTCCAAACTTAGCTTGACTTTCCGTATTGAAAATTTCCTGTTCATGAAGTTTTACAAGCTCTCCCGTATCTTGGTGGGTCGCTGTAATCTTATATGCTTGACCACTAAATCCATTTTCTAAAAAGTAAATAGCATACAATCTCCCTTGATCTGCTGGGAACGCTGGCTCATCTGCTTCTCCATTCAGTTTAACAACACCAAATTTTCCCTTAGTCCCATGCAGAATCACATTTTCATTTGTAAACGTTGGACTTACTTTCCAGTCAGCAGATTCCTTATCGGCACACCTAGTTAAAATTAATCCAACTAAAAGCAGTGAAAAAATATACCTTTTCACTTACTCCCATCTCTCCCCTCCATTTATTTTGAATTCTATTATCCCCAAGCATCATATTACACAGAACCTTTAAACATTTTAACTTATTCTATCATAGATTTGCCGAATTCCTTCAGAAATCTAGCTTTCATCTGAAAGAGGTAGCATTTATTCTTTAATTACCCTACGGATTGGAAAAATAGGTATTAATAACGGTCGATTAAACAGCTCTTAATGTACCAGTAGAGTGATATTTTAGCTTCAACAGGCAATTAAACAGCTCTTAATGTACCGGTCGAGAGATATTTTGGCTCCCACGGGCAGTTAAACGGCTCTTAATGTACCGGTCGAGAGATATTTAGGCTCCCACGGGCAATTAAACAGCTCTTAATGTACCGGTCGAGAGGAGTTTTGGCTCTCACGGGCAATTAAACAGCTCTTAATGTACCGGTCGAGAGAAATTCAGGCTCCCGCGGGCAGTTAAACGGCTCTTAATGTACCGGTCGAGAGATATTTTTGCTCCCACGAGCAATTAAACAGCTCTTAATGTACCGGTCGAGAGATATTTAGGCTCCCGCTGGCAATTAAATGAGCACTGCAGTTGAGAAACAACTGGATTTAACGTTTTCTCCCCATCAACCGAACCGGTTAAATATGAAAAAGCAGCCGGAACGAATTCATTCCAACTGCCAGTAAATGTGATTTGCATTTCTAATGAATCATTCTTCCGAAACGGTCTGCAACAACGGGGGTCGGTTCTCCAACACTGTACAATTGTAAATAATGCATGGCTCTTGTGCAGGCCGTGTAGAATAGTCTGCGAAGGCTCTCATCGCCATATACATGCTCAGAAGCGTCATAAATAATGACCGCTTCAAATTCAATGCCTTTGGCTAAATACGTCGGTACAACGACGACTCCTTGCTCATACTCCATCGAACCGGTCCTCAACAATTTAATGTCGGCAATGGAGGATAGTGCCTCAAATGCACTTCTGCTTTCTTCGGCTGATTTGCAAATAATCGCAATGCTATTGTAGCCGTCATTTCGTAATTCATCGACTTTCGTCGCAATGTTGCGATGCAGCTCTGCATGATCACCCAATTGTTTTAACACAGGCTGCTCACCCTCACGTTCAAATGGAATGATTTGCTCGCCATTTGGCACCAATTTCCGTGTGAATTCGATGATCGGTTTAGTGGAACGGTAGCTTCTTGCCATGTTGATCACGTCTGTTTCATCAGGACCATATAGACCGGTAAGCATTTGGAAATCAACCGTTTCGCTTGCATGCGCAAAGATTGCCTGATTAAAATCTCCTAACACGGTCATTTTTGCCGATGGAAACAGCCGTCTCAAAAACTCAAACTGAAAAGGTGAATAGTCCTGCGCCTCATCAACGACGATATGTTTAATCGTACGATTCGCCTGAAACCCTTGGATAAGCTCGTTCAACAGCAAGAAAGGTGTGGCATCTTCGTAATGTAGTCGATTTTCATCTAACATCTTTTGTGTAGCTCGACAGATAGCCGGCCATTCCGCTGGGGGATCCGTAGTCAACCATTGCTTTATGTGTGAAGCGTCAGCAAAAAGCTGCATATAGATCCCCTTCATATCGATGAACTCCATCGCTTTTACCCTTTTTCGTAATGTCCTTAATCGTTGTTGAACAATCAATTTGGCAAGTTCTTTCGGCTCCATCTCATAATCAGCGATCGATTCCCTTTTAAATCCATTCTTCTTCGCTAAGTATGCATGTGCCTTATGATATTCCTCATCGCTAAGCAGTTCAATTTTTTCCTGTACCCAAGGTTGACTCCATTCTTGCTTTTGCGTTTCATTAATCTTTTTCAGTAACCAGTCCTTCAACTTTTCAAGTCGATTATGGAAACGGAGTGAAGTGTCGGCCTGATAAAACCTTTCAGCCATTTGCTCATTGGACACAATCGGCTTTCCTCTGAACATCAAATCCTTAAAAAACAATCCTGAAATCTCTAACGATTTCCTATATGATTCAATCGCTTGAAAGAAAATCGGGGATGCTTTGAATCGGATGCTTTCAACCCTCGAGTTATAGGAAGGGGAATTCATAGCTGTTAAAACATATTCCAATTGATCGTAAGGATTTTCAACTTGATAGTCCTTGCTTAACCGATGATTCAAGTATTCTTGGAAAGTGACTTGTTGCATATTCTCTTCACCTAGCTCCGGCAGAACATTGGAGACGTAACTATTGAATAACGCATTCGGTGAAAATAAAATGATTTGATCGGCATTCAAACTCTCCCGGTATTTGTATAGTAAATAAGCGATCCGCTGAAGAGCGGCTGACGTTTTTCCACTTCCTGCCGGACCATGAACGATGAGAAGCTTTCCAGTGTCGTGACGTATGATTCGGTTTTGCTCTTGCTGAATCGTCGCTACGATACTATGCATATGCTTGTCGGTCCCTTTTCCCAATGCGATCTGTAATATTTCATCCCCGATTGTAAGACTCGTATCGAACATTGATTGAAGGGTCCCGCCCCGAATTAGGTATTGCCATTTTTTCAGTAACTCTCCTTGGATAAGTCCACCTGGGGTTACATATGAAGCGTCTCCCGGTTGATAATCGTAATAGACACTTGAAATCGGTGCTCGCCAGTCGTAAATTAGGAAATCTTCACCACTGTCATCAGATAGCGTTGCAATTCCAATATAGATTTGTTCTTCAGTTGAAACGCCTTCTTCAATGAAATCAATTCGACCAAAATACGGGATTTCTTTCATCCGGCGCAGTGTTGACAATCTTTTGGCTGCATGCCGATGTGTCGTTTGGCTGACAGCTAATGCTTGTGCCTCTTGTCTTAAGCCAATGATCGTTTCAAGATAATCATCAAAAGAATCTACATTGACCTTGATTTCATCCCAGAAATGCTTCCGGATATTTACTACTTCATTTCGTTGTCGGGACGTATCCTCCTCCAATTTGTGTATCCGTTTCGAAATGATTTCCAATACATCGTCCACTCGTTGCTGCTCCTGCTGAAAAGATGATTTCATATGAAACACACTCCTTAAAAAAATGAGTTAAAGGGTTGACAAACGAATAGATTGCATTATATAATTAAAGTAGGGAAAATATATACTTTTAATTATAAAGAGTCTATCTATATAAACTTACCATAAAACCTCAGTTAATTCAATGGTCGGTCATGATAAAAAAGGCAGTTGGAATGAATTCATTTCAACTGCCTTTTTCTATTCATTTTAATTCCAATCATCATTCTAGTATTAGCAGCTGTTAGAAAAAGTCGCGAACTGGTATATAATGAATCTTAGTAGAAAGGAGATAAGATAATGGCAGAACATGAATTTCATTTAAAAGCGGAGTGGCCGGGACTACGAAATGATGTAGGTACAATTGAAACATTGAACTTGAATACTCAAGTTTCTATTCCCATAGAGATGGATGGGCCGGGCATCGGAACAAATCCTGACGAAATGCTGCTTGGAGCAGCTGCAACCTGCTATATCATCACCCTCGCGGCTATGCTGGAACGAAACGGTATTGAAAAGGAAAACTTGACGATGGAATCCGTCGGGATTGTCGATGTTACAAACGGCGTGATTACATACAAGAAGATTATACATAAGCCGGAAATCATTTTGCCGGAAGATACTACTGAGAAGAAGCGTATCATTGTACAGCGGTTAATTATGAAAGCGGAGACTTCATGCATGATTAGCCGAGCCTTAAAAGGCAATGTCGAGGTATCTGTTGAACCGATCATTCAATAGCCAACAGAATGAAACCATCTATCCTTTCAAGCGTAGAATATAGTATTGGAGGTGTCCCTATGGGTTTTAATTCATTTGACGGTTTCATGTTTTCATTTCTTCCTATTTTTATGGTCGTCATTCCCATACTAGTAATCGGTACATTCGTGTTTGTTATTGTTAAAGGACTTAGTCAATGGACAAAGAATAACAATTCACCTAGGCTATCAGTTCCTTCGCAAGTCGTGACGAAACGATCACAAACATCGGGAGGCAGCGGTGACTCATCCGCCTCGACGTGGTATTATGTGACATTTCAAGTAGAAAGCGGCGACCGTGTGGAATTGGGTGTTAAAGACTCTGAATACGGAATGTTAGTAGAAGGAGATTTTGGCATTCTAACGTTTCAAGGGACGCGATATTTAGGTTTTGAAAGGAAATAAACATCTAAATAAAACAAACTAAAGAAACGAACAGTTGCTTTCCGTTCCAGGCGGACGCTTTCCGCGGGCATGGCTTCAGCCAATCGAACAACGAAGAGTTCGATTTGCCGTATTTCTGCGCGCTTTTTGCAGAAATTAAGGCATCCGCCAGCTACTCCCTGCTCGCAACGCTGCGCTTGTGCTCGCAAACGCCGTTCTTCGTAACGGCGTTCGCTGGAGTCGCCGCCTTCCACTACAAGCAACAGAAAATGCCAGTCACAATTCATTAGTTCGCTCTATATAAATAAAAGCTGTCCGGAAAATCAGTTTGTATTGATTTTCCGGACAGCTTATTCTTTTGTTACTCCACGGATCCGCAAAATAGGTATATCCGGCGATTAAACAGCTCTTAATGTCCCGGGCGAGGCAAAATCAGGCTCCCGCGGGCAATTAAACGGCTCTTAATGTCCCGGGCGAGGCAAAATCAGACGCCCACGGGCAATTAAATAGTTCTTAATGTCCCGGTCGCAGGCAAAATAGGCGTTCACGGGCAATTAAATAGTTCTCAAGACGTTTCCGAAAGAAAAAAAACTATTAAACACGCTGCCATTTTTGGATGGAATACGAAACATCGCTTCGCAATCGAGGGGCTTGATTCGCTTTCATCAAAGCAAAATAAAGGGTTTTCATAAATTGCATAATGTTCGTGCGGGCATGATAAAAGGTAGCTGAGCCATCCATTCTGGAAGCCGCTCGGTCTAGACGGTCAAATATCTGTTCCAACCATTCTACGAGAACCTCTTCCGGATAATCTTGCTTTACGAGAGACAAAACGACAGAAACTAGACGTTCATCCTCATCGTCCGTATAAACGCCGCCTTTCCAAAAACATGTTGAAACTCCTTCAAGAATTACTGGAATCAGTTTAAGTTCCAACGAGGGATGGTTCACCGCCATTGTCGCAAGATCTGCTCCATGGGCGATACTATGCGCCCATCCTTTCCCGTCTACAAATCCGCGGGTATCCATTTCTTTTGCTAGATACATTGCGCTTTTCTCAAAAGCATACTTACGCAAATCGTCTTCTAAAAAAGGTTGTTCTTTGTCTTTCCATAGGAGTGCTGTCAGCCATAATGAGGAAAAAGAGCGTATGAAAACCGTATCCGACTCAATTTCACCGATTGATGCGAATAAATAACGATCACTCACGATCTCTTCCACAGCTTTTATCAAAAGTTCGCGTTTCAGAAAATCGCCTGAAATTAATTTAACAATTAATCGATAAATCAATTCATCCCGCAATTCACCGTCGGTCGAGCCCACGCTTTTGAGCATGTATGCAAACAGTTCTTCACCATGCTTTTGCATATATGAAAAGCATTGCTTGTCTTCCATCTCTAATACTTCTTTTATCTGTAGTTTCATTACGTACCTCGCATTTCTAAATCACTCTTCAAATTCAGGTTCAAGCCGCTTCATGAATTCCTCCACTGCGCTATACCCCTGCTGTTGTAGATACCAGTTATTTGCTGCTGCTTCAATTAGGCCGGCCACATCTCTCCCTGGTTGCAATTGGATTTGGATATGTGGAATTTGGACGTCCATGTACGTTTTATATTTCGTATCTAGCTCGAGTTCATTGTTCAACGCATTTTCCTGCCACTCCGTTAATTCGATATCGAGGGCGATTCGGCTCTCTTCTTGAAAAGCCGCCCGGCCGTAAAGCCTGACAACGTTCAGCAGGCCAATACTTCGCAACGCAAGAAATTCCTTATTTTTTTCATTATGCGTTCCAAGAAGTGTTTGTGGACTCAGCTTTTTCAGCACAACGATATCATCTGCAATGAGGCGATGTCCCCTGCCGATCAATGTATGAGCCGTTTCGCTTTTTCCGACCCCTGATTTTCCGCGCAATAAAATACCAATCCCTGCAACATTGACACAAACCCCATGGACAGCAATTTCAGGTGCCATCGCCTTCGTAACATAAGCGTCTAATTTTGCACTCATTTCACTTGTCGAATCGGGTGTTCTTAACACGGGGATATGCTCTTCTGTGCAATATTGACGTAAACCAAGCGGTTCTTCCTGATTGGAAGTGATAATAATGCAAGGCGGATCGTATTGAACGATATTGGCAATTCGCAACTTGCACTCCTCGTCCGATAATGTATGCAAATAATTGATTTCGTTTTTCCCAAGGATCTGAACATGTTCTGTTGCGATAAAATCGAATTTATCCATGAATTCCAGTCCTGGTCTTCGAACTTTCGTCTTTTTTAAAATTCTATCAAGCTGATTATGCCCGATGAGAACTTCCAGTTTGAATCGTTTCACGACATTTTCAATCGTTACCGTTTTCATTGCCGCACTTCCCTGCTCATGTAATTTGTCAATAGTATAACATGAAAAGGAATATTTTAGTTTATGTAGTATTTTTCTTTCACATGTTTTCGACAAATCGGAGAAGACTATATTGAAAGGAGCGAATACGATGCCTAGCAAAAATAAAATTTTAGTACCCCAAGCCCGTAAACAGCTGGATCAGTTAAAAGCGGATGTAATGAAAGCGAAAGGTTACAAAGTCGATAATGAACGTCCGGATGCTGTTAAATATGAGGTCGCAAAGGAATTAGGAATTCCCTTATCAGATGGCTATAATGGAAAACTGACGTCGGAGCAAGCAGGAAAAATCGGAGGGCCAATTGGTGGTAATATGGTAAAAGAGATGGTCCGGTTGGCACAGGAGCAAATGGCAAAGAATCAACAATAATAAGTGCTGCTTATGAAGAAACTGTTAACTACCGAACAAATAGCTGTCCACATCGACAGCTATTTTTTCATGAAGTATTTTCGGCCAAGTCTTTCAACTAAACTTGGCGCTACAGCGTAAAGTTTGCTAGTCACACCCATAATGCCTGGCAGATTGATTTCGCGGACAGGTTTTTTGATTGTTTTCACGATCGTCTCGGCAACCTTATCAACTTGAAGTAAATGTTTTCCTAAAGAGGACCGGTATTTCCCTGTTTGATCTGCCGCATCGATGAAAGGCGTATCAATCGGTCCCGGATGGATGACACTGACATCTATTCCGTATTCTGCAACTTCCATCCGCAATGCGTTAGTATAGCCGATCAACGCATGCTTTGTCGCCGCGTAGACAGAAGATTTGGGCGTTGCTACTTTCCCTGCTTGAGAACCGATATAAATCAGATGACCTTTTTGACGCTCCATCATTTGCGGCAAGATACATTTGGTGAGCGCAATCGGCGCGATTACATTTGTTTCCATCATCATGCGGATGGATTCTTCCGGCAGTAAGTGCGCTGCTTCAAAAAGACCGACGCCTGCCGAGAAAATGACAATGTCCGGCTCACCTATTCTTTCCAAGACCTTTTTCATATTATCCATATTCGTTACATCTGCCGGAATGGCTTCTGCACCTTCGCTTTGCAGTTCCCATAATTTATCCGGCGCCCTGCCTGTCGCATAGACACTGAAATTATCCGGATCAGCCAATAACCGCATAGCTACAGCAAAACCGACACCACTCGTCGCCCCTGTTAGTAAGACTTTACGTCTGTTCATAATTCAAGACGCCGCCTTCACCTACATTTTCGCGAATCAACCCTTTCGACAGCAAATAATCGGTTTGTCCGATTGTTTCGGATAAGGTGAGCCCCAATTCCCTTTCATACACAGCAGGGAATAATTGCTGGGTTAATTGATAGATTGTCTTGCTTCCTTCATTCAACATGCCATGCACTTTCATGGCGCGTTCATGTTGTTTTTGTAAACGGGTTTCAATGAGTGAATGCACATCCTGCACTTCATTCCCATGTCCGCCGTATACAATGTCAATCGGCAAATCCAAAAGCCTCGTCAAGGAATTATTGTATTGAAGCATGGATTTCGGACGGGCATCACTTGGGTTCGCAGGTGGTTCAATCAATGGATTGGATGATACCTTTTCAAGAACGAGGTCGCCGCCGATCATTTCACCCGTCTTTTCGTTGAACAAAGCAATGTGACTTTGTGCATGCCCTAAAGTTTCCATCACAATCCAACCTGGATGTCCGCTCCACTCGTCACCTTCCCCAATCGTTCTGTCCAGTGTCCGTTCGCCCATCAATTTTATTGGCCGTTTCATCTTTTCCACCCATTTGAAATTGACTTCCGGTACCCCTTCTTCTTTCAAACAATCCAAATAGAAACGGTCATGGTACTCCATGAAAGCCGCATCTCTTTTCAACCAAAGATCATTATAAGGGTGACCGATCAATTCAGCTCTGTCAAAAGCGTCCATCCAACCCGCGTGATCTGGATGATGATGCGTTAAAATCACTTGTTCTATATCGTTGAACGTATAGCCAATCTCTTTCAACCCTTGCTTCAAAGCTTCGAGTGCTTCCGGCGTTTTCGGACCGGCATCGACAATCGAAAGCGCATCCCCCTTCACGACAAATGCATTGACATCACCGACTGCAAACGGTGTAGGAATAACAATTTTATGGATCATATGCGTAACTCCTTCTAATTTCTCCAGATAATTAATGAATGGTTATTCAGTCTATTGTACATCTTTTACCAAGCTGCGTCATCCTTGGGAAACTATGTGAAACTTTTAAACTGCTTGAACGTAGTATGTTATAATGACCATAACTTTTTACTAGGGGGATGAATATGGGGATTTTTAATTTTTTCAAGAGTCAATTCATCGAAGTCATCGAGTGGACCGATCAAAGCTCTAATACGATGGTCTACCGTTTTCCGGTACAAAATAATGAAATCAAAATGGGTGCCAGTTTGATCGTCAGGGAATCACAAGTAGCGATCTTCGTGAACGAAGGAGAGATTGCCGACGTATTCATGCCTGGCAATCATGTGCTTTATACACAAAACATGCCAGTGCTAACAAAACTAAAATCTTGGAAGACAGGATTCAACTCCCCTTTCAAGGCGGAAGTCTATTTTGTGAACACGAAGCAATTCATTGATCAAAAATGGGGAACGTCGAATCCGATTATGATGCGCGACCCTGAATTTGGCATGATCCGTTTGCGTGGATATGGAATCTATTCCTATAAAGTAGCTGATCCAGTCGTCTTTTTGAAAGAATTATTCGGGACGAACGCTTCTTATGATACGAGCAACATTGAAAGCCATTTGAAAAAAATGATCCTATCGGGATTGACTGATCTTTTTGCGGAATCCCAAATTCCGGCACTTGATCTTGCAATGCATTATGACGAGCTCAGTACAGAAGGCAAAGCTAAGATGCAGGAACGTTTTGCCCAATTCGGTTTTGAAATCACTTCCCTCTATATTGAGAATCTGTCATTGCCTAAAGAAGTTGAACAAGCGATGGACAAGCGCACAACAATGGGTGTCCTTGGAGACATGAACACCTATACTCAATACCAGGCTGCTGAAGCGATCCGTGAAGCGGCGCGCAATGAAGGCGGCGGTATGGCTGCAACAGGTGCCGGCATCGGCGCTGGAGCAGCAATCGGTAATGCGATGGCTGGCGCATTCAATGCCAATCAGCAACAACCAGCTTCTCCTGCTCCTGTAGAATCAGCAAAAATCGCTTGCCCACATTGTCAGTCACAAATTCGAGCAACAGCAAAATTCTGTCCGGAATGCGGTAAAACTGTCCAACAGAAGACGGTCCCTTGCGTCAATTGTAAGGCGGAGATTAAGGAAGGCTCGAAGTTTTGCGGCGATTGCGGGGCAAAACAAGTTACTGAGAAGAAATGTGAGACCTGCGGAGCAATCAACGGACCAGCAGCAAAGTTTTGTGGTGATTGTGGAGAGGGACTTGAAGGTTAGAGGTGAAACCGGATGACTAAATTGGATAATAACGAGGACTTCATGGATGAAAACAAAATTGAAGATACCGAAGTGAACCAGTGCTCCTCTTGTGGGGGGAACACCGTATATGATCCTGTTTCGCGAGGGTTGAAATGCCCTTTTTGCGGGTCGGAAGTTGAAATCGAGGCGACCCGTGAAAATACGACCGAGCATGATTATTTAGGCGCACTTGACAAGGCTGACCATAGTTGGAGCGATGAAAAAAGAGTTTTCAAATGTGATAATTGCGGTGCGGAAACCTTATTGGATAAAGACAAAGTTGCCGACTTCTGTTCATTTTGCGGATCATCACATATTACAGTCACGGAGAACGATGCCGGCATTAAGCCCGCTTTGGTCCTACCTTTTCATATATCGAAAGAAGAAGCGGTTGATAAGTTCAAAAAATGGATTTCAAAGCGGCACTTCGCCCCCTCCAAATTGAAAAATGGATATGAGTTGCAGAAAATCAGCGGTGCTTATATCCCATACTGGACATTCGACTCGGATACTAAATCGGCTTATATTGTGAAGATCGGTACGTATTACTATGTAACAGAAACTCGGACAGTCCAACGTGATGGTAAAACAGAAGTAGTCACGGAGCAAGTCCGAAAGATCAGATGGCGCACTGAACGCGGAACTTATCATAAGTTTTACGATGATGTCCTCGTAAAAGCCTCAAAAAATGTCGCTTCCGGCTTAATTGATAAAGTAGAACCGTTTCAACTATCTGGCTTGCTCGATTATCGGACGGAATATTTATCGGGTTTTCTCGCTGAACGTTACTCCATTCCTTTAAAGGAAGGATGGCTTGCGGCAAGGGATATTATCGATTCCCGTATTCAAAACGGGATTCTTCGCAAGGAGACTGGTGATGAGGTAAGGATTGTTAAGGTTGATACGGCTTATGATGGCATTACTTTCAAACATATTTTATTACCGCTTTGGATATCTTCTTTCAACTTTAACAATAAAGTTTACCGCTTCCTCGTGAATGGCCAAACCGGTAAAGTGAGCGGCCGTGCGCCAATCAGCGTTTGGAAAGTGACATTTACTGTATTACTCACAATCCTAGTTGTAGGGATCGTCTTTTTCTTCCAGGATTTCATATGATTGTTGACTTCTATCAGAGTAAATGCAATAATCTTTTAAACGATTTAAACATTTTGAGCGTTGAAGAAGACGAGTAGTGGTGGTGATGGTAGCCAGGAAGTGCGGCCAATGACTGGAAGCCGCATCCCTCTCCCGCCCCGAACCTCCTTCCGAGCTGCTATGGAAACATAGCCGTGCCTTTCACGTTATGAAAGTTTATAAGTTGTGCCGGATAATTCCCGGCAAATTTAGGTGGTACCGCGGAAACATGCGTTTTCGTCCTGATGATATCGGGACGGAAGCGCATTTTTTTATTCATTTGAAAGGAATGGTGAGAATGGGGACTATCGTATTTGTAGGTGCCGGGTCAATGGCAGAGGCAATTATCGCTGGAATCGTGGACGGCGGTGTCATGCATCCCCGTGACGTGTTTGTAATGAACAAGTCGGACGATGATCGGCTCTCCTATTTGCAGCAGAAGTATGGTGTTTCGATTGTTTGTCCCGAAAGGAAAGCTTTACGAGATGCAGAGTTGATTGTTTTGGGGACGAAGCCGAAAGATATCCATCAAGCGATGGCGGATATTGCTGGATTTTTAAATGAAAACGCCGCTGTGCTTTCCGTAATTGCCGGTGTATCAATCGCAACGATCGAATGTGGACTTGGTAGCCGCCCGATCGCTCGTTCAATGCCGAACACATCCGCCACTATCGGAAAATCAGCAACCGGTGTATCTATGAATCATGCTGTCGATGAACAAATGAAACGACGTATTCTAACACTGTTATCCGGAATCGGGATCGTAAAGGAAGTTCAAGAGGATGAACTGCATGCGGTGACAGCCTTGTCGGGCAGCGGTCCGGCATATATTTATTATATGGTAGAGGCTTTGGAGGAAGCCGCAATCACGGAAGGCTTGTCAAAGGAAATTGCACGCGAGCTGATCATCCAAACGTTTGAAGGCGCTTCTGCCATGTTAAGACAAACGGGTGAAGAGCCTTCTGTATTGAGAACGAACGTGACGAGTCCGAACGGCACGACCGAGGCCGGTATTAAGGCATTGGAAAAGAACTCATTTAAAAAAATAATTGCCGAATGTATCCAGAGCGCTGAAACGCGTTCTCGGGAACTCGGCTCCACTTCCTCCTCCGCTACTATGAAAGAATGAAGCAAACAACGAACATTCTGGAATGTATTGCGCTATACTTTGATTAATGTAACTGTAGGAGGTCATGAAATGGCAATGTTATTTTCACCTTATTCAATACGCGGTGTGGAATTCAAAAATCGAATCGTGATGGCACCAATGTGCATGTACTCATCTCACAATTTAGATGGTAAAGTGGAAGACTGGCATAAGACCCATTATGCAACAAGAGCCGTCGGGCAAGTCGGATTGATCATCGTCGAGGCAACAGCTGTACAACCAGAGGGTCGGATTTCGGATCAAGATCTCGGGATTTGGAATGATGATCAGTTGGAAGGGCTATCTGAAATCGTGCGTCTTATGAAACAGCATGGTGCGAAGACAGGAATCCAGCTTGCACATGCAGGGAGGAAAGCGACTGTTGACGGCGATATTTTTGCGCCAAGTCCAATCCGTTTCAATGAACAATACAAGACACCTGTTGAGATGACTGTCGAAGATATTAAGGAAACGGTCAGTGCATTTAAAGATGCAGCCGTCCGGGCAAAGCAGGCCGGTTTCGACGTGATTGAATTGCATGGAGCACATGGCTATTTGATCAATGAATTTCTGTCACCCCTGACAAATAAACGCGGCGATGCATATGGAGGCTCGTCGGAAAATAGGTACCGCATTTTACGAGAGATTATAGATTCCGTCCGTTCTGTCTGGGATGGCCCTTTATTTGTCCGGATTTCTGCAGAGGATTATACAGAAGGCGGTATGACTTCGGCACTTTATCTTGAAATGGTGAAGTGGATGAAGACACAAGATGTCGATTTGATCGATGTGAGTTCCGGAGCGGTTGTTCCCGCTAAAATAGACGCATATCCAGGATATCAAGTGCCTTTTGCGGAGAACATCAAAAAAGGTGCGGGTATTGCAACCGGAGCAGTTGGATTGATAACATCAGGCCTTCAAGCCGAGGAAATTTTGAAAAATGAACGAGCCGATATGGTGTTTCTGGCACGTGAATTATTAAGGAATCCTTATTGGGCATATACCGCAGCGAAAGAATTAGGCGTGGAAATCGAGTCGCCAAAACAGTATGAGCGCGGTTGGGTGTAAACAAAAAAGAGAATGCTAAAAAGCTGTCGCAGTCATTTTTGACTTAACGACAGCTTATTTCTTTTGTAATTGTTCGTTTTTCCATTCGAAATGGGTGAAGTCTTCAGCGATATGCAAATTGAGGAAAATGGCGCGTCCTTGTTCTTTCAACTCCGCAATATCGCTTGGCATAAAACGGGCACTTATATGATTGGCGATTAATGCTTTCACATTCGCTTCTTTCGCTGTCTGCGCTGCATCACCAATCGTTGAGTGACCATAATCTTTCGCAAGATCACCGGTCTCCATGTCGAATGTTGCTTCATGGATTAAAATATCAGCCTCATTTGCCAAATCAACCGAAGCAAGGCAATACCGTGTATCTCCCAGTATAGAAATTGTAAATCCTTGTTGAGGATCACCCGTCACATCTGTGCTAAAAACGGTTTTACCGTTTTCCAGCTCCACGTCTTCTCCATCCTTCAACTTCTTCAATAAGGGCCCTTTAGGAACTCCACTTTCATAAGCTTTCTCGATGAGCAACTTTCCAGGCAACGGCTTTTGCTCAATTCTGAAGCCGAAGCATTGGATAACATGTTCCAGTTCTCTCGTCAATACTTTGAATCGCTCATTCTCAAAAAGTACGTTCTCATCGATCTCATGTATCGTCAACGGGTATGTTAAATGTGTCTTTGTAATACGGAGTGTCGTGGAAATCCATTCCTTGATTCCAACCGGTCCATAGATGGTCAGCTCTTCGTCCCCGCCTAAAAAAGAGCGAGAGCCCAAGAATCCAGGTAAGCCAAAAATATGGTCACCATGAAGATGTGTAATGAAAATTTTATTGATTTTCCTCGGTTTGATAGACGTTCTTAACAATTGATGCTGTGTCGCTTCGCCACAATCGAACATCCAATAGCCTTCCTGTTCGGCGGATAAGTTCAAGATGAGCGAGGATGTATTGCGTAATTTTGACGGCATGCCCGCTCCCGTCCCTAAAAATACCAACTCCACTTTGACACCTACCTTTCTTTAATGCCTCGTTTCACGGAGTTGGGACCGAATTTTCCCTCTAACTCCTTCACAAGCTCTTCCATTTTCGCTTCATTCGCATACCTTTCAAAGTTATCAATCGACAACTGTTCATAAAGTTCGTTCATCGGAATGACATTAGAAATCGTTATTCCCAACAGTCGGACAGGATCCCCTTCCCAATGACGCCTGAAAAGATCGGCTGCTTCTTTATAAATATCATTCGCTTTGTAAATCGGATTTAATACGGTACGACTTCTCGTCTGATTATGCCAGTCGGATGTCCTGATTTGAATCATGACGATTGTTCCGGCAAGTTGCCTTTTATCTAATCGCTGCGCAACTTTCATTGATAACTTCTTAAAAATCTCAAGGCAAGCATTCAGTTCCGTTTCGTCAATCGGTAATGTCGTCGAACTTCCGACACTCTTCCGCTCTTCAGCTGCATCCGGATCGACTGGGCGATGATCAATCCCGTTCGCACGTTTTTGAAGTCGCACCCCATTTTTCCCTAAAGTTGCTTTAATAAGTATTTCATCAGCTTTAGCAAGATCTCCAATTGTAAAAACGTCGATGCCATTCAACCGTTTTTCTGTACTTTTTCCGATGCCATGCATCTCGATAACAGGCAACGGCCAAAGGATATCAGGTACTTCCCTTTTCCGCAATATCGTAATGCCCATCGGTTTTTTCATGTCTGAAGCAGTCTTTGCGAGAAACTTATTCGGAGCAATGCCGATCGAGCAAGACAAATCTAATTCATGCAAAATCCTTTGCTGCATTTGGGTCGCAATTTGTACGGCATTCGTTAATCCGCCAATATCCGTAATATCGATGTAAGCTTCATCTATAGAAACCGGTTCGACAAGTCCCGTATACGTCCGCAAAATGGTAAATACAGCGTCAGAAGCAATCCGATACTTCTCATGGTCAGGCGGTACGATAACAAGTTGTGGACAAATCCGTTTCGCTTCACCGACAGACATCGTCGTATAGATGCCTAACGCTCTAGCTTCATAGGAACAAGTGACAAGAATACCCCGTCGTTCTTTCGGATTCCCTGCTACTGCCATCGGTATGCCTTTTAATGTCGGATCATGAGCTTGTTCGACTGAAGCAAAAAAACTATTCATATCAAGATGAAGGATGACTTTGGCCTGCGACCCGCTTGCATTTGTCATTCGCCTCTCCTCCAAGCGTTTCATAGAAATAACCGGATGGATGGTTGCCACCCGGTCAATTTTTCACTTTTCCTGAATTTTTTGCGCTTCGACATACTCATTGATTGCATCCATTCCGGTAAGTGTAGTCGATAGAATTTCTGCATCGACAACGGTGATCATTCGGTCATCAAGGTTTGCGACAGTTGTGAAATAAGGTGTTCTTGAATAAGCCATTAAACCGGATGACGTCAATCTGCTTTCAGGGATATCCAAAATTTCCTTTGCATCAAGCACAAGTAATCCAATATAAAGGTTTTCTGTTTGAACAACGACAACCCTTGCATTGTCATCCTCTTTCGCTGAATTGCCATATAAAATCTGTTGAAAGTCGAGGATCGGGACAAGCTCACCTCGAATACGCATCAAGCCCAGCATATAATCCGGAAGATGAGGAATCGGATTTACACGTTCCAACTTTTCGATGGAAACGACCGATTCGACCGGTAAGGCATACTCCTCCTGCCCACATTGTACGATGACGGTTTTAATGTCGCTCATTTACCAGATTCCCCCTTCTTTGCAGTTACACTTACGATTTCGATTAACAACTCAGTCAGTTTATTCAATTCTACGACAGGCATCCGCTCGTTCTTCGTATGGATTTCCTCATACCCGACAGATAAGGTCACTGTCGGAACACCTGCACCATTGAATACATTGCCGTCACTTCCGCCGCCGCTCGTCATCAGTTCAGGTTTCCTGCCGACGTTTCTGATAGCTTCCATCGCCGTTTGTACGACTTCGGCTTCTTCACCAAAACTGAAACCAGGATACGCAATTTTCACTTCAGTTTCAGCTTTGCCACCCATTGCTTCAGCAGTCTTTGCGAATGTTTCCACCATATGTGCTGTTTGCTCATTAAGCTTTTCCGGATTGATGGATCTTGCTTCCGCTAGAATATGGACTTCATCACATACGATATTTGTCGCTTGTCCACCTTCAAACCGTCCGATATTGGCAGTTGTTTCGGAATCGATGCGACCAAGCGTCATCGCCGCAACTGATTTAGCAGCTATATTGATAGCGGACACCCCTTTTTCAGGAGCTACGCCGGCATGCGCCGTCTTGCCGTAAATCGTCGTCATGAGTTTGGCCTGATAAGGAGCTGCTGTAACGATTCCCCCTACTTTCCCATCACTATCGACAGCATAGCCATACTTCGCTTTTAACAGCGAAGGATCCATTGCTTTTGCACCGACAAGTCCGCTTTCTTCTCCGACAGTGATGACGAATTGGATGTCACCATGCGGCTGTCCGCTTTCCTTCAGCACTCTTGCCATTTCAAACAAGGCTGCAAGCCCTGCTTTGTCATCTGCCCCTAAAATTGTTGTGCCGTCAGAATAGATATAGCCATCCTCCCGCAGCTCAGGCTTAATGCCTTTGCCTGGAACGACTGTATCCATATGACAAGTGAAATAAATTGGATCCACATTTTCTACATTGCCCTTTAATGTCGCAATGAGGTTTCCAGCTCCGTGTCCTGTCACTTCTTTCGCACCATCTTCAATAACCGAAAAGCCAAGTGCCTCCATTTTCTCTTTCAATACGGCACAGATCACTTCTTCATGCTTCGTTTCTGAATCAATTTGTACAAGTTCAAAAAACTCATCTAGTAATCGTTGTTCATTCACAATGCATTTCTCCTTTAAAATCGTTTCTTATAACGGAATATTGCCATGTTTTTTAGTTGGTCGGACTTCTTGTTTATTTCGCATCATTTCAAGAGCCTGTAGCAGTTTAATGCGCGTGTCACGCGGATCGATGACATCATCGACCATCCCGTGTGAAGCCGCCACATATGGATTTGCAAACTTTGTACGGTATTCTTCAATCTTTTCTGCACGTGTGGACTCCGGATGATCGCTGTTTGCGATTTCACGGGCGAAAATGATATTTGCCGCACCTTCCGCACCCATTACCGCGATTTCGGCATTCGGCCAAGCATAGACAACATCAGCCCCGATTGCTTTAGAATTCAAAGCAACGTATGCACCACCGAATGCTTTACGAAGAATAACCGTAATTTTAGGCACTGTCGCTTCGGAATAGGCATAAAGGATTTTTGCACCATGCCGGATAATACCGCCATGCTCTTGTTTGACACCTGGGAAGAATCCGGTGACATCTTCAAAAGTGATCAAAGGTATATTGAACGAGTCACATGTACGAATGAAACGCGCTATTTTATCGGAAGAATTAATATCCAATCCACCAGCCATCACTTTAGGCTGGTTACAAATCAAGCCTACCGACTCGCCTTTCATCCTTGCAAATCCGACTACTGCATTTTTCGCGAATTCCGACTGCACTTCAAAGAACGAACCTTCATCGACGACTTGCTCAATGACTTTCCGTACATCGTAAGGACGAATCGTTTCAAAGGGAACGACATCCGCCAAATCATTCCGATAATCCTCGTCTGAATCCACGTCTAGTATCGGCGTTTTTTCGTTATTGTTTTGCGGGAGGTACGAAAGTAGGTGACGAACTTGCCCTAAAACCGTCTTTTCATCTTTTCCTCTGAAATGAGCATTCCCACTAATTGAGTTATGTACTTTCGATCCACCTAAATCTTCAGAAGAGATTTTCTCACCTGTGACCGTTTCAATGACTTTTGGTCCTGTAATGAACATCTGGCTCGTTTCATCCGTCATAAAAACAAAGTCGGTGATTGCTGGCGAATAAACCGCGCCGCCTGCACACGGCCCTAAAATGACGGAAATCTGCGGGATGACACCGGAATAGATCGCATTCCTATAGAAAATTTCCCCATAGCCATCTAACGAGACGACACCTTCCTGAATACGGGCACCGCCTGAATCGTTCAAACCGATAAAAGGCGCTCCGTTTTTCGCTGCAAGATCCATGACGTTCGCAATTTTCATCGCATGCATTTCGCCAAGCGCGCCTCCGAAAACGGTGAAGTCCTGGGAGAAAAGGTAAACAGGACGGCCATCGATTTTCCCGTAACCAGTCACTACACCGTCTCCAGGCCCTTTCTGTTTATCCATCCCGAAATCTCTTGTACGGTGAATGACGAAAGGATTCAATTCAACGAATGTACCTTCGTCCAATAGCAGATTGATGCGTTCACGTGCTGTCAGTTTACCTTTTTCATGCTGCTTTGCAATTCGCTCATCGCCGCCACCTAGCTCAATTTCCCTTTTCTTATCGTATAATTCATTGATTTTATCATAAATGTCCATTCGGCTTATCCCCTTTGTCACATAGTTCATACAACACACCGAAAGAAGATTTCGGATGCATAAAAGCAACTTCGGCACCACCTGCGCCCTTATTCGGTTCGTCTTGCAGCAGTCGGACACCTTTTTCCTTCAATTCATCCATTCTTGCCTGGATATCCGTTACCCCAAATGCGATATGATGGATGCCTTCCCCGCGCTTTTCGATGAATTTTGCAATTGCTCCTTCTCCACTGATCGGCTCCAGCAATTCCAGCTTGACGTTTCCGGCATCTATGAAAGCAACTTTCACTTTCTGATTTTCAACGTCTTCTACCCCAAGCAATGTTAATCCTAACGTATCTATGTAATATGGAAGTGCGTGATTCAAATCTTTGACGGCAATCCCGATATGATCTACTTTTTTCATGTTTCATCCCCCTCTTATTTCCATTGTAACGTTTTCTATTTAATTCCGCTACACCTTGAGAAATTCAGGATTTCTGTTAAAATGAATATATATATAATGGTGAGGAGATTTGTCCGATGAGCAATAAAAAAGTACAGAAGTTCGTCGTTTATTTGATGGTAGCCGCTATGGTTGCATCTAGCATACTACTTGGTTTAAGCGTTCTATTTTAAAAAAACAGTCCATAATTGGACTGTTTTTTTATATTAAACTTCTTCACAATATTCTTCGAAGTATCCTTGTAAATTCGTTACGACTGACATTGGGTCATGTCCTTCGATTTCATAGCGTCCTACTTCTGCAACGAGTTTGCCGTCTTTCAATAAAGCGAAGGAAGGCGATGAAGGAAGATGATCTTCCCCGAAATGCATCCGTGCTACTGCTGTTGCTTCTTTGTCTTGGCCAGCAAACACAGTGACGAGGTGATCCGGGCGTTTATCGTAATGGACAGCATGGGCTGCTGCTGGGCGAGCGATGCCTCCTGCACAACCACATACAGAGTTCACCATGACAAGTGTCGTTCCAGGGCGTTTGAACGCATCTTCCACTTCTTCAGGTGTTGTTAGTTGTTCATAGCCGCTCGTTTCCATTTCGGAGCGTGCTGTTTTTGTAATATCATCCATATAAAAATTAAAATCCATAGTCAATTTCACTCGACCCCTTTCCTTGTATGTTTTCATCATAGCAGTTGGGACTTCCACTTGCAAAAAAGTTATATTATAAATGAATGATCTTTTATGGACCGGATTTTAATCATTAGCAAAAATTCGATCCACTGCATTTGCGACGGTGATTTCGCCTGTTAATAGTTGTCGTTCCAGGTCCGCGACGAGTTGCTTTTTCCCTGTTTCTGCAAAGAAGTTATCTATCAACCTGTCGCGAATCATCGAATGGAACCAATCCTTTGTCTGAGTTTGCCTGCGCATATGCCAGACACCACTCGTCTCCAACTTATCACGGAAGCCAGTAATTGTTTCCCAGACTGTATCAAGACCCGTATTTTGCAAGGAGGAGACCGGCATGGCGGTCGTTGTCCAACCTGGTGTGGCGGGTAGGAGAAAATGAAGCAATTGGCGGTATTCCCTCACTGTCTTTTTCGCCAGCTTCAAATTATCGCCATCCGCCTTATGGACGATGATCGCGTCTGCCAGTTCCATAATTCCTTTTTTCATCCCTTGCAACTCGTCACCCGCTCCAGTTAAGACGAGCAGCATGAAGAAGTCGACCATCCCCCGGACTACGGTTTCACTTTGACCGACGCCAACTGTTTCAATGAGGATGATGTCATAACCAGCCGCTTCGCATAACAGCATTGTTTCACGTGTTTTTCGATGGACGCCGCCAAGTGTTCCTGATGACGGCGATGGCCGTATAAAAGCATTTTTATGTCTGGCAAGTGCCTCCATCCTTGTTTTATCTCCTAAGATGCTGCCGCCTGTTACTGTTGAACTCGGATCAATCGCGAGCACAGCCACTTTATGCCCCGATTCGGCCAGCATGAGTCCAAACGATTCGATGAATGTGCTTTTCCCCGCACCCGGCACGCCCGTAATGCCGACGCGGATGCTGCGTCCTGTCTTTGGAAGCAGTTTTTTCAGCAAATTCTGACCCGCGCTTTTATCTGTTTCATTGATACTTTCCAAGAGTGTAATCGCTTTGGATAGATGAAGTCTCGAACCGTGGCAGATCTCCTCATATAAAACGTCAATCGGTATCTCTTTCCCTTTTTTCACAAACCGTTTACGATTCGAGGCAACCATGCCATCATGCGAGGACTCAATGCCATTCATTACATGCAATGCGCTGTCTTCCTGTAAACGCTTCTTTTTATTCACTCTGTCACTTCCTCATAACCGAGCGCAAGATAAATACTTTCAATCACTTTCTGGGCGGCAACGGGGATAACTGTTCCCGGACCGAAAATAGCGGTCGCTCCGTTGTTTCTCAAGAAGTCATAGTCTTGTGCAGGAATGACCCCTCCTACGACAATCAGAATGTCTTCTCTTCCGATCTTCGCCAGTTCGTTCCGTAATGCCGGCACAAGAGTTTTATGTCCAGCGGCAAGTGAACTTACCCCGATTACATGCACGTCATTTTCAGCAGCCTGCAACGCCGTCTCTTCCGGGGTTTGGAATAAAGGACCAATATCCACGTCGAATCCTAAGTCTGCAAATGAGGAGGCAATTACTTTCGCCCCTCGGTCATGTCCATCCTGCCCCATTTTCGCAATAAGGATTCGAGGGCGGCGTCCTTCATTCTCCATGAATTCTTCTGTCATCTTTTTCACTTCTTCGATTTCTTCCGCATTCGAGAAGTTTGAACTGTACACGCCACTCACTGAACGGATCACCGCCTTATGTCTGCCGGACACTTTCTCAATCGCGTCCGATATTTCCCCGATTGTCGCCCTAACCCGTGCTGCATTTACTGACAATGCCAATAGATTGCCATCGCCACTTCGCGCAGCATCCGTTAGTGCCTCTAGTGCATGTTTCACCGCACTTTCATCACGTGTCTTTTTCATCGTATGAATGCGATCAATCTGTTTTTGGCGGACGAGCGTATTGTCAATATCCAAAATATCAATCGGCTCTTCTTTTTCAAGTCGGTATTTATTGACTCCGACGATTGTTTCGGCACGAGAATCGATTTTCGCTTGACGTTTGGCAGCAGCTTCTTCAATTTTCATTTTTGGCAAGCCTGTTTCTATCGCCTTCGCCATTCCGCCCAACTCTTCAATTTCTTCGATTAACGCCCACGCTTTTTCCGTCAATTCCGCTGTCAGCTTTTCAACATAATAGGAACCGCCCCACGGATCGATCGTCTTCGTCATAAACGTTTCTTCCTGTAGAAACAATTGTGTATTCCGTGCAATCCGCGCAGAAAAGTCCGTCGGTAATGCAATTGCCTCATCGAGTGCGTTGGTATGCAATGATTGTGTATGCCCCATCGCTGCTGCATTCGCTTCAATCAGCGTTCGCGTTACATTATTGAAAGGATCTTGCTCTGTCAAGCTCCAACCGGAAGTTTGCGAATGCGTCCTTAACGCAAGTGATTTCGGGTTGGATGGATTGAATGACTGCATCATTTGAGCCCATATTTTACGGGCAGCGCGCATCTTGGCGATTTCCATAAAGTAATTCATGCCGATTGCCCAGAAGAACGATAGGCGCGGTGCGAATGAATCAATGTCAATTCCAGCTTTGAGCCCGGTACGGACATATTCCAAGCCGTCCGCCAAGGTGTAGGCAAGCTCAATATCAGCTGTTGCCCCGGCTTCTTGCATATGATAACCGGAAATCGAAATGGAGTTGAATTTCGGCATATTCTTCGATGTATATTCGAAAATATCCGCAATGATCCGCATCGACATTTCAGGAGGGAAAATATACGTATTCCGCACCATATATTCTTTTAAAATATCATTTTGTATCGTTCCGGAAAGCTTATCAGGAGACACACCTTGTTCTTCCGCCGCTATAATATAAAATGCCATTATCGGAAGAACAGCACCGTTCATTGTCATGGAAACCGACATTTTATCGAGCGGGATGCCGTCGAACAGGATTTTCATGTCTTCGACTGAGTCAATTGCGACGCCAGCTTTACCGACATCGCCTGTTACACGTGGATGGTCTGAGTCGTATCCGCGGTGTGTCGCCAAATCAAACGCGACAGACAAGCCTTTTTGACCCATCGCCAAGTTCCGTCGATAAAATGCATTACTCTCTTCTGCCGTGGAAAAACCGGCATATTGACGAACCGTCCAAGGGCGTGCTACGTACATTGTCGGATAAGGACCGCGTGTATTTGGAGCAACTCCAGGAAAATCATCTAAATGAGAGATCCCTGCCGTGTCCTCTTTTGTGTAGCTTGTTTTGATTTCGATTCCTTCATTTGTAAGAAATGAGTTTTCATTGCGAGCAGAGTCTCCGGTTATTTTCAGTCTATCTATGTCAACTTTATGAAAGTCTGGTTTCTTCATTTACGAATCCTCCCTTGCCATGAATCAAAGACGCTGCGGAGTTTTTCTATTTTGTTTTGACCGTTGAAAATCGTTCCATTCAGCCCTTTTTGTTGCCATTTCAACTCGGTCTCTCTATCGATTCTTCCCGCAACATCTACTAAAATCATTTCAGGCAACTGTTCAAGAAGCGAATCCATAATTGCTGATAATTGCTCATCAGTTGCACAAATAATTGCATAATCCGGCTTCTCTTTTTTCAAATAGTCAATGGCCTGTTGGGCTGTTTGGAACGCAGGACTCCATTTGCCCTTTATGCCTCCAGCCGCTAAAAATCCTGTAACAAAATCGGCACGTGGTTTAAAATCTTTTATATCGCCGAATGTGAGCAACGTCGTGATTGGTTGTTGTTCACTAAATAATTTTCGTAATTCCTCGAACGGCTTCGATAGGCGATCATTTTGTCCGGAATGATTCCAATCGGCAAAGCTTGTAGCTGTCAGTTCAGCATACACATTTGTGCCGATCAATGATTTTTTGCCAGTAGCTATTTCTTCTTGTCGTTTCGCTAAAAGCTCATTCAATAACCCATTTTGTAGAAAGACGTCTACTCCGCCCTTATTTTCGATGTCCAAAAATAATTCCCATGCCTTTTCGACAAGTTCATCCGTTAGTTTTTCGATGAAATAAGAACCACCTGCAGGGTCAAGCACTTTTTCAACATGTGTCTCTTCTTTTAAAACGAGTTGGATATTTCTGCTGTATCGAATGGAACTTGCATTGGGACCAGTTAAGTAATCAAAAGGATGGACAGTAATGACAGAAGCGCCGCCTAAAATTGCTGCGAATGCCTCATTTCCCGCCCGAAGTAAATTCACATAAGGATCCAATTTTGAATACGAACGTATGGATGTTACAGCCATTATAGGAATTCGGGGTGCATTGTCGACGTCATATGCTTTAGAAAAAGCTGTCCATAAAATACGGAATGCACGCAATTTGGCAATTTCCATGAAGAAATGCGTATCGATGGCGAATCGGATAAAAAAGTCTTCGGCAAATTCCTGGAATGACCCGTAGGAGGATGCAAGTTTGGAAGCTTCACAAAGCGCAATTGCCAACTCCGTTACAGCGTCGGCCCCATCATGATGTACTTTCCAAAGATCGACACCGTTCGTCCTAAGGTTTTTGTAGCCTACTGGCAGAGTCCAGTCCGTTGACTGGACAATGCCATTTACTGATTCCCTCACTTCATGATGAACAAAATCAAAAGCTCTCAAAATCGGATCATCGCTTTTAATATTCATAAGAAATACGGGATATTTTGTCAGCAACGCGGCAAATTCTAACAGCTGATCCTCTTCCCATTCAAATGGATATACGCCATCGTATACAATTGATTCATTCCCTTTTGCAAGGGAGTCTGTAAGTTGTTCCAGAAATGAAATTGCAGTTTCGGCAATCGTTTGTTGTGCAATAGTCCAATCCGGATTTTCCTCCATTGTCTGGATGACTGCCGTATTGTCCGAACTTGACCTATCAAAATAAAGGGGTTGAAGATCGATTCCTTCCAATGTAGGTGTCCGTAAACTTTCAAAAGGCTTTCCTTTTAGCGATTGTTCAGCAAGTTTTTTCCATTGTTGAAAATCCGCTTTCTCAAATGTTGTTTTTTTCATATTCTCAATTGTCAATTGGATTGCTCCTTTCGTTATTTATGAGGAGTCTGTTATGTAAAATTCGTCTCATTCAATATCCAAGACTACTTATAGTGTACCTGACATGCGATTTCTTTGAAAGTTATAATGATATGTGATCTCGTTACGGGAATATGCTATATTCAACTAATTCTTCTTATAAAAAGCTGCCTCCCACGTAGAGAGACAGCCGCATTTTCATCAATAGACAGATGTATTATCTGCAGTGATATTTTCAAGTATTTCTTTAACGCGTGCAAGGAAACGTCCGGCTACAAGGCCGTCCAATACTCGGTGGTCAAGTGATAAGCATAGATTCACCATATCTCTAACACCAATCATGCCGCCGCTCATTACGACAGGACGTTTTACAATCGATTCGACTTGAAGGATTGCTGCTTGCGGGTAATTGATAATGCCCATCGATTGGACAGAACCAAATGAACCTGTGTTGTTCACAGTAAAGGTGCCGCCTTGCATTTCATCCGATTTCAATTTACCAGAACGGACTTTAGAAGCCAGATCATTGATATCACGGCCGATTCCTTTGATCGATTTCTCATCTGCATGTTTGATGACAGGGACGTACAAAGCATCATCCGTAGCGACAGCAATAGATATATTGATGTCTTTCTTTTGGATGATTTTATCTCCCGCCCACATAGAGTTCATCATCGGGAATTCTTTCAATGCTTGTGATACAGCTTTCACGAAGAAAGCGAAGTAGGTAAGATTGAAGCCCTCTTTTTGTTTGAAATCGTTTTTCAATGAATCACGGTATTGAACGAGATTTGTTACATCCACCTCAATCATCGTCCACGCATGCGGTGCCTCATGTTTAGAGCGGAGCATGTTCGTAGCGATTGCCCGGCGTACACCAGTGATTGGAATTTCGATATCTCCAGCGGCGGCAGGGATTGATTCAGTTACTGCCGGCTTGCTCACAGGACGTTGTTCAGCGGCTGGAGCAGCTTTCGTTTCGGTTGCTGCAGGCTGTTCAACTTCAACTGGAGCAGTTGGCATTTCTCCACTATCAATAATGGATTGGATATCTTTACGCGTAATGCGCCCTTCTTTTCCAGACCCCTGAACGAGGGAAAGATCAATATTATTTTCCTGGGCAAGTCTCATAACTGCCGGAGAATAGCGAGCAGCGCCTGCTCCTTGTTTGATTGGTGAAGCTGGCTTTTGGGAGCCAGCGGCAGGCATTTCATTCGCTGGTTCTTCCTTGGCAGGAACCGCCGCAGGCTGACTATCCTGTCCTTCGCTTCCTTCCGCGCCACCTTCAGTTTCAATTGTACAGACGACGACTCCGACTTCCACAGTTTCGCCCTCTTGCACGATGATTTCTTTAATTGTTCCAGAGAAAGATGAAGGGATTTCCGCCGTCACTTTATCCGTATTCACTTCTGCTAAAGGATCGTATTTATTTACCGTATCCCCTGGTTTCACGAGCCACTTTTCAATCGTTCCTTCAGTAACACTTTCACCAAGTTTAGGCATTTCGATTTTTTCAATTGCCAATTTGAAATCCTCCTTTCTAATTAAAATTCCGCCAATTCACGCGCCGCTTTTTCAACTTTGTCCGGGTTGACCATGAAAAATTTCTCCATTGTTGGTGCATATGGCATTGCAGGAATATCAGGTCCCGCAAGACGTTTGATAGGCGCATCTAGATCGAATAGGCAATTCTCCGCGATGATCGCAGATACCTCACTCATAATGCTTCCTTCCAAATTATCTTCGGTGACGAGCAATACTTTACCAGTTTTTGAAGCTGCTTCAATGATCGCTTCTTTATCAAGAGGATAAACAGTACGCAAATCAAGGATATGAGCGGAAATTCCATCTTCCGCAAGCCTTTCAGCAGCTTGCAATGCAAAATGTACACATAATCCGTAAGTGATGATTGTAATATCATCGCCTTCACGTTTCACATCGGCTTTTCCTATTGGCAATACGTATTCCTCTTCAGGAACTTCACCTTTAATCAAACGATAAGCACGCTTATGTTCAAAGAACAAGACCGGATCATCATCTCTTATTGCAGCTTTCAATAGTCCTTTTGCGTCATATGGTGTTGACGGGATGACGATTTTCAAACCAGGCGTGCTTGCGAACATCGACTCGACGGATTGGGAATGGTAAAGAGCACCATGGATTCCACCGCCGAATGGTGCGCGGATGACAATCGGGCAAGACCAGTCATTGTTAGAGCGGTAACGGATTTTCGCAGCTTCCGAAACAATCTGGTTGACTGCCGGCATAATAAAGTCAGCGAATTGCATTTCAGCTATTGGTCGCATTCCGTACATCGCAGCACCGATACCTACTCCGGCAATCGCGGATTCAGCAAGCGGCGTGTCGAGCGCACGATATTCACCGAATTGGTCATAAAGGCCAGTAGTCGCTTTGAATACACCGCCTTTTCGACCGACGTCTTCTCCAAGAACGAATACGTTGTCGTCCCGTTCCATTTCTTCTTTCATCGCTTGTGTAATTGCGTCAATATATGAAAGTACAGCCATTATCTGTCTCCCCCTTCCTCTTTATAGACGTGGTGAAGTGCATATTCCGGCTCTGCGTAAGGAGCTTTTTCTGCATAATCCGTCGCTTCATTGACAATTGCCTTGATGCGTTCGTCCATTTCTTTTTCATACGCATCATCCATAACGCCCGCTTCTTTTAAATAAGCAGCAAATTTAGGGATTGGATCGAGTTTCTTTTCAGCTTCAAGTTCTTCAGCATCTCGGTACAGACGGTGGTCGTCGTCTGATGAGTGAGCAGTCAATCGGTAGCAAACAGCCTCGACAAGGCTTGGGCCTTCGCCGCTTCGTGCACGATCTGCTGCTTCCTTGACGACGCGGTACACTTCAAGTGGATCCGTACCATCAATCGTTACACCCGGCATTCCGTAGCCGATCGCTCGGTCAGAAACGTTCTCACATGCCAACTGTTTTTCAATTGGTACGGAAATTGCATATTTATTGTTTTCGACCATGATCACTGTCGGTAATTTATGGACGCCCGCGAAGTTCATTCCTTCGTGGAAATCCCCTTGGTTGGATGAACCTTCACCTAATGTGACGAATGTGATGAAGTCTTCTTTTTTCATTTTAGCTGCGAGTGCAACGCCGACTGCGTGTGGAAGTTGCGTTGTCACTGGAGATGAGCCTGTTAGGATGCGGTTTTTACGTTGGCCGAAGTGGCCAGGCATTTGACGGCCGCCTGAGTTTGGATCTTCTGCTTTGGCGAATGCCGAAAGCATTAGTTCTTTTGGTGTCATTCCAAAGTGGAGGACGACGCCCATGTCACGATAGTATGGGGCAATCCAGTCTTTATCTTTGTCGAGTGCATAGGCAGCTCCTGCTTGTGCTGCTTCTTGTCCTTGGCAGGAGATGACGAATGGAATTTTTCCAGCGCGGTTTAAAAGCCACATACGCTCGTCTAAACGCCTTGCCATGACCATTGTTTCATATATTGCCAAAACGTCTTCGTTTGTCAGTCCTAGTTCTTCATGACGCGATTTTGCCATTGTATGAATCCCCCTTCGTGTCGATTGTCATAATTAAATCAAGTGACCTGCTAAATAAAACGGTTGATTTCCGCTCCAGGCGGACGCTTTCCAGACGAAAAGCGGAAGGCGCTTGCTCAGATGCGACAGGCATAAGGCAAAGATGCGGCGTGGCGGTCTTTGCCACAGAGCAGCTTTGACTTATGACCCGAGCATCTAGCGCCTGGAGCTAGACAGTGGAGTCGCCGCCTTTCGCTCCAATCAACGGAACTACCTAATAACAACAACGTGATATTACACAGGGTCAATCAAAAATCACATATGAATAGCCTTGCCATCCACTGCTAGTGCGGCTTCGCCCATTACTTCGGAGAGGGATGGGTGTGGGTGGATGGTTGATGCTACTTCCCATGGAGTTGCGTCAAGGACCATTGCGAGTCCCGCTTCGGAAATCAGATCCGTTGCGTGGGCGCCGATCATATGAATGCCCAATAGGTCGTTGCTTTCTTTATCGGCGATGATTTTTACGAACCCTTCTGCACTGCCGTTGACAAGTGCTTTGCCGATGGCTGCAAATGGGAACTTACCGACTTTCATATTGTAGCCTTGCTCTTTCGCTTGTGCTTCAGTCAACCCTACGCTTGCAGCTTCAGGGCTTGAATAAATGCAACGCGAAATGTTTGTATAATTGATTGGTTCAGGGGAGAGACCCGCAATATGTTCTACTGCAGCTATCCCTTCATGTGACGCTACATGTGCTAATTGAAGTCCGCCGATGGCATCGCCAATTGCATAAATATGGCTTTCTTTCGTCTGGAACGTCGGTTTTGTCTGGATGTAGCCTTTATCTACCTGAATTTCAGTATTTTCAATGCCAATTCCTTCAGTGTTCGCTTGCCGTCCTACGGATACGAGCATTTTTTCGGCAGTGAATTCCTTCATCTCACCAGCTACCTCCGCAGAAATGGTGACCGAATCTGCTGTTTTGGAAAGCGTTTCAGGCAGTACTTTCGCGCCTGTCATAAATGTGATTCCTTTTTTCGCAAGGATTTTTTTCATCTCCTTCGAAATGTCAGCGTCTTCTGTCGGAATGATTCTGTCAGCGTATTCAATAACTGTCACTTCGACGCCAAAATCATTTAACATGGAAGCCCATTCGATTCCAATGACTCCGCCGCCGACAATGATCATGGACTTTGGTAATTCGGTCATCTTCAGTGCTCCGTCAGAAGAGAGGATTTGTTCTTCGTCCAGTTCAAGTCCAGGCAACGTGCGGGGTCTTGACCCGGTAGCTAGAATAAGGTTTTTCAAGATGAGCATTTCATTCTCTTCACCGTTATTCATTTCAACTGAAATTGTACCTGGCATAGGAGAGAAAATCGACGGCCCAAGCATTCTGCCAAAGCCTTCATAGACGTCGATTTTCCCTTTCTTCATCAAGGCAGTGACGCCTTTATGAAGCTGTTGGACGATTTCTTCTTTCCTTGCTTGGACACGTCCGAAGTTCAATGTGGCTCCAGTCGTTTCGACACCGAAATATGCAGCGTCATTTTTTGCCATCTTATAGACTTCAGCGCTTTTCAGTAACGCTTTACTTGGAATGCATCCTTTATGGAGACAAGTTCCACCAAGCAACTCTTTCTCGACAAGAGCTGTTTTAAGACCTAATTGTGCAGCGCGGATAGCTGCGACATAGCCACCAGTTCCTCCGCCTAAAATAACTACATCGTATTCGACCGCCATTCTTTATGGCCTCCTCATCACTATCCATTATGCCGGATAGGTTTTTGCTTGCTCCTCGCCATTCAACACCCGTAAAGCTCCTTCAGCCAGCGCTTGCAATTCATCTTCTCCCGGGTAGACGACTACGTCAGCAATCCATTGGATACGGGATTTTATCATCTCGACATATTGTTTCCCGTAGGCAAGCCCCCCAGTCAAAATAATTGCGTCCACTTTTCCTTCAAGGACTGCAGCTGCGCTTCCAATCTCTTTTGCTACTTGATAAGCCATCGCTTCATAGACGAGCGCCGCTTCTTGATCGCCGCCTTCGATCCGCTTCTCAACAGTGACAGCATCATTTGTCCCAAGATAACCGACCAAGCCGCCTTTACCTACCAATCTCGCCATAATCTCAGTACGGAAATAGGTTCCGGAATAGCAGAGATCGACTAGCTCCCCGGTAGGAACGGTTCCAGCACGTTCCGGACTGAACGGTCCATCACCGTGCAAGCCGTTGTTGACGTCGATTACTTTTCCTAAATGATGGGCACCGACTGTTATTCCGCCTCCCATATGGGTGACAATTAGCCGCAACTCATCATAATTTTTCCCGACTTGTTTCGCATAACGTCTTGCAACTGCTTTTTGGTTCAATGCATGAAAAATCGATTTTCGGCTGACGAGGGAAAATCCCGAAATACGGGCAATTGGCTGCATCTCATCAACAACGACAGGGTCGACAATATATGCCGGAATCCCTGCCGCCTTTGCAATTTCGTCAGCAATGATGCCACCTAAGTTCGATGCATGCTGTCCGGAAAAGCCTTTTTTCAAGTCTTCGATCATTGGTTCATTCACATCATACGTACCTCCGGCTATCGGTCTGAGTAGACCGCCTCTTCCACAAACGGCATGTATGCTGTCCAAGTCGACTCCTCCGCGATTCATCGATGATAGGATGGCATCTTTCCTGAAAACGTATTGGTCGATAACTGAAGGATATTGCGCAAGATCCTCTGCCGTATGCCTCAATGTGTCTTCCAATATAAGCTGATCATTGTCGTACACACCGATTTTCGTTGAAGTGGAACCAGGATTAATAACAAGGATCCTGAAGATCTTATTTTGCACAACTATCTCCCCTATCGTCTAAGATGCGCCGTTGGTTATTTTCTGTTCGAAAGGACACTTTTTTCATTTTGCAAAAACTGGCTGCGTGATTTTGCAACACGGGCAATTCTTTCTTCCGCAAGTCGATCAGCCGCTACGTAGGTAGGGATATTATCGCGTTTTGAAATTGCAAAGATTTTTTCGATTGTATCGTAAATACCGGCTACCCGCTTCAATGCACGTTCGCGATTATAACCGTCAAGTTCATCCGCCACGTTAATAACCCCACCTGAGTTGATGACGTAGTCAGGTGCATAAACGATGCCCATTTCATGAATGATGTCGCCGTGTTCCGGATTTTTCAATTGGTTATTCGCTGAGCCCGCAATAACTTTCACTTTCAATTGTGGAATTGTTTCGTCGTTGATGATGGCACCAAGTGCACATGGAGCGAAAATATCCGCTTCTTGCGAATAGATTTCTTCGGTAGAAACTGCAACTGCACCAAAAGCATCAACTGCTCGTTGTACCGCTTCTTTATTAATATCCGCTACGATCAATTTCGCGCCTTCTTCATGCAAGTACTCGCACAGCGTATAAGCAACGTTCCCTACACCTTGTACAGCAACAGTCTTGCCTTCAAGGGAATCGCTTCCGAACGCTTCTTTTGCTGCTGCTTTCATTCCTTTGTAAACGCCGAATGCAGTAACTGGAGATGGATTGCCTGAAGAACCGAACTCCGCAGATACACCCGTTACATAATCAGTTTCCAAATGAATCAAGTCCATATCTGCTTCTGTTGTGCCCACATCTTCCGCAGTGATATATCTACCGTTCAATCCTTCTATGAAACGACCGAATGCGCGGAACATTTCATCATTTTTATCAGTTCTTGGATTACCGATGATAACTGTCTTACCGCCGCCAAGATTCAAACCTGCAGCAGCGTTTTTATATGTCATTCCTTTTGCAAGTCGAAGTGCATCCTCGATTGCTTCTTCTTCACTTGCGTACGTCCACATGCGAGTTCCGCCTAAAGCTGGTCCAAGCGTTGTGTCATGAATAGCGATGATCGCTTTTAAGCCTGAAGTTTTGTCCTGACAGATGACGAGTTGCTCATAATCGTGAGTTTCCATATATTTGAATAATTCCATGATGTTGTTCCTCCTTGGGATAGTCCGTTTTAGTTTTTTGATGTTTGAATGGCTAATGCCAATGAATAAAGCTTGGTTTCAGCGCTGTCCGATCTTGATGTTAGAACGATCGGCGCTCTGGCCCCTTGTATAATCCCTCCGACTTTCGCATTAGCAAAGTACATAAGCGATTTATACAAGATGTTTCCTGCTTCGATGGAAGGGACGACTAGGATATCCGCTTTCCCGGCTGTTCCACTCGTAATCCCTTTATGTCTTGCAGATTCGATTGATATTGCGTTATCGAGCGCAAGCGGCCCGTCGACGATACAGTCTTTGATCTGTCCCCTTTGATTCATGACGACGAGAGAAGCGGCATCCGTCGTTGGCGCCATTGCGGGATTAATTGTTTCGATTGCGGCAAGTGGGGCAACGATCGGTTCAGTGACGCCGCAAGCTCTTGCAACCACGACGGAATTCCGGATAATTTGTGCCTTTTCCTCAAGGTTCGGCGCAATATTCATCCCCGCATCCGTGACAAACAGCAATCGATCATAACCGTTCACTTCAAATGCAGCAACATGAGAAAGGACTTTGCCTGTGCGCAAGCCGTATTCAGCATTCAATACCGCTTTCAGTACGACTGCCGTCGGCAAATTCCCTTTCATAAGCACCTGCGCCTCACCGCTTGAAACTGCGCGCACCGCTTTCTCTGCGGCTTCCTGTGAATTGTCGGTATGCAAAATTGTGATATACGGATGTTTCTCCAATTCTGGGAAACGCTCTATTATGAGCTTCCGTAATCGCTCTTCATCATCATAAAGTAGAAAAGAGGCAATCCCTTTCATTATCGCCATTTCTACAGCCTCAAGCACTTCCGGATCAGCCGCACACGCGACTGATACAACACGGTTGCCAGAAGATGCCGTTTTTTCTACTAGCGCATCGAGTGTTGACATTGTCAGCTCTCCTTCATCAGATGAGTTTGTATTTCTCCAGTTTGTAATATAAGGAGCGCAATGAAATACCGAGACGATTTGCAGTCAATGACTTGTTGCCATTATGCTCATCTAAGGCTTTTTCAAGAACGGATCGCTCGTAATCATCCATGACGGATGCCAACGTACTTTTTTCGGGAAGAATTTCTTCGCTCGTTTTCATTTCATTCGTAAAAAGCGACTTCTTAATATCTTCGGCTTTAATAATAGTGGAAGCAGGCTCAATATAAATCATCGCTCGACTGAGAACATTTTCAAGTTCGCGCACATTACCCGGCCAATCGTATTGTTGAAGCTTATTCATCGCCTCGTCCGATATCGTTTCCACATTCATTCCAAATTCCTGATTCACTTTCGTTAATAAGTGATTAACTACTTCGGGAATGTCTGATTTTCTCGTCCGCAACGGAGGAATTTGGATTGTAATGCGAGTTAGGGCATAGTATAGTTCCGTGTGGAATGTTCCTTCATGAATCGCCTTTTCCAGATTTTTGGAAGTGGCTGCAATGATTCTGACAGGTTCGGAAGTGTTCATTTGCAACATCCTCTGCTTCAAATAGGACAAAAGCCGAACCTGTACTGTCAGCGGGAGATCGGTCACTTCGTCGAGGAAAATACTGCCGCTGACAGCTTCCTCGAACAAGCCGGGCTTAATTGGTTTATTACTATCATACCTTCCGCTTTCACCAAACAATTCCTTTTCCATAGCAGAAGGATCAATGGCTCCACAATTCACACGGATGAAATTATAAGATTTCCTGGAGCTTTCACTATGGATGGCGTTTGCAAATAATTCTTTTCCTGAGCCCGCTTCCCCTCTTAATAAAACAGGAATGTCCGATTTCGCGGCTATTCTTGCTTGGTCAATCGCGAGATCTATGTCCGGGGAACTTCCATGAATATCAGCGAATGTGTACGTCGATTCCAATTTTCGGATCGTCTGTCTTGCCAGATCAAGCTCTCTCATAAGACTTCGCATTTCGGTAATATCATGGATGACTCCGATACTGCCTTTCATCTGCCGATTGACAATAATAGGCGCGACATTTACAATAACATCCCGATTATCTTCACCTATCCGCATATTCACACCGCGTATAGGCTTTTTCGTCTTCAGCACTTTCATATGGATACTTTCGCCTTCATTAATATCAACCGTGGCTGGTTTTCCAATTACCTCATCTTCGGACAAGCCAGTAATCCTAGTATATGCAGGGTTCACAAGTACACCGTTACCATTTTCATCTACTACAGAAATGGCGTCGTCGCTCGAATGGATAATCGCTTCCAACATCGTCTTCACTGATTTCAAATCAATGATTTCCTCAGCTAATTTGACAACTTCAGATATATCCTTGAATACTGCAAATGCTCCAAATGTATCGCCATCGGCGGATATAAGCGGATAGCGCGAACTGATTATTTCCAAACCATTCGGAAGGATCAATTCATCGTTCACTTCAGCTTTGCCGGACTGAAGCACTCTCACTAATTTACTTTCAGGTATGATGTCAAAAATCGATTTTCCGATTGCGTTAAAATCAGAAACTTCCAACATCTTGCAAGCGCTTTCATTTATGAAATCAATGATTCCATCGCGATCGATTCCAATCATGCCTTCATCGATTGAATTGAAAATGAGGCGTTGCCTGTCCATCTCAGTTTGTATCCTGCGAATGAACCGATCATTTTCATTTAATAAACCAACTAGAAGATTAGCTACGGTTCCAGGAATGAGTAATGTATGTGCAGGAATGCTCTCCATCAATTCCTTTACTACCGACTTATCTCCAGTCACATCAAAGACAATCTGAATATCTTCCGTTAAAAACGGTTTCCAATCGGATCCGTGTTTGATGCCCATCTTTCTGGCGAAGTGCAAACCTGGAGCCTGTTCATCTTTGTCAACGATAGCCTTCACATTCATAAAATTCAGGTTAAGAAGTAGGTTCAGTATAATTGTGCCTCCGGAACCTGCTCCAACAATGAGAACATTTTGCAAGGATATTCAATCTCCTTTTAGCACCATGCAATCTTTTGCAATTCTAATCTCATCATACACGATTGCACGGTTCTTGACAATATTTGTTGAGCAGGTAAAATAAAAAATGTTAAGGAGATTGATAATATGGCTCGTATGGCGGCATTTGTCGTTCTATTAATACCTATTTTGATCACTGCCGGGGGCATTAAGCTTATGCGGGACTCACTTTTCGGAGTTCTATTCAACCCCTTCCCTTTCATTTGGCTGCAGTTCGTAGTAGGCCTTATTATGTTCGGAGCAGGGCTTGCGTTTTTTGCCGGTTTCCTCTTGCGAAGAGATCGTAGGAAGGGCCGTGTTCAAGAGCGGTTCAAAAGTTGAAATATACGATTACTGTCACGATGGTTTTTCAGAGAATCAAAAAGGACATCAGCTAACTTAGCCGATGTCCTTTTTCTCGTTTTTGAATCTGCCGGGAAAGTCTGTTATCCACCCGTGGATGAATGGAGGGGGTTCTTGGACGAATATTTCCTTTCCGGTTACCCCATACATCCTCAATAATTTCCCACTCGCGGATAGTTGGCTAATAAAAGGCTCTTTAAAAAGCCTTTTGTGAAAATGAAAACCGTCCGCATATGAATAGTCCAGTAAGTTTTCCCAATCAGTTGTCTTCTTTTTCACGAGCAAAGCTGTTTCGATTGATGGTTCAAGTTTTTTTGCCAGCTCAAGGATTTCAGGATCAAATGAAGAAAGATGGATATTATCTAATAATAAAGCGATATCAAGGATATCCCTTAAATATTCTGGCCTTTCCGAAACGGTTTCCTTCAACTCTATATTCAACGCCAAGCCATTCATTTCACAAAACGAAACAACTTCCCTTAAGGTCGGGATTTGATGTCCTGCAAAAGAACGTAAAAATTTCCTGCCGACTTTAACGTTTTTCAATTCACTGAAGTAAAATGAAGAAATCGGTTTTCCAATTCCAGCCACTCTGTATAAATCCGGATCGTGCAAAATAATCGGAACTCCATCTTTAGTCAATTGTACATCCAGTTCAATACCGTCCGCCCCTTGCCTTAATGCTTCCTTAAAGGCACTCATTGTATTTTCAAAGCAACTACCGGAAGCGCCTCTATGTGCAAAAACTAACGGGTCAGAAGTTTGGAGTATTGTCGACAACCTCAAAAACACCTTTCGTCGTCTTATTCAACATACTTGATTTTGAACCAATTTGAATGATTACGCCTGGGTAAGCTTGTTGTGCCACTTCAATTTGCGGAGGTATTGCCGTCTTTATTTTGTAGAGCCCTGTTTGTATTCCACGATCAAGTTCGAAAATTCTTTCACGGCTTGAGTCAAGAAGTGATTTCAATTTGTCAAAAGCAGCTGCCTGCTCCCCTTGAAATTGTTCCCTCTTTTGATTATTGAATTGCGATAACTGGCTTTCAAGCAGAACTGTTGTTTTTTGCAGTTCTTTCAATTCCACTGCCATCTGTTGAATCTCTTGATAGATCATATCTTTGTCGATTCCTTTAGCAAGCAGATGTGTAGATCTTTCATGTGCATTTCCGGCAACTCCACATTCAATCCGGTACAGCGCTTCAATTCGGCCACCAATAATTTTCCCTCTGTTTTTATCGACAAAAACATTTTCCGCAACAACTTCGGAACCTAATATATATACGCCTACATTGATATTCCGTGCATATAACTTGCAATTATTTGCATGTTTAATGAAAATATCGCCGCTCGCTTCAATAAGAGAGGCGTCTCCTCCGAAAACTCCGCCCTTTATATACAAATCTCCTTCAGAAGAACAGATCTCTTTTGCGTTCGTGACGCCTTCATTTGCCTCAATCGATATATCACCAGTCGCTTTCACTGAGTAGCCCGCCAAAACGGTTCCAAAGACAGATACTGCCCCATCAAATGTGATGGAGCCTGTTTCCGGTCCTACATCCCCATTAATGACTAGATGTTTTCCGACGCCGACAACATCATCGACGCTGAATTCAAGCGCACCGCCATGAAGCGCCCGAAGAACGATCTTTCCCTGTTCTTCTACCTCAGCGACTGATTTCCGATCATAACGAAGTTTAAAGTCATCTCCATGCATGGCAGCAAGTTTATCCCCATAAACATCCATCCCCGGCGTCCCTTCGCCTGGAGGAATTTTTTCACCTAGCCAATCCCCCGTTTCTACATGGGTGACAAAATTCATCTCATAATAATCTGCAGAGCCGTCCTCCCGGATGACAGGTCGTTTTTCCGGCTTTTTTATATACGTGATCTGTGCGTCAGGCCCTTTTTTCGGTTCTCGTCCTTCCGCTGCTAGGATGGTTGTTCCTGGCCCTAGGTCTTCTTCAGACAGCTTGACTTTTCCGTATATAATTCCGTAGTCATCCAATGACTTTTCTACTTCTTTCAGCAATTCATGACTTCTTGCCTCAATTTCCGAGAAAGTGACATTCAAAGTGACTTCAACCTTCATTTTATTAGCTGAAATCTGAATTTCAACAACAGGCACATAATAACCTATTAAATGACCGTCACCCACCTCGGTCAGTGCCTTTCTGAGAGCGGTAAATGAAGTTATTTTTATTCTTGGATGTTGCTTTGTGATCATATCAAAGGACTTCAAGGGATATCCATTTTTCTTCAAGTCCAATACTACATTTTCACCTACAATATATAAATCAAAAAAATCATTTTGAACTAGCATTCCCGCCACCCCGTTTTATCATATCCATTCTTTTCATTATAAAGATAAATCGGGCGTTTGTGTAGGTAATTATTCACTTTTCGGTAAAATATAAAAAAAGACACCAAGCTATCGCCGGCGTCGCTGAAATAATAGTTAATAAGAGCTGTTAGCTTGCCACATTTTCAAGGCGGATTTTATCTGCAATCATTGCAATGAACTCTGAATTGGTAGGTTTACTTTTTAAATGATGAACAGTATAGCCAAATATTTTAGAAATTGTATCATAGTTACCACGATTCCAGGCTACTTCAATTGCATGTCGAATCGCTCTTTCAACTCTGGAAGGAGTCGTCTTATATTTTTCAGCGATATCCGGATAAAGCACTTTTGTCACCGAGCCAAGCAGATCATTATCTGTGTACACCATTTGGATTGCTTCTCTTAGGAAAGCATATCCTTTAATATGTGCCGGCACACCGATTTCTTTAATAATCGATGTAATTGTATTGTCAAGCGCCCTTTGCGTCAGTGCTTCGTCTTCCACCCCAACAGTGCTTTGCATGGTTGGCTTTACTTGTTTTTGGGTTCCGGCAATTTGAAAGATTTGCGTCACTAACCTTTCAAACTCAAACGGCTTTAACATGAAATAGGATGCACCAAGACTTCCCGCCTGCGCCATGACATCTTCTTGTCCAAATGCAGTTAACATGATGATATGCATATCCGCAATATCCGGATTTCCTTTAATCGTATCCAAAACCGCAATTCCATCCAAATGCGGCATAATGATGTCGAGCAGGAGCAAATCAGGCTTGTTCTCCTCTAACAAGGATAGACATACTTTACCGTTATGCGCCGTCCAAATCACTTCCAGTTCCGGATGCTGCTGAAAATAAGAGTTCATCGTTTTCACAAGTTCTTTATTATCATCCGCAATTGCAATTTTCAATTTCCCCATCCCATTTCCCCCTACTCATTATTATCCATGACACAACCTTCATGAATACAATATTCACATGTAAACAAACTGCTGTAAAGGGAAAATTCGACAAATGATTAAACATTCCTTCATTTTAATGAAAAATGGATCTAATGAATTATGGTTTCGCTACAATTCGACGAATTTCATGAAAAAAGCCGATCCATTACATCTGGATCGGCCTTTTTCATTTATCTTTTTTCACCGTCACGCATTGTCATTAAAAACAAACCTGCGCCTTTTTTGGGTTCATCGACAAACATATGGGTTACCGCGCCAACAAACTTACCATCCTGAATGACAGGACTCCCGCTCATCCCCTGCAATATGCCACCTGTCGTTTCAAGTAATTTTTGATCAGTTAATACGAAATGGAATTGTTCTTCATCAATCTGCGTAATTCGGATGGAGAATGTTTCGACTTCCGTCCCTTTTACAGTTGTAAAAATTTCCGCTGCCCCTGTTTGTAAATCTGCGGGCTGCATAATTTCAAGCGGTTCGGCTAACACTTTCTTATAGGCATCGTTCCAAGTTCCAAAAATGCCATAAACACCATTCCTCTGAATTGTGCCAAGATAGTCCTCATCGTCGATGATGGAGGAAATCTTATAACCCGGTGTTCCGGGTGAACTTTTCTTTATTTGCTCGATTTCTGAAAGGTAAATCGCACCGTTACGAAAAGATGGTGGTGATTTTAAGGAGCTGTCAACAATTTGATGGCCGAGGGCGCCATACGTCCCTCTTTGTGGATCGACATACGTTAAAGTGCCAGTTCCTTCTGTTCGATCTTTCAGGAATGGAAGGAGACGTTTCATCGCATCTCCGTCCACAAGCATTTCAATCGCTGTGCCGTTTCGATTGATATTCATGGGGATTTGGTTCTTTTTAGTTTTGGACATGATTTTTTGGAAGTCCTTCAAGCTAATGACATCTGTTCCTTGGATTTGGTCAATGGAATCACCAGCTTTTAGCCATTGGTTTCCAAGAATCAGCACATCATTCGTGACGAAAACTCCTGACAAATCCATTTGAATCCCAATCGAGTGTCCCATCGGAATAACCCGGTCTTGCGACTTTGCATATGCTTCCGCATGGAACGGCAGGAAAAACAAAAGCGTGGCAAACGAAACGGACAACTTCAGTCGTCTACTCCATCCCATGGTTCACCTCCTCGGCTTTAAGATACTATTGGTATGTCCGTTACGACGGAACTTATGAAAGGTTAAATCATGTAAAAAACGCATACATGAAGTATGCGCAATAACCTTGATTTTTTTCTGTTGTTTTTGCAAATTTTATTCTTTCGATTAACGGAAAGATGATTTGCGTTCGTCCGCCATTGTTAGAAGTTCTTCCGCATGTTGCAATGTCAGGGACGTTATTTCTGCGCCGGAAAGCATTCTGGATAATTCTTTCGTTCTTTCCAAATCAAAGATTTCTGAAACAGCCGTCATTGTTCGATCATCTTTCACTCCTTTTTTAATGAGCAAATGATGATCGGCCATTGCCGCGACTTGCGGAAGATGTGAAATGCAAAGAACTTGGGAATGGGTAGCAACCATTGCAATCTTATCCGCAATCGATTGTGCCACACGGCCGCTGACGCCTGTGTCCACTTCGTCAAATATGATTGAAGTGATGCCTTGATGTTTTGAAAAAATCGTTTTTAACGCAAGCATGATCCTGGACAGTTCACCGCCGGATGCAATTTTCACGAGTGGTTTTAACGGCTCTCCGACATTCGTGGAAATGAGGAAGGAAACTTCATCAAAACCGTTGCCATCATAAGTGTTTGCAGCTTTTCTTGTAATGGAGACGTTAAATTTGGACTTTTCCATATGCAGCTCTTTTAATTGTTGCATAATCGCTTCTTCCAATCGAGTTGCCGCCTCTTGTCGAATAATGGATAACTCATTCGCTTCGACTTCCAAGTCTTTCATGATTTGATTGAACTTTTCTTGTTCTTGGGCAATCCGTTCATCTCGATTTACTAATTGATCAAGACCATCCGCAATTTTCTCACGATAAATGAGGATATCCTCTATCGACGCGCCATATTTTCGTTTCAGCGATGTGAGTAGCGCAAGCCGATCTTCAACTGCTGATAATCGCATCGGATCGAACTCCATACGGTCGATAATGTTCTTCATTTCATGTGCAGTGTCTTGCAAGGTGTAAAAGCTCGTTGAAACAGCTTCGGCATGCTCGGCCAGTTCTTTATCGATTGATGCTGCATCTTCCAAATCACTCATCGCAGAGCCGACCCAGTCCAATGCATGTTGGTCACCACTGATCGATTCATACGCAGTGTTCAATCTTTCGAAAAGTCGATTGAAGTGTTGAAGTTTCATTTTTTCTTCTTCAAGCTCTTCCTCTTCGCCTATGACAAGCTCTGCTGCATCAATTTCATTCAGCTGGAAAGAATAAAGATCTATCCGCTGTGCGATTTGCTGCTCATTTTCATTTGCTGTTTCAAGTTTCCGCTTTAGTTTGATGAATTGATTATATACCTCTAAATAATTATCATGGGCAGTTGCCAGCCGTTGTCCTGCAAATTGATCGAGCAGGTGTATATGTCCTCGTTCATGCATCAGTTCCTGATTATCATGCTGACCATGTATATCTATTAATTGCGAGCCAATTTCACGTAAACTTGCAATCGTTACAAGTTTGCCATTTACCCGACACGTCGTTTTGCCATTCGAATTAAGATCTCTTCGCAGAATGATACTTCCATCCTCGTATTCTATCCCGAATTCGGAAAGCTTTTGGAAGACGGGATGCTGCTCGTCTTCAATTGTAAACATCCCTTCTAGCTCCGCCTTCTTTGCTCCATGGCGTATGAACTCCTGTGATCCTCTTCCACCGGCAAGAAGCTGAACTGCATCGATAATAATGGATTTACCAGCACCTGTTTCACCTGTCAAAACGGTTAGTCCATCTTCAAAAGATACTTCGAGATGCTCGATAATGGCAAAATTATGAATGGAAATTTCACTTAACACGCAAGTTGTACCTCCTCATCGACTGTTCAGCTTAAATTAAAGCCAATAGTCGGGATTTCACTTCTAATGTGAGCGACTCATCCCTGCAAATGATCATGCACGTATCGTCTCCACATATCGTTCCAAGCATTTCATCCCAACCGAGATTATCAATAAGGGAACCGACCGCATGCGCATTTCCCGGCAACGTCTTCAATATGATGAAATGGCTGGCACTATCCACTCCGACAAACGCATCTGTCAACATCCGCCGAAGCTTATCTTCCGTATTGAATTTATGAACTGCCGGCAAACTATATTTGTACCGGCCGTCAGGCAACGGAACTTTAATAAGGTGTAATTCCTTAATATCGCGGGAGACAGTCGCTTGTGTCACTTCAACACCAGCACTCTTCAATTTATCGACAAGTTGATCTTGCGTTTCCACTTCACCATTTGTAATTATCTCCCGGATTCGCAAATGCCGTTGTCCCTTATTCAATACACTCACTCCAATACTTAGTAATTACAGTCAAACCAGCCTATCCTAATGTTCTATATGCCTCATCAATCAATTTTTGAAAGTCTGCTTCACCAAATGGAGCAGTCGGATTGAGTTCCGATTTTAAATGGAAGAGGAATTCAATATTCCCTTCTCCTCCAGTCACGGGGGAAAAAGATATCCCCTTTAGGGAAAATCCATCATGCATAGAAGCGTCTGCAATTTTTTGCAAAACTTCTAAATGGACGGATCGCTCCCTGACGATACCTTTTTTTCCGACATTATCTTTACCAGCTTCAAATTGAGGCTTGACGAGGGCTACAACATCTCCGCCTTCCATAAGGATTTGCTTAAGCGGAGGAAGGATTAACTTCAAAGAAATGAACGAAACATCTATTGTCGCTACTTGTGGAAGACCATCTTTAAATAGCTCGGGTGTCGCATGTCTGAAATTAGTTTTTTCCATGACCGTTACCCGTTCATCGCTTCTGATTTTCCAGGCGAGCTGATTCGTTCCTACATCCAAGGCATAGCAATGCTGTGCGCCGTTTTGCAATGCACAATCAGTAAAACCACCCGTCGATGAGCCAATATCCAAGACGATTTTCCCGTCGACGTCCAGTTCAAAAACTTCTAATGCCTTTTCAAGTTTCAAGCCGCCACGGCTAACGTATTTCAATGAAGATCCTTTCACTACAAGAGGAGCATCGATCTTAATTTTTTCACCTGGCTTGTCCAATCTCGTTTCAGCAGAAAATACAATGCCTGCCATAATGGAGCGCTTTGCTTGTTCCCGTGTTTCCACAAGACCTCTTTGTACAAGCAGGATATCGACCCGTTCTTTCTGTTGACCGTTCGTCATACAATTTCCCTTTCGGCAGGAGTCGATTGCTGACCCACAGCCTCTTCCATCGTCTTCACGACATTTTCGACAGTAAGATCAATTTCATCAAGCAATTTATCCACACTGCCGTGCTCAATGAATTTGTCGGGAATACCGATACGATTAATCGAAATATCGGAAACAGATTGGTCGTGCGCATATTCAATAACCGCGCTGCCAAATCCTCCGGCCAATACAGCTTCCTCAATCGTGACAATCGGCATGCGATTTCTGAAAAGCTCGTCTAACATGTTCGTATCGAGCGGTTTAATGAATCTCGCGTTTACCACTTTTATATGAATTCCTCTTTTGGACAGTATTTCTGCCGCTTCCAAAGCCATTGGAATTGTAGTGCCGAAAGTCAAAATTGTTCCATCTTCGCCTTCTTTTAGCACTTCCCATGTACCAATCGGGATTGTTTTCAAATTTTCATCCATAACGACTCCAAGGCCATTTCCTCTAGGGTACCGCATAGCGATTGGCCCTCCATCATAACTGATAGCAGTTTTCACCATATGCTGGCCTTCATTTTCATCCTTCGGCATCATGATGACCAAATTAGGCATATGACGTAAAAATGCAATATCAAATACACCTTGATGTGTCTCTCCATCCGCTCCAACGAGTCCTGCGCGATCGATTCCAATGAATACATTCAAATTCTGTCTAGTTATATCATGAAGCACTTGGTCGTATGCGCGCTGTAAAAATGTTGAATAGATGGCCAAAAACGGCTTCATCCCTTGTGTTGCTAAACCAGCAGCCATTGTCGCAGCATGTTGTTCGGCGATACCGACATCAAAAAAGCGTTCCGGAAATTCGGCCGCAAATGATTCCAGTTTAGAACCTACAGGCATTGCCGGTGTTATAGCTGCAACCCTTTTGTCTTCTCTGGCTATTTTCCGTACGGTTTCCGCAACTAACCCACTCCAAGACGGAGCTGTTGTCGTAGACTTCACAAAGTCCCCAGTTTCGATCTTATAAGGACCCGTTCCATGCCAAGTTCCGATTTTATCGTCCTCAGCAGGCCTGTATCCCTTGCCCTTCTTCGTAATGACATGAAGAAGCACAGGTCCTTCCATCTTTTTGGCGTATTGAATATTTCGTTCAAGATCATTAAAATCATGCCCGTCAATCGGACCTAAATAAGTAAAGCCAAGCTCTTCAAAAAACACTCCGGAAACGAGCAGATATTTCAAGCTGTCTTTTACCCGTTCGGCTGCAGCTGCAACCTTTCCGCCTACCGCTGGAATTCTTTTTAAGATATACTCCAATTCATCTTTGGCGCTATTATACTTCCCGGCTGTCCTCAATTTTCCGAGTACAGCATGAAGAGCACCCACGTTAGGGGCAATGGACATTTCGTTGTCGTTTAAGACGACAATCATATTCGTTTTAAGATGACCGATATGGTTCAAAGCTTCTAACGCCATACCGCCGGTCAATGCACCGTCTCCGATGACCGGAACAACATAGTTAGAGCCACCCTGCATGTCCCTTGCAGCCGCCATGCCCATAGCCGCAGAAAGCGATGTTGAACTATGGCCCGTCTCCCACACGTCATGCGCGCTTTCGGACATCTTTGGAAAGCCGCATAGCCCTTTGAATTGGCGCAATGTATCAAATTGACCCGCACGGCCTGTTAAGATTTTATGCACGTATGCTTGATGACCAACGTCCCAGATGATCTTATCTTGGGGGCTGTCCAGCAATTTATGCAAAGCGATTGTCAATTCGACTACGCCTAAATTCGGACCAATATGTCCTCCTGTCGTCGACAGGTTTTCAATGAGAAATTTCCGGATTTCAGTTGCCAATTCCATCATTTGTTCTTTATCAAGTTTTTTTATAAACGATGGATTTGTAATTTGAGTGAGATCCACTACTATCACACACCTTCATAAGTTGATTGCCACGTTTGCATCTATATTGTTTTCATTATATCAAGAAGGCTCTTCAATAGAAACTATTGGACCATGATCCGGTTGACCGTTTTTACAGTATAATAAAACATTATGCATTTCTATGGACGATGTAATCAGCAAAAAGTTTTAACATTGCATTCTCTTTGCCTAAAAACGACAAGCTTTCAATTGCGTTTTTATGGTATTTTTCAAGTTGTTGCTGCGCGCCTTCAAGTCCGAGAAGTGAAGGGTATGTCGATTTATCGCTAGCGGCGTCGCTATTTGCGGTCTTTCCAAGCTGTTCAGTTGTTGAAGTGACATCAAGGATATCATCTTTTATCTGAAAAGCCAGCCCGATATTTCTAGCATATTCACGAAGTTGCATGAGTTGAGATTCACTTGCATCGGCAAGGATGGCGCCTGCTTCAATACAAAATGATAATAATGCTCCCGTCTTCTGCATATGAACCTCTTCTAGTTCGGGAAGCGATAATAATGCTGTTTCCCCTTCCATGTCTAGGATCTGTCCACCGACCATTCCATTGGCTCCTGAAGCATTTGCCAATAACGTAATCAATTTGACCATTTTCTCAGAACTTGTATGTTGCAAGGAAGCCAAAATGCCGAATGCCCGTGTTTGTAATGCATCTCCTGCCAGAACGGCTGTCGCTTCTCCGTATACTTTATGATTGGTCGGTTTACCTCTTCTGAAATCATCGTCGTCCATGCACGGCAAATCGTCATGGATAAGGGAGTATGTATGGATAAGTTCTGAAGCGCACGCAACCTTCAAATCATCCCCAGACACTTTATCGAAATCTTCAAGAACGGCAAGAACTAGAAGTGGGCGTATCCGCTTTCCTCCAGCTTTGACCGAGTAAAGCATGGAATCCTTTAAATTCGCTGGAGATTTTTCCGAAGCGATCAATCGATTCATTTCGTCATCTATTTGTGGTGTTTTATCTGATATGAACAACTGCAACTGTTTATCCATTGGTATCTTGACCTGTAGCCGGATTAAATGGTGTTGGCTCCCCTTCGTTATCAATAATTGAAATTAACTGTTTTTCTGCATCTTGCAGCTTTCCATGACAATATGCAGAAAGCTCCATTCCTTGCTTATAGAGCGTAATTGCGTCTTCTAACGGAACTTCGCCCGACTCCAGTTTCTGGACGATCGTTTCCAATTTGGACATCGCTTCTTCAAATCGGAGTGTTTCATTGCCCATTTAATTGTCCCCCTCGTCATTCATCGTAATGGCCTTTATTTTCGTCTCTATCGTTCCATCTTGCAGTCTGACCTGCACCGTTTCACCAACTTCAAGCTGTTTCACCGAATTGGCGACATTGCCTTCTTTATATATAATGGAAAAACCCCTCTCCATCACATCGAGTGGATTCAGCGCTTTAAGCATTCTGATTGCGGAGTTGAATTGATCAAATTGTTTCCGCAAATCATTATGCATCGCCCGAGTCATTCTTTCCACCGCCATGTCGGTTTTTCGCCCTTCCTCTTTTATCCGCTGTAGAGGAGAGTAAAACGACAACATCCTTTGCAACCGATCATGTTCGGCTTTTCTATTTGCCGTCAGCTCATTTCTACTTCGCAAAAGCCGCTCTTCAATACCGGTCAATTTTTCAGTGAATGGACGATATAACCTTTCCGGAAATTGCATCGGATAGGATTGTTGATAGTTTGTCAATCGTTTTCGTTCGTGTTTGATTTGATTGGAGAATGAAACGTAAATAGAACGTTTTCGTTCCAATATCCTTTCGAACAATTCTTCCCGTGAAGGCACTGCCAGTTCGGCAGCCGCTGTTGGTGTCGGTGCTCTCAAATCTGCAACAAAATCAGCTATTGTAGTGTCTGTTTCATGTCCGACAGCACTGATAATCGGTATGCGGCAGGAAAAAATCGCTCTTGCCACTTCCTCCTCATTAAAAGCCCATAAGTCCTCAATTGAACCCCCACCTCTTCCGATGATCAATACATCGATTGAGCTGTAGGATTCTGCCAAACTAAGCGCATTGACGATGGAAGGAACAGCTTGCGGTCCTTGCACGATGGCGGGAAACAGACAAATTTCAGCTAACGGATACCGACGCTGGATCGTTGAACAGATGTCCCGGATGGCGGCACCTGACTGCGCAGTTATGACTCCGATCTTTCTTGGAAGCAATGGCAGCTGTTGTTTCCAACGCGCATCAAAAAGGCCTTCTTTCGCAAGCTCTTTCTTCAATTGTTCAAATGCAAGATAAAGGGCACCGACTCCGTCGGGTTGCATTGATTGGACATATAGCTGATATTGTCCGCTCGATTCATATACGTTCACGTCTCCGGTGATCAGAACCTTCATTCCCTCTTCAGGTTTGAATTTCAAAAGCCCTGCAGCAGAACGGAACATGGCGGATTGTATCCTGCTCTTATCATCCTTCAACGTAAAATAAATATGCCCGCTAGGATGAATTTTTACGTTGGACAGCTCGCCTTTTACGAATACATTCCGTAAGTAAGGATCGGCCTCGAATTTGCGTTTTATGTATTTAGTTAATGAATGCACTGATAGGTACGGATTTTCACTCATCTTGTCCACCCCCATGTTACCGACGATAGAAACGCTGTCTTTCCCTGGAAAAACAGCGCCTGGTCATCAATTTAATTTAGCATTTGCCTTCCGCTTTAGCGATTTGAGCGCTTTGGAGGGTATTTTTCAACAGCATTGTAATTGTCATCGGGCCGACGCCGCCTGGAACCGGTGTAATCGCAGAAGCAATTTCTTTCGCTTCGTCGAAGTCCACGTCGCCGCATAATTTGCCGTTTTCATCTCTGTTCATGCCAACGTCGATGACAACTGCCCCTTCTTTAATATGTTCAGCTGTAACGAATTTTGCACGTCCAATCGCAACAATCAGAATGTCCGCTTGTTTCGTAAAGGATACGAGATCTTTCGTTCTTGAATGGCAATATGTCACAGTGGCATCTTTTTGCAACAGTAATTGGCCCATCGGTTTGCCTACAATATTGCTTCTTCCAATGATGACTGCATGCTTTCCAGAAATTTCAACGCCCGTACGTTGAAGCATTTCCATAATTCCATGGGGAGTGCAAGGTAGGAATGTTTGCTGTCCAATCATCATTTTACCGACGCTTTGCGGATGGAAACCGTCCACGTCCTTGTTTGGATCGATCGCTTGGATAACTAGATCTTCATTGATATGTTTCGGTAAAGGGAGTTGTACTAAAATGCCATGGATGGATTCGTCTTTATTCAACTTGTCTACATAAGCTAATAATTCCGTTTCTGTTACAGTAGCAGGCAGTTTAATCAGTTCAGATTTCATGCCTACTTCCACACTTGACTTTTCCTTATTCTTCACATACGTCTGTGATGCTGGATTTTCTCCGACAAGAATGACCGCAAGGCCTGGTTTACACCCTGAAGCATTCAGTTTGCTCACGCCTTGCTTGATTTCCTCTCTGAGTTGTTTTCCAATCGCAACACCGTCAATCAATTTAGCAGTCATCTCATTTCCCACCTTACCCCTTTTATTTTTCCTCGAATTTAGATAGAACTCCATTTACAAAACGGCCGGATTTTTCATCTCCGAATTGCTTGCATAGCTCGATAGCTTCATTCAGCACGACTCTATGGGGGACATCTTCGTGATGAAGCAGTTCGTAAACTGCGAGTCTAAGAACTGTTCTTTCTATTTTCGGCAACCTGTCCAGCGACCAATTTTCGAGTTTCTCTGCGAGTGTTGCGTCTATTTCATCACGATGTTCGGTTGTTCCTTTGACAAGGGATTCATAGAAAGGATCGATAGGTCTGTCCGTGTCCGTAATATAGGGAATCGCATCCTCTATCGTCATTTCTGTGTTATCCAGTTGAAAAAGGGTTTGGACCGCTTTTTCTCTAGCTTCTTTTCGCTTCATACATTTTTCTCCTCCACTACTGTCTCTCGGGCTATATCATAGCATATTCAGTTGATGAAAATATAGCAGAACAATTTGAAAAGCACCATCCTGTGGACGATGCTTTTCGGGTTATTCTGTTTCAGCCGGCGTTTCGAAATCGATACCGGTTATATGGACATTCACTTCTTTTGTTTCTAGTGATGTCATATTGAAGACTGTTTGACGGATTTGTTTTTGGATATCAGTAGCAACGGCAGGTATTGAATAGCCGTATTGTACGACGCAATAGACGTCGATGATGAGTTTATCGTCAAGCCAGTCCGTTTTTACACCTTTTCCATGAAATACTTTGCCGAATTTCTCTGCAACCCCGGTTGCAAAGTTCCCTTTTGTCGTTGCGACGCCTTCTACTTCGTTTGTCGCAATGCCGATGATGACTTCAAGGACTTCGGGAGCTAATTGGACGCGCCCTAATACTGCGTCTCCTTTTGAGCTCATTCCAACAAATGAAGGATTTGTCTTTTCCGCCATTCCACTTCTCCTCCCTTGATATATAAGTGAACAAAAACAGCTTCTTTCCGTTCCAGGCGGACGCTTTCCGCTACAAGCAACTGAAATAATGTGCAAAAAGTTATTACACTCTATATAAGTTTTAACTTACTCCATCACTGAATATTTCTCAAGGAATTTCGTATCGAAGTCGCCGGATTTGAATACTTCATGATCCATTAAGTTCAGATGGAAAGGAACTGTCGTGTCAACGCCTTCGACGATGAATTCGTCCAGCGCACGTTTCATTCTCGCGACTGCTTCTTCTCGTGTATCCGCATGAACGATGAGCTTTGCAACCATGGAATCATAGAAAGGAGGTATTGTATAGCCTGTGTACACGGCTGAATCGACCCTTACTCCAAATCCTCCCGGAGGCATATACATCGTCACTTCGCCTGGTGAAGGCATAAAGTTTCTAGATGGGTTTTCCGCATTGATCCTGCATTCGATCGCCCAACCGTTAATCTTAATATCTTCTTGGCGATAGGCCAATTCTTCACCAGCAGCAACTTTTAATTGTTGTTTGATTAAATCGATTCCCGTAATCATTTCTGTGACGGGGTGCTCTACTTGAATACGTGTATTCATTTCCATGAAGTAGAACTTTTGATTAATATGATCGAAGATGAATTCCACAGTTCCCGCTCCACGATAATCGACGGCTTGTGCAGCTTTGACAGCGGCATCTCCCATCTGCTTCCGGATTTCAGGTGTGAGGGCGGGAGATGGTGCTTCCTCTACTAGTTTTTGCATCCTTCGTTGGATGGAACAGTCACGCTCACCCAGATGGATTGTATTCCCAAACTTATCGGCTAATACTTGTACTTCAACGTGTCTGAACACTTCAATGTACTTCTCAAGATAGACACCAGGATTGCCGAATGCAGCTGCAGCTTCTTTTTGGGTGATTTTAATGCCTTTCGTAAGCTCCTCTTCATCTCGAGCTACGCGTATGCCTTTTCCACCTCCACCCGCAGTCGCTTTAATGATGACCGGAAAACCGATTTGTTTTGCCACTTTCAAGCCTTCCACTTCATCTTCTACGATTCCATCAGATCCAGGGACAATTGGGACGCCTGCTTGTTTCATCGTTTCCCTTGCAACGTCTTTTGTTCCCATTCTTGAGATCGCATCAGCTGTAGGGCCGATGAATTCTATGTTTACTTCTTCACAGAGTTCAGCAAAACTAGCGTTTTCAGCAAGGAAACCGTAGCCGGGGTGAATTCCATCACACCCGGTTAGCTTGGCAATGCTGATAATATTGGAAAAGTTCAAGTAGCTGTCTTTCGAAAGTCTAGGTCCGATGCAATATGCCTCGTCCGCTAGTTCTACATGAAGCGCTTCGCGATCGGCTTCCGAAAAGACGGCAACCGTTTTGATATCCATCTCTTTGCAAGCGCGTATAATTCTGACTGCAATTTCTCCGCGGTTCGCTATCAATACTTTTTTCATAATTCGTTCCCCCTCAATTCTGTTTGACGAGGAAGAGAGGTTGTCCATATTCGACCAATTGACCATCTTCCACGAGGATCTCCACGATTTCTCCTGAAACTTCCGCTTCGATTTCGTTGAATAGTTTCATTGCCTCAACAATGCAAACGATTTTATCCGGTTGTACGGAATCGCCTTTTTTGACGTAAGCCGGTGCATCCGGAGAAGAGGACTGATAAAATGTCCCAACCATCGGTGATGTAATTTTATGCAATGAAGAATCATCTAAAGCAGTCGGTGCATCCGCTTCCACCTTTGCACTCGCTTGTTCTGTAATTTCTTGTTTAGGTTCTTCTTGTTTTACTTCTTGAGTTGCGGGTGCAGCCTGCTGAACGGGAACTATTTGGACCTGTTCAGTTAGTACGGGAGCAGAGGAAGCGTTGCCTCTTTTTTCTAATTTAATTTTAGTGCCTTCTGACTCGAATGTGAATTTTTCAATAGAGGATTGATCGATTAATTTAATGATTTCACGGATTTCTTGAATTTTCAACATTTACAATTCTCCTGACTCAGTAGTATTTATGTTCCTAACTCCTTATTTTAGACGTTTTCGTTGCATATTGAAATAGATATAGTGGATTTACCTTCGAAAAAGCGACATCAATAAGAAAAAGACCCGGTTCAGGGCCTTGTAAAAGCTAGTTTATTCCATAAAGTCGACTTGGACGGTGCGTGCATCTTCCCAGCTTGTCATGACATATTGCGTAATTTCTGCAGCCATTTTCGTTGAATGTCCACCATCTTGAGATACTACAGTAACCGTCACCTTGCCGCTGTCCTTACGTACGAATGCGTCTGGATAACCAAGATTTCTTATTTGAATCTCCATCATCGCTTCAGCTGAATCACGTTTAATGAGTTCGTCCATTTCATCGTACGCAGCGCTCTTTTCCTCCGCCGTCATGTCTGCAGATGATAATTTTATACGTAATTGTTCTTTTAAGTCGCTTCTTTCATTTTGAACTTGCATCCGCAATTCTTCGAGCTGCATGGAGTCCGCATATACTGGTTTTGTATCCGCTTCGCCTTCTACCGGACTCGAAACTGTAACTGCATCATTGTCTCCGAAAATCGCCATTCCATCCAAAGACATCATTGGTGCTTCCCTTTTTAAATAGAAGATTGAGATTACCGCTACGAGACTTAGTAGAGTTAAAAACCAGACTGTTCGCTTATTCGCTTTCAACATGAATCCCCCTTTTGTTCATTTCTTCGACTACAATACGGTGTTCGGGCAATTGGAGAACTGTGGATATGATCCGTGTCAGTTCGTTTTTCATTTTAGGATTGTCCGCACCTTCCGCAACAACTAAGATTCCTTGTAACGGATTTTCCTTACCACTTTTAGAGCCGGACGTCGAAAAATAATCCGCTAATGGGCTTGACTCCTCCCTTAGATCGTAATGGAGGTAGATGGACACTTCCCCAATTCCTTCTATTTTCATCAATGTTTGTTCGAGTGCAGTAACCTCCCGGCTCTCCTCCCCTTTCTCTTTCTCCCCTCCCATCGAACCAATAGTCGAATTGATGAAAACGATGAAGATCGCAAATAGCGTACCGATCAATAGCATATGGGTTTTTCGTTTTTGTTTTTGCATATGATCACCATTTCATCCCTTCGAGCGGATAGGGTTCGTGTCATCCATGTTGCATAGTATGCTTGTTCAGAAGAGGCTATGACCAAAAAATGCAGTGATGGAATGAATGATCCAAATTCCCATTGCAATTTTAATAATAGGCAGGAATTCCATTTCCATATCCTCAGGTAGTAGTAAAGATAAGACAGAAGATAGGATGGTTATGAATAGAACACCAGTCATAAATTCCAGCAAACGACCCCTCATTTCGCAACCGTGATCAATTTGACAAGGATGACTGTAAATAAGGCCGTATAAATGAATGCGAACGCTACAAGAAAGGACACTGCGCAAAGGACAAATAAAGTCTTACCAATATCGTCCAGCAAGCCGGTAATTTCTTCGTTCGCAAACGGTTCAATGATCGCCGCTGTCCAGCGGTAGAGGAAACCTGTCAATAACGTCTTCATTGTAGGCAACAATGCGACTGACCAGATTGTGACAATGAGCCACGCACCGATAAACACACTTGCCCCTGATGAATAGCGTCCGATGGCCCCTAGGCTGTCCGTCATGAATGACCCGATAAGCGGCACGTTTTGGCGAATCAATTCCTTAATCGGTTCACTTGTCACACCGTTCAATGCCCATGAAATTGTCCCTCCTGCTGTAATGAAGATGGAATAGGCAGCGACTAATGCAGAGACAAGTCCAAGTAGAGTTGTTCGCAGCAAGTCCGCCATTTTCGTAAACGGAACGGCTGGATGAAATCTTGAAACTATGTCAAACAGCATCGCTGCAGACAATAAAGGGATTAGGATTTTATCCGCTAAAATAACAGCACCGTTCGCAAATAAAAGCATTGCCGGTTGGAAATTCAACATGCTGAAAGAGCCCCCGGATGCAAGTATGCTCGCGGTCAATAATGGATAAATCGAGATGAACATCGTTGCGATTGTCTGCGTGATGGACCGTATTATTTGCAGATGCTCAAAGGCCGGCAGAAGGACGACGGTGAGCACAATGAAAAACAAGAACATCCTCGTCCATCTGCTATACGAAGGAAAGAGGAAATCGAGCACCAATACCATAAATGTAGAAATAATAACGACGATAAAACTGGATAATACTGTTCCGATTATTGATTCAATCATAGGTATCATGGATTCTTCATCCGATCATTTAATAATAAATTTAGATAAGGTGTCGATGAGTGCGGATATCTGGGGCAGCCATAATGACAGGATTGCAATTTTAACTGCTAAATGGGCAATTGTAGCAATCGATTCGTATCCTGCTTCAGAAACATGTTTCACGATCACTTCGGAAAAATAAAACAAGAAGACGCTTCCGATCAACAACTTTGCGTAAGGATCTGGTAATGGAGCAAATAGTTGCATGAAGGTTTTTCCGAAAGGCAGAATGATCGTCATACCGACATACGATAGGAAGAAGAAGAAAATGGCTGCGTAAATGATTGGTCTTAAACTTGATGAGACGAATGAAACGATGAGCAGAAGGAGATAAATAACAATCAGTTGGAAAAGTGTGACCATTAGAATGCCAAAGAGAGCCATTGAAAGAACTCAGCAATTTCCGAAAAGAAAATCCTAAGGAAGCGGAGCATTTCGGCGGCAATGTAAATATAAGCGACAAAAAACAAGAAAAAAGAAAACTCCTTCTTACCGGTCTGCTCGAAGAATACATGCAGAAACCCAATGACCAACCCAATACCGGCTATGCGCAGTAAATCATTCAATTCCAATTCGGGTTCCCCCTTCATGTAACACCTTATGAAGTGGCATTGAGAAATATGATGTACTACAAGAAATTGATTTCCGCTTCTGGCGGACGCTTTCTTACCTGTAGTCAAGTGTTTTCCTGTTTTTTTCTGCTTTGAATAATCAAATGGAAATAGTGTTGTCAACAGGGTGTTGCTTTCCGTTCCGGCGCTCGCTTTCCGCGGGCATGGCTTAAAGGGAGTAATTAGTGGATTGTAGCGGAAGGCGGCGAAGTGCAAAGATGTTCGATTGGCTCTCCGCCCGCCCCCCGGAAAGCGTCCGCATGGAGCGGAAATCGACGTGGTCCATCTGTTGTTTATAGAAAGAATCTCTTAAGTTGACGTATATGGTTCCCGTTTCCGCTCCAATCAACAAAAGCATAATTGAAAAAACACTCCGTTCCCTTTAAAGGAAACGAAGTGTTCGTCGTAAATTATTAAGCTCTTGAAACGTATTCGCCTTCTTCTGTGTTGATGATCAATTTATCACCAATGTTAACGAAGAATGGTACTTGAACGACAAGGCCTGTTTCCATTGTCGCCGGCTTCGACCCGCCGCTTGCTGTATCTCCTTTGATGCCCGGTTCTGTAGCAGTTACTTCCAACGTCACAGTTGCAGGGAGTTCTACTCCAAGGATTTCATCTTTGTATGAGATAATATGCACTTCCATATTTTCTCTCAAATAGTTCAATTCTTCTTCAATTTGTGCTGAAGGCAATTCGATTTGCTCATATGATTCATTGTCCATGAATACATGGTCATCGCCATTGGCATATAAGTATTGCATACGACGATTGTCGATTTGCGCCTTTTCAACTTTTTCACCGGCACGGAATGTTTTTTCATTCACATTCCCTGAACGCAAGTTACGAAGTTTTGAGCGAACGAAAGCGGCACCTTTTCCTGGTTTGACGTGTTGGAAATCGATGACACGCCAAATGTCTCCATCCACTTCGATTGTAAGCCCTGTTTTAAATTCGTTTACTGAAATCATGCTGTTTCCTCCATTATGTTCGTTATAGGATGATCAATTCTTTAGGTGAGTGTGTCAAACGGACATTTCCTTCTTCGGTTATGATGATGTCATCTTCAATGCGGACGCCACCGATTCCCGGTAAGTAAATGCCGGGCTCAACAGTAACAGCCATATTTGGACTAAGGACTGTTTCAGATCGGAATGATAATCCCGGTGCTTCATGGACTTCAAGTCCGATTCCGTGTCCCGTCGAATGTCCGAAAGCTTCACCGTATCCTTTAGACTTGATGTAGTCTCGGGCAATTGCATCAGCCTCTATTCCAGTCATACCCGGTTTGATCTGTTCCAAAGCCAGTTGTTGTGCAACACGAGTCACTTCGTATATTTCTTTCATCTTTTCGGATGGTTCCCCTACCGCCACAGTCCGAGTGATGTCAGAAATGTATCCGTTGTAAAGCGCACCATAGTCAAGCGTTACGAGCTCCCCTGATTGGATGACTTTATCAGTTGCAACTCCATGCGGCAAAGCCCCCCGTTCTCCGGAAGCGACAATTGTATCAAAAGATGAAGAAGTGGCGCCTTGTTTTCGCATGAACATTTCAAGTTCATTTGAAACTTCAAGCTCTGTTACACCAGGTTTAATGAACGTGCAAATATGGGCAAAAGCATCATCCGCGATTTTTGCAGCTTGCTTAAGGATTTCGATTTCGTCAGCTGATTTCACCATCCGAAGCTTCTCAATGATCCCGGATACCGCTTTCATCTCCGCATCCACTTTTTCATTATACAATTCATACATTCCAAATGTTACATCGTCTTTTTCAAAGCCTAGTTGACGAATGTTCATGGCTTGCACTTGTGCAGCAACCTCTTCAATGATCGTCTTTTCATGCTTGACGATGCGGAAGCCTTGCACTTGTTTCGCAGCTTGCTCCGTGTATCGGAAATCCGTGATGAATACAGCGTCATTTGTAGAAATGACGGCTACACCTGCGCTTCCAGTGAATCCTGTTATATAACGTCTGTTATATGGGTTTGTCACCAATAGTGCATCTAAACCGCTTTCCTTCAATGCTTCGCGTAGTTTTGACAGTTTCATAACCTAACCCCTTTTCTCCGGAGAAGGAAAGCTTGGAGTGCTAGTTCATAACCGCCAGTGCCGAATCCGGTTAATTGACCGATGCACACTGGAGCAATTAATGAAGTATGTCTGAACGGTTCCCGGCTATGTACATTCGAAATATGGATTTCGATAACAGGAACATTTATCGAAGCAATCGCGTCCCGAATTGCAATGCTTGTATGTGTATAAGCTCCAGGGTTGAAAATAATGCCATCGAATCCATTGTCTTCGCACTCATGGATTTTATCGATCAAAGCACCTTCTGTATTTGATTGATAAAAAGAAATATCCACTAGATGCTCGGAGGCAATTTTTTGAAGATGGTTTTCTACATCTGCCAATGTCTCCGCACCATAGACTTCAGGTTCCCTTTTGCCAAGCCTATTCAGATTCGGTCCATTCAGAACTAGCAATTTCACCGCTACACCATTCCCCTCACCATTTTCTTTCCCATTTTATCATATCGGTCCATTGTAGCAACCTATTTATACAGTCAATCGAAATTTTTCTTCATGAAAACTGCTGTTCCGGTCACGAATCTGCTGACAATGGCAATCGTCGAAAAGAAAGGTATGGAAATCGATTTAAGCCCGCCCCATAAAGTCCCTGGAGATAAAATTGTCCACTCTATGGCCAATGTAGCGATGATGCTTATGGAGATGGCTGTAACCGATGGAGGAACATTAACAGCCATCCGTGCTGCTGCATAAAATATCCCGAATGCAAGCAATAGTACGATCAGCAGTACGATCCACTTCCACCCTTCATGTGAAGAACCGAGAAAAAGCCATTTTTTCCCCCATCCAACTGGGGACCATTTTATGAAATTGAAAAAATGCAGAACTTTTAATGAAGCCAATGTAAACAAAGAAGCCACGATTGTCGTCCATATCATTGTTTTATTGAACATGTTTTTTCCCTCCTCTTTCAAAGTGTCGGGAAACGCCCCTTTTTTTAAACCTTAATGGTGGAGAAGAGCATCTTTTTTTTGTACAATAGTAAGATAGGATATTTGTTATACTGTTAACTATTGATGTATTATTCGCTATATGATTTTCATTCGAAAAAAGAAGGTGTTGGAAAACCATGTCTAAAAAACAACAACCACCTGCGTACGGTGGTCAGGCACTCATCGAGGGTGTAATGTTCGGTAGCAGGGATCATACGGTGACAGCCATAAGGCGGAAAGATGATTCCCTGGACTACTTTTACGTTCCGAAAGAGCATAAACCAATGTCCACCAAACTGAAAAAAATCCCTTTTATTCGGGGGATTGTAGCTTTGATTGAATCAGCAGGAATTGGATCCAGGCATCTGACTTTTGCGAATGAACGATATGATGTTATGCCCGGTGAAGAGGTGGAAGAAAACGGCGAGGAGACTTCAAAGCTAGCCATGGTGATCGGCGTGGCAGCAGTCGGTGTTCTATCATTCTTATTTGGTAAGTTCGCATTTACATTGGTTCCTGTGTTTTTAGCACAAATGCTGGACTTCATAGCTCCTGGTAAAACGGCTCAAATCCTTCTTGAAAGTTTCTTCAAGTTGGCGTTGCTGTTAATTTATATCTCGCTTATATCGATGACCCCGCTCATAAAACGGGTGTTTAAATATCATGGCGCGGAACATAAGGTGATCAATGCGTATGAGAATAATCTGCCGCTTACCGTTGAGAATGTCCAAGCGCAGTCCCGCTTGCATTATCGTTGCGGAAGCAGCTTCTTGTTATTTACAGTGATTGTCGGCATGTTCATCTATTTCTTAGTTCCGACAGATCCTTTCTGGCTAAGGATCGTCAACCGGATTTTATTGATCCCTGTTGTGATTGGCGTATCTTTCGAAGTCTTGCAGTTTACGAACAGCTTGCGGAATATTCCTGTTTTGAAATACCTAGGATATCCAGGACTGTGGCTACAGCTGTTGACGACGAAAGAACCTGAGGATAAGCAGGTTGAAGTGGCGATAGCGTCTTTCAATAAATTGCTTGAAATTGAAGAGCAAGGTATTGAAAATGTTGAGATATTGAAGTCGACAGATTCGAAAATGGAAGAGACTACAGTACCTGTTAATTAATTTCAAAAAATAGAAGACCGCTGATCCGACGATGGATGAGCGGTCTTTTTACGCGTGTGACTACCGATTACTTAGTCTGCAATGCCAATAGGGTTTGCTGTTCACGATAATGTTCTTTTGCCAACTAATAACTTAATAATTATTTATAACACCACCTAATGAGACTGACTGAATGATAGGGTTTTGGATAATTTCTATCACCTCTTCTTTTGTCCCATAAACGACGATTCCTAGTATTTCCACGTCGTCTGCTTTGATATCTTTCATAATCTCAAAAGCGTTTTGATGTTCATCATAATAACTTGATTGTAAAAGGTTTAGAAAATCTTCGTACTCACTATCGAACTTTATTGTTGAATAAATTGGGGAATTTACTGAAAAGCCTAATGCCTCATTCTCCCTTATAAAAGTCGATGACCAAACGTTTTTTTCTGCTTCTTCCTGAAATGTTTTCATTTGGCGATAACTATAGGTATTTATCCAAAACCAAGTCATTGCGGGCAGTTCGTATAAGGGCAAATCACTCTGTTTATACGGTTTATCAAAGGATAGCGCCACTTCATAAATTTGATCTCCCTGCATCTGGTTTATCAGATCTTCGTCATGTTTGTGTTTTTTATACGATACAGTTGGATGGAAAAACAGTAAGTCTCTCCAACCATTCTCTTTATACGTAACCTGCCAATCTTCTCCGGTTACCCCAATGCTGTTGCCAGAGATTCTTTAATAGGAAAGTGACGGAAGCAGACCAAACTTGTATTGTTTCTGTTCAAGTACAAGCGATTTGGTTTTCATATTTTTCGAGACCTTAAATTGAGTTTCTCCACCTAAAATTCCTCTTGTATCTACAGTTTCGCTAATATACCCATTCGGAGTACTCAGTCGGACATAAGCATCCCATTGCTTATATGCTTTTTGGCTATAGTAGGAATAAGCCGCGAAATTAACTGCATTGAGAACGACAAATACAATGACGGAAACTAAAACAACCGTTATGATCGTTTTTCTCTTTCCCTTTTTTATCGCCTTCTTTATATTATGCTCGTCAAAAAGATCATCTTTTAATTCATCCATGTAAACTCCTCCATGTTTCTTGAAATTCTTTTCTTGCACGAAATAAATAAGTTCTGACAGTTTCCATTTTCATTCCTAATAGCAAGGCAATTTCTTTATAACTAAGTTCAAGCTCATATTTTAATAAAAGCAACTGTCTGA
>NZ_BJYL01000033.1 GCF_007991495.1 Sporosarcina luteola | reverse complement strand
ATTTACTGTATAATAATGGTTAATCGACACGCCTGAAATCATAACATATATAGCTATGCGAAAGGAGTTTGGATGGTCATGTTGAATTTGGATTCCCTCATGGATGTGGTCGGGGAATTATTTGCAGATGAAATCTCCATTGTCGTATCCAATACAAAAGAATATATTTATTACCGTCCGAGCAAACGGATCGATTTGAAAATTCGACCGGGTGATCCTATAAAGGAAGGGACGATTGCCTACAAAGCGCTTACGGAAGGGCAGAAAGTTTCTGAGTTCATTAACCGTGATGTGTTCGGCGTCCCTTATCATGGCATGGCTGTCCCGTTTCATAATGACGGCGTCTTGGACGGATGCGTTGTCGCTATTTATCCTGCTTATACGGAAGGGAAGTCAGTTGTAACATTGAAGACGCAGGACGGTTGGGTGCCTGTCCCTTTTGCCGAAGTGCATTATATTGAAGTGAAGGACCGGAAGACGGTTGTTGTGGCCGATCATATTACTGGTACCCATAAGAATTCATTGCAAAACTTCGAGTATGTGCTGCCGCATGAGCTATTTGTCCGTTGCCATAGATCGTTCATTGTTAATGTTACGCGTATTAAAGCCATTTTTCCAGACACGCATTCAACGTTTGTATTGTCGATGAATGACGGTACGAAAATCCCGGTGAGTCAGTCGTATTCGAGTTATTTTAGGAAGTTATTAGGTTTTTAAAGGGATTTATTCAAAAAGAGGATCTAAAATGGTTGCTGTGATATGCTGCCTAGGACGTAGTTTTAAGGCGTTTAGTCGATTAAATCCTCTTTCATTCACAATTTCCCTTTCGAACATTTGGATACGATAAGATTATCTAAAAGTTATGAAAAGGGGCAGTTGTTGAATGGATAATCAAATGGAGCGCATTAGATTGGAGAAGTTGAGAGATGTAGTCGTTTCACCTGAAGAGGCTGCGTCTTGGATTAAGGACGGAATGACGTTAGGATTAAGCGGATTCACGCGTGCGGGTGATGCGAAAGCGGTTCCAATGGCGTTGGTGAAACGTGCAGAGACTGAGAAATTCAAAGTGAATGTGTTTACAGGGGCTTCACTCGGTTCGGATATCGATCGATTGTTTGCCGAAGCAGGCATTGTTAACAAACGGTTGCCGTTCCAGGCGGAAAAAGCGATGCGTAATGGCATTAATGACGGGGAACTTCTTTTTGTGGACCATCATTTATCCCACACAGCAGAATGGATTCGCGCGGGTGTCATCGAACCGATCGATTTTGCGATTTTGGAAGCGGTTTCAGTTACGGAGGATGGAATGATCATCCCATCGACATCTGTCGGTAATTCATTGTCGTTTGCAATGCATGCAAAATCGATCATCATTGAAATAAATACAGCGCACTCTGCGGAGTGGGAAGGCATCCATGATTTGTATGACACGGGCAAACAAGGCGAGCGGAATTCGATTCCATTGACGAAAGTGGAGGACCGGATCGGGACAATGGGCATTCCGATTGATGTTGAAAAAGTGAAGGGAATCGTATTCACGCACCAAAAGGATTCTGCATCAACGATTACACCGCCGGACCAAGAAACAGAAATTATGGCTGAGCATTTGTTGTCGTTCTTGCGTTCAGAAGTGGAATCGGGAAGGTTGACGAATCGATTGGCACCACTGCAATCAGGAATCGGCTCCCAGGCAAATGCAGTGCTTCACGGTTTGTTAGATTCGGAATTCGAGGACCTTGAAGTGTATTCGGAAGTATTGCAGGATGCCGTTTTTGATTTGATTGATGCAGGTAAGATTCGCACTGCCTCTTGTGCGTCGATTACGTTGTCAGAGGAGAAGATGGACAAGGTCTTCAATAACCTGGATCAATATCGTGATAAATTAATTATGCGTCCGCAGGAAATTTCAAACCATCCGGAAATTATCCGCCGACTCGGTTTAATTTCTATTAATACAGCGTTGGAACTGGACATTTATGGGAATGTCAATTCGACGCATGTGACAGGGACGAAGATGATGAATGGCATCGGCGGTTCAGGTGACTTCGCCCGAAATGCCAGACTTGCTATTTTTGTTACGAAATCGGTTGCTAAGAACGGTGATATCTCAAGCATCGTGCCATTCGTCTCCCACGTCGATCATACGGAGCATGATGTCGATGTCATCGTGACAGAGCATGGGTACGCGGATTTGCGTGGACTTGCGCCAAGGGAGCGTGTTGAATTGATCATCGGAAATTGCGCACACCCAATGTACCGCGAGCAGCTGTGGGCGTATTTTTCCGAAGCATTGGAAAGAGGCGGCCACACACCTCATGTACTTGAGAAAGCATTTTCCTGGCACACGAATCTAATGCAACACGGCACAATGCGACCGCGTGTCGAAGAACTAGTTTACAACCAATCGAATTAATATAAATACCGCCACTTAAAAGGCCGTCTTCTGTTTTGTACAGAGACGGCCTTTTTTAAATTTCAATTACATCAGTTTGGAGATGAACATTGTTGCAATTCCAAAATAGATGAGTAAGGACAGGATGTCGTTAATTGTAGTGATGAGTGGGCCGGATGCGACGGCCGGGTCGACTTTGAATTTATTCAGAATCAACGGGATGACGGTTCCGGCAAATGTTCCGATGATCAGTGTTGCGACTAGGGACGATCCTACGACGAGTCCAAGCGTGAAGCTGCCTTGCCAAATGTAGGCGATGACCGAGATGACAGCACCGCAGACAACCCCGAGCATGATACCGACGAGCAGTTCGCGGAAAATGAGGCCAATCGACTTTTTGAAGGTCATCTCTTCCGTCACTAGACCACGGACAACGACCGCCAACGATTGGGTGCCGGTGTTTCCTGTCATTCCCGCAATCATCGGCATGAAGAAGGCGAGGGCGACGACGGCTTCAAGTGTCGCTTCGAATTTTGAAATGATGCTGCCGGAGACGAGACCGATGAATAAAAGCAGGATGAGCCATGGCAACCGTTTAAGCGTTGCTGAAATCGGCTTCGTATGAAAGTCGATTTCCTTTCCAGAAGCAAATAGCATTTCAATATCCTCATTCGCTTCCCGCATGACGATATCAAGCACATCATCCGCAGTAATGATGCCGACCAAAATATTGTCATCATTGACAACGGGCACGGAAAGAAAATCATGTCGCCCAATCATTTTCGCGACATCACTCTGTTTCGACATATCTTTGACCTTTATAATATCCGTCGTCATCACTTCAGTAATGTCATTTTCGGGCTCGCATAACAGCAAATCACGGTATGAAGCGACACCGATCAATTTCTTCTCATCATCAATCACATACACGTAATTTAAATAATGTGCAAACTCATTGAAATGCTTTAATTTGTCAATCGTCTTCCGAACGGTATAGGAAGTGTGCACCCATACATATTGACTGATCATCACCCGCCCGGCAGACTTTTTCGGATACTTCATTTTCTTGCGTATCGCTTTCTTTTCCTCATCCCTCATTTGCGCAATCAGCTGATTCACTTCTTTATCCGGCAAATCGGAAAGTAGATAGGCGAGATCATCACTTTTCAAAACTTCCAACAGTTCCGTAGACCGTACAGGTCCAATCTTTTTTAATACACGCAGCTGTTCATTGCGTGTCAAGTATCTGAGAAGGGTCACAAGTTGCTCCAAAGAGAGCCATTCCAAAAAAAGAATTCTACGCTTGCGCGGCAAACTTCGATAGTGCAAAGAAATGTCATAGGGGGACAATTCACTAATGATTTTTTGGAACGTCTCTTTTTGCCCTTCTTTTAAGACATGGACAATCGCATGTGAGACCTTTTCATTATCTCCATTTAACGTCATGACTCTCCCACCTCGCTTTATTGTTGAATGAAAGACTAGCTAACCTGTCTATTCCCCTTAATCCAATGCAGATAAACAGAGTTGTAGAATACTTGAGACCATTTTGTAACTGATTGCCGCAACATGGCGAACGGTGATAATGCCACTTGGAGTGGTGATAAACAGTTGCTAAGCGGTGATAATGTTATCCCGAGTGGTGATAAACAGTCGCTGAGCGGTGATAACGCCCCTGTAAGTGGTGATAACTGATTTTTAGCATTTTTCCTCAACGGTTTTAAGGTTAAATTGTAGTCATTCGGTGGTAAACAACAGCTCGACATGATTGATAACGAAAAAAGTAGGTTTATCTGAAAAATGATAGGGAAATAGAGTTAGTAGGCAAGCAGGCAAAAAAATCGACATCGGTCGACAAAAGGGAGTTTTTCGTATGAGGAAATGGAAGACATTATTATTCTTACTGATGGCAGCAATGCTAGTACTCGCTGCATGTGGAGATGGCAATGGGGAAGCGAGTGATAATGAGTACGGCCTTGTGAAAAAAGGGAAATTGACATATGCGGCAAGTGGATTATATAAACCTTTCAACTTCGAAGAGAATGGAGAGTTGACAGGGTTTGATATGGAAATAGGGGCAGCAATTGCTGAGAAGATGGATTTGGAGCCGAACCCTGTGACAAATCCGTTCGAGACAATTCTTCAAGGCCTAGTTGCAAATAAATACGATGCAATTATAGGATCAATGGCGTACACAAAAAAACGTGCTGAACAGGCAGCATTTACAGACCCTTACTATTATTCCGGCGGGATGATTTGGATTGCGAAAGACAATGATGACATCAAGTCTCCGGAGGATTTGAAAGGAAAGAAGATTGGAGTCGTTTCACAATCTACGTATGAAGAACCGGCAAAAACACTGTCAGACGATATCCAGTATTACGCAAGTGATGTTGTAGCCTTGCAGGATTTGACAATTGAAAATCGGTTGGATGCTGTTATCACAGCGGATATCGTAGGTTTTGAAGCGATTGACAATGGATTTGCTATTAAAGAAGTAGGCAACCCGTTATGGGTCGAACAGCCATCGATTGCGGTGAAAAAGGATAACGAAAAGCTCCGTGACGCGATTAATGATGCGCTCCAAGAAATTATTGATGATGGTACTTACGATGAAATTTCACAGAAGTGGTTCGGTCGTAATCTATTGGATATCAATTTGGAGGATGCAGAACTACTAGAATAATGACTGATTCTGAAATGGGAAGAGGGAGTTGCCAGTGCTTGAAATGTTGAACAGATTATATGATGTATTCATGAGCACGTATGAAGGCTTCCTGCAAGCGGTACTGATCACGTTAGAAATTACGGCTGTTGCTGTTATATTAGGAACCTTGTTTGGAATTATCTTTGCCTTGATGAAAATATCACACTCAAAAGTATTACAAACGATTGCAAACTTATATATTACAATTATCCGCGGAACACCGCTTATCGTGCAGATCATGTTCCTCTATTTTGGAATTACGTCAATCGTTGTCCTGTCCAATTTCTGGGCAGGAGCGATTGCTTTAGGTGTCCATAATGGTGCTTACATTGCAGAGATTTTCAGGGGAGCCATCCAGGGGATAGATCGTGGACAGCGGGAGGCAAGCCTTGCACTTGGCATGAACCGGACGCAGGCGATGCGCCGAATCATTTTTCCGCAAGCGTTGCGCAGGGCGATTCCGCCGCTAGGAAACCAGTTTATCATTACATTGAAAGATTCATCTCTTGTATACCTCATTGGGGTTTCGGAGTTGTTCGGAAGGGCGAACCGTGAAGCGGCGTCTAATTTTATGCAGTTCGAGACATTCTTGGTCGTCGGTATGTATTACCTCGTTCTCGTCCTCATATTCACGTGGCTATTGAAGTTGTATGAGAATAAATTGAACGTGGATGAATCGTAGGCAGGGAGGAAATTACATGATCAAAACAAAAAATCTCCACAAATCATTCGGCAATCTCGAAGTGCTGAAAGGAATCGATATCGACATCAATCCGGGCGAAGTCGTCGTTCTCGTCGGAGTGAGTGGATCTGGGAAGAGTACGTTGCTACGCTGCCTGAATTTCCTTGAAAAGGCGCAAGAAGGGGATATTATAATTGACGGCCGTGCAATCGATCGGAAGAAAGATGACTTATCAAAAGTCCGAGCAGAGGTCGGTATGGTATTCCAACATTTCAACTTGTTCCCACATAAGACGGTGCTTGAAAATATTATGGAAGCGCCGTTGATTGTCAAAAAGGAAGAAAAGGGGAAGGCGAAGGAATTGGGGCTCTCCCTATTGGAAAAGGTTGGGCTGTCTGATAAGGCGGATGTCTATCCGAATAAATTATCGGGCGGTCAGAAACAGCGGGTTGCCATTGCGCGGGCGCTTGCAATGGAACCGAAAGCGTTATTGTTCGATGAACCGACATCCGCACTTGACCCGGAGCTTGTCGGCGAAGTGCTCCAAGTCATGCAGGACCTTGCCGACGAAGGAATGACGATGGTCGTTGTGACGCATGAAATGAAGTTCGCGAAAGAAGTAGCGGACCGTATTATCATGCTGGACGAAGGGTGCATCATCGAGGATGCCGACCCCGAAACGTTTTTTAACCACTCCACAAACGAGCGCACACAGCAGTTTTTAGAGATGGTGAATGTATGAATGAAAAAGCAGCTTCCTATTTAAATTGGAGGCTGCTTTCTTATTATTTAATCCCATTCACCCAAACAGGTACAGAACTGACATTGACACGGGAGGAGTTAGCTAAAAAGGTCATCGTAGAAGGCTCATGATAACTGTTTCTGTGATGAAGCTGATAATAAAATCGACCGTCTTTCCACTCCATAAGATTTATCCGAAACAGCGCCTTCATTCCATCTTCCGTACGTTTAAATCGCTTATACTTCTTCTCATCGATTGATTCATCAGCAATGTTTTGACTCATTTCAAACTGACCGACTGGTTGATTAAAATATATAAAGGAATCGTAATGGGGTGCTTTCCTCATGCATGAGTTATTGTTGGAAAAATAATAGGCACTGATAATGGTGCATAGTAATAGGAAGGGTATTATTATTTTAGTCTTTTTCATAAACTTCCAATCCCTTCGTTTAATCGCAGTATAACATACAAGCAAGAAGAAGTTCCCTTCATTTTCAAAAATATCAGTTATAGTACATAATGAAAGAAAACAATAAGAAAAGGGGAAGTATGGAATGCAGCTTGTTGAAAAGGGAGAAATGAAGTTTGTCGGTATTCGTCTGCAATGTGATTCATTGGAAGATTATCAAGTGAAGATACCAGAGACGGTTGGGGAATTAAAAGCTCGGACTTCGGAAATTGCAAAACCGATCGATCAAGAACGGATTTTGGGATTTTTTAAAGTCGATGCACGACCTTCTGAAGATGGCTATTGGGTCTGCTTGCAAGTTGAAGAAATTGAAAATATCAAGGATGGATTGGAAGGTCTTTCGATAGAACCAAGTAAATATGCTGCACTTCGATACGTCGGTGCGGCAAAGGATCTCCACCAAGCATATGCAAATCTTCATGAAGAAATTGCGCAAGCAGGTTTCAGAAGGTTACTAGATCAATGGACAATAGAAGAATACAATCCAGAACATGAACAAAGCACTGATATGATCGATGTTTTTTTGTATGATCCGGTTCTATAAACATCACTTTACTCGAAAGGAAGTTATGAAGTGAAATCAATCATGAATGAAATTGGAACGGTCTTTTTGCCAGTGCAGGACATAGAAAAATCACGGGACTGGTATTGTAACCTATTTGGCATCGCTCCAGTAGAAGATATTCAATTCGGGCATCTATATGTGATCCAAATGGAAGGTGTAAACCTCGTATTAGACAGTAAGCTGTTTCAGAAAACAGGGCCGCTCAAAGCACCGATGTTCCATTTAAATTCAAATGATATTCAAAAGGCTTATGAAGAGATGCAGTCCAGGCAAGTTGAGTTGACGACAGGTATTGAAAATGATCATTGGTTTAATTTCAGGGATCCAGATGGCAATGAAATAATGCTATGTAAATGTTGAAAAATTCAAGGCAGACAAAAAGTATTGAGAGGATGCCATCCTGATACTTTTTGTTTTTTTAAATATAAGGAGTGAGGTTGCAAAAGCCGGAAATGAAGCTCATACTTATTTATTGGTCTATTAAACGAGTAGGGAGTCATATAGAAATGAAAAATATAGCTACACTTCAAAAAATGTCACCTGCCTATGATCCGTGGGAAGCATACTTGGATGTGCAGGAACTTGGTAAATTGACATTATCGAGCATTGAATTTACGACGACGTATTTATGTAATATGCGATGTGAGCATTGCGCGGTCGGCTATATGCTGCAACATAAAGATCCAGATGCATTGCCGATCGAGCTGCTGCTATCCCGCCTTGACGAAATCCCGCATTTACGGACGATCAGCATAACGGGCGGCGAGCCGATGTTCTCGAAAAAATCGATTGAACAATACGTCTTGCCTTTATTGAAATATGCACATGAACGCGGCATCAGAACACAAATGAATTCGAATTTGACGATGCCGCTTGAGCGTTATATGGGGGTTGCCCCTTATTTGGACGTTCTGCATATCTCCCATAACTGGGGAACCGTTGATGATTTTGTAGACGGTGGATTCGCGAATATGGAAAGGAAGCCGCCGAGGGAACGCCGTGCCGAGCAGTTCCAACGGATGATCGACAATAGCCGCGCATTGGCGGAGGCGGGTGTGATGGTTTCCGCTGAAACGATGTTGAATAAGCGGACGCTGCCACATCTCGGCCATATCCATCGCCAAATCGTCGAGGAGATGAAGTGCGCGAGGCATGAGGTGCACCCAATGTACCCAAGCGACTTTGCTTCACAGCTGGAAGTGCTTTCGCTAACTGAAACGCGAGAAGCGATTCATCAATTATTGGATATGCGGGATGAAGACGTGTGGATGCTGTTCGGCACATTGCCGTTCTACCCGTGCAGCTCGAACGAAGAGGATTTGAAATTGTTGAAGCGTATATACAACAGCAAAAATGTCTCTGTGCGCAATGACCCCGACGGACGCTCCCGTCTAAACGTCAACATTTTCACGGGCGACGTCATCGTAACCGATTTCGGCGATACGCCTCCGATGGGCAATATCCAGCATGATTCACTGCCGGAAATGCTAGATAGATGGTTGGACCGTCCGCTAGCAAAGTCGATCGGCTGCCATTGTCCTGCCGTGAAATGCCTAGGACCGAATCTGTTGGTGAAAGATGCGTATTATCCGGAGGAAGATTTCACTGGGAAACAGGCGAGGATCACTGCGGAGTGAGCTGCCGACCGCGGGGCAATGCGTGATTGAGGAAATCCGCCTCGCGCCAAGTGCCTTTGACAAATAAAAACTTGTTGTTCGTAGGTTGAAAGTCATGAAACGACGATAACCCTTGAGAAGTGACCGATAACTCGCGCCTGGTGACCGATAACTTTGTGACATTGACCGATAACTTGCGCCGGGTGACCGATAACTTCAGGGAAATGAACGATATTGATAGATCGAATAGAAAACGCTCCAAAAAGGACTTCCACTTACAAAGGAAGTCCTTTTAAATTTTCAATCTCCTTCCATTAACAAGAATACTGTATACTCATCTGTAATAGATGCACGAAGACAGGAGGCCGTCATGTTCATAGGAACCATTTTTATAAATATCATCGTCCCGATCTTAATTCTAGTAGTTGTAGGCGCAGTCCTACAAAAGAAATTCCAATTCAATCTGCGGGCAGTTTCGAATTTAATCACATACTGCTTAATGCCGGCCGCCGTATTCATCAACCTGTACGAGACGGAGATTGACGTCCAAGTTCTGGTTGAAATCGTTGGTTATCTGATTGTCTTCAGTTTGGCGATCATCGTCGTTACTGCTGTCATCAGCAAACTGTTAAAGTTGGATAAAGGGGAATCGGCAATATTCAAAAACAGCATATCATTAATCAACTCGGGGAACTACGGGATACCGGTGAGTCAATTACTATTTCAAGCGAACCCACTCGGCATCTCCATCCAAATTATTGTGATGGTCTTTCAAAACGTATTAACGTATACATATGGACTTTATAACTTAATTTCCGCGACAAAGTCTGGGTTGGAAATCTTGAAATCACTTTTGAAAATGCCGATTATCCATGCGATGCTCCTTGGTGGCCTGCTAAATTGGCTGCGTGCTCCGATTCCGACATTTATCTGGGCACCTATCAGCCATCTGGCGGATGCGTTTCTCGCAATCGCGCTCGTCTTATTGGGCGCACAACTTGCCCAAATCGAGTTCAAAACGATCATCAATCGGACAGTTCTCGTGAGCAGCATCGGGAGGCTGATCATCGGTCCCGCTGTTTCACTGCTACTCATTTTTCTATTTGGGCTGGATGGTGTCGTCGCGCAATCCCTCTTCATCGCAAGTTCATTCCCGACATCTCGAAACAGCTCGTCGCTCGCTCTGGAATATGACGTATATTCGGATTTGGCGGCGCAGACAGTTCTGTTTTCAACCGTGTTGAGTGCTGTAACGGTTACGTTTGTTGTTTACTTGTCTGCGGTGTTGTTTGTTTAATAGGATAGGCCGAGTTTTCTGATAGGTAAAAGGTAATGAAATGACGATAACTTTCAGAAAGTGACCGATAACTCGACGCAGTTGAACGATAACTTGCACCGGGTGACCGATAAAATTGTGAACTTGACCGAAAACTATCCGGAAATGAACTAAATCCCACGAAACGCCAATTAAAATGGACTTCCGCCAACACGGAAGTCCATTTATGTGCCGATCAAAGAATAATCAACTCTTTCGGCGATTTTGTAATGATCTCAATCCCATCTTTTTTCATGATAATATCATCTTCAATCCGTACCCCGCCAAGGCCCGGAATGTAAATGCCCGGCTCGACCGTCAACACCATTCCTTCCTCAACAATCAGTTCACATGTCGGATTCATGAAAATATCTTCGTGGATATACAAGCCAATCCCATGCCCCATGCCATGCCCATAATTGTCGCGATACCCTTTTTCACTAATCAAATCACGCGTCAATGCATCCGCTTCTTTGCCAGTCATGCCAACTTTGATGCCCGACAGCGCATTTTCAAGAGCATCATGAACGATTGAATAGATTTCCTTCAGCTTTGGATCAGGCTCACCGACTGCGACGGTTCTTGTCATGTCGGAGCAATATCCCTTATAGTAAGCACCAAAATCCAACGTCACCATATCACCTTGCTCCACAATCTTGTCACTCGCCACTCCATGCGGCAATGCGGAACGCACGCCGGATGCGACAATCATATCGAACGAGGAAGACGTCGCGCCCAATTTCCTCATATGGAATTCCAATTCATTCGCGATTTCAATCTCCGTGCGACCTGGCTGAATGAACGTCAAAATATGCTCGAATGAGGCGTCTGCAATTTCTGCAGCTTTTTTCAAAATGGTCATTTCACATTCATTTTTAATCATCCGCAGTTTTTCAACAACATCCGAGACAGGCACAAGCTCCGCCTTTACTTTCTTCAAAAGCTGGGTGTAATAAAAATAAGATTGATGCTGTTGTTCAAATCCGAGCTTCTTGATTCCTAAGCTTTCCGCAAGCGCTGAAATCTCCTCATAAATGATGGATCGATCGATTTCTTTCACAGTAAAATCTGTCACTTGCGCATTCGCCTGGCCGGTATAACGGAAATCAACCAATAATAACGCCTCTGACTTTGAAACAAGCACCGTCCCCGCAGTTCCGGTGAAATCCGTCAAATATCTTCGGTTATAGGGATCTGTAATTAGCATCCCGTCAATTCCTAATTCATCAAATCTGTCACGTAACTTCACTAACTTCTCCATTGTCATACCTCCATTAATAGAAATATTCCCATTATTACTATGACATAGGGGGCGGAGAAATAATAGAGGGTTTGCTAGTTGAATTCAGGAAGAATAGGTGACACGTTTGAAAAGTAAATAGTTATGAAACAACGATGACGCTTGAAAGTGACTGATAACTCCCCGAAAGCAGCTACACTGTTTTCCCCACCCCTAAAACGAGTTTCCGAGGACGAACAGATTGATACCAATGCTTGAATAGGATGAAAATCAGCAGCAAATCGACTGCATCACCACCATAATACATCAGCATGGCGCCGGTCCTTGCCTGTTCTACCGGCACTCCCGCCGGCGGGTAGGCGTAGATGAATTTTGACAAGATGCCATGACCTGCAAGTGCGACAATGAAAACGACAGTTCTGTACGTAAAACTGAAACGGTGGAAGACCGGATCAATATAAATCAAAGAGATTGTGAATAAATAGCCGGCTAGGAAGACGTGGATGTGAATAACGATATGTAGCCAAATGTTTGTATGCATCGCTGAATATAAACCGGTCGTATAGAGAAGCCATAACCCGCCAATGTTCAAGATAGAAGCAACGATCGGATGGGTGAAGAATCCTACGAACGAACTTTGCAACAGTCTGCTGAGTTTTCTTGCTAAACGAACGTTGAGTGTGCGCAATAATAAGGTCATAGGCGCAGCGAGTGCAATGAGAAGCGGAGCGAGCATTCCGAGCAATAAATGTCCCGCCATGTGGGTTGTGAAATCATCATGGGACAGACGTGCGAATGGGCCGACGACTGCCATCACAGCAAGAAGCACACCTGCTACAAAAGAAAACGATCGGTGCAAAGGCCATTTACGAAGTCGTCCCCGTCCATTCGTGAGTAACACGGCGCCAATATATAGTCCGATCGCAAGCAGAGCTGAAAAGCCAAAAAGCAGATCAGTCAACAGAAAGTGAGCATCATGCATTGGAAAACGCTCCTTTCCCTTCACGCTTGTCGCGTTTCGCACTTGCAATCAAACCGATACCGGCCATAATCATGACAGCTGCAGAAATATTCCAGACGAGATCATACGGTAAAATATCGACATTGTATCGAATTTGATGGATGCGCATGACTTTATGCTGGATAATGCCGTCGTAAAGCTGAAAAGCCCCGGCGCCAAGTAACTTCCCTCCCCACCACATCTTATGCCATAATGCATCACGCCTTCGTAGATCGGCAACGAGAAATAAGCCACCGACTGTCGCAAACCAGCTGAATGCGTGAAATAATCCATCTGATATGAGACCAACCGCGACAGTCGATTTATCGTAAAACTTATGCCAATGAAGCAGCTGATGGAATAATGTCTCATCGAGAAACGCAACAAAACCTAGTCCGAACAAAATACCTGACCATAGGTTTCGACGCGCAAATGTCCCCCTGTTATTCGATTGCACTTGCGTGTTATGGATTGTTGTCAAATCCTCTTCCTCCATTGATTGAAAATGATTTCTTCAAAGTATTGCCGTTAAGGAGGTAGGATAACCGGCTTCATTCTTAAGTATGTCTCCCCCTTCTTTTGTGAATGCTGTATAGCGAATCATTCAAAAGGAGGAGACATCATGTTGAAATTACAGACGGGGCTGGAAGGACAGATTGCGTCGTTCGGCCTTGTAAGGGACTGCATCCGCGGGCTTGGGTATCATATGGGCGGCAATTGGGACTACCATCAAGGATATTTCGATCATATTTTATGCCAGGAGGGCGGGGAAACAATTTATGTGAGAATCCCGTTTTCCGTCATGGAAGGTGAGCTTGACCATTACGAGGCCGTCATTCGATTCCGCACGCCGTATATCATCAAGCATGTCGTGCATATCGGACTGGACCGGGATGAGACGTCCATGCTGAATGTCGCGGGCTTCAACCAATTTCAACCCCCGATTGACAAAGACGGCAAGATTACGAATAAAGACAGATGGATGCATGCTGGAGAAGTCGCCGTACAGGAACTCATAGATTGCATGCATGAACAGGATTTGTTGAAAATCAGTTAAATCGAGGTAGCGGATTGCTAAACAACTTGCCGAAATTATTATTTTTGGCAGGTTGTTTTTTTGCTCAATTAGAGTTTTTCACATCAATAGTTTTGGTTTCCAGATAAATTTGTTTATAACTTGTGCAAGTGTCACTGCTGAAAACATGCATTAAACAGCTGTTTAGTTGTTCGACTTGAATAAATAGCAGCCTTCCATGGCAGGCAGGCAATAATTCAGGTAGTTCAAAGGTCTTGAAACGACGATAACTTACGAAAGTTGACCGATAAAGTTGTGAACATGACCGATAACTGCTCGGAAATGATCGATAACTAGCGGGAGAGTGTTATATTTGGATTTTCACGCATGTGTTTTTTTGATTTGTTTGAAATTTCATCCAAATCTACTTGGAAGTATAGTAGAATGGAGTTAATTGGACTGGAAAACTTAAAAAGGGGGGCTACGTATGATTTTATCAGTAAAAGATGTGTACAAATCATATGGCAAGGAACATGTGTTGAGGGGGATTACATTTGAGATCGAAGAACCGCAGATCATTGCACTTGTGGGGCCGAATGGGTCGGGGAAGTCAACGTTGATGAACATCATTACGAACTTGCTGCCTGCAGATAAAGGGAAAGTAACGGTTCTTGGGAAGAACAATCGGGATCCGAATATTTTTCGGGAGATTTCGTTCATGCAGGACAATACGGTGCTATACGATTATTTGACGGGATACGATCATTTGCAGTTCATCTGCGATGTGCAAGGCCTGTCGAAGAAGCAATTGTTGGCGACGGCGGACCGGATCGGAATTACAAGTTATTTGAATAAAAAGGTGAAGAACTATTCGCTTGGGATGAAGCAACATTTGTTGCTTGCGATGGCTGTCGTGAATAAGCCAAAACTGATGATTCTGGATGAGCCGCTCAACGGGCTCGATCCGACGAGCGCCATTCGTGTACGGGAATTGCTTCTTGCTTTGCGCGATGAAGGGACGACGATTCTATTGTCCTCGCATAACTTGGCAGAAATTGATCGGGTGACATCGTCGATTTTATTCCTCAAGAAAGGGAATTTGATTCAAGAAAATATGGAGGAGTTTGAGCAGGTTCGTTACCAGATTGCGGTGGATAAAACGGAAAAAGCTGAAAAGGCGCTTATAGCAGCGAGCATTCCTGTCGAAGTGGTCGATGGACGATTGCATATTTATCGCCGTGATGTAGGGTTGGATAAAGTTTTGCACATATTAAATCGCGAATACATTGTCATAGACGATATTGAGAAGAAAGTATTTGGTTCGGAAGAGCGCTACCGCAAGATTTTCACGGAGGCAAAGGCAGATGAGCTTGTTCAAGTTTGAGCTGAAGAAGATCCTGCGGCAGAAGAAGTTTGTTTGGTTAATGGTTCTTGTACTCTTATCTGTTGGCTGGTTTTTTTACCAAAATAACATCGAGCAGGATTTAATGTCAAAAGAGGCAGAGGAAAAGATCCTTCCAATTGTTCTAAAGGTTGATCAATTATACGCGCAGCTCTTGCCGTTGGACCGAGAGAACAGATTGACGGAGGAACAGGCAAAGCAATTTGATATCTTGAACAATATGGCGACGTCCACGTTTCAATGGAAGAGCGCCATCTACGGAAAGCGTTGGGATGAAATACCACAAGTCGAGAATGAATTCTACTCGCTATTGGAAAAATATGAGGATGCCGGTGGAGTCTTTACTACTTTAGAGGGCGTAGAACGAGAAAAGGCTATCGATAAGAATGCTTATTTGGTGAAGCATGATTTGCCGTATGCCAACGAAACTGATCCGGTGTCCCCTGCCTTGCAAATGAGTGAGATAACTCCCATTTTGCTAGGACCGGCCGGACTTTTGTTGCTATTACTCCTTTTCGGAAACGCCTACACGTCGGAGAAGGAGCAGCAGACATTATTGACGTTAAGGACGCAGCCACTTCGTAGATGGAAATTGCTGCTTGCGAAGTATGCCGGATTGTTATCTGTGACGTTTTTCTATTTAGTAGTCATAGCGATTGGCGGATGGGTGATTCCGGTTGTTTTCGGAGACACATTCAATGACTTGTTGTATCCAACGTTTCTGGAAACAGGTGATTCTTTCTCCCTTATTCCCATTTGGCAACATTTGTTGAATGTGACGATTTTATTTCTGGGAGCGGGGGCATTCCTTTTTGCCTTGTTGCTTTTAATCGGTACGCAATTAAGAAGCTCATTTTCAACAATCATGCTGACAGGGTTCCTTACAATGATCGGCGTTGTACTGACGGATGCTCTGCCGATCACGCAGATACCTTGGAACCCCTTCCAGTTTTTCCGCGCGGACAGGTTTTTGACCGAAATGCCGATCCATCCGATATGGCTGTATGCAGTTTCGGCGTTTCTGTGGTGTATTTTATTGCTAGCGGTAGCCATTTTATTGCGTGAAGGCGAACGTGGTTTATTTAAATCGGCCCAGGAACTGAAGCCGTACCATAAAGGAAAGATGACACATCTCCAATCCATATGGAATAATAGTCTGTTTGAATGGCGGAAGACGAAGCGAAGGGGGCTTGTTGGGCAGTCATTGATTGTTCTATCCATAGCGGTTATTGTCGGTTACTTCTATTTTGCGGAACAAGTGAAAGAGAAGGAAAATGAAGCGCTTGAAGGGTTAGCGTCGATTGTAGAGGAGGCGGAGAATGATACGGGACTCATTGCTTACTATTTGGAATCCATCGAGGAAATGGAGAAGCTGATAGCAGAAGCGAATGCAAGAGGTGAAGACGGGGATTTCATATATGGGCATAATATTGAATACATTCAAGGGAATATAAATGTTGCCCGTGAAGAAGCCGCGCTTGCCAAGCAAGCGTTGGATGGCTATGAAAAGCAGGAGTGGGACCCACTTTATGATTATCAGCTGTCCAATGACCATCGATATCTTGAAAGCTTAATAGAGATGAAAAAGCATAACTACAGCCCGTACACTATTTTCGGCTATGAAACAGCAATTGCGCAAAAAGAGTGGATGAAAGAGCATACGATTCAACCGGTCTTTGCGGGTACCTATATACCGAATATCCATGACCAATGGAAGGAGGAACACCGGAAGGAGAAGAAGTGGAATGAACAGGCGAACCGGAAAGTAGATCATAGCGGATTGTTTTCGCTCTTCATGTATTTCCGGGACTATCTATATTTCATTCCAATGCTTTTATTCCTTATCCTCGTAGGCGCAGGCTTTTCGGGTGAACGCGGGAAGAGACCGACGTTGCAAATGCTTGTGACATTGCCGATTATGAAGCGTTCCCTTTTCCTTGGGAAGGTGCTTTTCAGTTCTATCATTGCGGTCGGGAGCGCGATTGTTGTTTTCCTTTTTGCCGTGTTAGTCGGAACGGTGTTCAACCGGTTCGGAGACTGGATGTATCCGGTGCTGCATTATCATAGCCGAAAGGAATTCCAATCGTTTGATTTTACAGGACAGCGGGCATTCGAGGGCGGCTATCATTTTATGCCGCTTGGAGAATTTTTGTTGAAGTCCCTCTTGTTATATGTTTGTGTCGCTTTGTTCCTGCTTGCATTGACGAATGTCCTGGGACTCTTCATCCGCCAGCCGTTAGTCGTGTACGCACTGACTGGATTGATTAATTTAGCAGGGTATTTAGTAAGCTGGAAATTGGACGACTTCGCACAGTATTCGCCGTTTCTCTATCTCAACATCCCGAAAGTCGTCAACGGAGAGATTATGACGCTGCTGAACAATCCGTCAATCAGTTTGTATATGGGCTGTGTCATACTGTTCGGAGCAATGGCATTCCTTTTGATTGCAGCTTATGTCGGATTAAGTTTTGGGGACAGGGTTGTGAGGAAAGGGAAGTCGGTTACAGCGGCGATGTGAATTCTTGATACTGTCAAATGACAAAAATAAATAACCCATCCTTGAATGCAGCGCTCACATCGGACGGGTTATTTCACTTGATACAGGGAACCTATCAATTGCTGTGATCACTCGGTGCAACCGGGTGGTTCTTTTTAGTTTATGAATTCTTTATCTGAGTTATACAATTGTTTGCCCGCTAATGCAAGTGACCTGAATACATGACATTATCCGTCATAATAATTAGTTAATTGGAGTGTATGTGCTATAATTAAAGAGTAAGTGTAATTGAATAGGTGACTTAAGGATGGACGGCTCATCCCTTTTCGAAAGGGGGTGATGCCCATGTCAGTATTCGAATCATTAATGGTTGCAATTGGTCTTGCAACATTAGTTGTCTTGATACTGTCAAATGATAGAAAGAAATAACCCATCCTTGAGTTCGGAGCTCATTTTGGATGGGTTATTCCAACCGATATAGCCGTCCCCTTATAGGGAACCTGACAATTACCCTGACCACTCGGCTGCAACCGGGTGGTTCTTTTTATTGTACGAAGTATATGTCTGAATTATACAACCTTTGGCTAACTGTTGCAAGAGAAGGGGATTTGTATGATTTATCGTTTCGGCTCATAATCCAGCATTTGAAACATTTCCTTCAGTTCCATATCCGTCAAGTCTCGCCATTGTCCGATTGGCAAATTGCCGAGATGGATGTTCATGATCCGTGTACGCTGGAGGCGTCTGACGTTGTAGCCGAGTGCTGAGCACATGCGGCGGATTTGGCGGTTCAGGCCTTGTGTTAACGTGATGTTGAATTTACGTGGGCCGAGTTGCTTCACTTTGCATGGTTTCGTTATTGTGTCGAGGATTTCGACGCCGGATTCCATTTTGTGAATGAATTCCTTCGTGAGCGGTCGGTCGACGGTGACGATATATTCCTTTTCGTGACCGTGTTCTTCACGCAGGATTTCATTGACGATGTCGCCGTCATTTGTAAGAAGCAACAAGCCGTCGGAGTCTTTGTCGAGTCGCCCGATATGGAAGATGCGGAGCGGGTGGTTGACGAAATCGACGACGTTCCCTTCGATATGGCGTTCGGTTGTGCTTGTGACGCCGACAGGTTTATTAAGAACGATATAGACGAGCTGTTCTTCAGTTTTCACCGGTTTTCCGTCGACACTGACTTCATCTTCGGGTTCCACCCTGCTTCCAAGTTCGGCGGGTTGGCCATTGATTGTGACGCGTCCGTCTTCGATCCATTTATCTGCGCCGCGTCTGGAGACGATGCCGGCTTCGCTTAAAAATTTATTGATACGCATGAGGTTCACCTATTTTCGGATTTCTTTTCTTCATTGTACAGCTAGAAGTACAGTTATACAAAGTGAAGAGGATGCATAAATTTATTTAAAGGTTGACAATTAACAGAACCCTTAGTAACATTCTATATAACTTTTTTTGTTCGGAGAGGGTAGAGGGGCCGGGAGCGGCGCCGCCCAGGAACAGATGAGTCGAGTTGAGAAGAGCATAGCTGAGAAATTGTTGAATAAGAGGAGTAGCAACGGAATCGCGATGTAGAGAGTCAGTGGGTGGTGGAAACTGATTCGTGGCCGGTGTGAATGGACTTATGAGAGCTGTCTGGAATTTTCCGGACGGACGTCTTTCCCACGTTACGGGAGGTGTCTTTTTTAGGCGCGCCGAGTGGAAGCTGTTTTATGATGGCTTCAAATAGAGGTGGCAACGCGGGTAACCCGTCCTCTGCAATTGGACTTTTTTGTCCTTTTGCAGAGGGCTTTTTTGTTTTTTATGCGTGATTTCATGGATTTATGCGCGCGTATTTCGGGATATGCGTGGAATGCGCAATTTATGCGTGAATGCCCCGGATTATGCGTGATTCACCGGATTTATGCGTGAATATTGTCGCGGGGAGCTGTTTGGATGATGTGCTGTTCATCGCGCCAAGTGTATTTGACAAATTAAAGGTTTTATTCAAAGGAGTGACTAGGTAAAAGGTCATGAAATGACAATAACTTCTGGGACATGATCGATAACTTTCGGGAAATGATTGATAACCATTCCCAAATGATCAATAACTTCCGGGAAATGAACGATATCCACTGGGAAATGATCAATAACTACACAAGAACAATTAGAAGAGGAGAGCTGAGTATGGAAAAGACGAGTTTACGTATTACAAAGCAGAAAATTGAAGGGGATTCGTTGACGCCAATCCTAATTTTCAGGCGTTTGCAAGGGAGGCACCGTTTCTTATTGGAGAGTTCTTCGCAGCATGAGGGATCGGGGCGCTATTCGTTCATCGGGGTGAATCCGATGAAGGCGTATCGCGGAGGAAATGGGCGGTTGGAAGAGTACGTGTACGCGACGGAGAAGACATACGTGCATGAAGGAGATTTGTATACACTTCTAAAAAGATTGATGCCGCGAATTGCGGAGTGTGGAGAGTATCCGTTCATGGGAGGGGCTGTCGGATATGTTGGGTACGGGGCGGCGGAAGAGAAAAATACCCGTTCCAATGAAGCGCCTGATGTGTATTTCAACGTTTACGACACGGTGATTGTGTTTGATCACCAGTTAAATGAAGTGACGCTACTTCATACCGAAATCCACCCCGAATACACGAAGCCTGATTTAGATGAACTGGAGAACCTCATTACAAATGGCCCGGTAGAGGAGGAAAGGGGTATCACGATTTCGGATTACCGTTGCGCGCTGTCGCAATCGGAATTTGAAGACCGAGTTCGCCAAGCGAAGGAGTTCATCAAAAAAGGAACAGTCGAGCAGGTCGTTCTCTCGCGCAAACTTGAAGCGGATATTGAAGGCGACCCATTCGCTCTGTACCGAAAACTGCGCAAGAAGAACCCATCACCGTACATGTACTATATGGAATTTCCCGATCATATCGTCATCGGTGCTTCTCCCGAAAGTCTTATAAAAGTGACGGATGGAATAGTAATGACGAATCCAATTGCGGGAACACGGCGGCGGGGTCGTGATGCAAATGAGGATCAGGCTCTGGAAAACGAACTGCGAAACGATCCGAAAGAGCTGTCAGAGCACGATATGTTAGTCGAGGTGAGCAAAGAAGAGATGAAAGGAATTTGTGAACCGTTATCAGTCATGGTTTCTAAGTATATGGCAACCGTTCGATACGAACATGTTATGCATCTTGTTTCGGAAGTCGAGGGAACACTCGCATCGGGACTCCATGCACTCGATGCGTTGAAGGCGACACTGCCAGCGGGAACGGTGACGGGTTCACCGAAAAAGCTTGCGATGGATATCATTTCAGATTTGGAGGATGAGCCGCGGGGCATATACGGAGGTGCAATCGGCTATATCGGATTGAATGGCAATATCGATTTTGCGCTGACGATCCGAACGATGACGGTGCAGAACGGAGTAGCAACTGTGCAGGCGGGGGCAGGGATAGTGAAGGATTCCATTCCCACCCTTGAATACAAGGAAACGGTGAACAAAGCACGTTCTTTATTGGAAGCTTTGAAATAAAAGACGAGTCGAGAATAGGAGAGATGAGCGATGAAAAGCTATACGAGAATAGTAGAGGAAAAGCAGCACTTGAGATTTGAAGAGATGGAGGACGCGGCAAATCAGTTGTTCGCGGCTAATGCAAATGTCATGGAGATTGCAAATTTCTTAGTTGCGCTAGCACAAAAAGGCGAGACGGCTTCCGAAGTGGCGGCGCTTGCTTCTGTGATGAGAAAGCATGCAATCCCTTTGGATATCCCGGAAGCCCGCTATTTGGACAATTGCGGCACGGGCGGCGATGGCTCGAACTCGTTCAATATTAGTACGACATCGGCTTTCGTGTTGGCAGGCGCTGGCGTTAAAGTCGCAAAGCACGGCAACCGGAAGATTTCGAGTGCAGCTGGGAGTCATGACGTGCTTGACGGACTTGGCATTCATTCTAATTTCACTACAGAAGACATGAGCCGGATGCTTGAAAAAGAAGGGTTGGCATTCATTTTCGCGCCGGTCGTCCATCCGAAGATGAAAAAAATCGGAGAAGCGCGTCGGAAAATCGGTAAGCCGACAATTTTCAATCTCGTTGGACCACTGACGAACCCGGTTCCACTTTTAACACAGTTCACGGGCATCAACCGGCCCGATTTTCTCATGGAATATGCGTCCGTCCTCCGGATGCTTGGTAGAGACAGGGCGATTGTCGTGTCGGGGGCAGGCGGGATGGATGAGGCTTCGCTTGCGGGACAGAACTCATTCGTCCTCATGGATAAAGGCGATTTGATCCCCTTCACATTGACTGCGGAAGATGTCGGGCTAGTGCATGCTCCGCTGTCTGCAATCCGCGGGGGGACTGCTGAGGAGAATGCAGGCATAATTCGCGAAGTGTTAAAAGGGAAGCGGGGACCAAGGTTTGACACGGTCGTTTTGAATGCAGGAATCGGGTTGTTTGCGAATGGCATGGCGGGGGCGATAAAAGAGGGAATCGGGATTGCGACTGACAGTATTCTATCTGGAAAAGCATTTCAGAAGCTTGAAGCAGTCGTATCATTCAGTGCTGAGATTGAACAGGAGGCGGTCGTGAGATGACGATTTTAGATGAAATTCTACAAGTGAAAAGGCTTGAAGTGAAACGGATGCTGATGGAGAAGCTTGTTGTTTCATGTGAAACTTTGTCGAAAAGGCCGTCCCTTTTTGAAATGCTTCAGAAATCGAACCGTCTCGAAGTCATTTCGGAAATGAAGCGCGCTTCACCTTCGAAGGGAATGATTGCGAATGAAGCGGATCCGGTTACGCAGGCAAAGGCTTACGTGCGAGCAGGTGCAGCATGCATCTCGGTATTGACGGATACATCCTTTTTCAAGGGTTCTTTTGACGATTTGGCAGCTGTTTCTGAAGCTGTACGAATTCCGCTCCTTTGCAAAGACTTTATCATCCATGAAGTGCAGATCGACCGTGCAAAGGAGGCTGGAGCTTCCGTCATTCTACTAATTGTGGCGGCACTAGACGATGCGACATTGCAACGTCTTCATAGTTATGCGACAGGAATGGGGCTCGAAGTGTTAGTGGAAGTACATGACGCAAAAGAATTGAAGCGGGCATTAGCGGTTGATGCAAGATTAATTGGCGTCAATAACCGGAACTTGAGGACGTTCGAAGTCGATCTTGCTAGGACGGAAGAAGTGGCAAGGCATTTTCCGTTCCATGAAGAACGGATTTTCATCAGTGAAAGCGGCATCATGAATGCGATGGATGCTCAACGTGCGGCAGCGGCCGGGGCGAGCGCTGTTCTTGTCGGCGAGTCGTTGATGCGGAGTGATTCCGTGGAGGACGCGCTTCGTTGCTTGCAAATCCAGAAGGCAGGTGCACCTCTTTGACGAAGGTGAAGATTTGTGGGCTGATGGAGCTGCAGCATGTTCAAGCTGCGGTGGATGCAGGGGTGGATGCAGTCGGATTTGTGTTTGCACCGAGCAGACGCCGTGTCGCGATTGCGCAAGCAAAGGAACTGGCGCGCTTTGTGCCTGAACACGTTATGAAAATCGGAGTGTTCGTAGATGCGACGCGGGAAGAGATGGAGCGGGCTTTTCAAGAAGTGCCGCTCGATTTTATTCAGTATCACGGGGATGAGTCGGAGGAATTCATAAAAACCGTAGGACTTCCTTCCATTAAAGTGTTATCAGTTCGAGGTGTTGAAGATGTGGAAAATGCGAAAACCGTTCAAACGGAATATGTTTTATTCGACACGCCGGGGACTGAGTTCCGCGGGGGAAGCGGCGAGGTGTTTGACTGGAGCTTTCTGGACGGAAACTTGCCGCGGGATCGGATGATTTTGGCGGGTGGGCTGAATGCGCAAAATGTAAAAGAGGCAATTCGGCGGACGCGCCCGTTCATGGTGGATGTGTCAAGTGGTGTGGAGATTGATAAACGAAAAGATGAGACGTTGATCCGCGAGTTTATTCGCGCGGTGAAAGAGGAGGAGAGCCTATATGGCAATTGAGATGAGAAGAGGAAGATATGGGAAGTTTGGCGGGCAGTATGTGCCTGAGACGTTGATGACTGCGCTGATTGAGCTGGAGAAGGCGTATGAAGAGGCGAAGGCGGATCCTGCTTTCGCGGAGGAGTTGGACTATTATTTACGAGATTTTGTCGGCAGGGAGAATCCGCTTTATTTCGCGGAGCGTTTAACTGCAAAGATTGGTGGCGCCAAGATCTTTTTGAAACGTGAGGATTTGAATCATACGGGCGCGCATAAGATCAATAATTCGCTCGGGCAGGCACTGCTTGCGATACGGATGGGCAAGAAGAAGATTTTTGCTGAGACGGGTGCCGGACAGCATGGCGTGGCGACTGCGACGGCTTGTGCGCTGTTCGGGCTGGAGTGCGTCGTGTTCATGGGCAAAGAGGATATCCGCAGGCAGGAGTTGAATGTGTTTCGGATGGAGTTGCTCGGGGCGAAGGTCGTGTCGGTCGATAAGGGCTCTGGGACGTTGAAGGATGCGGTTAATGAAGCGTTGCGGTATTGGGTTGCGAATGTGGAGGATACGCATTATATATTAGGGTCGGCGCTCGGACCGCACCCGTTTCCTGAAATCGTTAGGGACTTCCAGCGGGTGATCGGTGTGGAGACGCGGCGGCAGATCGTCGAGAAGGAAGGCCGTTTGCCCGATGCAATAGTTGCGTGCATCGGGGGTGGGAGCAATGCAATTGGCATGTTCCACCCGTTTGTCGAAGATGAGGCAGTTGCGTTATACGGTGTTGAAGCTGCGGGAAGCGGAATCGCTACTGGACGGCATGCAGCCGCAATTGCGGATGGAAAGGAAGGTGTGCTACATGGGTCTTATATGTATGTGCTGCAAGACGAGGACGGTTTTATACAGGAGGCGCATTCGATTTCGGCGGGGCTCGATTATCCGGCGGTTGGACCTGAGCATTGCCATTTGCATAGTATAGGCAGGGTGACGTATTCGTCTGTGACGGATGCGGAAGCGTTGGAAGGATTGCAGATATTATCGAGGACGGAAGGGATCATCCCTGCGCTTGAGAGTGCGCATGCGATCCGGTTTGCAGTGGAGCTGGCGAAGGATATGAGACAGGATGAAATAGTGGTCGTCTGTCTGTCAGGTCGCGGCGACAAGGATATGCAGACGGTACGTGAAGCGCTTGGAGGTGGAGTGGAATGAAGACGGTCGAGAAGCGGATACGTGAATGTGTTTCGAATGGGAAAAAGGCATTCGTCCCTTATATGATGGCGGGCGACGGGGGATTGGATACGCTCCATCATAAGCTCATTTTTCTTGAAAAGTGCGGAGCGACAGCAATTGAGATTGGCATTCCGTTTTCTGATCCTGTCGCGGACGGAGAAGTGATTCAACAGGCAGGAGAGCGAGCGCTGGCGAATGGTGTGTCATTGCGGAAAGTGGTAGAGGAATTGTCGGGAATTAAGGGGAAAGTGTCTGTTCCGTTAATTCTTATGACGTATTTGAATCCGATTTTGGCGTTCGATATGAAGTTGTTTATCGACAGATGTCTGGAAATCGGCATTGGCGGCTTGATCATTCCCGATTTGCCTCTTGAAGAGGATGGCCTGCTGCGCGAAAGGCTGGAAGGGACGGATATCGCATTGATCCCTCTTGTGTCGCTGACAAGTTCGGACGACCGGATCCAGGACATCGCAGTAAAAGCGGAAGGATTCATTTACGCGGTGACGGTTAATGGAATTACAGGGGGACGTGATCATTTCGGGGAGGAGGTAGTAGAGCATTTGAAGCGGGTGAAGGCGGTGAGTCCATTACCTGTGCTAGCGGGATTCGGTATTTCCAGACCATCGCAGGTGGAACAGCTCGGGGAATGTACGGATGGTGTTATTGTCGGAAGTGCGATTGTGGATGCTTTTTATCGGGATGATTTGGAATCGGTTCGCAGTTTGATGAATACGTCTGATGGAAAATTTAAAATTGGCATTTCATAATGAAACTTTTTCTGCTATATGGACGTACATATAGCAAAGGAGACGTGCGGCATGGAAATGATTAGACATGAAGTCGAGACGACATATGACAAGGTGAAATCTTTAGCTGGTTGGAGCGTGGATAAAAACGTTGTGTTGACGATCACTTCGTATTACGTGACCGCAGCTAAGGAATTCAACGCTGTCAACTTTAGCCGTGCCATGGCTGCCTTGAAAGAAAGGGCTGGCTGGTTTTCACCATTGCGCGGGCATTTATTGCCAATAATGGCCGCATTTCTAACACAGTCCGGTAACTTTATGGATGAAAGTGCGGACCGCCTTATGGAAAAGCAACGTACGTTGAAGCAAGCCGGCTTCCGGAACTCGATTCATTCCTATCTTGCCGCGCTTCTCATGGATGATGATTCCGATATGTTTGAAAAAGAAGCAGAACGGGCAAAGAAACTTTACGATGCAATGAAAAAACAACATTTCCTTCTAACTTCGGACGACGATTATGCGTATTCTATGCTTTTAGGGAAAAAGGGAGAAGATCCCGAGACCCATGCAAAAGCGATGCGCGCATACTACGATGCGTTGCGAAAAGAAGGCTTCCGGACCGGAAATGAACTTCAATGGCTGTCGCAAGTGATGACCTATTTGGATATAACGTTTCAGCCGGGACTTGTCGAAAGGGCAGCTGAGGTTTTTGAACTGCTTGGTAATGATCTGAAAGCGAAGCCCGTCCATTATCCAATGATCGGCTTTCTGACGGTGTTTCAGGTTGAGGATGCTAAAATCCGTGAAATTATATTCCTAGCAAAGGAATTGGAGAAATCAAAGCGTTTCAAATGGAATCGTGAAATGGCATTATCGATCGCCATCGGCATGGTGCTGCATCAATTGACAGAGACCGCAGATCAGGTAGGTGTCAGCATGGCGGCTTCAGTCGATATGATCTTGCAAGCCCAGCAGGCGGTGATGGCAGCGACTGTAGCCGCGGTAGCCGCTTCATCCACTACAAATTCATCAAATTAATTATAAAAATGAATACGAAAAGCGAACAGGAGAAGAAGCCGTTATAGAAAGTGACGGCTTTTTACTCCTGTTTTTTAAAATTTATTTTTAAGAATATGTAAACGCGAAAACGCTTACATATCAATGTTTGTAATATGTTTGTCACATTAGAAATAATATAAGATTTTGATATTCTAAAAAAACAGTATTGTCAGGACTAATGTTGTGTAGTATATTGAGTTCAATAACTTTTCGCAAAATATGAAAATTGGTTATTTGAACAAGTGTCAGTTAGTTAGGGGGAAGTTCAGTTGAAAAAACCGGTCTTGGATATTAAAGATCTGCGTACATCATTCAGAATTAAAGGTGATTACTATGCTGCCGTAGATGGTGTCACTTTGACCGTCCATGAAAATGAAGTTGTTGCTATCGTTGGGGAGTCAGGTTGTGGGAAAAGTGCATTGGCGCTCTCGATCATGGGCTTACATGACCATAAGAACACGAAACTTGAAGGTCAAGTCAATTTTGGAGATGAAAACCTCCTGTCGCTTTCCCGCTCTCGATTGAACAAAGTAAGAGGGAAAGACATAGGGATGATCTTCCAGGATCCAATGACTGCTCTCAACCCGCTTGCTACCATTGGTAGACAGATTGAAGAGCCGATGGATTACCATATGAAGTTATCTGCATCGGATAAGAAAAAACGGACAATGGAACTACTACGACGTGTTGGTATTAAGAACGAACAACGCGTGTATGAGCAATACCCGCATGAATTATCGGGTGGGATGAGACAGCGTGTCGTCATCGCCATCGCACTTGCTTGCGACCCGGTCCTTCTTCTCGCGGATGAGCCTACAACCGCCTTGGACGTTACGATTCAAGCCCAAATCATGGACTTGATGAAAGAATTGCAGAATCAGATGAAAACAGGCATCATCCTGATCACCCATGACCTGGGCGTTGTAGCAGAAATGGCTGATCGCGTAGTAGTCATGTATGCAGGGGAAGTCGTTGAAATCGCTGACGTAAAGGAATTGTTCGAAAATCCGTTACACCCGTATACAAGATCACTATTGAATTCAATTCCTTCAAACTTGGAAGCTAAAGAAAAATTGCATGTTATCGATGGAATAGTTCCTTCTATTCAGAACCTCGATCGTGAAGGCTGCCGTTTCGCACCTCGTATCGAATGGATTCCTGAAGAGGACCACGAGAAGAACCCGGAGATGCATGAAGCGACACCGAACCATTTTGTCCGTTGCTCATGCTATAAAACGTTCTACTTCCCGGAGGACAGAGTAGGAGAGAGAGAATATGTCGCTACTAACAGTTAATGATTTGAAAGTGCATTACCCAATAAGAGGCGGTTTTTTTCGAAAAGTCGTAGACCATGTGAGAGCTGTCGACGGTATCAGCTTTGAATTGCAACCTGGGGAAACTTACGGACTTGTCGGAGAATCGGGTTGCGGCAAGACGACATCCGGTCGAGCACTGATTGGCTTGAATAAAGCGACTAGCGGGGAGATGTTGTTTGAGGGTAAGGACTTGGCCAAAATGGGCAAGGCTGAAAGACGCGGTTATACGAAGGACATCCAAATGATCTTTCAAGACCCTTATTCATCTTTGAATGGCCGAAAAAACGTATTGAGCATTATCGCTGAACCTTTACGTAATTTCGAAAGGCTATCTCCTAAAGAAGAGCTTTTGAGAGTACAAGAATTGGTTGCAAGAGTTGGCTTGAACCCGGAATCAATCTATAAATACCCACACCAATTCTCCGGTGGACAACGACAACGTATCGGAATTGCTCGCGCACTTGCTTTGAATCCAAAACTGATTATTGCGGATGAGCCGGTTTCCGCGTTAGACGTATCCGTTCAGGCACAAGTATTGAACTTCATGCAAGAGATTCAAAAGGAATTCGACTTGACTTATTTGTTCATATCACATGACCTGGGAATCATTCAGCATATGTGCGACCGCATTGGAATCATGTATCGCGGCCGTTTCGTAGAGGAAGGTACTGCTTCTGAAATCTATAATAACCCGCAACACGTATATACAAAACGATTGATCGCTGCAATTCCAGAGATGAATCCCGAAAAACGTTTCGAAAAGATGCATCTACGCCAGTCGATTAATGAGGAGTACCAAACTGAATACAATAACTACTTTGATAAAGATGGACGGATGTTCGATTTGAAGAAGATTTCAGATTCACATTCCGTTGCCATGCAATAAGGAGGATGATGTAAATGTTAAAGTTCATTTTACGAAGAACATTGCTCATGATTCCGCAGCTCATCCTCCTGAGCCTCATCATCTTCATGCTTGCAAAAGCGATGCCGGGTGATGCGGTAACGGGGGCGTTCATGGGAAATCCTGATGCAACGCCTGAACAAATTGAAAAAATCCGTGAGAAATTTGGTTTGAATGATCCGTGGTATCAGCAATATGGACGTTGGATTGGAAAAGCAGTAAAAGGTGATTTTGGGCAATCATACACCCATCAACAGCCTGTTACAACCTTAATAGCAGGCCGGGTTGAAAACACAGTGCTATTATCATTGTTCACAGCGATTATGATCTATTTAATGGCTATTCCGCTTGGCATTATAGCAGGACGCTGGACGGATACATGGGCAGATAAAATGATTGTCACGTATAACTATTTTGCGTTTGCGACGCCACTATTTGTTTTTGCTCTTTTGATGCTGTTCCTATTCTCTTTCGTATTAGGTTGGTTCCCGATTGGCGGTACCGTTGATATACGAATTGAGACCGGAACATGGGATTATGTTGTGAGCAGAGCAAAGCATTTATTCTTGCCAGTCATGTCTGCAGCATTAATTGGAACATACGCTACAATCCAGTATTTACGGAATGACATTATCGATCAGAAGATCAAAGATTATGTGAAAACGGCACGGGCAAAAGGGGTACCAGAAGGAAAGGTGTATACGCGTCACATTTTGCGTAATTCACTCTTACCGATTGCAGCTTTTCTAGGGTATGAAATTACAGGTCTTATCGGTGGATCAATTTTCATTGAATCTATCTTCAGTTATCAAGGATTAGGACAACTTTTCCTCCAATCAATCAATTTACGTGATTTTACGGTGGTTACGGCGCTTGTTATGATATTCGGAACTGCTACAATCGTCGGTACGTTGCTTTCAGATATCATTCTGAGCATCGTCGATCCACGTATTCGTATTGAATGATGAAAGAAAGAATAGGAGGGGAAGCAATTGAAAAATCCAGTCTTAGATGAGAAGCAGTTAATTGCTCAAGAAAAATTAAATAATCCATCGTTTATGCGTACGATCTGGCGAGAGATAAAGCATGATAAAATGGCTTTGGGTTCATTGATATTGCTAATAATCATCTTATCAACAGCATATTTATCACCATTATTCATTGACAATGCAGCATTGACTCGAGTGAACTTCTTGAATACCTGGAAGCCGCCTTCTGCGACCAACTGGCTTGGCACAGATGATGGTGGTCGTGATGTCTTTGGTCAATTGATGCTTGGTGCGCGCAACTCATTTACAATCGGAATTGCCGTAACGGTACTCGCAGGATTGATAGGACTTACGTATGGCCTAATCTCTGGCTTTTACGGGGGTGCTATTGATAATGTTATGATGCGTATCCTGGAATTCTTAATGGTATTGCCAACATTGATGTTCATCATCGTATTTGTAACTATCGTACCAAACTATAATGTTTTTACGTTTATTCTTATTATGAGTGCTTTCTATTGGTTTGGAAAAGCTAGGCTCATTCGTTCCAGGGCGTTACAGGAAAGGGAGCTTGATTATATTAATGCTTCCAAGACGTTGGGAACACCAAGTTGGAAAATCATGTTTTTTGAAATGTTTCCTAACCTGAGTTCACTCGTTATCGTAAATATGACGCTTTCTCTTGCAGGAAATATCGGGATAGAGACAGGGCTTACTTTCTTAGGTTTCGGTTTGCCTGCTGGTACTCCTTCACTTGGAACGTTGATTTCGTTCGCAAGGAATCCTGATATTGTGCAAAATAAGTGGTGGGTATGGTTACCTGCAGCATTACTAATTCTAGTAATGATGCTGTGTATAAATTATGTCGGGCAAGCGGTAAAACGTGCGTCTGACGCAAGGCAAAGATTAGCCTAAAAAATAAGGGGAGGTAATACAATGGCCAAGAAGCAATTTATGCTACTTGCAAGTCTATTGCTCGTTCTCAGCGTATTTTTAGCTGCATGTACAGGCAAAGACGAAAAGGATGGCGCTGGTGAAAAAGATACGTCTAAAGATCCAGGAAAAGACACAGAACAAACAGAAGACGGTGAAGATGCAGAGGAAGTTGAAGAAGATCCGAATGCTGGTCTAGATTTCCCTCTAACAGTTACTAACACAGGAGATCCGATCGAAGGCGGAGAGTTGAACTTTGGACTCGTTTCTGACACTCCATTCGAAGGAACTCTAAGCCCAGTGTTCTACTCTGGTGCTCCAGATGCGGACGTAATGAGCTTCTTCAATGAAAGCTTGTTCGCTTATGATGGTGACTACTTGATCACTAATGACGGTGCTGCAACATATGAAGTTTCTGATGATAATAAATCAATCACAATCAAAATCGGTGATAATGTAAACTGGCATGATGGCGAGCCTGTTAAAGCAAGTGACCTTCTTTACTCTTACCAACTACTTGGTCACCCTGACTACACAGGAACTCGTTACACATTCATGATCTCAAACGTTGAAGGTATGCCTGCATACCATAACGGTGAAACGACTGAAATTTCAGGTATCGAAGTTTCTGAAGATGACAAAACAATTACAATCACTTACACAGAAGCAACTCCATCACTATTGTCTGGTATCTGGGCAAACGCAACACCAAGACACCATGTCGGTGATGTTATGACTGGTGAAGTTACAATGGAAGAACTTGCTGCTTCTGAAAAAATCCGTACAAGCCCTATCGGCTTTGGACCATTCAAAGTTGCAAAAATCGTTCCAGGTGAATCTGTACTTTACGAACGCAATGATGATTACTGGAGAGGCAAGCCTCAACTAGATTCAATCGTATTGAAAGTAGTAAGTTCCGCTTCTGTTCTTGAAGCACTTAAGAAAGGCGATATTGATCTCTCATCAGTTCCGGTTGACCAGTACTTGAACGCTAAAGAAATCGATAATATCGAATTGCTAGCGAAAGTTGACCTTGCTTACACTTACATTGGTTTCAAACTTGGTAAGTGGGATGCAGAAAAGAAAGAAAACATAACAGATCCAAATGCAAGATTGGCTGACAAGCGTGTTCGTCAAGCTATGTGGTATGCAATGGACAACGAAACGATCGGTAAAGAACTTTACCATGGTCTTCGTTTCCCTGGTACAACTCTAATTGTCCCTGTTTTTGCTAGTTTCCATGATGCAAGCATTGAAACACCAACTTACGACCCTGAAAAGGCGAAAGCTCTTCTTGATGAAGCAGGATTCGTCGATGTTGATGGAGATGGCTTCCGTGAAGACGCGGACGGTAATGAGTTAGTATTGAACTTTGCTTCTATGTCAGGTGGAGAAACTGCTGAGCCGATTGCACAGTTCTACATGCAAAACTGGGCTGACGTAGGTATTAAAGTACAACTTCTTGACGGTCGTCTACACGAGTTCAACTCGTTCTACGATCAGGTAGAAGCTGATGATCCAAAAATCGACATTTACCAAGGTGCTTGGGGCGTTGGTTCTGACCCAGACCCATCCGGTCTATACGGCAGAACTGCTGCATTCAACTACACACGTTACACAAGCGAGAAGAACGACGAGCTTCTTGCCGCAATCTCAGGCGAACAATCATTGGATACAGACTTCCGTGCTGGTAAGTTCAAAGAGTGGCAAGAGCTAATGGTTGATGAAGTTCCAGTTGCACCAACAGTATTCCGTTATGCTTTGACTGCTGCTAACAAGCGTTTGACAAACTACTCTATCGAACCAGGCACTGATTTACGTCTGTGGCAGTGGGGAGTAACTGAATAATAATTGATTATTAAGTTCCTTTGATAATCTGAACCGCCGTCCGGCTAATCGGACGGCGGTTTTTTTAGCGGTTGGAAACCAATAAGCCTATTTCTTTATTTTCTGAAACCATATTGTAGGATTCGCAAAGGTTTGATAGTATTGAAATTACCAAATAATCAATCTAACCTTTATTTAGATAGAAGGAACGGGGGAAATCGTTTTGAAGATTTACGTATCCGTCGATATGGAAGGCATTACGGGGTTGCCTGATTATACGTTTGTCGATTCGGCAAGGCATAATTATGAGCGTGCACGGCGTATTATGACGGAGGAGGCAAATGCAATCATTCGCGCTGCAATCGGGCAGGGAGCGGAGCAGGTTCTCGTCAATGACAGCCACTCCAAAATGAATAATTTACTAGTGGAAGAGCTGCATCCTGATGCAGATTTGATAACAGGAGATTTAAAAGCATTATCGATGGTGCAAGCATTGGATAATTCTTTTGACGGCGCCATATTCGCAGGATACCATGCGAGGGCCGGGCAACCCGGTGTGATGAGCCACTCGATGACTTTCGGGGTTCGGACAATGTTTATCGATGATGTGGAAATCGGTGAGCTTGGTCTGAATGCTTATGTGGCTGGACATTACGGAGTGCCTGTCATCATGGTTGCAGGGGATGATTGCGCATGCCGGGAAGCTGAAGCGTTAATCCCGGGCGTAGTGACGGCGGCCGTGAAGCAATCGATTTCTCGATCCGCCGTAAAGACGCTCCATCCGAAAAAGGCTCACGCATTATTGGAAGTAAAGACGGCGGAAGCGATCAAAAACCGTGCTTCCATACAACCGCTAGTCCCTCCAACGAATCCGACTTTGCGAATTGAGTTCACGAATTACGGACAGGCGGAATGGGCGGCTCTTATGCCTGGCTGTGAAATTGAATCAGGCACGACGATTGTGAAATTTGAAGCGAAAGATATTTTAGAGGCATACCGGGCAATGCTCGTAATGGTTGAATTGGCGATGCAAACAAAGTTCTGCTAAGATAAGAACTAATTCACAGTCGCGGTGTCCTTCATGGCGCCGCGATATTTTCATTGGTGCCTGCCACCCTAAAAGGCAGGCACCTAAAAAGGAGAGAGGGGTGCTGGGATTTGAGGATACGACCGAAACGGCTTGAAAGAGGGGATACGATTGGGATTGTTGCACCGTCGAGCCCACCGAATCAAGAAAGTCTTCAACGTTCGCTTGCTTTTTTAGAGCAGCTCGGCTTGAAATGGAGATTCGGAAAGCACGTCAACAATGTAAACGGTTATCTTGCAGGAAGCGACGACGAACGGCTGCAAGATTTGGAAGAGATGTTCGCCGACCCGTCCATCGCGGGTATCATTTGTGCAGGGGGCGGCTATGGCTCTGCCCGATATACGGACCAGCTCGATTTACAGCTCATTAAAGAAAACCCTAAGATATTTTGGGGATTCAGTGACATCACTTTCTTGCATACAGCCATCGGACTTTATTCCAATCTCGTCACTTTCCACGGCCCGATGCTGGCTTCATGTGTCGGAAAAGACACCTTCCATGAGCTATCCGCGAAAATGTTCCAGCAACTATTCGAACCGATGGAACTGCACTATACAGAAGACATCTCTCCGCTGACATCATTACAAGGCGGAGTTGCGCAAGGTGAAATTGTCGGCGGCAACCTATCATTGCTCACGAACACAATCGGTACAAAATTTGAAATCGATACGAAAGACAAGCTGCTTTTCATCGAAGATGTCGGCGAGGAGCCATATCGGGTGGATGGCATGTTGAACCAGTTGCGAATGGCAGGGAAGTTGGCTGACGCAGCCGGTTTTGTCATTGGAGATTTCTCAGAAGCCGAGCCGAAAGCAGGACGAGGGACCTTGACGTTGGATGAAGTGTTCCGCAATTATATGGGGGGCTTGGGAAAGCCTGTTGTGGAGGGCTTCAAGATAGGTCACTGCGAGCCCCATTTCGCGATTCCGCTAGGCGTTTTAGCAAAGCTCGATGCAGATAAGAAAACCTTGACGATTTTGCCGGGGGTGGAATAAAAGCGCTCGGATTGGATTAAGCAAGGATGGGGTTTATCGAAGGAAAGGGGGGAAGTGCAATGACAGAGGTATCTGTAAATATGTATGCATGCGCGGTTCCGGTTGCGACGGTTTGGACTTCGCCGGAATCCGCACGGGAATTGGACACGGAAGGTGTTTCAAACCCGCTGCAGTTGAATAAAAGGCTGGAGAAGCTTACGTATGAGGAGCGTCTCGATCTTTGCAATGGCAATCGCGTGCAGACGCAATTGTTATATGGAGAGCCGGTCATTGTGGATGAAGTGGATGGAGAGTGGGCGAAGGTAATTGCGGTTTGGCAACCGTCGAAAAAGGACGAGAGAGGTTATCCAGGCTGGGTGCCGGTTGCGCAGTTGAAGAAGGCTGGGCCGCTTGAAGAAGCTGGCGGGTTCATAAGAGTGACAGTTTCGAAGTCGCAACTTTGGCATACGGACGGAACACCATTTATGATTGTTGCATTTAACACAATTCTTCCATTGACCGATGAAAGCGAAGAATATTTTCGTGTGACAACGCCAGATGGAGAGGCGTTGGTGCTGAAAACGGATATCGTTCGTGCTTCTTCAGTCCACCAATTTAAAAAGAGGCCGGCAGCGTCCGCTGTTGAAGAAGGAATGGCTTATTTGGATCTCCCTTATTTCTGGGGGGGCATGTCATCATACGGCTATGATTGTTCAGGCTTCACGTACAATATGCTGAAAGCTTGCGGGCATTTCATTCCACGCGATGCGGGAGATCAGGCGAAAAGTGGCGAAGAGATCCCGATGGGTGATCCATCTAGCTGGGAGAAAGGTGATTTGGTGTTTTTCGCGAATGATGAAGGGAAAGGCAATGTCCGCCATGTCGGGTTTTACTATGGAAACGGTTTGATACTTCACTCGCCGTCTACGGGACAGTCAGTGGAATTGTTGAAATTGTCCGGGTCGAAACTGGAGCGTGAAATCTGCGCGGTTCGTCGGTATGGCAAGGAAGAGCGGAAAACTGAATGACAGAAAAGAGTGAGGGAAGCAGTCGGGTCGTCCTAAGTTTTCGGGACGGCTTTTTTTATGGGTTGCGGGTAGGTGAGTGCATGAAGTGAACGAAACTATGCTCGCGGAAATACAACGGCGCTTGTTCATCATTTTATTATAAAAAAGGGTATACTGGAGGAAGATATTGAAAGGGAGATGAACGATTTTGGAACAACGGCCAATGAGTCATTCACGTACAATTATCACAAAGCTCGTACTACCGCCGGATGCAAATCATTTGGACACGATTTTCGGTGGTAAGGTCCTCGCATACATAGACGAAATTGCGGCTATCACGGCGATGAAGCATTCAAACAAAGCGGTCGTCACGGCATCCATTGACTCGGTGGACTTTCTGTCATCGGCGACGGTTGGGGATGTGCTCGAACTTGAAGCGGTCGTCAGCTCGACAGGACGCACGTCTATGGAAGTGTTTGTGACAGTGCATTCGATGGATTTATTATCAGGAGCGAAAAAGCTTACAACAGAGTCGTTTTTGACGATGGTCGCCATGGATGCGGAGAATAAACCGACACCCGTCCCCGGCGTCTACCCGGAGACCGATGCGGAAAAACGGTTGTTTGATACGGGACCTGCACGTCGGGATCATCGGAAACTACGCAGGGAAATTAAACATTGAAGGAAAGCCGCCTAGTAAATCGGGCGGCTTTTTGAATGGAAATTATACGATTCTTCATTCCACAAAAAACGGAGCGGCGACGGAAACTTCATGGTACGGCTCCCCGCTGGAAAGGAAAGTTTTAACGAGTCGGTAATCTCCCTGAATGAGCGTAATGCCAAGTGTCTCGACTGAGAAGGTTTGCTCGCCCGTTTCACCGTCCTTTAAGGTGTTGCCGAAATCACGGAAGCTCGGATTTTTGAGGAATACGGCGTCTGAATAGGTGACGACATGCCATTGGCCGTCAATCTTCATCTCGATATGGTAGAACTCGCCTAATCGGTACGTCTGTCCACTGTCATTTCGGATGATGGTACGGATGGTTACGGGCGATTTTTCGAATGTATCTTCTACAAGCTCCAAAGATAACCCTTCTTCTGATGAAGGCATCACTTGGCCCGGCGCGGGATCGGGCAGGATAGGTACAGTCGGTTCTTTCGTGCAAGCTACTAATAACAATGCGAAAACCATGAAGACAATTCGTTTCATCGTGATCACCTCTACTAAGAGTATATAGTGAATTTGCTCCGGAAACATTGATGTGTATCAAGCTTTAATGAAACCTAGAAGGGACTATTTCCGTATAAAAGGAAAGGAGTGAATACGATGAGGACGGATATACAGGAACGGCAAATGGAATTGACGATGCTGCGGAATGAGCGGAATCGTGTGAAGCGCCGGCTGGATGGGGCGGAGGCGCAATATAAGGAAGCAGCCCAATTACGGGATCGGCTTCATCGGCAATTGTCGAAGGAGCAGCAGGATGTTGTGAAGCTTGGGAAGTTCTCATTTGCGAATAAAATAAAAGAGTGGACGGGCAAATGGGATGAGCAGATGGAAAAGGAAATCAATGAAGTCGCGGAAGTCGAGTTAAAATACAATGAGGCTGAGAAAACGGTGACGGATTTGGAAGCGGAAGTGAGACGACTGCGTGCCGAGATGAATCGGGAGGATTTTCATTATATCGATGAAGATTGGGCGGATTTCTTGAAGGAGAAAGAGACGTGGATCCGGCAAAACGATTCGGTGGCGAACGGCACATTGCAGAGAATCGCGGATGACCGGGTGCGCGTTAGGTCGTTAATGCGTGAAATCGACGAGGCGTACGAAGCGGGCGACAAGGCGATTCGTACGCTTGACGCCGCACTCGATAAGCTGGGCAATGCGGAAGGCCTGTCAATGTGGGACACGTTTTTAGGCGGCGGCCTTATTGTTTCCGCGATGAAGTATTCGGAGATGAACAGCTCGGACGACCTTGTTCACCGTGCGCAGCGGGCTCTTAGGCATTATGAAACTGAATTGATGGACGTGCAAAATGTCGCATCCGACTCATTCAAAGTAAATCAAAATGACTTTTTCACGTTTACGGATATATTCTTTGATAATATCTTCTCCGACTGGGCAGTTCATTCGCGCATTACAGACGCGAAAGGCAAATTGAATGTCGTCCTTCAAGACGTCCGCCGCGTGCAAGACCAATTACGGCGGAAGCGTGATGAAGCGATGGAGGAGTTAAATCGGTTGGATCAGCAGGAGAAGGATATTATTGTTTCGTGATTGACAATCCGCACTGTCGTTTATACAATGTGTATACAAAGGCGGTGTGTAGACATGTACCAAGTGAAAAAGTGGGGGAATAGTCTAGGTATCCGTATTCCTAAGTCGGTTAGCGATGAACTATTACTTCGCGAAGATTCCGAGGTTTATTTATACGTGGAAAATGATCGTTTAATTATTGAGCCAAAGAGAAAATCACTTCAGACATTGGTTGATGATATAACGGAAGATAATATCCATTCGGAAATCGAATTTGGAAGGCCTGAGGGAGGGGAAGTGTGGTGAAGTATGTGCCGGAACGCGGTGATATTATCTGGCTATCTTTCTCGCTGCAATCAGGTGTGGAACAGGCGGGAAGACGACCGGCTATTGTTTTGTCGCCTTCCGTTTATAATGAAAAATCAGGATTAGTTCTCGTTTGTCCAGTAACTTCAAAGCGAAAAGGTTATCCATTTGAAGTTGCACTTGGTGATACATTGACAACTTCTGGAGCAGTTCTCTCAGACCAAGTTCGTAGTTTAGATTGGCGCGCGAGAGAGGCAAATTTCATCGAAAGGATTAATGATGCGGCGCTTGCGGATATTCTTGAAAATACCCGTTTGCTGCTGGATTGATGGTCTTAATCAAACTCTAAAAACTCAATGCGATTGCCGAACGGGTCGTGTGTGAAAAAGCGGCCGCGCCCATCGATTGGCGGCTCTTCGGTGATTTCGTATCCAGCCGTCTCCAAATGGGATTTCAACACATTAAGCGCATGTACGGTAAAGCCGGGATGCGCTTTTTTGGCGGGTGTAAAATCAGTCTGGATGCCAATATGGATTTCTTGTGCGCCACATTGGAACCAGCAGCCACCGCGTGCTTGCAGGTTTTCAGGTTTCGGAATTTCCTTCATTCCGAGCAGTTTGCCGTAAAATTGTCTCGCTTGCTCCTCTGAATTTGGAGGTGCGGCTAGTTGGATATGGTCGATGCCTGTGAGGAATTTAGTCATATGGATCGCTCCTTTAAGGTTGTTATCTTAAGTGTAGGGGAGTTTGCGGGGAAGGGCTATGACGGGATTTGAAACTATTAACATAATAAAACCTTATAGAATAATAAATACGGCATAAGTTTATCCCTTTTCTAAACTAGGAAGAGGGATTTTGTTATTTCCGAGGCGGACATTTGGTGGTTCCTTAGTCCTGAAATGACAATATAACTTGGGAAATGATCGATAAATTTCTGTTACGGCAAATACGGGGCATTGTTGGCACTATTCTGTGCCATTTAAAAGGTTTTCATTAGTTCAGATTAACACCAAATCATGACCTTCGAATCAAACTTCAATAAACAATCAAATTCCTTTGCAACTCAGAATACTATAGTGTACTATGTAACTAATACACCAGTACAGAAGGAGGTAGAAAGGTGAAGCAGTGGAATGGTTTATTGCAAAAGGAATGGGTGCAGTGGAGAGGACAGATCATCGTAGTGATTTTCCTGCTATTGGCGGGATTGTTCATACTGCCCTACTTTGCGAGGGTACTTACAGTAGGGGAAGTTTCCGTATTTGAAATTACGATGGTTATCAGTTTCGTAGCGGCCGGTGCGTGTGTTTTGGTCCCTGTCATTGCGTTTTCTATGATGTTCAACAAAGAGATGAAAAGGCCGGATTTATGGTTTCATTCCACAGCTTCCACGGTGAAGCTTGTGGTGGTGAAAATGGTGATGTCAGCTGGATTGGGCTTGGCATACTTGCTAGTTACAGCATTTGTCGTTGCAATCAGATATGCAATTACACCTCAACCGGAAGCCATTTTCAATGAGTTGTTATTTTACGGAAGTTTGCTCATCAGCGCAGTTTTTCTCGCTTCTATCCAGTTCATGGTTTACGGCTTTTTTTTTATTGTCATCGATCAGTTGTTGAAACCGTTTCTAAAAAGCTTTTCCTTTGTTGTGACATTAATTTTATTCATTATTTCAGTAAGGATGTATGGAGAGGTTACAGGCTCCTATGTTTATGATAAATTCATCCGGGTTGGCAGCTTCGATTTGATGTCAATAAAGAACCCGGCGATTGATCTTCAATATGATTATTTCACTGTCACGAATACCGTGTTGTACGCAGGAGAGTTCCTAGTTGCCGTTATCTTTACTGTCGGCCTGTTCTACTTGGCAATTGCCTTATTTGAGAAGAGGGTGAGGCTATGACGAGCTGGAGCGGTTTATTAAGAAAAGAGTGGATGATTTTAAGATACTCACTGATCACGTTTGCCCTGGTCTTTGTCGTGATAGCCGTATCAAGTTTTGCACCTATGGCGGTTGGCGGTATTATGGACGGCATCGAGCTTACTCAAATGTTTTCGACGATGCTTACGCTGATGGCAGCTTCGTTTTTCCTTCATAGTCTTCATACAGATACGAAGCAGCCTGATTTATGGCTTCACTCACCTTTTTCGATAGTGAAGCTTTTGGGTGCCAAGACCTTCATGGCAATTCTAACTGTTTTTGGAGGTTTCATCATTTGGAGCGGAATAGGGGTAGGTGCCTATTTCATTGGCGGTTTTGCAGGTGGAATTCCAGGACTTACACCATTGTTGAAAGTACTCCTTAATACGTTCCTCTTCATTTCTGCGGGCCTGCTGATTTGGGTGATCTATAAGATTTTAGAAGTCAGGATTGGTTGGTTGGCCTCATTGATTTCACTAATCCCCATCTCTATCGCAGTTATGATATGGGGATTTCTAATTGCAGTATGGGAGACGTTGGAACTCCCTGTTAGTTCGATTATTTACATCATCGTTTCAATTGCATTATTTGCAAGCGGCGCAATATTGCTTGAAAAGAAAGTGAGGTACTGACGATGAGCATTGACTTTTTACCGGATAAGCCGATTTACCAGCAGCTCATCGACCGGATTTTGGGGGATATTATGCGGGGCACGCTTGCGGCGGGAGAAAAATTGCCGTCCGTCCGTGAATACGCGGTGGAAGTTGGCGTGAATGCGAATACGATGCAGCGCGTTTACAAGGAGTTGGAGCAGATGGAGATCACTGAAACGAGAAGGGGGCAGGGATCATTCGTGACGGAGGATCAGAAAAAGATTTTAGCGCTTCGGGATGAAATGAAGGAGCAACTCGTGACGACGTTTCTTCAAAGTGTGGCGGCATTCGGATTTACGACCGATGAAATAGTAAAGTGTCTGCAGGAACGGGGTGGCGAACATGATTGAATTGGAACATATCGTAAAGAAATATGGGAGTAAAAGGGCATTGCAAGACGTGACTTTGTCCATTCCAAGAGGTAAAGTGATTGGGCTTGTTGGTGAAAATGGGAGCGGCAAGTCGACGCTATTAAAGATGATGGCGGGTTTATTGACACCGAATAGCGGAGCCGCAACGTTTGACGGAGAACCGATCACACGGCGGATTGCTGCTCAAATAGCATATATGTCCGACACGGATGATTTCTATACGTACTTCACCGTGCAACAGCTTATCGATTTCTATGCATCGCAATTTGACGATTTTGATGTCATTAAAGCGAAAGAAATCGTGCAATTTCTGAACGTGGCGCTTGGTGCAAGGATAAAAAGCTTGTCGAAAGGGAACCGGGGACGGGTGAAAATTGCGGTAACGCTTGCACGTGAAGCGGATGTCTATTTGCTCGATGAACCGTTCTCCGGCCTTGACCCGATGGTACGGGACGATATTGCGAAAGGACTTATTAGGTTTACGGACACGGAGCGTCAGACGGTCATCATGTCAACGCATGAGATCCGGGAAGTCGAGCCGTTGTTAGATGACATTATCGTTATGCGCGGAGGAGTCGTCATTGCCCATGAAGCGGTTGACGAAATCCGTGACTTCTATGGGATGGACGCAACGAGTTGGATGGTGTCGTTGTTCAAGAATCAGCAAGTGGAAAGGGAGTTGGGAAAATGAAACCGGTAGTGGAACTGAAGAATTTATCTAAAACGATTGGAAGTAAGAAAATTATCGATAGCTTAAATTTGTCATTGTATCCAGGGCAAATCACGGGCTTCCTCGGTCCGAATGGGGCTGGGAAAACGACGACGATCCGGATGATGGTCGGCTTGATGAAACAGACAGGGGGAGACGTCATCATCGAAGGAATATCACTTCGAGATAATTTTGAGGAAGGTCTTTCGAAAGTAGGGGTCATCGTTGAAAATCCGGAAATGTATAAGTTCATGTCTGGGTATAAGAATTTAGTGCATTTCGCGCGCATGCATAAAGGCGTGACGAAGGAGCGGATTGATGAAGTTATCCGCCAAGTCGGAATGCAAAACCGTATTCATGAAAAAGTGGGGACGTATTCACTAGGAATGCGTCAACGACTTGGATTGGCGCAAGCGTTATTGCACCGTCCGAAGTTTTTAATCTTGGATGAACCGACAAATGGACTCGATCCAGCTGGAATCCGTGAATTCCGTCAATACTTGCGTCAAATTGCAGAAACGGAAGGCGTGTCCGTCTTCGTTTCAAGCCATATGCTGTCTGAAATCGAGCTGATGTGCGACCGGATCGCGGTTATCCAGAACGGTAAGCTGATTGATATACGGGAAATGTCTGAGACAAAGGAATCCTATTATTATATAGAAGCAACACCTCTTGAGAAGGTGAAGGAGCTGCTTGTGAATGAAGGCTTAGCGGTAGAGGTTTTCAAAAACGGCTTCCTCGTAAATGCGGAACAGCAACAGATTCCGGGAATAATACGTTCGTTCATTGCAGAAGGCCTGGAAGTTTTTGCGGTACAGCCGCATAAGAAAACGTTGGAAGATGAGTTCTTAGAGATGACTGGAGGTGGCCAGATTGCTGAATCTTATGCGAAATGAATGGATGAAATTATGGCATAAAAAAGGGACGTGGGTGATGGTCGCGATTTTAATCGTGATTACAGCCGGAATGATGGCGCTAATGAAGTGGATCAGTATTCAGGATTCTAATTTTGACAACGGTTCGGGGTTATCGGTAGAAGTACAAGCTGAAAGCATTCCGGATTGGCATGAAGGCGTCCAAGGGGATTTAGCGTCCATTCAAACTAGGCTTGCAGATGATTCACTGACGAAGTCCGAGCGCAAAAAGCTTGAAGGTGAGGAAAAAGTCGCTGAATACCGCCTTGCGAATAATATTGAACCGGAAGATCATTTCAGCAGAGAAGGTATGATCAAACAGCCTGCAGACATTGGCGGGACGGTATTGTTGCTGACAGTCATCGTAGCGGCCGGCATTGTCGCTTCCGAGTTTTCACAAGGGACGATTAAAATGTTGCTGACACGCCCCGTGAAGCGGTGGAAGATCCTTACTTCAAAATTTCTCACAGTGAATTTATTCGGTATTTTACTTATGGTGATCGGCTATATCGTTTATATCCTTTTGGCGATGATTTTATTCAAATCAGGAACAGGCCAGGATCTTGTTTGGAATGGCAAAGAAGTGGTAGAAGCATCCGTTTGGGGCCAGAGCCTCTATATGTTGCTTCTGTCATTCGGCAGTGTATTCGTCACTTCAACATTCGCTTTCGCGGTAGGCAGTGTATTCCGCTCAAGCTCACTCGCGATCGGATTGTCGCTGTTCATTTACTTCACAGGAACGACAATTTCCGCAATGCTTTCGAAATATGAAGTAGCGAAATACTTGCTGTTCACACATATGGATTTGACACAGTTCGAAACAGGCATGATGTTGGTTGAAGACATTACAATGCCATTCTCACTCACTGTGCTGGCAGTTTACATCGTCGTATTCCTCGTCATCAGTTATTCAACATTCGTAAAACGTGACGTAACTGCTTGATTGTAGGTATCTTCAAATACGTAATGAATGATTTGCCCAACACCGGCTGCATGATAGCCGGTGTTTTTTAGTTCTTTAGAATTATGTAAATGCCATTTTAGGGGTGGATAGATAGAGGACATACTTGCGAAAACCGTCGATTTCTATCAGATTTTTCCCGATTTCCTATAGTCGAAATGTTTGTTACAGTGAAATTAGCCTCCTAATGAAAATCCCATACATTAGGTAAGAAAACAGTCCCTTACTCCCCCGGGACTGTTTTCTCATGTGCTCTGCAACTAAACATGATAATGTTTGAATAGTGGGAAATTTAAAGAGGTGATCATGTTGAACGTCGGATCCATCCTGAAATACTACCGTATGAAAAACGATATGACACAGGCGGAGCTATGTGAAGGCATCTGTTCCATCTCACATTTAAGCAAAATCGAGTCGAATAAATACGATCCCCATGCTGAAACCATGAATAATTTGTTCAAGCGGATGAACATTGAATGGGAGCGGGAAATTGATACGTATGCCTATTGGAAAGAAAAATTGGAAACCTTCATCATGCACTCAGTCTACTACGACTTGAAATCGATGGAACAAGCTTACATAGAGCTCTCCAGTCAAGAGGACTACTTGCAATCTACCGACCTCGTAAACAGATACGAGCTCTATAAACTACGCTTCTATTTATTCAAACAGGACATGCCCCGCGCCACCCAACAAGTATCCATTTTAAAGCGGATGGAGTCGTCATTTACGGACTACGAAAAAGGCATTTCGAAGGTCATTCATTTAATGTACGACATTTTCTCCCAAAACTTCGAAGAAGCGGAGGAACAATTAAAGAAAATTGACGAAAACCGCGAACGGATTCCCTATATGTTCGAAGGCGAGCTGTTCTATCAGAAAGCTTATTTGCTGCACGGCAGAACACAATACGGCAAGTCAACATATTACGCAGAATTGGCCGTTGATCATTTTCGGAAAGACTGCAATTACATACGGTTGCTGCATGCGCAACTGCTATTGGCGATCAATTATACAAATCGAGACTTCATCCTGCAGGCGGAAGGCTTGTTTAAAATCATACTACGCAATGCCAAAATGATGGAATTTGATCAACTATACCAAGGCGCTTTATATAATTACTCCGAACTGCAAAACCGCCGAGGTCTCCACAAATCTGCATATGCTTTATTAAAAGAGTTAAAGTCGCTCATCGGGCCGGGCACGGATTATTATCAAGCCGTTCTGATTCACCTGCTTCACACAGCAACAGAAGAAAATATGGAGATGGATTCCTTAATTGATGAATTAGATGTGATTGTTGAAAGGAAAAAAGACCCGTATTTAAGGATGTTGGGGACCTACTTTAGAAAGTCAAAAATTTCCCAACAAGAACTTTTTGACTATTGTGAAGAAACTGCATTTCCTTTTCTCGTCAAACATGGTTATATAAGAGAAGCAAGGAGTATGGCATGGAAATTGGCAAACTATTACCGAACCATCGGAAATGATGGACAAGCGGATAAATATAGTTTGTATTACTTTATCAAAGGAGATGAAGAACCATGAAAAAGAAACTGTCTGTTCTATTACTAGCTGCATTATTTGCCTCGTTTGCCGGAGCGGGAAGCGCTATGGCAATGGAGCCGAACGACAATGTGGATGCTAGTGCGATTGGCCGGGAAAACTTTGCTCCACCACAAATCCTGCCTCCCCAAGTATAACATTAAGAAAAGGTGTCCCTCAGCCGATCAAGGCCGCGGGACACCTTTTCAATTTTGCAGACAACCTGACGCGATTCCCCCAAAAAAGAAAAGCACCTCAACAATCACTTATGATTGTTGAAAGTGCTCACAAGACCAAACGTAGTGCCGATTAAAATGAATGCAAACAATGTGTACATGATGTATAAGAACCACATGAAGACTTCACTCCTTTTTATGCTAATCCTACATTCCATTGTATCATTAGTCCGCACGGTAGGCAACGAGCGACACAGGGTTGTCGAATTTTTGAGGGGTGTGAGGAGGAATTTTTATGAGAAGTAGTTGTGTTAGGTAAAAGGTCCTGATTTGGTGATATAATGACGGATTCAATAGATATAAATTGATATTCAATCGATATGTTGCCGTATTCAATAGATAAACCCAATTATTCAATAGATAATCTAGCAGATTCAATAGAAAATTTTTAGTATGCCTATTTCTGCAGAAAGCCTCTTATGGAAAAAGCATTTTCACCATGTTACAATCATTTTTGGAGGTGCTTTTATTGATAATTAAGAAGAAAAAGAATTCCGGTAAATTGTTGGGACTGGAAAGGTTATTTCAAAGATTACCCGATCATCATCCACGCTACTTAAGTATTGAAAATGCTTTAAAAGCAACTCGGGCAGGCGAGAATGGTGAAAGACTACTAGCAGAGGTTTTTCATAAGTATCAATTCCCGTTTGAACATTACATATTTCATGATTTGCATCTACGGTCAACCGGGCGGTTTCAAATAGACACACTCTTTCTTTGCAAGCAAGGGGTGGTTATTCTTGAGATGAAAAACATTGCAGGTCGCATTAGTTTTCCAGCAGATCAGAACCAAATTATCCGTACCCTGGATAACGGCCAAACAGATTCATTTGAATGTCCATCCATTCAACTCAATCGCAATCAAATTTTGCTAGAAGATTGGTTTTACGCACGAAACATGTCTATACCTATTTTAAAAGCAGTGGTTTTTCCACGGCCGCAACAGCAATTTGAAAATACGCGAACCAATTTGACAATTTTATTTCCCCTAGAAATACCCGTATTCCTACGAAACATCGGAGAACAATCCCCAACTCTCGATGATACTCAACTGAGAAGCATAGCAACAGCTTTGATGGAAAGCCATCGTGATTACAACCCTTTTCCCTTATCATCAAATTACAATATTTCACCTAACGAATTAAAAACAGGCGTACGTTGCGGGCAATGTGGTCTATTTGGCATGCAATCCATTCACAAAGGATGGGGATGTAACCAATGTGGCTATACAGACCAGTACGGGCATATACCAGGAATGTTAGATTTCTTTATGTTGGTGAATAATCGGATTTCAAATAAAGAATGCAGGCACTTCCTTCAACTCCAAAGTCATCAAAAAGCAAATCGGATATTAAAGCAACTAGAAATACCATCACAAGGAGAGAAAAAAGGCAGAGTCTATATTGCTGGCTTGAAGGAGATAGAATCACTGTCAAAAAGAGCCGCAGAGTATGAATCAAAGGTCCCGATCTGGTGATATATTTGCAGATTCAATAGATAAAATCCATTATTCGATAGATAACTCATTTGATTCAATAGATAAAACTAAAGATTTGATAGATAACTACTAATTCCCTGCTGCCAAGTATGCTAATTAACCCTATTTTATGCAATATTGAAACCCCCAATCCACATCCGACGTAAGACAATCAAAAGGAGGTGTTTACGGTGAGGAAAGTATTACTACTGATGATGACGCTATTCATACTTTCACCAACCACCACACATGCGAAGTCATACACGGTGGACCGGGTGCAGATTAAGGGGTGGGTGCAGCCGGATGGGGAGATGTTGGTCAATGAGGTGTTCACGTATACGATGGATGGCTCGTTTTCGCGGTTGACGCGCTCGTTCCCGGAGGAGCATATTGGCCAGGTCCGCAATTTTGAGGCATATGTGATTCACGATGAGGGCCCTGTCGTCGGGGAGATTGATGATTCAACCTTGTCGAAGGCGGAGGTGTCTGCGAAGGGTGTTACTTATTCGACTTCCGTTCAGGCGGAGAATGAAACCGTGTCTGTTTTATACGTTTATAGGATGCAGAATGCGGTGAAGTCGTATGATACATACAGTGATTTGGCCGTCACCTTTTTCGAGGACGGGGTCAATCATGACGAGGACATAAATAATATAAGCATTGATTATGTGTTGCCGGGGGATGTGGGGGAGAGTAGCGTTAATGGTTTTATTCATGACCGTGCAGGGCAAGTGCATAAGGTTTATCGCAACGGGGTGTCGTTTCATACGCCCAAGTCGGCTGCATATACAGAGACGGGGACCCGTGTATTTTTTCCTTCAATGATTATGACGGAGCAGAGTAAGTATACCGCGCCGCTTCCTTTGCAAGACGCTATCCGGCAAGAACGTGATTTGATTGCCAAAAATGAATCCAGATGGTCTAATATTCCTTTTGCAATTAAAGTGGCCGATGGATTGCGCATTATATTCATGGTGTTGATCGTGCTAATCCTTCTTTTGAGACAACGAATTTTTCCGCTATTCGGCAGCACAGATCTCGTTTTACGGACCGATCCAACGTATTTAGCGTTTGTCGACCGGAATGGAAAGTTTAACCGAAAAAGCTTTTTGTCCGGCCTATTCTCGCTCGTTGAAAAAGGTGTCATTAAAGTGGAAATGACGGATTCGGCTGCGCGCTTCCTGGACAAGAAGGGTTCGCCTGAAAAAACGCTTGTTTTCCATCTGCTCCAGTCAAATGAACAATTGAAGAAGTCCAATCAGAAATTACTGCCGCATGAACAATATTTGATGACCTGGTTATTCAAAGGGAGGGTCGGCCACAGAAAATTCCATTTGCATGATATGGCGGGTCCTTCTGAGCATGGCGAAAAAAAGAATCGCAACCATTTGCGAAAGCAACTTCAATTCCATAAAAACCATGAAACATGGCATGAGGATGTGCTTCAGCTCATGATTGAGGCGGGTGCGTTATCGACGAGGCTGCCGAAAATAATCAAAATGGCCATCTTCTTTCTGCTTACAGTCGCAATAATATTCGGATTTTACGCGGATGGGGCAGGTGGTTGGGGAATTGCATTTCCTGTCATTGTTGCTATTCTCGGTTATTACTTTTATATTGCAAATCCAGGAAAGAGATGGCCAGCTATTGTGTTCTTTATCGGTCTTTTTTCTACAGGCGCTCAAACTGCGGATGCGGATCTAACGAACGCAGTCTTGGAGACAGTCATTGTTGGAGCTGTCCTTTTCTTGGTTACGCCAAGGGCAATGACAAAATCATTGACCGCACTTTATACAAAAATGAGCATTGCGAAATTCAGATTGCAAATGAAATGGGGCGTCCCTCAGCATCTGCACCCGGAAGACATCGATCTTTGGATGACGCGAGCATATTTACTGAATTCATCAAAGAAAAGAATGCCGAAGCTGAGAGGGAGGCTGCCGGAAGCCTACCCGTTAACACCGCTATTTGCCATGCAGATGGATCCACTTTATTTCGCCTATTCGACATGGGGTCCACAGATGTCCGCTAGCAAAGGTGGCTCCTCCTACAGTGGAGGTGGCGATTACGGAGGCGGCTACAGCGGCGGCGGAGGAGATGGCGGCGGAGGCGGAGCCGGTGCGGATTGATAAGCATGAGCACGCTTATGGGCTGGTCGCCCTGCGCTCATAGTTTGGAATCCGCGCTCATAGCCCGTCGCCCTGCGCTCATATTCTGGCTTCCGCGCTCATAACTCACCAATACACGCTCATAATATCACAAAGCACAATAAAAAAACTGCAGCCACTCTTCTCTCGAGATGGTCTACAGTCCGATGCCGACTCGTCATAGGGTCGGCATTTTTCATTTTTGTTCGGCTTTCAATAAATCACGGATTTCCTTTAATAATTGCTCTTTCGCATCAATTGCAGGTGTTTCTTCCTTCGCAGGTTCTTCTTTTCGCTTGAATTTCATTAATAAGCGAACAAAAAGGAAGATGGAGAACGCGATGATGAGAAAATCGATGATGGATTGCAGAAATAATCCGTATGGAATTTTTGCTCCCACTACTACTGCGTGAAGCCCTGATACATCGACTTTTCCGGTAAGTGCGGCAATCAGGGGCGTGATGATGTTTTCGACGAGTGATGACACAATCTTACCGAATGCTCCACCGATGACGACAGCGATTGCTAAGTCGAGGACGTTGCCTTTAAATGCAAATTCCTTGAAGTCTTTCCACATTTTCATTACCACCTTTCTGAAGTAAATCATTGTCTAAAAGTTTGTTGTTCGCATATAATAAGAACAAACGTTCCGAATGGAGATGAGTGCGATGAAACGGGAATTGATCAAAATATGCGAGCGCCAGGAATTGGCTGAGATGATCTATATGCGCGCGGATGGGACATTGACAAAGAGGCGCATTCAGATTTTAGCAGTTTGTGAGGATTCATTCAAAGCATATTGCTTTTTCCGCCGCGGGAATCGAACTTTTACGATTGACCGGGTTTTGTCTGTCCAACGTGTTATCAGCCGTGAATCGTGGGCGATATAGAAATCTCACTTTTTCGTTCGTCCAACCAGCTCGTGATTGCATTTCTTGAGAGAAGTCCGATGAATATAGGCAAAAGGATAACATTCCGACATACATGGTTTTCATCAAATGAATTCCTCTTCAGGAAACCAACGATAAACGCTCAGGTCTACTCTCCCATTGTCCATAAAAACAACACCTTCAGTTTCAAGCAATTCTCGCTGCAGTCCACCTTTTTCCTCGCGACCGGAAGGGGTCGAGATGCCGCCCTGCGCATTGATGATCCTGTGCCAAGGCAATCCGTGTTTAGCGCTCATCGAATGAAGAATTCTCGCAACTTGCCTAGCGCCGCGCGGATTTCCTGCTGCACTGGCAACTTGTCCATACGTCATGACTCGTCCTGCCGGAATTTCATAAATGATTTTTACGGTGCGTTCTGTAAATGGAACCATACTATCCCTCCTTGTAGTGAAACTATCCTCTTGACTCAATCGTACAGTAAGCATATTGAAATTTAAATGGGGGATTGGTTGAGATGAAAAAATTATTCATTAAACAAAGCCTGATGGGCTATGCGTTGAAAATTGCCGGCCTTGTCGTGATGGCATGGGGCGTCATTCAGGGGATTTTCTCACTGGTGATGATGGTGCAAATGGGCGGTCAGATGGTCAATGAATGGGGCGAAATCCAATATACAAGCGGGATGACCGGTGCTGCATTGTTCGCATTTGTCGGCATTGTGGCGACGCATTTCCTTTACGGTTTGCTGGTCATAGGATTTGGAGAAGTGATCGATTTACTGCAGAAGATTTATTTCCGGCTGAATCCGGAAGCTGAGCAGGAATGGGTGAAGGAGCAGGAGGAGCAACAGACTATTACTTATCCAGATGGAGATGCTCCGTTTTGGGTACGGTCTGATTTAAAGCCGTTTTATGAGAAGAAGGGACTGGCTATCAAGTCCATTGAAAAAACGAAGGACTCATATGTCTTCAAGGTGAACTTGGAAGATCGGTCGGATTATGTAGCTATGGGCAACGAAGGACCACGCATCCTGTCCGAAGAGGAAGCGGAGAAGTATATGTGAAAAATGCCCCGCAAATTAGACGGGGCTTCGTTTTTTCCGTCGTTGAAAGTGATCAAATAGCGCCACAGTGAGGATAATCCAAAATGCGCTAGCCGAGATGCCGCCTGCTATATCGCTAGGATAATGAACACCTAGATAGATACGGCTAATGGCGATCATGCCGAACATGAAAACGGCGAATGCCAATAGGACGATTTTAGCTGTAGTTGTTCGGAGTTGACGCCAAAGAAGAATGACGGCCATTGTGTACAAACTGAATGCCATCATTGTATGTCCGCTCGGAAAGCTATAGCCTGTCGCTTCGGCAAGTCGGTGGAATTCTGGTCGTGCCCGTTTGAAGATGATTTTCAAGGATTGATTCAACACGCCTGTTCCAATTAAGGCGAAGAAAAAGAAATAAGCACTGGAGCGTGCACGAAAGACCCAATATAAAAGCGCTGTTACGGCGATAATAAGAAACATGACGGCCTTTGTAGAGCCGATGAGTGTGAAGGCATTCATGATCGGCGTCAACCAGGACGCTTCCCATCCTTGAACAGTTTGAATAATAGGCCGATCGAAGCCGATCATGGTATCGCGGCTTATGCCGACAGCAAGGAAAACGAAAATACCGGTGAATAAAATACATAATAGAATTGCGATGGTAGGGCGTAATGTTGTTTCTTTCAAAGAACTCATCCTTTCTCCGCATTATTGTACAGGAAACGGCTGAAGGATGCACTTATTGCTAAGAAGGGATGATTTTCATATGCAAATTGCTTTCTTGCTGATCGGCTCTTATTTGATCGGTAATTTTTTAACAGCGACCGTTGTTGGAAAGTCTTTCTTTCAGCAAAATATCCGTACGGAGGGCAGTGGAAATCCGGGTGCCCGCAATGCAGGAAGGGTGTTCGGCAAGAAGGCGTTTGTCGTAACATTCGTGGGCGATGCAATGAAGGGCGCTCTCGTTATACTACTTGCCAAATGGATCGATGTGGACGCCTCATTGCAGTTACTCGCATTGATTGCCGTTATGATTGGGCATATCTATCCGGTATTTCATAAATTCCGTGGCGGACAGGGCGTCTCGACATTCATCGGCGGGATGCTTGCCTTCAGTCCGCTCGTCGTCGCTTGCTTCATCGGGGTGTTTTTGGTTTTATATATTTTATTCAAAAATTTCACATTGGCTGGATTGAGTGCGATGGCTTTGTCGCCATTATTTTTGTATTTGCTGACGAAGGAATGGCCACAGACGCTGTGGGCCTGCCTTGTCATAGCGATCCTCTTAAGTGCACATTTCGGTGATTTGCGGGCTTTCATTCAGAAGAAAGGGCGGTTGAATTAATTGTGGCTGCTCTTTTCATGCCTTATAATGGAAGTAACGGGCTTTCATTCAAAGAGAAGGCCATTGGGAGGAGAGATCGAATGAAAGAAATCAAATCCATCGAAGACTGGGAATCCGTTGTTGAGCAGTCGAATGAAGAATCGGTTTTCCTATTAAAGCATAGCTCGACATGCCCTGTTAGTGCGGCAGGCTATCACGCGTTCGAAAAGTTCGAAACGGATATCCCGAAATATTATTTAGTCGTCCAGGCGAGCCGCCCTCTTTCCAACGAAGTGGCGAGCGACTTGGGTATCCGACATGAAAGCCCGCAGCTTTTCCTGTTGAAGGACGGCAAAGCGGTGTGGAATGCGAGCCATTATTCCATTAGCAATTCAAAAATCAAATTAGCCGTCGAAGCGAATGGATGAATGACAGCGGGCATTTCTTTAGGAATGTCCGCTTTTCCATCGATTATGGTAAACTGAAAGCAAACAATTATTGGGGGGAAACTCGTGGAGATGAAGGGGAAGACAGTCGTTATTACAGGTGGGGCGAACGGCATCGGCGCAGTGGCGGCAGAGCTGTTCGGAAAAAACGGTGCACAAGTTGCAATTATTGACTATAACGAGGTCGCGGGAGAAAAAGTTGCCAGTGAAATGCATGCGAAAGGGATTGAAGCAGCATTTTTCAAAATGGATGTGGCGAATGGCGTAGAAGTGAAGGAAGTGGCGTCAAAAGTGCTTGAACATTTCGGAAAAGTCGATGTGCTCATCAACAATGCGGGCATCACACGAGACGCCATGCTGTTGAAAATGGAAGCCGAGACATTCCAACAAGTAATCGACGTAAACTTGACGGGCGTCTTCAATTGTACAAAAGCTTTCCTACCGGCGATGCTTGCGGCTGGCAAAGGAAAAATCATTAACACATCGTCCATAGCTGGCACCGGCGGAAATGTTGGCCAAACAAACTATGCCGCTTCAAAAGCCGGAATCATCGGCATGACAAAGACATGGGCAAAGGAATATGGCCGTAAAGGCATCAACGTGAATGCGGTGGCGCCTGGTTTCATAGAAACGAATATGATAGGCACAATTCCAGAAAAAGTTATGGAGCAAATCAAACTAATGACGCCTTACATACGGTTGGGCAGGCCGGATGACATCGCAAAGGCCTATCTGTTCCTCGCTTCGGACGCCGCTGACTTCATTAACGGAACCGTCCTTGAAGTCGATGGTGGTATGTTGAAATAAAGAAAATCCCCGTTCAGGGATTTTTTTTATGCCACGCATTGTGAAACGCTTCACAATAAATGACACTTATCATATTGAAAGTCATGACGTTCATCTATTTTGTCAATCTCGAATGCCCTTTACTATAGTAAATAAGGAAAAATTTCGAGGAGGCTTTCATGATGAGCAAGGAAAAGACAAAGCAGTTACACAAAAACGTTGCACCTTACGCCAAATCGGATTTAAAAAAGAGTGTCATCCAACTGATCAATACGGTACCGCCCATTTTCATACTTTGGTTCTTGGCGTATCAAAGTTTGTCAGTGTCCATTTGGTTGACGATCGGGATATCAATACTAACAGCGGGCTTTGTTGTGCGGACATTCATCATCTTCCACGATTGTACGCATGGTTCATTTTTCAAGAATAAAAAAGCGAATGATATCGTCGGAACGATTACAGGGATAATTACGTTATTCCCATATGAAAAATGGAAGCGCGAGCATGCGATCCACCATGCGACAAGCTCCAACCTGGATAAGCGGGGCGTCGGTGATATTTGGGTCATGACGGTCGAAGAATATGTGGAAGCATCGAAATGGGAACGGTTTAAGTACCGTTGCTACCGGAATCCTTTTGTCATGTTCGGACTTGGACCTTTATATTTAGTCCTCATTACAGGGAGGATTAATCGAAAAGACGCACGCAAGAAGGAACGCAACAATACGTATTTGACGAATGTAGTTCTAGTGGCTCTCTATGTATTCATGATTTGGCTGGTCGGCTGGCAGGCGTTTCTCATCGTGCAAGGCTCGATTATGTTTGTTGCGGCTGCGCTTGGCATTTGGCTGTTTTATATCCAACATACATTTGAAGACTCGTACTTTGAGGAGGAGTCCGAATGGGATTATGTGAAGGCGGCAGTCGAAGGCAGTTCTTATTACAAATTGCCGAAGGTCTTGCAATGGGCGACAGGCAATATCGGGTTCCACCACGTCCATCACTTGGCACCACGCGTACCGAACTATAATTTAGAGGTTGCGCACGAATCAACCCCGCCGCTTCAAATGGCAACGACGATTAATATCAAAACGAGCTTGGAATCGCTTCGTTACAAACTGTATGACCCTGCACATAAACGCTTCATTACATTCAAAGAGGTGAAAAGTGCGGTCAAACGGGCGACGCCAAACATCGATTTGAAAGAATTGAAACCGAAGCGTACAAGTTTTGAGAGTAAATAAACAAACGGCCGCCCTACAGAAAGGGTGGCCGTTTCAGATTTTTGGTACAATGGATGGAACAAGGGCGGTGACAATCATGCAAAAATGGTATAGTATTTTCCCGAAAAATCCATGGATGAGCATCTATGCATGGGTCATATTTTGCTTGCTGCCGTTTTTTTTCATCTTCAGGTCATGGTCTGCGGTAGGTATTTCTGTCGGAACCGGATTGTTAGCACTCTTTTTCATCTCCTATTTCTTTTCATTTAAATCAAAAAGCGGACTCGTCTATATGTGGGTCAGTTTCGAAATCGTCATTAATATCGTCATGACACTGCTATTCGGCTATGTGTACTTATCAATTTTTACAGCGTTTTTCATTGGTAACATCCGCTCGACGGTCGGTTTTTTCATCATGTACGGTTTGCATATCGCTTTCACGATTGGCGCCATTGTGGCGGGATTTTTCATCGAGATCAATCTCTTTTTGCCCCAAGTCCATTTCATCATCATTACAGTCATTGGCGTCACGCTCCTTCCTTTCAATCTATATAACAGAAGCAAGCGTGAGAAGCTGGAGGGTCAGTTGGAAACTGCAAGGGATCGAATTTCAGAATTGACGTTGCTCGAGGAACGTGAACGGATTGCACGGGATTTGCACGATACCCTCGGCCAAAAATTGTCGATGATTGGCTTGAAAAGCGACTTGGCAAGAAGATTGATTTTGAAAGATCCGGAAGAGGCGGAAAGGGAATTAGCCGAGATCCGCCAAACCGCAAGCACCGCCTTGAAGGAAGTGCGCGAGCTTGTAGCGGATATGCGTGCGACAAAACTGATTGATGAAGTGATGCGCATCCGACAAATTCTATCCGCTGCAGAAATTGAATTGCGGATTGAAGGCGATCCGCATGTAACCCAAATTCCGTCCAACGTCGAGAATGTCCTGGGCATGTGCTTGAAAGAGGCAGTGACAAATGTCGTGAAGCATAGCGAAGCAACGATTTGTGAAGTGGCATTCAAGCAGACGGAAGATGAAGTGTCAATTGTTGTGCAGGATAACGGCAAGGGTATGAAAGAGGGGCCATCGGTCGGCTCCGGGTTGAAAGGGATGCGGGAGCGACTCGAATTCGTAAATGGCTCGCTATTATCAGAAGTCAATAATGGTACGAAATTGACCATTCGCATGCCAGTCGTCATTACACATCAAGTCGAGGAGGGAAAAGCATGATTCGAATCGTCATTGCGGAGGACCAAGGCATGATGTTAGGTGCGCTTGGCTCCCTTTTGAACATGGAAGACGATATGCAAGTTGTCGGCATGGCGCGCAACGGAGAGGAAGCGGTCAGGCTCGTGAAGGAACAAGAGCCTGATATTTGCATCATGGATATTGAAATGCCAGTCATGACCGGTTTGGATGCGGCAGAAGAACTCATCGGGATGGATTGCAAGATTATCATTTTGACGACATTTGCGCGGGCAGGTTATTTCGAGCGGGCGCGTAAAGCCAAAGTCCGCGGTTATTTATTGAAAGACAGCCCGATTGAGGAACTCGTCAATTCCATCCATGCCATCGAGGACGGACGCCGGATTTACGCACCCGAGCTTGTCGATATCGCGTACGAGGATGATACAGAGAACCCGCTGACCGACCGCGAAAGCCAAGTGCTCAGCCTCGTTGCGGAAGGAAAGACGACGAAGGAAATTGCCGGAGAGCTGTACTTGACGCCCGGCACGGTCCGCAACTACATATCAGCCATTCTCGAAAAACTCGAAGTCGGCAACCGGATAGAAGCGATATCACGGTTCAAGGAGAAGGGCTGGTTTAAATAAGAATTGTTGGCAGGTGGAGAAATGCTTCACCTGTTTTTTATTGGGAAAGTGAGGTTTCGCGCTCAAGCCTGCCTGTTTCGCGCTCAAGAATACGGTTTCCGCGCTCAAGCCTGCCTGTTTCGCGCTCAAGAAGACAGTTCCCACGCTCAAGCCAACCGGTCCCGCGCTCAAGCAACCGTATCTCTCCCTCATTGAAGTCCAGAAATTCAGAATACCCACTCCTCTACCAATATGCTATCCTTTTCATAGGAATACAAAAGGGGGATCTGTATGACACAACACACATTATCACACGCGCTGGAGCAGGATCGGCAGGATGAACTCGCTTCTTATAAAAATGAATTTTATATGCCCGCGGATACCATTTACATGGACGGCAATTCACTCGGTTTATTATCGAAACGGGCGGAGCGCACGTTGCTTGAATTGCTCAATTCTTGGAAGACGCTTGGCATTGACGGATGGACAGAAGGGGAACATCCATGGTTTTATTTATCCGAACAGGTCGGGGAGAAAATGGCGCCGCTCGTTGGGGGCATGCAAGGCGAAGTTATCGCAACGGGTTCAACGACGACGAATCTACATCAGCTCGTTTCGTCATTTTACAAGCCTGATGGCATTAAAACGAAAATTCTTGCAGACGAATTGAACTTCCCATCGGATATTTATGCATTGAAAAGTCAGCTTCGCTTGAAAGGCTACGATCCGGACGAACATCTCATTCGCATTAAAAGCCCAGACGGCCGCTATTTAAACGAAAACGATATCATCGAAGCCATGACGGAAGAAGTGGCGCTCGTCGTATTACCTGCTGTTCTCTATCGGAGCGGGCAAGTGCTCGATATGGAAAGGTTGACGAAAGCAGCAAATGATCGCCATATCCCGATTGGCTTCGACCTTTGCCATTCGATTGGGGCAGTCGAGCACTCGCTCCACAAATGGGGAACGGATTTTGCATTTTGGTGCACGTATAAGCATTTGAACGGCGGGCCGGGTTCCGTCGGTGGGTTATTCATCCATGAAAAACATTTCGGCAAAGCGCCTGGACTTGCGGGATGGTTCGGTTCGAAAAAGGAATCACAGTTCGAGATGGATCACAGAATGGATCCTGCAGAAGATGCAGGTGCCTTTCAGATTGGGACGCCGCATGTATTAAGCTTGGCACCTGTCATCGGATCACTCGAAATGTTCGAAGAGATCGGTATGGCGAAAGTTCGGGAAAAGTCGTTAGCATTAACGGATTATATGTTGGAATTAATTAAACAGGAACTTGCAGAATTCGGCTTTACAATTGGCAATCCCATCGACAATACGCGAGGCGGCCATTTATTGCTCGAGCACGTGGAGGCAGCACGCATTTGCAAAGCCTTGAAAGAGGATGGAATCATTCCGGACTTCCGAACGCCGAACGGCATCAGGCTTGCACCGGTTGCGCTCTATAATTCATTCGAAGACGTTTGGCATACTGTGCAGAAACTAAAGGTCATCATGGATGAAAAACGCTATGAAAAGTTTGAAAATAAAAGAGGTGTTGTCGCATGACGGGGAAATGGATTGATATATCACAGCCGTTGCATAACGGAATCGCAGAGTGGCCGGGGGATACGCCTTTTTCGTATGAAGTGAAGTTCTTAAAAGCGGATACAGGGTCAGCAAATATCGGAATGATGGCAACGAGCACACATACCGGTACGCATATCGACGCGCCTTTCCACTATGATGATGAAGGCTTGAAAGTAGATGAATTGCCGATTGACATCTATATCGGAAAAGCGCGGATCATCGATGTAACAGGCCTCGATAGCGTAGGCCGCTCGGATCTGGAGCTGCACGACTTCGGAGGTGCAGAACGTATTTTATTAAAAACGGGGAGCCGTCCAAACCCGGACGTATTTCCGGAAACGTATACAGTCATGCGCACGGATATCGGGCCATTATTGAAAGAGCGGGGTGTGAAGCTGCTCGGCATCGACGCACCATCCGTCGATCCGGAGCCGAGCAAGACACTTGATGCCCACCATTCGCTGAATGATAACGGGGTTTTCATTTTGGAAAATATTGTCCTCGATTCAATCGAGCCGGGGGATTACGAATTAATTGCGCTGCCGCTGCCAATCAAAGGCGGAGATGGAAGTCCGGTTCGCGCGGTCGTTAGGAAGTGGGAAGCATGACGGAAAAAGGGATTCATACGGATTTCAAGGACAATATGACGTACGGAGAATATTTGCGGCTTGATAAGGTGTTGGAGAGCCAGGAACGGTTGTCCGGCCATCATGACGAAATGCTTTTCATTATCATCCATCAGGTAAGTGAGCTGTGGATGAAACTCATTTTGCATGAACTGAATACAGCCATCGAATCGATTGAAAAAGAGGAACTGCCGGAAGCCTTCAAAATGCTGGCGCGTGTATCCCGGGTGCAGACGCAGATCATTCAGGCATGGGATGTCCTGTCAACGTTGACACCTGCCGAATACATGGAATTCCGTGAAAGTCTCGGCCGGGCATCAGGCTTCCAATCGTACCAAAATCGGCTCATCGAATTTGCGCTCGGCTACAAACAGTCGCATATCCTGAAAATCTATGAAAAAGATGCAGAGCTTGCCAGCGAATTAAAGGCGGCCTATGAGGCACCCGGCATTTATGACGTGGCCATCCGCGCCTTATCACGTGCGGGTTTCCCAATAAACCAGGAATTGCTCAATCGCGATTTTTCCGTAACGTACAAAGGCGATCCGACCGTTGCATCTGCTTGGCTAGAAGTATACCGCGACGTCGACCGTTATTGGGACTTGTACCAGCTTGCTGAAAAACTTGTCGATATCGAAGACAGCCACCAGCAATGGCGCTTTAGGCATATGAAAACGGTGGAGCGGATCATCGGTTTCAAAACAGGAACTGGCGGCTCGTCCGGCGTGAACTATTTGAAATCTGTCCTCGATCACCAATTCTTCCCGGAACTGTGGGATGTACGGACGAAATTATAAATGAAGCGGAAGCTGTCCATCCGGGCGGCTTCATTCCTACTAAACCCGCATAACTGCCGTCACCTGCAAAAAAGCTCCGCCGACTGAATCTCCCGGCGAAGCCTTTACATCCTCAAAATGAATCATCCTCCTTCCCCTCTATGCATCTGAAAAGCCGATCACCTCGGTATCATGATAATTTCCTTATAGAACCGCCCGAACGTTATACACAGTTGAGTTGGCAATGAACCCGTCGAAATGATTGCTCATCGACTGTAGGAACCCCTCCCCGAACCGTTGTGGCTCATTGTCCCAACCTTGAAACGTCCAGTACGCGCTTGCTTTCTTACATCCGCAAAAGGTTGCCCTTGCAGATGCCAATCAAATTGCTTAAGGTCCTCACCACCAATATAGTGTTCGGAAACCAATCTGATGACTGGAAATAGCGGATCCGCTTCATCATCCGCGTAAATCCAATCGTCGGTAAGAAATAATAGCACTCGGACGGGTTTCCTGATCGCGGGCCGCTATTTGGTTAAGTGCATCTCCTGCAATGAGAGCATCATCCCCTTTCCCGTGGAATTTCCGACACGAAGCATATAGAAAAGTTGGAGCTGCATAAGCGGGGAAGAAAAACAAAGGATAGTGAAGCCCATCATAGACGATGGAATCTACTAAGTTAAAAATGTTTTTGCCATCGTGAAAAAGCAGGACATATCCAAGGAGTGTATCCATTGGAAATCGCCCAATCACCTGTAGAAGGTGAATGAACAAATGATGGCCTGCTTGAACTGTAGTTGTGTTCGTAGTGGTGACAAAGCGAAAATTCGTGTCAAGATGATAGATGGCCGCGTCCGCCTTAACAGGACGGTCTGTCGCCACCCAAACGGCAACCGAATCCGTATCCACCCGCCGTACTATTGGCCCTGCCAAAATCCCCGCACTCTCCATGCAAATCACCACCATCATTGACGTCGTTAGTATTAGAATATTCATGTCAATTAGTGAAGGTGTGTGCACCTTCCGGCTATCCCGTTGCACATAAGATTAAGGGTCTCTTCAGAAAATCTTCATAAAAACCATGCATGAATCTTCATCTTTGTTGTAGACAATAGAAGTATTACAATAAAAGGTGTGACTTTCCATATGAAAAAGATTCTTGCAATTATATTTGCCGCTGCATTGGCTTTTTTATTCATCGTCAAAGATAAAGAAGCGAGGACAGAAGCCGACCCCCTATACAGTGATGCAAAAGCTGCGATTGTCCTGGATGCGGAAACGGGGAAAATCCTTTACGAACAAAATGCCAAGGAAGCCCTGCCGATTGCCAGCATGTCAAAGCTGATGACCCAATACCTCGTCCTCGAAGCAATAACGGATGGCAGCCTCAGTTGGGAAAGCAGTTACAAGCCTTCCGAAGCTGCGCTGAATCAATCCAGACATGCCGTCATACTAGGAATGGACAAGCATAAAACCTATACCGTCGAAGAATTGTTCACCGCCATGACAGTCATCTCTGCAAATGACGCAGCTGTGGCGCTCGCAGAAATGGTCAGTGGATCGGAAGAAGCATTCGTCAAAGAGATGAACAAACAAGCTAAGCGGTTCGGTCTTGAAGCCACCCGGTTCGTGAACGCAACAGGGCTAGACGAAACAGAGACGAACGAAGCGACGGCCCGTGATGTTGCGGCGATTGCAAAGGAGCTTCTCAAAAAGCACCCTGAAGTTCTTGAGTTTTCCCGTATGACCGACTTCACGACGAGCGAAGGAAATCGATTATGGACGACGAACCTCATGCTGCCCGGCATGCCACAGGCGATGTCCGGCATGGAAGGCTTAAAGACGGGTTATACCGAGGAAGCCGGACCGTGCTTTGCGAGCACTGGCATCTACGAAGGAAAACGGATTATCACCGTCGTCATTGGGGTCGGGGAGGATAGCAAAGATACAATTCCTAGATTTGACTTGACTCGAGAACTGATCGACAAGTATGTATTGAATGAATAATAAAAGACCTCTTGCATGCTATACTTGAGTCAACTTAATTCAGCAAGGGGTCGATATGAATGAATCAAAGCGAAAAAGCAAAGTGGATTGAAAAAATGCCGCTCTTACAAGAAATTATCGATAAACGGGAAATCCTATGGCAAAACCCATCGAATGGCGACAGTGCCTCAGGTATTGCTCAATCCGGTATTACGGCAGCGGACGTGAAAGACGCTAGCGACCGATTGAAACGATTCGCATCTTATATAGAAAAAGTATTTCCTGAAACTATTGCCGCGAACGGCATCATCGAATCGCCAATCATATCTATTCCAAAAATGAAACAAGCGCTTGCTGCGAAATATAATAGCGATATCCCCGGAGAGCTGCTTTTGAAACAGGATAATGCACTTCCGATTTCTGGTTCTATTAAAGCGCGTGGCGGCATTTACGAAGTGTTGAAACATGCCGAAACGCTTGCTTTGGAGCATGGGCTTATCAAACTGGACGAAGACTATGCAAAATTTGCTGAGCCGGAATTCCGTAATCTATTCGCGAAGCATAAAATCGCAGTTGGTTCGACGGGAAATCTTGGCCTGAGCATCGGCATCATGAGTGCAAAGCTCGGTTTCAACGTCACCGTCCACATGTCCGCTGACGCAAAACTCTGGAAAAAAGAGCTTCTTCGTGAAAAGGGCGTGACTGTCGTCGAATATGCAGACGACTACAGCAAAGCGGTCGAAGAGGGAAGGCGTCAGGCGGAAGCCGATCCGCTCTGCCACTTCGTCGATGATGAAAACTCGCTCGACCTTTTCCTTGGGTATGCTGTAGCTGGCGAAAGAGTCGCTTCGCAACTAAAAGAACAAGGCATTATGGTCAATAAGGAGCATCCACTATACGTCTACTTGCCATGCGGCGTTGGAGGTGGACCGGGAGGCGTCGCATTCGGACTGAAACTGCAATTCGGCGACAATGTCCATTGTTTCTTCGCGGAACCGACACATTCCCCATGCATGACAATCGGCATGATGACGGGCTTGCACGATAAAGTGTCTGTCGCGGACTTCGGCTTGGATAATCAAACCGCTGCAGATGGACTCGCTGTCGGAACACCGTCCGCATTCGTCGGTAAGAAGATGGAGCCATTGCTTGAAGGTTGTTACACAATCGCTGATGAAACGATGTTCGAGTTGCTTACCATGATTGCCGACACCGAGGAGATCCGTCTTGAACCATCAGCACTCGCAGGAATGACGGGACCTATCCAAACAATTCGCCATGATATGCCACAAGCCGACTCATCATCCGCTACGCATCTCGTCTGGGCAACCGGCGGCAGCATGGTGCCTGAAAACGAAATGAACATTTACTATGGAATCGGCAAAGGAAATAACGGGAAATAATCGACCTATTTCCCGGGAAATCGACTTATTTCGGGAAATATTTTAATATTCAATGTTAGGAAATGAAACATGAAAAAAGGTCCGATGATTCGGCCCTTTTTTCATTTGGAATTCTTTTGATGTTTTATTTAAATAATAAAAGGGAATAGAAGCGGTGGAGAAAAAAGATGTGGAGGATGAATGCATGAGTTCCCCTGTGGAAGATCAATCAAAAACCAAAGTTAATACGGAATACGATACTTTAAAGAGAGTCATCCTATGCCAGCCGAAATTCATGGCTATCGAGGACGTTATCAATGACACCCAAAAGAAATACGCAGAAGAGAACATCAATGTGGAATTAGCGATGAAGCAGCATGAGGAATTTGAAAAACTTCTCATTGAACACGGAGTAGAAGTGATTAAACTCCCGTCATCCGAACAATTCCCAGAGCAGGTTTTCACACGCGACATCGGCTTCACGGTCGGCGAGGAAATATTCGTCGCAGAAATGGCGAGCGATATCCGAAAAGGTGAAGAGGAAGCACTTGAGGAATTTCTGGAAGAAGAGGACATTCCATACCAGACGACGACCGACCGAGTGGAAGGCGGGGACGTAATTGTCGACCGCAACAAAGTATACGTCGGCATCAGCAGCCGGACATCCGACGAGGCGGTCCGCAATTTACAACGCGATCTACCGAAACACGACATCATCCGCGTGCCGTTCAATGAAAAATACTTACACCTGGATTGTGTATTCAACATATTGTCACCGGAGGTAGGGCTCATCTTCCCAGAAGCTCTCTCTGCAGATATAATAGAAATGCTAGAACAACAATATAAACTCATCGAAGTGTCTCCGGAAGAGCAATTTACGATGGGCACAAACGTATTATCAATAGGCGACGGCAAAGTATTCAGCTTGCCGCAAAACGAAAAAGTGAACACAGCCATGCGGGCGAATGGATTCGAAGTCATTGAAGTCGACTTCTCCGAAATCATCAAGTCCGGCGGCTCGTTCAGATGCTGTTCCATGCCGCTTGAACGGGAATAACTAATACACAAAACCCCACGATGAAATGTGGGGTTTTTGTACGGATAAATCTCAACGCGCATTTGTACTAGAATCAATGATTAGCTGAACTTTCTCCGCCGACAGCTTAGTAACCTTACATATTAATGGTACAGGTAAGGATTCTGCATGCATTTGGAGAACGATTTCAACTTCTGTTTGTTCCTTACCTTGGGCTTTACCTTCCGCTTTACCTTGCTCCCTGCCCTGGGCTCTCCCCAGCTCAATCCCTCTCTTTTCGGCGTCTTCCAACCGCTGGATATGGTCACGCAATGCAATTTCCCGATTAATCGCAAGCTGTACGGTATCCGGGTCCATACTCAATTTCCGAATTTCATCGAAGGCTTCTTTGATAGCTGAACTTTCCATCGCAATTTCCTCCTTTTTCTCTCGTCATCCCTTTGAAAAATAATAACCATTTTTCTAGCTCGTTCATCTCCTGCAATCCTTTTTCTTGTTCTGTCGGCAATTGAACAACATGAATCTCAAGATGATCGGAGAAAACCATACCGTTATAAGGATCTAGTAACTGAAATTTACTATGAATGTCTTCGGGCGGCAATAGAAAAAAGTCGGTAATGATAATTTGAATCATTTTCTTTAATTGAGTATATGGTTCTCTACGTTTAAGTTGCGATACATACGTTTTTGCCCAATAATATAACATTCTTTCGTTAAAAGCAGCATGTCCTAGACGAAGTTGGTAAGAAAAAGAAAATTATGGATGAAGAGGGGACAGTCCCTCTGTAAAATAATTCACAGATAGGTGCTGTTTAAAATGTATTGCTTATAGTAAGAGGATGTCAATTTTACTATACTCTTTTGATGTTTTTTTGAACAAAGTAATACAAGTTATATCCTGTAAAATAGAATTCTCTGAACGCGTTGCCTATTAACATGTTTCCTTTGATTCGCTTATTTAAATAGAATAATTGAAAAATTTATGAAAGTCGTATAAAATAACTATTACTATCCATTTTGTTCGACAAAGGGACAATTCCATTGTCCCTATAAGGTAATAGTAGTACCAAGCAGCTTGAGGGATTGGTCTCTCTGTACCAACCAAGTGGACCTCACAGCACATTTCATAGTCCGAAGGAGCGGAGATCATGCGAAAATCTAAAGTAATTATTGTAGCAGTTATTCTTCTTATTTTAATTATTACCGGTTATTTGGAAAGGTATGGAAGTGAAAGGGTGGCAAAGGGAGAAAAAGAAGAAACATCAGAGCTTATTCTATCTGAACTCCATACTGTTTGGCCAACAGAAGAATGGCCGACTTCAACACCGGAGGAACAAGGAATGGATAGTGAAAAGTTAGTAGAGCTGTTTGAATACATTGAACAAAATGACCCGAGACAATTACATGGTTTACTCATCATACGAAATGGGCATATCGTCGCAGAGAAATATACTTCTCCATACAATGAGAAGTATCCGCATAATACTTATTCTGTAACGAAAAGTCTAACTTCCGCAATAGCTGGAATTGCAATTGATGAAGGAATTATTAATCTTAATGACCGTGTACTTGATTATTTTCCTGACATGACGTTTGAAAATATGAGTGAAGAAAAAGAAAATATGACGATCGAACAATTACTTTTGATGAAAACTGGTATTCAGTGGCCGGAATGGGACTCAGAAGAATCATCAATTCAACTTTTTAGGGTATGGGACAATAGTAAAAGTCTACTTCAATATTATCTAAATCAACCAATCATTAAGGAACAAGTGGGTGAATGGAACTATGATACTGGCGCGCCCTACGTTCTAGGTGCCATTATTGAACGTGCATCTGGAATGACATTAAACGAATATGGCAAAGAAAAGATATTCGATAGAATCGGGATGGATAGTTTGGAGTTTTATGTTACAAATGAAGGAATAGCACATGGTGGAACCTATTCCCAGATGACCCCACGGGACATGGCAAGATTTGGTTACCTTTATCTTCATGATGGAAAATGGGATGGGGAACAAATTGTTCCAAAAGAGTGGGTGAAGGAATCCCTTTATCCACATACTGAATTTGATGTGTATGATTATGATTATGGTTACTATTTTTATTTGAATGAAAGTGAAAATGGACGATTATTCTCAGCACGTGGTGCAGGTGGTCAGTGGATTATAGTTGTTCCCGAACTAGAGCTAATTGTTATTGAAACCGGTAGAAGTTTTGAAAGAATATCGCTAAATGAATATATTTTACCAGCAATCAAATCAGAAAGCCCATTATTAGCGAATGACCAAGCATATGAGAGATTAAAAGAGTTGAGTGAAAAACAAAAATAATGAAACTGTCGTTTAAGTTCTAGGCAGTTATTGAACGGGTGCTTTAGTTGGAGATTCGAATTTCCGGAGTAATTATTCCTTTTTTAGAAAACAAAACTTAAATTTGCTGGATTAGAACCCATTTTGATCAATCTTTTGTTGGAATGGGTTCTAATTACTTATTGTAAAATGTGGGTATGGTTGGAACTTTCTTATGATCAAACCTCTTTTTAAAACTACACAAGTGGCTCTCTCATCCGCCTTCACTGGCTCTATTGTCCGTAAACAGTGGCTCAAAACTCCGCACAGCTGGCTCAATCTGTCCGCAATACTCAAATGCAGACACCCCCAAAATAAACCTGTTATCTGAGTTGTGGAACATGTATTCCCGGCTGGCAAGTGAAAAACGTATCATAACAGGAAGAATTAACCCGACAGGTAATAAATTCAACTTGGGAATAATAAATTCCATCCATCAAAAAAAGACTATCCGTAGATAGCCCTTATCAGTCAAACATCCGATTCAACAATATGATTTGTCGCATCATCATGCATCGAACTCTCATAAGCGACCAATGTCACCCCGAGCTCCTCCTCCAAGTCACCCAACACCTTCAACTGCGCCTCATCCAATATTGCAAGCGGCAAACGTTCTGGCATCATATGCAACACTCCCTTCTAAATATAGGCTATCCAATCGGGAGTGAGATATACGAATACCGATTTCATGCAAAAAATCCACACAAGCCAAAAGAGCCTACGTGGATAAAAGCTTGTCCGATTCACTTAACCAACTTGCCAAGGACGATTGACCTTCGTCTTTTTCTTTGGCTGTTTGGCACCTAACTCTTCCCGCGTCATGCGCTGCGGTTCCATCCCTTTTTCAATGCGTGAACTCAATTCTCTTGAAAGGGAATGAAGATTAGGCGCTAGAAACACTCTAGTCGACACATGGCCGCAGTCTGGGCAGTCAGCCATCTCTTTATTGCCGGACATAGATTTGAAGAACAGCGTAAATTCACCGCAGTCTTTGCAACGGAATGTATAACTAGGCAAAATGATTCCCCCTTATTTCGGCATAATATCTCTATCGAAAATTTGAGTAGGAATCGCGATTGTACAGCATGCATTCGGAATATCAACAATGCCATTGATGCGCCCTTCAACCGGCGCAGTACTCAACAGCATATACGCCTGTTCGCCCGTATACCCAAGCGTCTTCAAATATTCAATAGCATTCAAGCATGCCCTGCGGAAAGCAATATTGGCATCCAAATAAGTCTGTTGTCCATTACGATCATCAACTGAGATCCCTTGGAAAACTAGATAATCACTATAATTCGGTTCAACCGGACCAGGCTGGAACACAGGGTTTTCAGTAATTTTATATTTTTCCATGCCGCCCTTAATAATGTCTACTTTCAACTCGATCCAGCCGGACATCTCAATCCCACCGCAGAACGTAATTTCCCCGTCCCCTTGAGAAAAGTGGAGATCGCCGACCGATAACTTCGCTCCTTCTACAAAAGTAGGGAAGAAGATTCTCGATCCTTTCGACAAGTTCTTAATATCGCAGTTTCCGCCATTCTCCCGTGGCGGTACAGTCCGAGCACCTTCCTTAGCGATTCTATCAAACTCTGCACCTGATAAAGTACCAAGCACAACGCTCTCCGAAGTAGGGGCATTCGCAAGCGCAGGTACCCGATTCGGATCCGTATCTATCAGTTTTTGTTCTCGGTCATTCCACTTTTGTAAAAGTTCCATTGAAGGAGCAACGCCAATCAAACCAGGATGAATCAACCCCGCAAATTTCACACCAGGTACATGTCGCGAAGTCGTATAAATACCCTCGAAATCCCATATCGACTTTTGTGCTTCCGGAAACTCGTCCACTAAAAAGCTACCACCATTTTCTTTCGCAAAAATCCCGTTAAAACCCCATTCATACCCTTGATGCGACCCGATATCCAAAATATCGACAACAAGCAAATCACCAGGTTCCGCACCATTCACATACACCGGGCCACTCAAAACATGAACACGCGAAAGGTTCACTTTCCGAACATCCTCCGCACTATCATTATTTTCAATCTGCCCATCCGTCCATTCCTTACAATCCATCCTAAAAGAAGTACCAGGATCTACAGAAAAAGCAGCAGGAATATCCGGATGCCACCGATTGTGACCCGGATGTGCTTGCTCTTCCATCGGCTTACTCAAATCAAGTGCATACATTGTTTTCGCCATTCCTATTCCCCCAATCATAGATTTTGAATGCGCCTTCATATTAGCAATAAAATATTAAACTGTCAAACAAATATGAAATTTGTAAAACTTGAATTTATATTGGTTTCGATTAGGAGAATTGGGTGATGAAATGAATACTGTAAAGTGTAGAGAATTCTAGGGAATAATTAACAAAGGCTCGTGGACACTCTGAATTTTGAATTTCAATAATTCGTTCAATTGGAATAGAGAAAATGCTACAATGGAAACGGTATCCAATTTAGAAAGTTAGAATTATACAACATACATTAAGGTTGAACTATAGCTAAAATAGAGGAGAGTTCGAATGACTAAAATCATTCACGTCGCGGCTGCAGTTATACATAACGAAAAAGGCGATATTCTTTGTGCGCGACGATCGGAGAATATGTTCTTGCCAGGTTATTGGGAATTTCCTGGCGGTAAAATTGAACCAGGTGAAACACCAAAGACTGCTTTAGTTCGTGAAATAAAAGAGGAACTTAATTGTAATATTAAAATCAGTCAATTTGTTGAAGATACGTCATATAAATATGAGCAGTTTACAGTGCGTTTAGAAACATATTTCGCCAAAATTAATAGTGGAACACCAATTGCTATGGAACATAGTGAATTAAAATGGGTGCCGTTCAGTGAACTTAAAACATTGGAATGGGCACCAGCAGATATTCCAGCCGTCGAAAGGGTGATACAACAATGCAAGAAGGGATTTATGAACAATTAATAAACAAGAAAATTAAAGCTGAATTGGACGAGCTTCCAGATATATTTGCTGTGGGAAAGGAAGGAATAGACGAAGCAGAGGCAAGGGTTCTTTTATCCAGTTATATTTCATCTGTAACAAGGAATGCGTTATCACATATTCGAGACGGTGGAGATAAGGAAGATTCACTCCTTAGACAAATTCAAATTTGTAATGAAATCATTGATGTGCTTCACCAAAAATTAAATGACAATGATTTTGCGGGACTTAAATTGGAGGAGCATGCAGAAATACTTACATCAATCTATAAAACGATAAACACAGCTCAATCATTAAAAAAGAAAAAAGTACTTCGACCCGTTACGCCTTTGACACAAAGCTCTTTATTCACCGGATCACATGCCGAGCCTAATATGTTAGAGGAGTTAAAAAAGGAAATTGCTACTTCTGATGAAATTGAATGGCTAGTTTCATTTGTGAAGTGGTCTGGTTTGCGAATTGTTATTGAAGAGCTTCGTAATTTCACTGAACATGGCGGCTGTCTAAGAATTATTACAACGTCATACATGGAAGCGACAGATTACAAAGCACTTCAAGAGCTAAGTAAGCTCCCTAATACTGAAATTCGGGTTTCTTTGGATAAAGAAAGAACACGTTTACACGCAAAAGCATATTTGTTTAAACGAAAAACAGGGTTTAGTACTGCGTATATAGGCTCCTCAAACCTTTCCAATCCAGCACTTACCTCGGGACTCGAGTGGAACTTAAAAGTAACAGAGAAAGATTCATTTGATATTATACGGAAGTTTGAAGCGACTTTCGAAGGTTATTGGAATGATGAAGAGTTTAAAAGTCTGTCAGCAAGTGACGAAGAAAACTGGTCTAAAGTTCGCCAATCCTTAACGAAAGAACAAGTGGCAGAGACGAATGAACAGTATTTCCTTGATATTCGGCCGTACCATTACCAGCAAGAAATTTTAGACGAACTGGAAGTTGAACGAACTGTACATGGGCATATGAAAAACTTAGTCGTGGCGGCTACTGGAGTTGGCAAGACAGTCATCTCTGCCTTTGATTTCAAGCGTTTCATGCAGCAGAGTCCGAATGCGAAATTATTGTTTATTGCCCATAGAGAAGAAATACTTAAGCAAAGTATGTATACCTTTCGTGCGATTTTAAAGAATGCCAACTTTGGAGAAATGTTTGTCGGCCGTTTTGAACCTTCTTCATACGACCAACTTTTTATGAGTATCCAAAGTTGGAATAGTAGAAAGATGATAGAAAAAACAACGGCTGACTTCTATGATTTTATCATTGTGGATGAATTTCATCATGCTACAGCACCAACATATCGGTCCTTATTGGAGTATTATGAGCCGAACATTCTATTAGGTCTAACAGCTACCCCAGAACGAATGGATAATCAAAATGTACTTAGTTATTTTGACGACCGAATTGCAACTGAGATGCGATTAACAGAGGCGATCGATCGGAAATTGTTAAGTCCGTTTCATTATTTTTGTGTAACAGATAATGTTGATCTCTCGGCAATTAAATGGTCAAGAAGAGGTTACGATACTGACGAGCTTACAAATGTTTATACTTCGAATGACCGTCGAAGTGATCTTATAATCCGCAGTATTAATAAGTATGTTACTGCCCTAGATCAGGTAAAAGCTTTAGGATTTTGTGTGTCAGTTGAACACGCAAAATATATGGCTAAATACTTTAACTCAAAGAAAATTCCTGCAATCGCTTTGCATGGGGAGTCGTCAGATGAGGATCGGAATACAGCAAAGCGAAAATTAGTAAGTGGTGAAATCAAATTCATATTCGTTGTGGATCTATACAATGAAGGGATTGATATTCCCGAAGTCAATACTGTGTTATTCCTTAGACCGACTGCAAGTCTAACCGTATTTCTACAGCAATTAGGCCGAGGTTTACGTCTATCAGACGACAAGGAATGTTTAACTGTACTAGATTTTGTAGGACAAGCTCACGCAGATTATCCATTCGAAGAGAAGTTCAGGGGGCTGGTCGGAAGGACAAAGCATTCCATTCGGCACTACATTGAAAATGGGTTCTTTCATTTACCTAAAGGATCCGTCATTCAGATGGAGAAGCAAGCGAAGGAATATATATTGCGGAATGTAAAAGAAGTGAAAAACACGAAACAAAATCTTATTACGAAGATCAAGTATTTTGAAGAAGATACGGGTGAGAAGCTAACGTTATCAAATTTTCTTCATTATCATCATCTTACGCTGGCTGAATTTTATGGCAAGGGAAAAAACAGGTCCTTTGAGAGGCTTAAAATCGAAGCGGGTATAGCAGCTGATTTTGATAGCAAATATGAAGAGGTTGTAACTAAGCGAATTCATGCTTTGTTTCATCTAGACTCAGCAGATCTTATCGAATTTTACCAGAAATACTTGGTAGGCGGTTTAATTGAAAATGATGAACAGTATCTGATGGTAGGGATGTTATACTACTCGTTCTTCGACGCGCCTCCAGGAAATTTAGGCTTCAAGTCTATGCATGATGGTATACAAAAAATCATTTCAAATGAAGTTCATAAAAGTGAAATACAGCAAGTGTTAGAGGTGTGCATGGATAAAATCCGTTCAGTTGAAAAGCCATCGCCATTCGACTATACGTCTCCGCTTCGCGTGCATGCGCAATATACATCTGATCAAGTGCTGGCGGCTTTCGGTTATTTCAATGAAGAAGTCAAACCAGCATTTCGAGAAGGAGTTAAGTACTTTGAAGATAAACAAACGGATATTTTCTTCATCACATTAAATAAATCGGACAAGGATTTCTCACCGTCAACGCAGTATGAAGACTATGCGATAAGTGATCGACTATTTCATTGGCAATCTCAGAATAAGACATCAGACACAAGTCCTACTGGCAAAAGGTACATTAACCATCGACAATCCGGAAATAAAATTGCTTTGTTTGTTCGAGAGCATAAACAGAAAGATGGCTATACTTCACCGTTTGTTTTCCTAGGGACTGCCGATTATGTGACACATGAGGGCAATAAGCCAATTAGTTTTGAATGGCGATTGTATGAGCGGATGCCGGCATGGCTGTTACCAGTGGCGAATAAGAGTGTTTTATAAAAGTACTTTATTGAACGAAGAAGTGAAAATGGAAGAGAAGCAGGGCTTTTTTATCGGAGCTCTGCTTTTATTAGTCCAATAAAACTACAGATTGGAGCGATCAACCATGTTTATCGTCAACACAGAAGCGGCCATATACAAGGACGGCCGTTACTTACTATGCAAGCGAAGTGAAAAGGAAGATCACGCA
>NZ_BJYL01000032.1 GCF_007991495.1 Sporosarcina luteola | reverse complement strand
TCATTTAAATAAAAGACGGGGTTTCATACACTTATGACAGTTCAATCAAGTAGATAAATATAAGACGGTTAGCCAGCTGAAGCTCGGTTAACCGTCTATTTATTTCTTACTTATGTAGTTATAATGTACACAGTTACCTTACAAGATGATGCGGAAAATGATGTTCATGGAGATGATGAACAGTAGCATGATTGTCGCGAAGCCGATTACTAAATACTTAAGACGCAACGTGAAAAGCCCTTTATGATCCTGCACGGAATTTGTCTGCTCAAACCAACACTTCCGTTCGCATTCCTTGCAATAAAATCGATAGTGGACTTGATGGGTTGTTTTTGCGAAAGGACCTGCCCTCACTGTGAAGTTTTTCTCTTTTTTCGGCGTAAAGGCAAACTTCCAATCAGTCTCTGCCAATTTGAAATGCAATGCATGTGGGCAGTCGACTGATTGGAATTCATATTGGAACTCATCATACCAATTCTGGGCGATCAATTCTTTTTTATATTTTTTCATAATTACTAGTACAGCTGTAATCACCAGAAGGACGGCGATTGCAATGAAAATGAAGAGCACGGTAAGCTGCCTCCTTATGTCGCAATATATCTATTAATTTATCATACCCTTCCTACTTCAACTTCTCCACCTTCCCATTAAAACCAATCCCTTCGTATGTCACATCCTCAAATGGGTCTTCGCTATATTGGTAGTATAGAAACCCATTATCCGATACAAGTCGATTAAAGTTTATAGCTCCAACGGTCGGAGATTGGGCAGTGATCCTATCGAAGGATTTCTCCTTGTCCATGATGAAAGTTAAATATACTCTTTTATTTCCTTTAAATTGCAAGATCTCTTCCGTTATCTCAAAGGCCCTGTCTTCATTCGTAATAAACAGCTCGTCTGTGACCGACCAGCTCCAAAATCCTTTGGAAACAGCATATACTTTGTACCCTTCTTTATATGGTTTTATGGCTACTTTTTGGTTCTTGCTTATGACATATCCGACGCCCGGCTCCCCTTTTACATCTTCTAGCGCTGCATCGGCAGTAGAATTTACTATGTATTCATCCCAGACAAAGGATTTAACTAAAAAGATACCGATATTAATGCCACAATGAGTACATTTTTTCTTGACGTTTTAGTATCCTTTTGCCCAGACATCTAGGAAACCCCCTTTCTTGTAAGCAATATGAATTGTTATTCATTGTACAAGTAATTTCAACCTTGAACAATATAGAGAGCATGAAGGGGACCTTACACCCAATTTCATATTTTTTGAATTTCGAAGCTGATTGATTTAATCAAAAAAATCACCGCATTTACGATACCGCAGGATTGCCCTAGTAATCGGGCTCCTTCCCGCTATCTATCTGCAAATTTTCTCTTCTAACAGATAGGCATAAAGGATCATGAATCATCTTTTATCTGAATACCTGAAAATAAAAGAGATGAAAAGTATGGTAAGCTAGTTGTCGGGTAATGAATGGCTGATGGCGAACAGTCCAGATCATTAGGGAATTTATATTTGATAGTTTGTGGTCTTGTGAATTTATTAAAACGGAAGGGGGTTATTGTCGATCGAGGCTAGATCCATAAGCAGTGCAAACCGCTCGGTATGGGAGAAGCTATCGTTTTTAACTATAAAGGGAATGTTTAGCAACTTGTATAGGCATCGTAAAAATTTTGTTTTCTAGGTAACTCCCCCTTTTACAGCAAGTTCCTTATCCGATCACGCGATAAAGGATTGCTCCCTTTTTCATTCTTCTTAAATGAAGGGCATGACGCCCCTCTCTTCTGGAAATCCATCCGACTTCCCATCATGCTTATTTATACCCGAATCGTTTTCAATCCGAGTTATCGGATAAACTGAGGAGGAATAAAGAACTTGAGACTTTTTAAAAAAGCAACTGGAATTGGAATGACCGCAGTGTTAGCAATTGGGCTTGCTGCGTGTGGAAATGCTGATGCAAAAAATGATGATGAGAAAATATCCGGAACAACTGGAAACGTTGGTGAATCAGTCGACTATACAATTACAGGGATTGACCCTGGATCTGGACATATGGAGCTGACAGCAAAAGTTCTTGAAGAATATGATCTGCCAGATTGGAACGTCACTTCAGGCTCCGGTGCCGCGATGACGGCCGCTTTAAAAAGGGCTTATGATAAAGAAGAACCGATTATCATAACAGCGTGGAGTCCGCACTGGAAGTTTTCAAAATTCGACTTGAAATATTTAGATGATCCTCAACTGATTTATGGGGATGCCGAGGAAATCCATACGCTAGGACGTACAGGGTTCAAGGAAGATTTCCCTGAAGCCTACACGATTTTCCAACGTTTTTCATGGGATATGGATGATATGGCGGAAATTATGATTGCGATTGAAGATGGCGAAAAACCTGAAGTGGCTGCACGTACTTGGGTTGATGATAATCAAGATAAAGTATCCGAATGGACAGACGGTGTCGCTAAAGTGAACGGTGAGACGATCAAACTTGTGTATGCGCCATGGGATAGTGAATTGGCAAGCCATAACATGATGAAAATCGTTCTCGAAGATATGGGCTATGATGTCCAGTTATCAATGGTAGAACCAGGTCCTATGTTTTCAGCTGTTGCTGACGGAAGTGCAGATGCAACATTTGCCGCTTGGTTGCCAAACACGCATAAAACATATGTTGAGAAGTTCGAAGGCGAATTTGAAGATATCGGTGTAAGTATGGTAGGCGTCAAGCAAGGTTTGGCAGTGCCAACCTATATGGAGGGCGTCGATTCAATTGAAGATTTAAAATCGAATTGATGATTGAAAGCGATTCCACATGTTGTGATGCATGTGGAATCGTTTTTTGTCCCTTTTAATTTTTTCTTCCCACAGGTCGAACCCGTTATGAATTTAGCTGCGCGCCTTTATTAGTGACTTAACTCGGAAACCAATAAATATAGCGATTAATCCAAGATTGAAAATGGCGAACGCCCACCATGGAAAATTGGTAGATTCATCAATTTTTTCATCCAGCTGCTTGATTTCCTCGCCTTCTCCCAATGCATTCAAATCTGCTGCCGCATTGGCAAGTTCAGTTGTTCTGTGACAAATCGTCGTGGAAAGAGTGCCAGCTACATACATATTACTTGCCGATGCATACACCAAGTATTTTTGTCCCTTTTCAAAAGAAATTCCACAATCACCACCGCTTAACCCCGTTGTAATGGCAATTTCAGATTCATCTATTCCCTTCCAAGTTTCATCCACATTAAATTGGACCGTTTTGCCATAGGAACCTCCAAGGAGTTTCCTGTTCTCATCAACTTCAACAACTTCCCCGCTGAAAACTGCATCCGCCTCATTGAGCGCGTCCTCAGGCGGTGGCGGCATGACGCATGAACAAGCTGAAGCTTCTAACGGTTGTAACGATAGAAGCATGACGAACAAGAATCCAACAGGCAATATATATCTTATTTTCCTCACGCCAACCCCTCCCCTTTGAAGAGTAGACGCGGTCAAAAGAGATTCGTTTCAAATTTCAATTAACAAACTGGAAGAATAAGTGATTCTTCATTATTTTTCGGTGAGTTAACAGCCGAAGAGACACTATATGCGTCCATTTGAGCCTCATCAAAAGGCTTTAGCATATTCCCCAGGAAATGAATATCGGAATTCAACGGGTCTAGCCAAGCCGCCTCATCTTCCCTTTTCAAAATGACAGGCATTCGATCATGAATTGGTTTCATCAGCTCGTTCGGTTCAGTAGTAATGGCAGTACATGTATGGAGTAATTTGCCGTCTGGGGATTGCCAAGTCTCCCAGAGCCCTGCGATTGCAAACAATTCATCGTTTTTCAACTTGATTCGTATCGGGATCTTTTCACCGTTTTGTTTTTGCCATTCATAAAAGGAATCAGCAGGAATGATACAACGTTTTTTACTGAAGGCTTTTCGAAAACTCGGTTTTTCTGCTACAGTTTCCGCCCTTGCATTGATCATTTTATAGCCGATTTTCTCATCTTTTGCCCACGGCGGGATGAGCCCCCAACGTAAATGACCGAGACGATTTCTCTTTCCATCATTGATAATAGCCGCGACTTGTTGTGAAGGTGCAATATTATAGCTGGGAATATAATCACTTTCTGCAAAAGCGGCTTCAATATCAAAACGTTCCATGATTTCATAATACGGTGCGAATAGGGTAAAACGACCACACATGAACATCTTCCCTTTCTTTTGAGACTATTTTGTTAATCGTACCATGAAAATGCGATAGAATCATGATAGGCGTTATGGAAAGGATGATACCATTGAAAAGAACATTGGTCATTAGTGACATTCATGGGGAACTGGGTTTATTGGAAAAGCTATTAGAAACTGCGAACTACGATGCGAAAGCAGACCAACTAATTCTATTGGGCGACTATATCGATCGCGGCCCTGATTCCAAAGGGGTTCTTGAGAAAGTGATCCAGTTGAAAGATGCTGGGGCAATCGTATTGAAAGGCAATCATGAGGATATGATGGTTAAAGCATTGACGACAGATGATGAAAGAGCATGGAAAAACTGGACAAACCGTAATGGCGGAAGCCAAACGTTGCAAAGCTATGGGTTTTCGGAACACCAATTTATCATTGAAGAAGATGAGCCATTCGAAAAACCGATCATCTACTCTGAAAAGTTAGAGGAGCATCTTCAATTCATTGACACCCTGGAGTATTATATAGAAACGGATGACATCATTTTCGTCCATGCCGGCGTCCATCCAGAGAAAACACTTGACGAGACAGATCCATATGAACTCATTTGGATCAGGGATTTATTCCATAACGGTTATTGCGGAGAAAAGACCGTTATTTTTGGCCATACGCCAACGAAAGTTTTACATAAGGACAAGCAGAACTTCTCTGTTTTCTATGGGGAAAATCGAATAATAGGAATCGATGGCGCAGCAGTCTACGGAGGACAGTTGAACTGCCTTGAATTGCCGGGTAAAACCGTTTACTCAATAAAAGCGGAGCATCTTCAACGAAAGAAAGAGGAGAAAAATAATGACAAACAAACCGTATAAAGCTATAGTAACAGATCGCATCTTTTTCGGAGGTGTGGACGCGATTGAAGAGTTGATGGCAAACGAGAAGATTGACGTCATCTATGACTTGCGTGCAGACGTTGACGGAGAATTGCCAAGTGAAATCAGTATTCACCAACCGTTATTGGACGATGCAGAATCCCAAGACGATTCGATCCGAGAGGCTGTGAATAAAGTGATGGAAGCTTATCGTGAAGGTAAAAACGTCTACTTCCATTGCAACACAGGCAGAGGCCGCGGCGGCACACTCGCTGCAGCCACTTTACTTGAATTGGGCAAAGCGGAAAACGTGGAGGAAGCGGAATTGATGACCGAAGCGATCCGACCGGAAACGAATATTAAACCAGCCTTCAAAGAAGCATTGAAAAGGCTGTATAAATAAGGTGTTCAGGATTTTGTACTAGAAACTTAAAAATACTCATGAACAGCAGATAGGAGCTGTCGAACAGGACATTAAAAGACGTTTAATTGACCGTAATGCCTGTTTTTGCTGATCCAGGGGCAATAAAAGAAAAAAGCTGTTCAGAAAATCAGTTTGTACTGACTTTCTGGACAGCTCCTTCTTTCCTCACTTCTTCTTTCTTCTACTTTCCTTCTTCTTCACTTCCTGTTCGATCTTCTCGAATCGCCTAATATCAGTCGGCCTCACCGTTATCGGTTCCTTTCTAAGCAGTTTCGCTAACGAAAACATTAACAAAATAAGGAACAACGTGAATGGAAGTGCAGATACAAGCGAAGCTGATTGCAATGCTTCCAAACCGCCTGCATATAGCAAAACCGCAGCAATTGCAGACATCAAAAAGCCCCAGATCATCTTAACGAGCAACGGCGGGAATAAACTTCCCTTCGTCGTCATACTTGCTAAAATATACGTAGCGGAATCTGCCGAAGTAATAAGAAAGGTGAAAATAAGAATGATCGATAAGAACGAAACAATTCCAGTAAACGGCAAATGTTTCAGCGTTTCAAAAATGGCGGAAGTCACTTCTGCATCGACCGCTTCCGCAATCTGTGTCCCCTTGTTCAAATCGCTATACAAGGCCGTGCCTCCCAAAGTCGCAATCCACATACATGCAAACACAGGAGGAATAATCATAACTCCGGCAATGAATTCACGTATCGTACGCCCTTTCGATACCCTTGCCACAAAGGCCCCGACGAAGGGCGACCAAGCAATCGTCCATGCCCAATAGAAAATCGTCCATTCCCTAACCCATGTTCCTCCTTGATACGGTTGCAATCGCAAGCTATATCGGATGAAATTATTAATATAATCCCCTATCGCCAATGTGAAGCTTTCCAATATGAACACTTTCGGCCCGACTATGAAGAAAAATAAAAGCAATGCAATGGCCATGGCCAAATTGAAGTTACCTAAATATGCAATCCCTTTATTCAAACCCGAAGATGCAGAAAGCATATAAGCGACGAAAACGATGAAGATAATAATGAGCTGTATTAAAAAACTATTTTTTGTATGAAAAACATACTCCAGACCACCGCTCATCTGCAATACACCCATGCCTAGCGAAGTAGCAATCCCCATTACGGTAGCAATAACCGCAAAGGAATCAATGCCCGTTTTCAGATGTTTATTAGAACCGACCAATGGTTCAAGCGCTGTAGAAATAAGCCCATCCTTTTTTTTCCGAAACTGCAGAAATCCGATCACGAGACCTACAATGCCGAAAATCGCCCATTGCGAAATTCCCCAATGGAAGAATGAATATCCCATCGCAATCCGGGCCGCCTCTTGTGATTGCGGCTCCACGCCTTTAAGAGGAGAGATGAAATAATGGCTCATCGGTTCCGCAACTCCCCAAAATACTAGGCCGACACCGAATCCTGCTGAAAACAGCATTCCAATCCAAGTGAAGAATGGATAATCCGGCCTCTCCTCATCCCCTCCTAAACGAATTGCTCCAAATTTACTTATAGCCAAACCGACTAGAAATATGACGATAATGAATACCGTTAACAAATAAAACCAACCGAACTTTGTTGTTGTAAAGTCATATAAGTGCCCCGATACCTTTCCAAAAGGCTTCGGAATGACTGCTCCTATGATTACAAGAATAAAAATAATGACGGCCGATATCGAAAACACCGGGTTTTTCCAAAACTTTCTGTCCAAAACAAAATCGACTCCCATTTAGTTAGATACTAATCCTATACCCTAAAACTCCTATAAGGTAACGTTGATCAGCAAATTAACTTGGAAGTCGATATGATTAAGCTTGACGACGTTTTCTCACAGTCACTAAGTAAAATGCAAGTACCGCAAGCACAAGCAGACTCGAAAGCAGATAAACATTTCGATACCCTAGTTGAACTGCGACAATGCCGAGCACAAACGAGCCGATAGCAAGTCCAGTATCAAACAACGTGAAAAATGTCGCTGTCGCATATCCGCTTCGATTATGTGATGTTGACTGGATGGCAAGTGTCTGCAAACTTGGGACAAGTGCACCATAACCTAGACCAACACATGCACCAGCAAGAAGGAATAATCCTCCGGAATTCATAAAGGCAAGTATGAGCAGCCCTAAGAAAAACAATACAAATCCAGGAATCAATATAAATGCAGGACCTTTTTCATCAAAAATCTTGCCTGTAAAAGGTCGACTAATGAGCATAACAGCAGCGAATACAACGAAAAAGAAGCTTGCAAGTGGAAGCAATCCTTTCTCCTGCGCATAAATCGACAGATAGGAAAGGACACTCGCATATGAGAACGCGATAAGACTTGCTAACAATGCGATGGGCATCGCTTTTTTTTCGAATAAATCATTCCAAGTAAAAAGTTTTGATTGCACAGCAGCCCCTTCCACTTTCACATCCGGAATGAGAACAGCAACTAAAGCCCCAATGATGATAAGCACACTCATCATGATAAACAAAGCATCATAGGAGTATGATTGAATGATGAATAAAGCTACAAAAGGTCCTATTACGACAGCCAAATTGGTAGACATCACAAAATAGCCAAGGCCGGCACCGCGTCTTGTCACTGGAACGATGTCAGCCGCAAGCGATCCTGCTGCAGTCGTCACAATACTGAACCAAACACCTTGGAAAAAGCGTAGCGCAAGCAAACCTTCGAAAGGTGTGATGAAATAATAGAGGATCGTACAGATGAGGTAGAAGAATAAGCTGATCCATAGCATTTTTCTTTTGCCTGCAAGATCAAGCAACTTCCCAGTAAACGGCCGGACAATAATGGCGGACAATAAAAAAATGGTCATCAATAGACCAGCTTCTTCATCCGTTCGGCTAAGAGCATCTTTTGCATAGAGCGGCAGCGTAGATACTAAGCCATAAAAGACTATGAAAACGGACAAGTTCGTAAAAAACAGACTAATAAACGACTTTGTCCAGATTGGTTCTTTATGATTCAATGGATGACTCCCCTTCTTATTATATTTTTTTCAACAAGTTCATTAGAAGCTTCTCTTCCTCTTCGGTAAGATTCTTCAATGCATTATCTTCAAACTGAATAATCGTTTGACTAATTTCAGCAAGCTCTACTATTGCTCTTTCTGTCAATCGAACATTTTTTTCCCGACGGTCCTTTCCTTCGCGCGTCTCTAACCAACCCATCTGTTCCAACCGATTGACGGTCCGTGTAATTGTCGGCGCCTCCACATTCAAGTACTTCCAAATCTGTGTCAGCGTCATTTCTCCATGTTGAAAAATACAGTAAATAACAGTCCACTGAGCTGCGAATAAATCATGCTTTTTTAATGCTTGATTTAGCTCCTTGCTCAAAAGGCGTGATTTCTGGAACAGCTCATGAATAATAGGATTCATTTTTTGCACCTCTTTATTTACTTAGGTAATGATTACTTAGGTAACTAATATAGTATACTTCGACTCACGAAGCTTGTAAAGGAATAAAAAGCCGCCACCGTCATTCGCAACGGTTTGCGGCTTTCATTAATTTTCAGCGGTTGTTATCTTTTGATCTTTTGGCAAAGCCAGCCCTGCAAGGCCAATAAACGGCAAGAATGAAGCGATGACCATCGTTGGGAAGATGCCGATCACATCCATCAATGAGCCTATCACGACAGCCCCGATAGCACCCATTCCAAATGCCAGTCCAACTGTAAGACCTGCCATTGTTCCGATTTTACTAGGAACGAGTTCCTGAGCATAGATGACTGTCACCGAAAAGCTAAGCATGATGAAAAATCCGATGAAGACCAATAATATGCCCACTGCCCATAACGGCATATGCGGAAGCAAAAGGCAGAGCGGCAATGGTACTAACAGCGACAGCATAATAACATTTTTTCGACCAATCCGATCTGCCATCGGCCCTCCGAAAAATGTTCCGGCAGCACCAAGCGCCATAAAGAGGAAGATATACATTTGCCCTTGTCCAATCCTCAACCCATATTCATCCATTAAATAAAAAATATAAAAGCTAGTTACATTCGTTACATAAAATGATCTGGCAAAAATAATGATTAACAACAACGTCAACGCAATGCCAATTTGTTTTTTCGTTAAGTCGCCGATGGAGGAAAGCAATACTTTTTTCCGGTTGTTCTTTTTCTCCAATTCCAATTGCCTTTTATACCAAGCGGAAATTCTCGATAAAATTATGATTCCAAGAGCAGCTACGACGATAAAAACAGCCGCGCCTTTCTGGCCGAGCGGAACTAATACAAACGCACTTATTAAAGGCGCCAATGCTTGTCCCGAGTTCCCGCCGACTTGATAGATTGATTGTGAAAGCCCTCTTTTCGATCCGGCTGCAAGGAAAGAAACACGTGAACCTTCCGGATGGAAAACCGCTGATCCAAGCCCTAATATGATAACCGATAACAAGATTAGCCAATAGCTTGGCGCAATAGCTAAACCTGCCATGCCGATGAGGGAAAATGTCATTCCGATTGGCAGCGCATAAGGCATCGGTTTTCTATCACTGAAATAACCGACAACCGGCTGAAGAAAAGAAGCAACAATGTTCAATGAGAATGCTATGAATCCGAGTTGCGTAAAACTTAATCCCCTTTCCTGCTCCAATATGGGAAACATCGCCGGTATAACCGCTTGAAGGGTATCATTCAACAAATGGCAAGCTCCGATCGCAAACATAATCGAATACACTGGATTTGCGGGGTTTTGTGTCTGTTTAATTGATGTCATAGAAATCCCACGCCTTTTAATAAAATTTGACAATATGTACAGTATACATGAATCTAGAGCGGGATTGGCTATATTCCTTAATAATCTGTTTTCAATCAGTCCGTGTTAAAATCCTGGAATTGCGGGTAGATTACATTGTAAATACTCGAAAGGATTGACGTCTAGATGGCGCTACCAGCCAATATTCCTGTGACGGCCCTGTTTCCAGTGACACTTTTGTTGTTGACTTTCGAAATTGTCCTCGCTTCATACAAATCGCTTGCGCCTAAGTGGACAACAAAGCTTGCCCTCGGAAATCTCATCATCAACTTGTTCTGGACAGTTCTAATAATTGTTTTACTGCTAAATCCTAAACTCGTCCAACCTTATCTTGCCAGTCTCCTTGCTCAGGTTTTCCAAAGATCACCTGATGATATTTCCACTCATTCCTATCTGATCATCATGGGAATCGGACTAGCCTCCATCATATCCGTCACGATCGACGCCTTTACAGGTTTTAAGAAACTGAAAGGATAGTAATCCAACGTTTCGTGTTTATACTTGTATATTCCGGGAAAACAAAAAATGGCATCAACTTACAGAAATCGGAGGTGATACAGATGGCTAGAATCGCTGTCGAAAACCCTTTTGACGATGTGAAGATGGCATTGGAAGAAAAAGGGCATGAAGTGAAGATGTTTGAAAGCGATGAGAACTTGAATGGATATGACATCGGTGTTGTTCGAGCTATCAGTGACGTGAATGTCGATCAATTCGACTTTCCTGTAGTCGGTATCCAAGGAATGTCGGTTCAAGATGTCGTGAATGACGTCGAACAACGACTAAACCGCTAATTGACCACCACGGAAATAATGGTGCCTGCCACGAAACAATTCAACATTGTTTCAGTGGCAGGCACCAATTTTTTCAGTCCACTCTTTCCTTTTCCGTCCCCGCGACGACGACAGCTGCGGATGCATCCCCTACGACATTGACGGATGTTCGCATCATGTCCAGAACTCTGTCGATACCGGCAATTAAAGCAATTCCTTCAAGCGGCATATTGACAGATGTCAATACCATTGCCAACATCACCATTCCCGCGCCCGGAACTCCAGCTGTTCCAATCGATGCTAAAATTGTAATGAGCACGACTGTCAACAATTGCATAAACGACAATTCCAAACTATAGAATTGTGCGATGAATATAACGGCAACCCCCTGATAAATCGCAGTTCCATCCATGTTGACAGTTGCACCCAACGGAAGGACAAAGCTCGATATCTTATTAGGGACGCCTAAGTTTTCATTTGTATTTTTAATCGTCACTGGTAATGTACCCGAACTACTCGCTGTACTATAAGCGACAAGCGCCGCCGGGGATATCCCTTTGAAAAAGGTTTTAGGACTCATACCGGCAAACGTCTTCACCGCAGATGCATACACAATGAGAGCGTGAAGAATACAAGCGATATAAACCGCCAATATCACTTTTACAAGCGGCAGAAGAACGGATAGTCCATATTGGCCGACAACTGGTGCAAGTAAACCTAAAACACCGATGGGCGCCACTTTCATGACAATCCCTGTTATCTTGTACATCACTTCAGCAAATCCTTCAAAGAACGTATAGACAGGACGCGCTTTTTCACCGACCAAGGTTATCGCGAGACCAATGAATAACGCGAAGAAAATGATTTGCAAAACGTTTCCAGATGATAAAGCTGTGAACGGATTTTCTGGAACGATGTTCAATAAAGTCGTGATGGCACTTTGTGGTTCCTGTGTCGCTGCTTCCGGCGCTACCAATCCATCGGTTGAAACCGAAACGCCTTTTCCTGGTGAAATGATAAATGCCACCGTTAGTCCAATGACAATTGCGATTGCGGTTGTCGCCAAATAATAAGAGACCGTTTTGAATCCAATCCTCCCTAACTGCTTCGGATCGGACGTACTTGCAACACCGACTACCAATGTCGAAAGAATCAGCGGGGCTATGATGAATTTAATAAGCCTTAAAAACAAATCCCCGAACGGCTTCAGAAAATCGATAGAGCTTCCAAACACACTTCCCAAAATGACTGCCAACACGAAGGCGATAAAAATCTGCGTGACAAGATTGAATTTGATCTTCATACCTCTCCCCTTTCTTTTAATTGTTGATCAAACAAAATAGCTGCTTATACCAACATATACATTTAGTAGGGGTTACATGAGTGAATTCGAACAATTCAAAAACAGCCCCCTTTTCGCTTTCGCAAAAAGAGAGCCGTATCGATCAGAACCATCTGCCGACAATTGGATAATTATATGTCTCACCTTGCAATGACTTCACAATTCCAATAATCGGAACGATGATCGTCATCAATCCGAATACAATAATCATTGGGATACCGATTAAGAAGAAAATCAAAATCACCGATATGAAAATCAATGCACCCATCACCAATTGAAACAGGAGCGCTTGGATGGACAATCTCTTTATCTCCGAATCATCTACAACTAAGTAAAGTACAAATGGGACCAAGAAAGGAGCAAAAAACGCACTTGCGTGGACCAACACTTTCAACCCGGTATTCTCCATGAATAAAACCTCCTTAAATTCGACTTCTATACTACTTTATACGGATGAAACTATCGGAGGTTTCGTTTTTCTTCTCATTATATAGAGCAAAAATATGAATTGTGCCTGGTATTTTCTGTTGCTTTTCGTTACAGGCGGCGACTCCTGCGGGAATAGCATGAGCTGAAGACCCCGCAACGCAGCGAAGCGAAGTGAGGAGGCTGAAGCCATGCCCGCGGAAAGCGTCCGCCTGGAACGGAAAGCAACTGTTTGTTTCTTTAGTTTGTTTTATATAGTTCTTTGTATTTCTGATTACTATTTTCCACATCAATCTCTTGTTGAATAGGATCATCCAACTTATAGCGGTACTTCAGCTCCAAAATACGTCTCACACTTTCATCAAGTCTTTTTTCAGTAATGGCCCCTGATTTTACAGCAGCTATCAATGCATCCAAAGTATCGACCTGATTTTGATAATCTCCAGCGATCAGCAGCAAGTCACTGCCCGCCATAAAAGATTGGAGAGCAGCTTGCGGTACAGTATAATCATTGACGATTGCCCCCATCGTCAAATCGTCCGTAATGATGACGCCATCGTAATGCATTTCATCCCGCAAAAGACCCGTAATGATTTTCTTTGATAAAGATGAAGGATATACCTCTTCCAATTCCGGAAACATAATATGCGCCACCATGATCATCTCTACTTGTTCGTCAATTGCCCGCTGAAAAGGGATTAGCTCAGTTTGTTGAAGCTCTTGTAAGCTCTTATTAATAATCGGCAATGATTTATGGGAGTCGATATGTGTATCCCCGTGCCCAGGGAAATGCTTGACGACGGATATGATTCCGTTATCTCTCATTCCTTTCATAACTGACATGCCTATCGAAGCAACTTCTTGCGGGTCTGACGAAAAAGAACGGTCCCCGATCACTGGATTTTTGGGATTGCTATGGACATCCAATACCGGAGCAAAGTTCATATTATAGCCGAGTGACTGAAGCACCTCAGCAAGATATGCCCCAGTAGCATAAGCAAATTCTTCATCATTCTTTTTGCCAATTGAAGCAGCTGGGGGCAATTTCTTCATACTGGCCGGCAAACGGGATACACGGCCGCCTTCTTCATCTACAGAAAGAAATAACGGGATTTCATTGTCAGCATTCGCCTTCTTACTTTCATTCAACAGATCCAAAATGCCGGTAGGAGTAGAGACATTTTTGCCCAGTAGTATGAGTCCACCTACATGATATTGTCGGATAAGCCGATCAACTTCATGATTAAACGTCTTCCCTTTCATCCCAACGACCAATAACTGCCCTACCTTTTCCTCTACGGACATTTCTTCCATTAAGAGATCCACCTTCGAAAAAGTGATTTCCAGCGGTTCAATCACTGGATGCCTCTCACTAAAGTCTGGAATTTCATTACGCTCCTCTCCATCATTCAGTTGAGAACATCCTGTAAAAAGAAAAAGGGAAAAGACGATTATCCAGCTTAATTGCCTGATCGCCAATCCCCCCTTTCTATTTCCAAATTTCCTTCGCCCGATCCAGTGTCTCAAGCGAGATACGCCCTTTTAACATCGGTGGCGGACAATGTTTATTATGCTCCGCGATTTTCTCGTTCACCGTTTCAACCCGTTTTTCCAGCTCTGCTCGTTCTTCATTCAATGAATCCTCATCGATTTTCTGTACTAACGCAAAGATTTCATGTTGTAACTTCAACCAATGTGGCTTATATCCCGCGTCTTTCGCAATTCGCTGGAAGTGCTGGAAGGTGTCACCTGAAAAGTATTCCTTCGGTAACGGTTTCCCGAACCCTTTCAGATTTTCCATTCCGCCTTCTTCCTTCTTATTCTTCAACATATCACCGATCAAATCGTTATAGGGAGGCATTGAATTATTATCAGACATTCTCAACCCACGCTTTCATCAGATTTTCATTAAATCATTTTTACCAGATGTATAATCGAGCTTCATTTGTTCGAGCTCCAGCTTCATTTTTTCGGTTTCGATAATAAAATTCTGCTGCTTTAATTTTTCCAGTTCGATCTCTTCCCGAACCATTTCAGCTTTGAACTTCATTGTTTTCCGCTTATAATCTGTAATAATTGCAGTAATTGGCACACACATGACGATGGCGACAATTCCTGTTACATATAACATTACCATTGGGCCCCACCCTTTTCATTTATTATCGATTTCTTTAGTCAGGCCTTCATAATATCGTTCTTGCTGGAACTGTAATCGAGTTTCATCTGTTCCAATTCAAGTTTCATTTTTTCAGTCTCAATAATGAAGTTCTGCTGCTTCAATTTCTCTAGTTCTATTTCTTCACGAACCATATCTGCCTTAAACCTCATCGTTTTTCGCTTATAATCTGTAATGATAGCAGTGATAGGCACACACATGACGATGGCGACAATTATAATTCCTTCCATTTATTTTCACCTTTCCTTTCGTCTTTCAACTAACTAGTACGAAGACTTTTTCAAAAGGTTTCGCCAACTTCTTTTATTTCGTAATGAATGTCGATGGCATAACAACTCCAACAACTTCACCCGTGGCACAAAGCTCTTCACCTGCAAACACTTCCACAGCCACTTTCCATTTCTTTGGATGAATCTCTTCAACCGTCCCTACAGCCTTCAACACGATCCCTTGTGGTGTAGGTTTCAAATAATTCACGTTCAAGGAAGCGGTTACAAAACGTGGAACTTCAGCTTCATCGCCAGGCTCATGTCCATTTTTCCGATAGAGTGCCAATGCACACGAACCCGTTCCGTGACAATCGACTAAAGAGGCGATAACTCCCCCATACACAAAACCTGGAATTGCTGTATGCTTCTCCGATGGCTCATAATAGGTGACCGTTTTCTCACCATCCCAACCCGTACGGAAATGATGCCCGTCCTCATTCAATCGTCCACATCCATAACACCACGCAAAATCATCGGCATATCCATCTTGAATTGCATTCTCAATTTTAGTCATTCCATTACCTCCCATAAATTCTGTAAAGATTGAATACTAGTATATCATTAATTGTCTATTTGTTAATTTTTCTTTTACTTGAAACATAGCATGAGTACTATTCCACGTGCGCGATACGAGCGTATACTATACAAACAATGACAGGAGGAATTGAAAATGAAAATGCGAGCCGTCTTGCTCATTGCGCTACTTATCGGAGGAACATATGCAATGCTCGAGGCCATCAACGATTATAACGAAAAGAGTTTTCATGAATTATTCGAATCCATAAATACCGAATTCGATTCGCTCACTTTTAATAAACCGCCCATGCACGGGAATCCCTTTGAAACATGGGTCGTGGATGACCAAGTTAAAGTCGATGAGTTGCTTCAATTCCTGCAAAACTACCATGTTAAAAAATTGAAGCCCGAAGAAATAAATCCGGATGATGATATCGATGAGTTATCCATCGTTTTAAGAGATGCGAAAGAGAATAGTATAACGATAATTGTAGCTGAAAACCTTATTATCCAAAATTCGCTTCTCTATTATGAAATTGTTGATGGACCACTCGATGTCGATTGGATCGTTCGTTTTTTCGTCAGTAATAAATCGTAAAACACTTCAAATTGTAAAGCAACAAACTACGACTAGCCTTTGCGATAAGCTATGCAGGCATATGCAGCCTGCCTCCCTTATCGCAAAGGCTATCATTTTGATTTATTTCACCGTTGCTACATATTGAAGAATCATAGATTTAATCATTGGATTCAAGTTCTCCGGCAATTGCTGCAAATTAAAGAAACCGGCTTCTAATGTCTCAATGCCGTCCGCCTTTATTTCCCCCCCACGAATGTCTTGCGAAACAAATACAATCGTAACGGAATAATACTCATGCCCATTTTTCAATACGGTATGTGTATGTTCGCCCGAAACAACTGTTACAAGATCCACTTTTCCGATCTCAATCCCGGTCTCTTCCAGCACTTCTCTTCGACCGGCTTCCTCAGCAGATTCACCAAGTTCCATGAAGCCGCCCGGGATTCCCCAACGTCCGTCTACATTTTGCTGCAATAGAATTTCACCTTTCTCATTAAACACACCTACCCCAACACCGGTAAGCAACAGAGGTTGATTCCCGACCACTTCTCTAATATCTTCAATATACCCCATGCGTCATTTCCCCTTATTTAATATTAATTAAATATTCCTCAATCCTGAACTCCCTGATAGACATACGGTATTGACTCTTCAAGAAGCTTCTCAATCCCGCCTGCATAATAAGGCAGCTCTTCATTCGCTTCATCAATATCCTTCCACTGAACATCTAAAATCCCATCTTTATCTTGAATGGCAACTTCTCCATCTATTACTTCTGTACTGAATGTGAAAAACAATACATGATTATTTTCCTTTTGCCTAAATGTCTCATTCACCGCAAGCAACTTCCCAATTTCAACCGTCAGTCCAGTCTCTTCCCATACTTCACGGATTGCAGCCTGCTCCAACGTTTCCTCTTTCTCCACTCCCCCTCCCGGCAACGTCCAATTATTATATTTCTTATTCTTCACCATCAGAACTTTTCCTTCTTTTAAAATGACTGCATACACAACATCAACACGATTCATGATAGAAATCCCCCTAATCGTTTATACTTAGAATCATAGCTTATCTATGGAGGGACAAACAATGGAATTCAAAAATATTGACGAACAAATTATTCAAAAATACAAAGAAGACGAAACACTCATGATCCGCCTATTTGTACAATGGTGCGCGAATCATGAATTAGATCCACAAATGCTCTATAAAAAAGCCTATCCCGAACAGATTGAAAACGCAGCGCTGAAGGAAGTGATTGACAGTGATGACGGATTTGAAGAATTATTTATCGATAATGAAACGATGCTAGACGTCCTTCAACTTTTCGGGAATGAAGACCTCGCTTTTATTGTCGCAGATGAAATAGAGAAGTTGCCAAAGGGGCAATAAAATCAAAAGAGACAATTCATTTTTACTTTTCTATCATTTTACTATATACTATCATTAGTTCGACATCCGTAATAAAAGGGAGAGATGAAAATTGGTTAAAAGCTTACCACCACGTTCAGAAGTTAAAGTTGAAGAAACTTGGAATTTGGAAGACCTTTTTAAAACTGAAGATGACTACAATGCTGCCATCGAACAACTCGAAAGTGAAGTCGCTGCCTTTGAAGAACGGTTTAAAGGTAACATTACTGATGAAAAGACAATCATTGAAGCTTTGGATGGCTATGCATCAATCATGGGTAAAATGACGCCAATCGGGACTTACCAAAGCTTGAAACTAAGCGAAGACCAAACGAATGACGAATCCCAAATGCGCTCCAGCAAATATGGTTCCATCGGTTCCAAGCTTGGCAGCCAGCTTTCATTCTTTACGAGTGAGCTTTCCGAAGTGTCCAGTGAATTATTGGAAAAAGCGATGAATCAATCCGAGGCATATAAAAACTATCTAAAAGAATTGATTCGCCAAAAACCACATAAACTTCATCCTGAAGTGGAAAAGACATTGGCAGCTTTCTCTTCCGTATTAAACGCACCATACGGGTTATACAATACGACGAAATTAGTCGATATGAACTTCGGTGAATTTGAAGTCGATGGCGAAAAGTTCCCTCTAAGCTATACAACTTTTGAAGGCGGATGGGAATCCGAAACGGACACTAAAAAAAGAAGAGCCGCTTATGATGCTTTTCATGCTAAGTTAAGAGACTATCAGCATACAACTGCGAAAGCATACGACACTCATTTGCAAAAGGAGAAAACAACATCCGATCTACGGGGATATGAAAATGTAATCGAATATCTTCTATTCAATCAGGAAGTTGACCGCTCCATGTATGATCGTCAAATCGATTTGATCATGGAAGGACTCGCACCGCATATGCGCAAATATGCGAAACTCCTTCAAAAAGTGCATGGACTGGACGAGATGACATTCTCGGATTTAAAAATTCCATTGGATCCAAATTACGAACCAAAAATCACAATTGAAGAATCAAAGAAATATATCAATGACGCACTTGCAATTATGGGTGAAGATTATATCAATATGGTTGACCGTTCATATAAAGAGCGTTGGACAGATTTTGCTCAAAACGTCGGGAAATCGACAGGTGCATTCTGTTCAAGCCCTTATGGCGTACACCCTTATATTTTGATTTCTTGGACAGGCAGTATGGAAGATGTCTTCGTTCTGGCGCATGAGCTTGGACATGCCGGACATTTCTATAACGCACATCAGCACCAGAATATGTTCAATTCACGGCCTTCCATGTATTTCATTGAAGCACCGTCAACGATGAACGAGATGCTTATGGCGAATCATCTGCTTTCCAATTCGGATGATCCGAAATTCAAACGCTGGGTCATTTCGTCTATCGTGGCTCGGACCTATTATCATAACTTCGTTACACATTTACTAGAAGCGGCGTACCAACGCAAAGTATATGAGCGCGTTGATGCAGGTGGCAGCGTGAATGCCAATGTATTGAATAGCTTGAAGCGTGGTGTCTTGGAAGAGTTCTGGGGCGGAGACGTGCAAATCAACGAAGGTGCGGAATTGACATGGATGCGCCAGCCGCATTACTATATGGGCTTGTATCCATACACATACAGTGCCGGTTTGACAATTTCAACTCAAGTATCAAAGCGTATCCTTGCAGAAGGCCAACCAGCTGTTGACGATTGGTTGAAAGTACTGCAAGCGGGCGGAACAAAAACTCCTGCTGAACTTTCGAAGATGGCGGGTGTCGATATTACGACGGAACAACCGTTGAAAGATACAATCGCCTATATCGGCGAATTGATCGATCAGCTTGTAGAATTGACGGATGAGATCGAAGCAGCATCGGTTAAATGATTTTGTTCTTGAAAAGCTGTCCCTGCCTTTTATGGGACAGCTTTTTCATTGATTTATTGTTATTCGTGCTAGCATCCTATATGATAAATACATATATTATAATTTTGAAATGAGGGATTTTTTTGCCTTCCACACAATCCAATTGGTATGTGCGCTTCGGTTGCCTTGCGCCTATCATCGGAATCGCCGCGTTAGTTTATTTCCTTAGACGGGATGCGATTCTCCCCGGCTTTATTTTTTTTGCAGCATTTTTCGGTTTTGCTGTCCTTTTCCTCGCCTTATCGACGCGTGCTGAGGAAAAAGTGAAAACAAAGCAGCTGGAACACCTTGAATCCTTTAAGCCTGCCAAATCGAGCTATGAAGAATCCCACGCTTTCGTTTCTTTTGATGTTCTTTCAAAAATTGCTGTTGATGAGAATAATAAGAGAATCCATTTTTGGGAACCCGCCCTGCTTGCAGATGGGAAGCGTGTCAATAAAGCCTATTTGAAAATGCCCTATGTACTATCTGAGTATTCCTACGGACAGTTATTGGCTCTTGAGATCTATGAAAACGGAGTGCGCAAACAAGCTGTTATCAAGGATGCTGAAGGGACTGCCGAACGAATCGAAGCGATTGGACAATCTGTTGAACCTATTGTCGATCAAAAAGTTTCGATGGTGAAAAAGTCGATTCATCGTAGAGTTGCTACAGTTGAAATGAAAATTATCATGGATGATGAAACGAAGCCCGTTCACGTCATTCGTTTCTACTCAAGTCTTGATAAACGTATTAAAAAAGACTCCTCCGAGTATATCGCCGTGAAACGCAATTTGGATCATTGGATTTCGCTTTTGTCCTTCGTCATGGAGAACAGACGTAATTTTTAACCACTTACTATTGCTGCCCTTCCTATCCAGGGGCGGCTTTTTTATTTTCCTAAAATCATGTTGAGTATAATCGATCGCATATAGTAGAATGAAAGTAGTTCATAGTCTGACGAGTCTAAAATATATGAAAATGAGGTCGTTCCTATTGATTTCAAATCGTGTAAAGAACATGCCGCCCCACTTTTTCTCCTCACTGGTGAAAAAAGTGGAAGCTACAAAAGCAACTGGAATGGATATTATCAATCTTGGAAGAGGTAATCCCGATCAACCGACACCAGACCACATTATCAAAGCGTTGCAGCAAGCGGCGGAACGCCCGGATACACATGGGTATTCGCCTTTTAACGGAATCCCGGAATTCCGGAAGGCCGTTGCGGATTATTATAAGCGGGAATATGGTGTAGATGTGGATCCTGATACAGAGGTCGCTATTTTAGGAGGTTCTAAAATTGGTTTAGTTGAAGTTCCTCTTGCCATGTTGAATGATGATGACATTCTTTTATTGCCGGACCCTGGCTACCCCGATTATTTGTCCGGAGTAAGTCTCGCAAATATCGCTTATGAAACGATGCCGCTCTTAAAGGAAAATGGGTACATGCCAGATTTTGACGCGATACCAGACATCGTGAAACAAAAGGCGAAAGTCATGTACTTGAATTACCCGAACAACCCGACAAGTGCCGTTGCAACCATTCCGTTTTTCGATGAAGCCGTTTCGTTCGCCAAGGAGAATGAACTATTCATTTTACATGACATGGCTTATGGCGGTATCGGTTTTGATGGGGAAAAACCGGTCAGTTTTCTTCAAGCAGCAGGAGCAAAAGAAATCGGTATCGAGATGTACACATTATCGAAAACGTATAATATGGCAGGATGGCGGGTCGCGTTTGCCGTCGGTAATGCAGAGATGATTGCAGCGATCAATACACTGCAAAGTCACCTTTTCATAAGCATCTTCCCTGGAATCCAACATGCCGCTATCGCCGCATTGGGTGATGATCAAGCATGCGTTCGTGACTTGACAGCTTTGTACGAGGGGCGTAGAAATGTTTTAATCAATGAAGCCAAGCGCATCGGCTGGGACGTTGAAGCACCGAAAGCTTCCTTCTTCGCATGGTTGCCGGTTCCGGAAGGCTATTCTAGTGAAGCATTTGCAGATATCCTTCTTCAAAAAGCGGGAGTGGTAGTTGCTCCTGGACATGGGTTCGGAAAGCATGGGGAAGGCTATGTGCGTGTTGGATTGTTGGAAAGTGAAGAACGGATTGCAGAAGCTGTTCGTAGAATTGAAAAATTGGGGATCTTTTCAAACAGCGGAGTTTGACATTCAGTAGGGGCCACCTCATCCGAAGGCGGCCCCTTTTAGTATGGATTAGTTGTTGCTTTGAGTGCTGGGACCGTTTGCTTGAGCGCTGAACTAGATTCCTTGAGCGCGTAAACGCATTCCTTGAGCGCGGGAACGCTTTCCTTGAGCGCGGAACCAGCTTACTTGAGCGCGGGAACGCTTTCCTTGAGCGCGGAGCCAGATTCCTTGAGCGCGAAGCCAGCTTTCAGCACTACTCCCCTTCTCTTATTCCGTAAAGCCGATATGAACGGAATCAGCAATATGCTTATAACCGATTTCCTTATAGATTTTATTCGAAGTCGGATTCAGCATATCCGTATAGAGCACGCAGAAATCGTACTCCTTCAAAAGCTCTTTGGAACCATGCGCCACCATCGTCCTCGCATAGCCTTTCTTCCGTTCTTCTTTCGGCGTGAAGACTAAAGAAACTGTCACGCTGTTTTGGGTCGGTCTTGATTTCTTCATCATCGAAACGACTTTCCCTTCTGCCTCCCATAGGAAAACCTCTTGCGCTTCGATGAAAAGCGTCACCTTCTCTTTAATGAGTTCAATCGGCGTCTTCTCTAAATTGGTGTCCTCTTCGAACAATGAAAACCATTTTACAATTAAGGAATGATCTTCTGTCGTCGCATAGCGCCAACTTCCTGGACTCATTGCAAGCGTTTCATCAACCTCATCTAAACGATAAATTCCTTGATCCATTAAGAGTTTTTGCCTTTCCCCCGTCCGTACTTCCCACTTCTTGGCAAAAAGCTCAGCCCATTGCTTCAAGCTAATGACAGAGGTGACAGGCACCTTTTTTTCAATGAGTTGCTGGGTAATGAATTCAATAACTTCATCGATCCTGCTTTCATCGTCTATAACCAAATTAATCGGATGAGGTGGTGTCATTTGTAGAACCGCATAGACTTCATCCCCTTCTTTGATAGCTGCCATAAAGGGATTGTCATACTTCCCCATTTTTATCGCTTGTAAGACGCCATAAAATAGACTGAAGACATCTTCCTGCTTTTCCACGATCGGTTCTGCAATTTCCGCAAATTCCTTAGCATCCTCATACTGATTAAATTCCATTCCCCAAACCCCATTTCTTTTCTCAGCATTATACAGCTGATTAATGGAATTGTCATCCAAATTTGAAATTGAACGCACAAACAAAAAAGGACATGCATCTACTTCCCGCACGTCCCTTTCCTATGTAATTCATAATTTAATTCACCAAAGCATCGGTTTTTGAACCATCAGCCATAGCATGATGAGCATCAATCCGATATAGATCCAAGATGTCCGATTCAAAATCGTTAGGAGATCTCCTTTATTACTTTCCGGAAGATGGTATTTTCTCAGCACTTTCGTAAAGCCGGTAGAAAGAAAAACACCTGACAATAGCAAGACGGCTAGTGTTGCAATCACCCATGAAGCATACCAAGGCCATGGACCGGTCAATATTAGCAGCACACCAGAAATAACTAACATATGACCAGAATGCATAACGATTCTAATAATAACATGGATGACCGATAAATATGCACTTTCGGTTGAAACGTCGACATTCCGCAGCCTTTTAATCGTCGGCATCAAAAGGAATAATGGCCCGATGGAGAGGACTGCAGAAACGACGTGGACAAATACGATTGTCCCATACATGTAATTCATAACATCTTACTGTGTAACGGGGCTGAATTCGTGAACCCACACGCTCATCTTAGGAACCCAAGGCATTTTGGGGTGTAAGGCAAGTATGGATTGTTTATAGTCCTCCATATTCGCAAACCCTTCCTGCTGTGCATGTTCATCCGTCATTTCGCCGAGTGTTTGTTTGTAGAGCTTATCAATTTTGAATTCTTTTCCATCCAATACCATGATCTCGTCTGGATAGGCGTAAACACCATTCCGTCTTGTAGCTGTTTTCTTTCCTTGTAATACCTTCTCAACATCTTCAGGTATCGTCACAAGACGTTCGATTGAACAAGACTTTTCCGGTAATTCATTCATACTGCATCGCTCCTCTACTAAATCTACTTCTATCATACCTTTTCCAACATATTTATTCCAATTAACAATGTAAAATAGTGGCTTGTTATCGGGACATTTCACTGCCCTGTCACAACATTTCCGTTTACTTCACTTCGAAAGTCAATTCCTCATGCTCGTGTAATCCATCATCATTTTTCACGTGGATTTTCACTGAATATGTTCCGATCTCACTGAATGTATACGCTGCTGCATATTCTCCTGCTACAGTTTCCTCGGTGTCGATCCAAATATGCTTTTCTCCTGTAACATCACTCCATACTTCATAGCGCACATTCGCGTTTTCAAGTGGTTGACCATCAATTTGTACATGTGAGACTAATTCCGTCTCTTCTTCTATAACAGCATTCTCAGGCTTCATGAAATGAAGGGAGAAACCTTCAGTACGTCCATGTTCATGCTCTGCATGGTCATCATGATGTTCTGCCCCTTCACCAATTGTCACTTCTTTAACCGGCATCGTGTGCAACTGTCTGGCATCTACGTGAACTTGGATATGAAAAAGCCCGTCGTGATCGAAAGAAGTCTCAGCCGTATAAAGGCCATTCTTTTCATTGACGGAATCGATCATAACTGAATCGTCTTTTTTGCCTTCCTCCCATACTTCATAAACGACTTTGTCGGCATCTTCCACATTTTCATCTCCATACGTGACAAGAGCTTCCATTTTAACCGTTTCTCCTACTTCTGCCTGTTCTGCTACGGTCAATTCAACATTCAAAGGCAATACTTCTTTTACTGTTTCAGTATCTCCAGACTTTCCACAAGCCCCCAATATTGCTAAACCAATGACGAGGCTCAGGAGTCCAACTCTCTTTTTCATATTGTCTACCTCCGCTTTTTTTTTACAAATCAAACCGTGTTCAGTATGATACTATCAAGGAATTAAGAAGTATTTATGAAGTCAAATGCTTCATAAGTAATTCACAATTATGCTCTATTCTATAATTGGACAATTCTATGAAACGAGGTCGCATGATGAAACCGTATACGATTTTAATTATAGATGATGAACCGCAAATGAGAAAACTAATACGCAAATTCCTTCAAAACGACGGATATTCTATTGAAGAGGCTACGGACGGAATGGACGCACTATCCAAGGTATATAAACTTCAACCACATTTATGCATTGTTGATGTCATGATGCCTTATATGGATGGTTTTTCATTCGCCAGGGAGTTGAAACGCACAACGAACATTCCCCTCATTTTTCTATCCGCAAAGGGAGAAGAGTGGGATAAGATTGAGGGATTGAAACTAGGTGGCGATGATTATATCGTGAAGCCTTTCATGCCCGGCGAGCTTCTAGCGAGGGTCGAATCTGTTTTGAGAAGATCTTATCAAAACAATATGTCACGTGTATTCACAGTTGGCCCTTTTGCCATCGATCATCTTGCACATACAGTAACATTGGACGGCTCGCCTATTTCCTTAACAGTGAAAGAGTTTGGCTTACTTGAAACATTGGCGAGAAACGAAGGACGTGTCTATTCAAGAGATCAGCTTTTGAGTATCGTCTGGGGAGACCGTCATCAAAGCACGGACCGGACGATCGATACACATATTAAAACATTGCGGCTAAAACTCGGTGAAGCCGGACTTATGATCGAAACAGTTTGGGGACTCGGCTATAAGTTTGTGGTGAAATGATGAAAAGGCTTACGTTGAGCAAAAAGATCCTCATCGTTCTTCTTTCAAGCGTCGCATTTACAATTCTCTTTTCATTTTTCTTCATTCACTTTCTTTATTCCAAGCTCTACATTTCAAGTATAGAAGAGTCCATCATCTATCAAGGCAAACGTACAGCAGCTCATTATCATTATGGGGAACTCAGTGATGAGATCATCGAAAAGATTCAATGGTATAACATTGTCTCCGAGTATGAGATCATTGTCGTCGACCATTTGGATGACTTGTCTTCATATTTTCCTTATAAAATTAATTACGAAAATCTTATTGATGATACCGATCAGAAAAAGTTGGAAAAAGGTGCGCATGTTTTAAAAGAAGGATATGTCGAAGAGTTGAATCGAGAAATTCTAGGGGCGATTTTCCCGATCAAAGGGGAAACGGGCTTGATAGGATTCATTTATATTTATGTCCCCTTAGCCGCTATACAAGATGTCTTCAGGGAAAGCATCCCGCTATTAATCGTAGTCGGAACGATTTTCTTTTTCATCCTCTTCCTTGTAATCAATCGGACCTGGAATTCGTTATTCGATCCAATGCGGCAACTGCAAAAACTCTCTTCTGAAGTCTCAAAGGGCAACTTCAGCAATCGAATTGTAACGGGGAGAACCGATGAAATTGGTCAGTTGGCGGATGCCTTTAATGCGATGAGCCTGTCGCTTGAGGAGCAGGAAAAAAGAAAAAAGGAATTTACCTCTAATATCGTTCATGAGCTTCGAACACCGCTCACCTATATTGGTGGATACACACATGCCTTAAAGGAAAAGATCTATTCCTCCCCCGAAGAAGCGGAAGGCTATTTGACGACCATTGAAAAAGAGACAACCCGTTTGAATAAACTAATTAATGATCTAGTTGAATTGAATCATTTACAGGAGGATTTGTATATCCTTGACGAGGAACCGATTGTCATTGCTCAAATCATCTTCGATACAGTCGATTTGTTCATGATTCGATTTGAGGAGAAAAAGCTAAAACTTCAAATTGATATCGACGAAGAGATTATTATGCTAGGAGATCCACAAAGGATTCAGCAAGTGTTCTACAATGTGATCGATAATGCCATCAAATACTCGACGGATAATGGAATCATAAAAATTACGCTGAAACAGCAAAGTAAAGAAATCGAGTTACAAGTCGTTAACAGGGGCATTCATATACAGAAAGAGGATATTAGCCGTATCGGTGAACGTTTTTTTCGGACCGACAAGGCGAGAAATCGGACGACAGGCGGGACTGGTCTTGGTCTTTCAATCGTAAAGGAAATTGTACGGCTTCATGGAGGTACATTCTCCATTCAAAGCGACCAAGTTTCAGGAACGACGGTGACAATCTGCTTGAAAGCTGGGATGCATGATGAAATCAATTAGATTACTTGTTGTCATTTTCATAAGTGCTTTTCTATTCGCCGCGTGTGCTGCAACACCGCAGCCCTCGGGCAGGCAAGTCGCTTCCTTTTCATTTATCGATCAAAACGGAAATCCATTCGGAACGGATCAGTTAAGCGGAAAAGTTTGGATTGCTGATTTTGTCTTCACCCAGTGTAAAACGGTTTGCCAGCCGATGTCCGTTGAAATGAGCAAATTGCAAACTACATTCAAAGAGGAAAACTTGGATGTTGAATTCGTCACATTCACTGTCGACCCGGATTCCGATTCGCCGGAAGTGTTGAAGGAGTATGTTCAACAATTTACGGATGATGAATCGAACTGGCATTTAGTAACGGGATATTCGCAAGAAGCAATTGAGAAACTGGCATTGGAACAATTCCAGACGATCGTTCAAATGCCGAAAAATTCAAGTCAGGTCATCCATGGGACGAACTTCTATTTGATTGATCAAAAAGGTCGGATTGTGAATGAATACAATTATGTAGATGAAACGTTCACAGAACAGCTTATGAATGAAGCGAAATATCTTCTGAAATGACAGTTGAATAATTGGCACGGGAGTGAAAAACTGTTAGCATAAGTTCAACACGAGTATTTCAGGGGGAACTTTCGTTGACCGAGCATATAAACGAATCCATTTCATCAATAACGTATTTTACAACCGAACGATCCATCGAGTGGTTCCAGCAAAAGCAAAAGCAAACCGCACGTACATTGTACTTATATGAGGATTCCATCACTTCAAAAGATCACCTATTTTTAATTGACCATGTGCATGATGTTTCTTATCGCCCCTTTTCAAATGGTACCGGTCTGTTTTACCTTCATACAAACAGGGGTGTTTTCACTTTTGAGGTGGAAACTCCTCCTGATGAATTTATCAAATGTTACAAGCAGATCAAAGGTGATCCATTCGCTTTTTGAATCTAGCAAACGCCTCCTTTTGTTTAAAATACCTTTTTAGAGGTATATATAATACAAATACGTTTGGGAGGTAATCATATATGGTTATGAAAAAAGTTGTTGAAAATGCGGTGCAAGCAAAAAATGAAATCGAGGATCTGACAAAACAAGGATATACACATGATGACATTTATATTTTTGCACACGATAAAAAAAGGGCCGATAATATTACCGACGCTCTTGATACAGAGTCGGTTGGCCTACAGGAACAAGGCTTCCTTGACAGCATGAAAAACATGTTCACTTCGCGCGGAGACGAGCTTCGCAATAAAATGGAAGCCGCAGGGCTAACTGCTGAAGACGCTGCAGATGCTGAACGCGAACTTGATCACGGCAAACTTGTCCTCATCGCCAAAAAACAATAAGTAATTTGAATAAAGCTGTTCCACCGGAATTTCTTCCGGTGGAACGGTTTTTTCATTTTCCTACACTTTTAACGTTTTTTCCGTTATGATATGTACGGAAAGCGGGTGCAGGACATTGGATAAAAAGTTATGGAAAATAGGATTCTTTACCGGTTTGACTTCCTTCGTACTTCTTATTTTAGGGATTCGAACTGTTTTAGGACAAGACTTGGTCATTAAAAACTATTTCGCATTTGGTGTATTCAGCTTAACCGTAGGAATTCTCGCTTCTTCAATACTGTTTTACAACTTGAAAATCGCCTTCAGGATTTTCATGGCCGCACTGATTTTAGGGTTTGCCGAGTTCTTCAGAAGTTTCCTGATGGATACGAGCGGAAATGGCGATTTACTTGGCATTTTATCATTATTCATTATTACGACATTCGGATTCGGACTTTCAATGATTGTCCAATTCATTGTAATCGGTATCCGAAAGGCGAAAAACAAATAGTGTTAAAAGTAGAGATTGGAAGTTCCAAATTCCATCTCTACTTTTTTTTGTTAAATTAATTGAATATTATATTTCCAAGAGCTATAGTATGTGTGGGGAGAGAATTTTTTGGAAAAGGGGATGTTTTTATTGAAACGAAGAACCGCGGAGCCTTACAAGATTAAAAGCGTGGAAACGCTATCCATGTTATCTTTTGAAGAACGCAAAGAATCTCTTGAGCGGGCAGGTTATAACACATTTCTCATAAATTCAGAGGATGTCTATATCGACCTGTTGACGGACAGCGGAACGACGGCGATGAGTGATGCGCAATGGGGAGCGCTCATGACTGGTGACGAAGCCTATGCCGGAAGTAAGAGCTGGAAGCGCTTGGAGCATGCTGTACGGGAAGTGTATGGGTATAAATATGTGTTGCCGACACATCAAGGACGCGGCGCAGAAAATATTTTATCACAACTGAAAATCAAAGAAGGCGACTACGTACCAGGCAATATGTATTTCACGACAACCCGCGCACATCAGGAGATGAATGGCGCTACATTTGTCGATATTATTATAGACGAAGCACATGACCCTTCCATCGACCTGCCATTTAAAGGGAATGTCGATTTGGATAAACTACGAGCTTTGATTGATGAAGTCGGGGCTGAAAAGATTCCTTATGTATGTCTTGCGGTAACTGTCAATCTTGCTGGCGGACAGCCAGTCAGCATGCAGAATATGAAAGAAGTATATGAACTTTGCAAATCCCATCATATCGACGTAATGTTCGATGCGACGCGCTGTGTTGAAAACGCTTACTTTATTAAAGAACGCGAAAATGGCTATTCGGATCGTTCCGTGGCAGACATTTTGAAGGAAATGATGTCCTATTCCGATGGCTGTACGATGAGCGGTAAAAAGGATTGCCTCGTCAATATCGGCGGATTCTTGGCGATGAATGACGAAGACCTCTATATACGTTCACGTGAACTTGTCGTCGTCTATGAAGGGATGCCTTCGTACGGTGGAATGGCGGGTCGCGACATGGAAGCTATGGCGATCGGAATCCGTGAAGCTGTGGATGACCATTATATTGAGCACCGGATCGGGCAAGTGAGATATTTGGGTCAACAACTATTGGATGCCGGCATTCCGATTGTCCAGCCAATTGGTGGCCATGCAGTATTTTTAGACGCCAAAGCATTCTTGCCGCATTTAAAGCAGGAAGAATTCCCGGCACAAGCACTCGCTGCAGCCCTTTACTTGGATTCAGGCGTCCGAAGCATGGAGCGTGGAATTGTTTCAGCCGGACGGGATATCAAAACCGGCGAGCATAATAGGCCAAACTTGGAATTAGTGCGCCTCACAATTCCGCGTCGCGTTTATACGAACAACCATATGGATGTGGTCGTCGATTCGATTTTGGCATTATACGAAAAACGGGACACCATCTGCGGATTGACAATGGCCTACGAACCGCCAACACTCCGCTTCTTCAACGCAAGATTCGCCCCACTTTCGGATAGTGGAGAACTCATAAGCGAGGAGAATAAGAAGGTCAACGCATAAAAATAAATGACATAGACCTGTTACAGCGTGGATGCAATATCCCGGGGTGGCGGGTTTTTAATGAGCCTTTCCAGAATAAACGAGCTGTTGCGCGAAAGAATGAGCCGTTCTCAGAATAAACGAGCCGGTGCGCGAAAGAATGAGCCGTTCTCGGAATAAATGAGCCGTTGTACAAAAGAATGAGCCGTTCTCGAAATAAACGAGCCGTGGCGCGAAAGAATGAGCCGTTCTCGAAATAAACGAGCAGTTGTGCGAAAGAATGAGCCGTTCTCGGGATAAACGAGCCGTTGTGCGAAAGAATGAGCCATTCTCGGGATAAACGAGCCGTTGTACAAAAGAACGAGCCGTTCTCAGGAAAACGAGCCATTGTACAAAAGATTGAGCCGGTAAGAAGATGAATGAGTAAATTTCAAAATTAGTATGAGTTCGAGCACGCTAATTGGCCATTGGCGCGAGCATGTTGAATTAAATAACTAAACTCATAATGCAGTGGATCGCGGCAATTAATAATCTCGCAGTTTTTAACATCTCGCGCCAAATGCCTTTGACAAATTAGGACTCATTGCTCTGTCTTTATTTCCGTCCGTCAGTAGGATCCAAGATAATTTCATAAATAGAACCTCGTCCGGTTCCTTTAAGCTCAATTGGTGATCTGGCTAATATCTTTTTAGCGATATGACGACTTTCCAATCGGGTGAAATAGCAGAATTCCCGGTTAGTAATATTACTCTTTATTAACATTGACCAATCTTTCAATGCAGCTTCATGCTCGTTTCTTCCCGTATAACCACAATGTAGGCAATTCCACTTTCTGTTCCCATCTCATATGCAAATTACTGCAGACAGGGCAAAATATCCCTGTTTTTATGTTCCTTGGAGGAATATTATATCTTTTAATCATAGGGAAAGGAATAAACTCTTTATGATTGTTTATAATTTTTTTTGCTAACGAGTGGATTTCCGGCTTTTTGAGGATCTCTTGTGTAACCGGTAATTTTCTAAGATGTGCGGCGACTTCGTAGGTAAACATGATGTCAATACTCGGGGGTTCCTCGATGATTAATTCATTATTATAGGCGAACGCAACTAATCCCTTTATCGGAATGTCTATCCTTTGCCTTTTCAACCAATTTTCCAGATGAAATATTTTACGTTCTAGTTCTGCTATCGGATTTTTTAAAGGCACTCTCTTCCCATTGGCATATTCCTTTATAAACTGTAAAGGCTTTGATTTAACAATTATTTTTTCTGCAATATTTTTCACTTCAGAAATCACGATAAATGCAGGGGTAATCAAAACACTATCCATTTGGAAATAAACTTCATTCTCACAAAGTGTAACATCATGCAAAATAGCATGAGGGAAAGCTGGTTTGAATTCTGTTAAATACTTATCATATTGCGTTTCTCCAGCAAACCCCGCCTGAAGATTGTAAAGCCGTTCATCTAGTCGCAATCTATTCTCATCCTCCTTTCCTAACCGTTTTTGTAAAGCGATTAACCCGTCAATCTCCATTGTGCTTTTTCTTTTTTTCACTAACACATCATCACCTCACCTCCATTGTAGCCTTTCTTGTCGAATTTTGGAATACTCTGTCTGATTTTGCCGGAAATGAATGTTTCCTAATTCATAGTCCAAACAGCAAAATAGAATCAGTGTTTATATAATTCAAAGTCCCGCGAGCAATATTTCTGTTTCGAATGGAACAAACTATCGCGCCAAGTACCTTTGACAATCTAAATCATCTTTATAACGGGGTCTTAATCGTTGCGCAAATAAATGAGCCGTTCTCGGGATAAACGAGCCGTGGCGCAAAAGAATGAGCCGTTCTCGGAATTAACGAGCCGTGGCGCAAAAGAATGAGCCGTTCTCGGAATAAACGAGCCGTTGCGCAAAAGAATGAGCCGTTCTCGAAATAAACGAGCCGTTGCGCGATGGATCTAAAAAACACGCATGCCGTCAAGAAGGCATGCGTGTTTTGATGTTTATTTTGCTGTCGCTTTTTCTTTTTTAATTTGCTTACTGCGCAATTGACCACAGGCCGCGTCGATATCAGTCCCATGTTCTAGGCGGACACCACAATTAATGCCGCGTTTTTTCAGTGTTTCGTAAAACGCCTTAATCGCTTCCGGCTTGCTTCGTTGGTATTGTCCGTGTTCGTCGACGGGATTATACGGAATCAAGTTCACATACGACAAATGGCGCTTGTTCTGAAGCAATTTGGCCAACTGTTCAGCCTCTACTACATGATCGTTCACATCGTCCAACAATATATATTCGAATGTGATGCGTCGGTTCTTCTCTTCCAAATAATAATCGATGGCATCCATCAATTTTTCGATTGGATACGCTTTGTTGATTTTCATAATTGAAGTACGCAGCTCGTTATTCGGCGCGTGTAACGATACGGCCAAATTGATTTGGATATTCTCTTCCGCAAATTCACGGATTTTTGGTGTTAACCCACTTGTCGAAACGGTAATATGACGCGCTCCAATCGACAATCCTTGTTGATCGTTGACGACCCGCAGGAAGTTCATCAAGTTGGTGTAGTTGTCGAACGGCTCTCCGATTCCCATGACGACGATATGGCTAACGCGTTCTCCGCCGCCTAATTCATCAAGATGCTCTTGAACTTTCATGATTTGACCGACGATTTCTCCGGCGTCCAAATCACGATTTTTTCGCAATAAACCGCTTGCGCAGAAACTGCAGCCGATGTTGCAGCCGACTTGAGTCGTCACACATACAGATTGTCCGTATGGAAACTTCATCAATACCGTCTCAATCAAGTTCCCATCTTGCATTTTGAATAAGAACTTAATCGTCCCGTCATCAGATACTTGTTTCACCGTTTGTTCAAGCGTTTGTATTTCAAAATGCTCATCTAATAATTGAAGACATTCTTTATTTATATTTGTCATGTCCGCGAAGTGGGCGACACGTTTCTTATAGAGCCAATCCCACACTTGAGCGGCACGGAATTTCTTTTGTCCATTTTCCACAAGCCAAGCAGTCAGCTGTTCCAATGTCAATCCGTAAATTGATTTTTTCATGTCAATTCCTTCCTCATTTCTAACTTTTGCATTCCATCACTATAGCACAAAAAAGACTAAAACAGAAGAAAAAAAGCTGCAGTTTTAGATATGCAGCCTAGATGTACACTTATTTTGGTTCGTTCGCTTCTTTTTTATCCTGTTTGATTTTCATGAATAAAACAAATCCATTCAGCAGCGCGAGAACGGTAAACATGATTGCAATGCCCGTCTGCCCTTTTGTAAAACGGTCAATTGCAAAATACCCTAAGAAGATGATTAATGCGATATCGATAAATTTCGGTGTCGTCAAATGTATGCAATCCTTCCTTAAGCCATAGCTTCCATTTGACATAAGTATAACAGTATCCGCCCATTCATTGCCATTCTTCTTTTATAAAGGACGTACCGCTACATTCTTTGATCTTCTTCCCCTTAAGATCCCTTTCACGTCCTCGACTGATATATCCATTAGTTCCATGAGAACGAGTGCATGATAAGTTAAATCTGCCAACTCATTCAGCAATTCAACTTTGTCGCAGTTCTTTGCCCCTATAACGACTTCTGTACTCTCTTCTCCAATTTTTTTCAGCACTTTATCCACGCCTTCTTGAAATAGATAAGATGTATAAGAGCCTTCGACCGGATTCAAGCGTCGCCCCTTAATTTCATCCGCTACTTCATGCACAACTCCCCGCGCCGATTCAGTTTCTTCATAGACAATTTCGTTAAAACAAGTGATTTTACCAGTATGGCATGCCGGCCCTAATGGGTCCACTTGAAGAAGAATCGTATCTTGGTCGCAATCCAGCGAGAGACGCTTAACAATTTGCCTGTTGCCCGACGTCGCACCTTTATTCCACAATTCCTGCCTTTTACGGCTGTAAAACCATGCTTCTTTTGTTTCGACCGTCTTTTGCAAAGCCTCCTTGTTCATATAAGCAAGCATGAGTACATCACCTGTTCGCTCGTCTTGTACAATTGCCGGCATTAACCCGTTTTGATCGTATACAATCGAATCAATATCAAAGGTCATCATAAATCATTCCTTACAGCTATATTTTGCGAGGCCAAATAACCTTTCAATTCAACGATATTGATGTCGCCAAAGTGGAATACGGAGGCGGCCAGAGCAGCATCCGCTTTCCCTTTCGTCAATACATCCGCGAAATGCTCCGGTCCACCTGCTCCTCCGCTCGCGATTATCGGAATATTGACTGCCTCTGCCATCGCTTTATTTAACTCGATGTTATAGCCATCTTTCATGCCATCTTCATCGATGCTATTGACGACAAGTTCGCCGGCTCCGAGTTCCTCGCCTTTTTTCGCCCATTCGATTGCGTCGATTCCTGTGTCTTCCATACCGCCTTTCGCGAATACGGACCACTTTCCGGGATCAGTTTGCTTCACATCCATCGAGAGAATAACTTTTTCGCGTCCGACAAGATCCGCCGCTTCTTTTATGAAATCTGGATTCGCCAAGGCGGCGCTATTGATAGACACTTTATCCGCTCCACTGCGAATGACCTTCTCTATGTCTTCAATCGTACGAATGCCTCCGCCGACGATAAATGGAATCGGCACTTCTTCAGCGATTTCTTCAATCAAATCCAAGAACATTTCCCGATTCGTTAGAGAAGCCGAAATATCATAGAAGACAAGCTCATCCGCCCCGTCAGCTACATATTTTTTTGCAAGCGTCAGAGGATCTGCGACTTCTTGTACGTCCAGGAATTTTTTTCCTTTTACGACTTTCCGATTATCGATATCCATGCATGGTATAATTCGTTTATTCATTAGCGTAAGCCCCCATCACTGTTTCCAAGGATAAATTCCCTTCGTACAATGCCTTTCCTATAATGGCGCCGTACAAGTTCATTTCTCTTAACTTTGCGATATCCCGTTCAGTCGAAACTCCGCCGGATGCGATAATATCGATGCCCGATGCTTCATTCATCATTTGCAGCTCAATGAAGTTTGGTCCTAGCAACATACCGTCTTTCAAAATGTCCGTATAGACAACAGTTTTGACTCCAATATCCGCTAGGCGCAGGAGCAAATCGATCGCTTTGACATCACTCGTTTCGGTCCAACCATTTGTCGCCACAAATCCGTTACGCGCATCGATCGACACAGCAATTTTCCGGTCATATTTGGCTACCGCGTCGCCAACGAATTGTGGATCCTCGATTGCCGCCGTTCCGATAATGACTCTGCTTACTCCATTTGCGATATGTGAATCGATTGCATCCATTGTCCGTATGCCACCGCCAACTTGGATTGGAACACGGACGGACTTTGCCATTTGTTCAATCGCGGTTTTATTCAATGAATCCCCAGTTTTTGCGCCGTCCAGATCGACAACATGTATGTACTCGGCCCCTTGCCTTTCCCATTCCTTCGCCATCGCGACCGGTGAGTCGTTGTAAATGATTTCTTGGTCATAATCCCCTTGGATAAGGCGGACGCATTTGCCGCCACGAATATCGATTGCCGGAAATAAAATCATCCATAATTCCCCCTTATAAAATTCCTTTCGTTGAAGGAACGAGCCCTTCAAGCACAGGATTGATTGTACTTGCAATACGAAGTGCCCTTCCGAAGCTTTTAAAGATCGATTCGATTATATGGTGGCTGTTCTTTCCATAATGTAAATTGATATGCAGTGTCACCCCCGCATGTCTTGTAAACGCGATGAAAAATTCCTCGACAAGCTCCGTATCAAAATCGCCGACTTTCTCTTTCAAGCCATCGACATTGTAAACTAGGAAAGGACGCCCGCTAATATCTAAAGATACTGTCGACAACGCTTCGTCCATCGGCGTTGACACCGTTGCATACCGTTCTATTCCTTTTTTCATCCCAATACTTGCACTGAAAGCTTGGCCGAGCACGATTCCGACATCCTCGGCCGTATGATGCTGATCGACATGAAGATCACCGTCGCATGCTACAGACAAATCAAATCTGCCGTGGCTGGCAAACAACACAAGCATATGATCTAGAAAACCGACGCCCGTCCGTATACCTGTTTCTCCTTTTCCATCGATTGCAAAATCCATTTCTATAGATGTTTCGGCTGTACTGCGAACAATCTTTTGACGTCTCATTCGAAAACCCCTTTCCGAATCCGTATTGAATTGGCATGCCCTGTCAGTCTTTCGGCCTCGGCCAACAAGACGATGTCATCCGCCACTTCCCGAAATGCCTGTTCCGAATAATGGATGATGCTTGATCTTTTCATGAAATCATACACGCCTAGTGGGGATGAAAAAGCAGCTGTTCCACTCGTCGGCAGCGTATGATTCGGTCCCGCCATATAATCGCCCAATGCTTCCGGTGAATACTCACCAAGAAAAATCGCTCCTGCGTTCCGGATGAACGGCAATAGCTCCATCGGGTTTTCCACCATTATTTGCAAATGCTCAGGGGCAATTTTATTCACAATCTCAAGCGCCTCAGCTTTCGATTCAGCAACGATGACCCTGCCAAAATCCTCGATGGAGCGACTTGCGATTTCCACTCGGTCCAATTCATCTAACTGTCTCATCACTTCTGCAGCCAGTTTTTCTGCAAATGATTCGCTTGTCGTCACACAAAGTGCAGCTGCTCGCTCATCATGCTCTGCCTGCGCCAACAGATCGGCCGCTACGAAGCGAGCGTCCGCTTTATCATCCGCCAACACGCAAACCTCGCTTGGTCCTGCTATCATATCGATCGCCACTTCACCGAACACCCATTTCTTTGCACGCGCAACGAAAGCGTTACCTGGGCCTGTTATTTTCATCACTTTCCGAACGCTCTCCGTCCCATAGGCAAGTGCCGCAATCGCCTGTGCTCCGCCCACTTTGTAGACAGCGTCAACACCCGTCTCGCGTGCGGCGACTAAAACATGCGGATTCACTTTACCGTCCGACTGTGGCGGTGTTGTCATGGCGAGATGAGAGACCCCCGCAATTTTGGCAGGAATCGCATTCATCAAGACTGTCGACGGATAAGACGCCTTCCCCCCAGGTACATAAATACCGACACGTTCAATCGGGGTCACTTGCTGCCCTAACAAAATTCCCTTCTCCTGTTGAACGAACCAGGAACGTTCCTTTTGTTCTTCGTGATAGACAGTGATTCTTTGTTCCGCTTTTTTAAGTGACGCAAGGAAGGCAGTAGAAACAAGCGAATACGCCTCGTCAATTTCTTCATCCGAAACAATGATGTCGTCCAGGAGAACTCCGTCAAATTGTTCCGTATACGCACGCAACGCGTTATCCCCTTTCGAACGGACCTCTTCGATTATGGAGAGAACGATTTTATCAAACTCAAGATCATTCGTTTGGCTCTTTCGACTTTCTTTTTCATTCCTAAATTCAATTGCGGATATCATTTTCACGTACAGACCCCCAATCCTCTTTTGACATTTTCTACAAATTGCTGAATCCGTTCAGTCTTTATGGCGTAACTGGCTTTATTCACAATGAGTCTTGCACTAATATCCGTGATGTCTTCCAATATTACTAATCCATTCTCCTTCAACGTCGTACCGGTTTCCACAATATCGACGATGACATCCGCCATGCCGATCAGCGGGGCCAATTCAATTGAACCGTTCAGTTTGATGATTTTTGTCCGAATGCCTTTTTCATCAAAAAATGATTGGGTCACATTCGGGTATTTTGACGCGACAGTCAATTGGGGTAATCTGCTTATTTCAGTACCAGAGAAGCCTGCCACGGACATTTTACATTTCCCTATGCCGAGATCCACCAGTTCATATACATCTTTTGGAGATTCCAACATAACGTCCTTGCCGACTACACCGATATCTGCGGCCCCATTTTCCACATACGTCGGAACATCCACGGCCTTTACAAAAATCAAATTGACTTGCCTTTCATCATCTACGAAGATCAATTTTCTGCCTTTTTCATTAAAATCGGAAAAAAGGATATCTGCATTCTCCAACAAGGTAATTGCATCATTAGCAGTTCTTCCTTTCGCCATAGCGATTGTTATTCGTTCCAATGAATCTCCCCCCTACTACACCATGAACGTTTCTACTTCTACAAGCTTTGCAAATGGGCGTTCAGTATCCATGTGTTTGAATGTATTTTCTCCTTTTGTCAATTCGATTAAATAAGTGCAACGGTCTTTATTCAGATGCTCTTTTCGCTTTGGCAATGAAAGCACTTTAAAATTTCGTTTCCGCAAGGCCTCGGCCATTGTGACCGACCGTTCCAATTCACTGTTTTCATAAATGATTTTCACGTCGATCAATTTCGGATCTTCGAATTCCTTGTTAGCGGATGCTTCCACAAGCGACTCGACTTCACATGCAAATCCGATTGCCGGAAGATTTGCTCCAAATTCATGGCCTAGCCGATCATATCTTCCTCCCATCAACACCGGTTTACCAAATTGTTCGACAAACCCTTGAAAAATGATTCCTGAATAATAGGTCATGCGGTTAATCAAACCGAAATCAATAACAATATGATCTTCCAATTCATATAGCTTTAATAGTTTCCAAATTTCTTCAATGTTACGGATGGAATCCTGCATAACTGATGTCGTTGAAATTGCTTTAGCCCGTTTTAATATGTCATCCGGTTTTCCATAAAGGAACGGAATTTCTTCGATCGACTTTTTAATAGCTTCGTTCACTTTCACAGATGTTAAGAACCGGGAAATCTCCACAATGTTTTTCGCCTGAATCAGTGTCTGCAACGTATCGATTTGGTTGTCATGCAATGGCAATTCATGGATCATTTCCTTGAAAAAGGCCGTATGACCAATTTCAATTTTGATTTCCTTAAATCCTAAATCCTTCATCGTATGAAGTGCCAAAGCAATCATTTCAGCATCTGCCTCAGGAGAGCTTTCAGAAAAATACTCGACCCCGGCTTGCGTCCGTTCTAGTTTCTCGGTTGTTTCTACTGACTGTCGAAACACTTCCTGTATATAATAGAAGCGGTGTTCATTTGCCAGTTCACTTTCTTCATGAGACAATTTCTGTGTGATCGGGATTGTTACGTCAGGTCTGAGAACGAGGACCTTTCCGCTAGAATTGATAACCTTGATCATTTCTTGACGGTTGACAGAAGCTGCTACTTTTGAATAAAGATCGTAGCTCTCAAATGGAGACGTTTTGATCCGGTTAAATCCGTATGTAGAAAACCGTCTACTTAATTTGTTGGTGATTTGCTCAAATCTTTCATCTTCGTTCAGATCAAGGAACATTCAAATACCACCTTCCGATACTTCATCGCTTTACTACGTTAAAGTTATAACGTACTATAAATCTATTTTAATTGTTTGTCAACTGATAGGAGGCTTTTTTATGATGTTTGATTACCATATGCATAGTTCGTTTTCTAAAGATTGTAATGTAGAGATGGAAGAAATGGTGAAAGGGGCGATTCAGAAAGGACTGACAGAAATAAGCTTTACTGAACATATCGATTATGATTATCCCGATGATTCGATTGTATTTGATTTTGACAAGCGGAAATATCGGGAACGGATTGAAGCTTTGCGAGAGAAATATTATGGACAAGTTCGAATAAAAAGGGGTGTGGAGATTGGCGTGCAACCGCATTTATTGGAACGATATGATGACATGCTGAGAGAAGAGGCATTCGATTTCATCATCTGCTCCATGCATACGGTTGAACGAAAAGGTTTGCATTATGGCGATATATTTGTAGGTAAAACTGTAGAGGAAGCATCTTTTACGTACTACAATGAGCTATTGCAATGCGTGAAGAATTTCGATAATTATTCGATTTTAGGTCATATTGATTTGATTAAACGCTATGCGCCGGAAGTGCTTGACAATGACTTCCATGATGTTTTACGTGAAATCTTCAAAGTGATCATCCCTGCTGGCAAAGGAATCGAATTGAATACGTCAGGGGTTCGTTATGGGCTTCCAAATGGTTTACCGAGTGATGATGTTTTGAAACTATATCGGCAATGCGGCGGTGAAATTATCACATTGGGTTCGGATGCACATAAGCCTGAAGATATCGCTTTTCAATTCGAAGAATCATTGCAGCTGTTAAAGTCGATTGGGTTTACATATATTACAACATTCGACGAACAAAAACCTGTTTTCCATTCAATTGACCAGTTCTAAATAAAAGCTGTATCCCGCCCGTTCATTCATGGGAGGATACAGCTTTTTTGGCTTTCCTAACATCTTTTATGATCACGATAATTTTACGACTTCAACACCGCGTCCCTCTAACAAATCCGGATAAAAAGGGTCTTCGCCGATTGAATAGACACGGTCACATAAGTTCGTGATTTCATCCATATCATGCGAAGTATACAAAATCGTTTTCCCCGCCATCTTTGCCAATTTACGCAAATAGGCACTGATTTCCATCTTTGACTTCAAATCGATTCCAACAGTCGGTTCATCGAGGAGCAACAGGACAGGATCGTTCAATAGACTGATCGCCAAGTTCAGCTTTCGCTTCATGCCGCCTGATAACGAATGGACTTTTTCCTTCCAATGGGTCAGTTGCATATCCAAGCAAAGTTGCCTGCACTCTTCCGCTGACTTTCGTTCCCACGATAATTTCTCGAAGAACAGCATATTCTCTTCGACTGTATACTCTTCCCATACCGCAATCTCTTGTGGGACATACCCGATTTTTCGTCGGAGTTGTTTGTAAGAGTCCTTGTACTGATCGCCGTCTAATAGCAACTCCCCAGCGGAAGGCTGCATCACGGTTGCCACTATTTGCAGCAAGGTCGATTTTCCTGCTCCATTCTCTCCAACTAAGCCAGCGATTTCTCCACTCTTCAGTTGGAATGAAACATCTTGCAAGACATTTTTTCGTTTATATCGTTTTTGTACGCCATTCACTTCAAGCAACACGCCTCCCCCTTCCATAAAACCAAACGGCCAAAGTGGCGATTAATCCGATCATCCATACAACAGGGACGGTCATCGACAATAATGATTGCACGGGACTGATTGCCTCCACCCATTCCCATTTCCTCGTTAACCCATCCAGCGGGATAACCGCTCCTCCCGTCACAGTCAAGAACAGTGCGATAGCGATGCCTGTCATCGTATATGGCAGAACTTGCCGAAACACGATGGCGAGCAGAAAAGCTAACAGATTAAGCGTCGTTCTGAATGTCAGTAATGGAAGCAGTAGTGAGCTTGTTACCGGTTCACTCAAAAAGAAAGTGAATACGAATATCGATAGGACATCTGATAGTATTGTTAACGCAGTATAAAAAACGAACATCCTAAGCGCATGGCGTTTAAAGGAAATTGAAGTATAAAGCCACCGTATTTGCATAGCCGGACGACTTTCCTTAATCATCCAATCAAAAAGGAAAAATGCCGATATAATTGTAAAGAAGGCCCAAACGCCTCGATTATTCAATAATCGCATTGGTGTTTCCTCTGAAGTAGAAGATTGTCTTCCGTATGTAAAATGCGTTTGAAGGAGGCTTTCATTCTCTTGACGTTCCATGCTCCTTTGTATGATTGCATCATAATTCCATACATCTTCCATTCCATATTCCTTATACAATTGTTGAATAACTGAGGCTGCTTTGGATCGGGACATGTCTTGCTGCGCAATGGACATAACCGTTTCTGCTACCGCCTGATAAGCGAACGACCGATTGGAAGAATATCCTCTGATGAGCCAATTGCGATCATTCGACAAAACTGCCGTTTCGTAGCCATCACGTAAAAGGAAAACACTGTCCAGTTCATGTTGTTGCAATTTATGAAGCGCTTCGTCCAATCCGATATACCGAACTTCCAACAGATCGATGGCGGCAATTTCATTTGCAAGCTGGCGGGCCATCTGTGAATCATCCTCAACGATGACCGCAATCGGCACCTTCGTTTCCTCCTGCCAGACACCAAAAACTTTCGACACGGCCACTGTTAGTAAAATCGGAAGGATAAGCCAGCAAACCAAGCTTTTCCATTCTTTTCTCATCCGTATCAATTGTGCAGGCATCCCCGTCATTGTCTCCACCTCTCTTTCCAACTAAAAGAAAACAATAACAATAGGAAAAAGAAACAAAAGTATACTGTCAGTGAAGTGAAGTTCGCATAATTCCGCTCTTCGAGAACAAGATCCATCATCCAATTCAAGCTAATGGAAGAAAAGAAATAAGGAAAAACCGTTTGGATCGATTGTGGAAAGTAAAGTGTCGGGATTAGCGCCCCACTTAGCAATAAACTAATGAAAACAAATATACACCCCAGAAATAATGCCGTCTTCTTCGCAGACACCCATATATCAATTAACGCTATACCAATTAGCAAAATGGCTGCATACAGCGCTGTAAACAAACCGAAACGTACATAGTCAATGAGAAAAAACTCTATTTGGATAGCGTACCGAATCAGTGCAAAAAGGATACTTGCCAGGATCAAGCCTGATGTGAAAGAAACAATGACTTTTCCAGTAATTCTCTGCCCGAGCGTAACCCCGCTTAATGTCATGCGGGTTGCCATCGCCTTGGTTTCTTCCTTTCCAAGTATGCTATAAAAAGAAAGCAACCAAATCGACAGAGCAATGAACCAACCTGCGAGTAAATAATAATTTCTCGGTGAGGATGAAGCAGCATTCATTATGACTTCCTCATCCAACATCCTGTCTTTTCCTAACGTATAAAGCGTAAAATCGATGAATTGCCCATACATGAATTCCATTCGCTCGTCTTTTGACATCGCCGTCTCCTTAGCAAATTCATTAATTACCAAAATATTTGCTTGGGCAGCCGCAATGTAACGAGCAAAGCTATCAACCAATTCTTTCGTAATATAGCTATCGATTGGACGCAATGGATTTCCAGTCATCGGAATTGTTACTGATTCGCCTTCATATAGATCATCCGTAAAATCTTTTGGCAATAAAAAATAAGTACTGATCTCATTTCGATCCATCATTTGCTGTGCTTGCTTTTTTGATGTAGATACTATTTGCAAATAATGCTGGCCACTTGCTGTTTCGGTCAAGAGGGTACTTATTAACTTTGACTCCTTCGTTAGATCCTCATCCACAAGTGCAACTTGGATGGGTGTATTCTCATCGGGGATTAGTAATGCAGCAATTAATCCTACGATCATTCCGATCAATAAAAGCGGAAATAGAAAAAGAAGAAGAAGGGTCGCCCACTTCTTCTTCAACTGTTTTGCGTATTCATTCATAAAAAAGAATGTTTTTCTAAAGAAATGCAAACAGCTCACAACCATTCATTTATAAATTGCCAAGCTCACTTTCAAGGTCACCCATTAAATCAGTAACCCATTTCTCTAGGGCTTCTCCAATTTCCTTCGTAAAGAACGAGTCCAATTCATCAGCCGTCATTGCGCCTAAATCCACCACATTTTTAGATTCGTCCGGCATATCCACTTTCTTCACGATTTTACCTTGTTGTTTTAATTGTACTCGAATATCGTTTTCTCCTGCTTCTTCGACAACAAATGTGAATTCATGGTTCGCATTCATCGAATCTTTTTCATGTGTCGCAGTTCCGCTCCATACAAATTCAGGACTGAATTCATCATCTTCTATAGAAAAAGCACGTTTGAAAGTACGTTCTTTCCCTTTCAATTCCTCTTCACCTTTGTATTGAAGTACTACGTCTTCAGCAGAAATGGTAATCGTGTCATCCGCCTTTTTGCCATCCCATTTCAAGTCACCTTTGAATTCGACGACTGCGTCTTCTTGTGTATAAGAATCAGATCCGGTAAACGTATACGCCCATTGTTGAGATGCTTTATCGAGCACTTGAACCCCTTCGATGTTCAGAGTCGAAATTTCATCTTCAAACTCACCAATTGAAATTGCAAAATTACGTTTTACAATACTGTTAGATTTATGCCAGATCGTTGAAGTGATTCCTTCCGGGATTAGCAATTCATCTATTTCTTTCAAAGCCGTATCCAGTTCATCTTCAAAATCACGGATTATAGATTTTAAATCATCATTGGAGAACTCTTCGCCCATCGTGGAAAAAGCGATCTGCTCTTTTATTAATGCTTTTAACTTCTCATCATCACGCGCTTTTTCGAAAAGATTTTTCATAAACGTCTTTACTTGTTGTTCTGACAGTTTCATTTCTACCTTTTCTGTCTTTACCTTTTTATCAAACACTTCAATTTCTTCTTTTTCACTAGTAAATGCATCTTCAGGAAGTTCATTGTAAAGGTATTCCATATACTCTTTTTCAATATAATTTTGGAGCTCTTCTGTCATAAATCTTTCTTCAAACAGATGGGATAGACCTAATTTTTCATTACCGTCATAGGAAGGGTCTGATTCTCTCATCATCTTCCCATAATCCTCATCCTTGAAAAGGAATAGTTTGTCAGTGAATGCCAGTTTCGCGATCATCTTCTCAGGTGTGAAATAGAACGTACCGACATCAATCGGAACACTTCCGAACTTTCCGCTTAAATTCATTTCCCATTCTTTCTCGACAGGGTCTTTCACTTGTGTGTAAGAGATCGTTAAATTGTTTACTATACTTTGCATTTCTTGCATTTCATAACCGAGCGCCGGACCATTCAGCTGCGCGGATAGATCATAAGAAGTTTCAACGGGCTTCGTCTTTTGAACATCCACCCAATTCATCTCATTTTCATATCTTTTCTTAAATAAGTCGCTCATTTCACTTAATGTCTTTGTTTCTGCCAATAGATATTGGACTTTTGGCGATTTATTAAGTAAAAAGAAAGCAGATACGCTTCCAACCGCCGCTAATAGGACAACCGTCAACACCGCGATTAAAATGGCGGGTGATTTTTTCCTACCGCTTGTTTCTTTTTGAACATTCTCCACTACATTTCCTCCCTATCAATTTGCTAATTTCAAAGATTACAAATGTTGTTCATCATAGAATTCTACTATAAAAAAAGGATAAATGTGCCTTTTTTTTAGAATTGATTACTTATAGCTAAGAAAGGATTTAGGGAGGAGGTACTATGCAAACCAAGTTAACTTGTACAGTTGCTTTCCGTTCCGGCGCTCGCTTTCCACGGGCATGGCTTGAGCCTCCTCGGTCGCGAAAGGCATGCGCCCTGCGGGGTCTCAAGGCTCATGCTATTCCCGCAGGAGTCGAGCGCCTCCACTCCAAGCAATAGTACGTCCGAATAAATAAAAATATGTACGCCAAATAGTCCTGAAGAATTTTCCAATTGCATTCTTAGTGTTTGCCCGATTTTCGCTGAAATCACACATTTCATACCAAGGAGAATAAAGGTGAAAAAATGGCGTTGTATATTATATTTCGGAACAACGATATGTTATTATGCTGCAAATCCAATGAGTCCCTCATCAATCTCATTGATGGGGGACTCATTTCAAACAGTTAGCACTGTTAACTTAGATGATGATTAAAGAAGATTCCGTTGATTGAAGCGGAAGGCGGCGACTCCTGGGGGATTAGCGGGACAGGTGAGACCCCGCAGGTAGCGAAAGCGTAGCTTCGCGGACGAGGAGGCTCACCGCCCGCCCCCCGGAAAGCGTCCGCCTGAAGCGCAAATCAACAGTTTTCAAAGTTCTTCTAACATTAAAGGACTTTTTCTTGGCCACCATGTTTCGGCGGAAGGCTTTGGTGTATTAGTTTTTCACTTTTTGTTGTTTGTTCACCGTACTGTGCACTTCGGTCGGCAGTCCCCATAGTTGGATGAAACCGATCGCAGCGGATTGGTCAAATTGATCGTCGGAAGTGTATGTCGCAAGTTTTTCATCATAAAGGGAATTGGATGACTTTCTGCCCTCTACGATTGCATGCCCTTTGAACAATTTAACACGGACGACACCATTCACGTATTGTTGCGTTTCCTTAACGAACGCCTCCAATGCATTACGTAATGGAGAGAACCAAAGTCCGTTATAGATCAATTCACTCAGTTTTTGTGAAACGAGCGGTTTAAAGTGGGCGACGTCTTTGACGAGTGTAATATCCTCCAGTTCCTTATGCGCCTTCAATAAAGTGATAGCACCTGGACATTCATATACTTCACGTGATTTTATGCCGACGAGTCGGTTTTCCACATGATCGATTCTTCCAACCCCATGCTTGCCCGCAACTTCATTCAGTTTTAAAATCAGCTCGCTTAATGGGTAATGCTTACCGTCAATTTTTACTGGCACTCCCTTATCGAATTCGACTTCGATGACATCCGGCTGATCTGGTGCGTTCTCGATTGACACCGTCAGTCCAAAAGCATCCTCAGGAGGTGCAGCCCACGGATCTTCAAGGATTCCGCATTCATTGCTGCGGCCCCACAGATTTTGGTCAATTGAATATGGACTATCTAAATCGATCGGGATGGGAATGTTTTTCTCTTTCGCATAAGCGATTTCCTCTTCACGCGACCAGCTCCATTCACGGACGGGTGCAATGACTTCAAGTGACGGGTCAAGTGCTTTGATTGCCACTTCAAAACGGACTTGGTCATTCCCTTTCCCCGTACAGCCATGCGCTACGGCGGTTGCATTTTCCTGGTGTGCAACCTCGACCAATTTCTTGGAAATCAGAGGACGGGATAAAGCTGAAACAAGCGGATATTTATCTTCATAATAGGTGCGTGCTTGCAAAGCGAGCAATGCATACTCCTGAGCAAATTCCTCTTTCGCGTCGATTACATAACTATTTACCGCACCGACTTGCAACGCCTTTTGTTGAATGAAGTTCAAATCTTTCCCTTCTCCTACATCCAAACAACATGCTATGACGTCATACCCTTTATCCGTTAACCATTGAACCGCCACTGAAGTGTCAAGACCACCTGAATACGCTAATACAACTTTTTGATTTGCCATCTATTCCATCCTCCTCTATACATCTTTATGTATCTTTATTCATTTATATGTATTTTTATAATACCATAGATTTTTTAGATTTCAATAGATAAGGAGAAGAAATAAAAAAACGATCCTTAACAATATGAAACATACGTTAAGGATCGTTTTTAAGTTATCGGATTCCGTGGGCGACCATTGCATTCGCGACTTTCAGGAAGCCTGCAATATTCGCACCCATTACTAAGTTGCCTGGTTTGCCGAAGCTCTCCGCAGCATTTTTGCAGCTCGCATAAATATTTTCCATCACTTTTTTCAAGCGTTCATCGACCTCTTCTTCCGTCCAGGCGAGTCGCATGCTATTTTGAGACATCTCCATCGCAGATACGGCGACCCCTCCTGCATTCGCAGCTTTTGCAGGTGCAAACAAGATGTTATTTTCAAGAAATATGTTAATCGCTTCAATGTTGCACGGCATATTTGCACCTTCTCCAATTGCTTTCACGCCATTTGCGATGAGCATATGTGCGGCAAGTTCATCGATTTCATTTTGCGTCGCACAAGGGAGAGCAATATCGCAAGGGATTGACCAGATTTCTGAACAATCTTCATGATATTCAGCGTCGGGATGGTCTTTCGTATATTCCCAAATCCGCTTGTTTTCCACTTCCTTCAACCTTTTGACAGTCTCCAGGTCAATGCCATTCCTATCAAGGATATAGCCTCCGGAATCACTGCATGCAATGACTTTCGCGCCAAGCTGGTGAGCTTTTTCGATTGCATACGTCGATACGTTGCCCGATCCTGAAACGATAACCGTACTGCCCTTGAATGAAAGCCCGTTCTCGTTCAGCATCTCCTCGACGAAGTAGACAGTTCCGTACCCTGTTGCTTCCTTTCGGCCTAGCGACCCTCCATGACTAGGATCCTTCCCTGTCAAAACGCCCGCTTCATAGCCGCTCTTCAACCGATTATATTGCCCAAACATGTAGCCGATTTCGCGTTTTCCCACTCCGATATCGCCAGCAGGTACATCTATATCCGGACCGATATATTTACTTAACTCCGTCATGAAACTTTGTGTGAACCGCATAATTTCCCGCTCTGACTTCCCTTTCGGATCAAAGTCGGAGCCTCCTTTTCCAGCACCGATCGGTTGACCTGTCAAAGCGTTTTTGAAAATTTGTTCGAACGCGAGGAATTTCATGATGCTGCTATTTACGGATGGATGGAATCGGAGTCCGCCTTTATATGGTCCGAGATCACTGTTGAATTGAACACGGTACCCGCGGTTGACGTGCACTTTTCCTTTATCATCCTCCCAGGCGACACGGAAGGAGATGATTCTCTCCGGCTCGGTGATGCGCTCAAGTATTCCATTTCGTATATATTCAGGATGCTCGGCAAAGACCGGGCGAAGCGAGTCAAATATTTCTCGTGTTGCTTGCAAAAATTCCTTCTCATCTGGATTTCTTTTCTTCACTAGCTCATATACTTCATGTACATAATCATTCGCACGACTTTTTTTATGATGAGTAGTCTCTAAATTTGTCAATCGCCTCATCCCTTTCTTAAAAAATAACAGGTGTGTTGATTAACCATTATTATACAGTAAAGCCACTCTAAACCCGTTGACTTCCATTCCGGCGCACGCTTTCCGCGGGCACGGCTTCAGCCTCCTCGTCGCGAAGAACACGCTCCTGTGGGGTCTTCAGCTCGCGCTGTTCCCGCAGGAGTCGGCGCCTGCACTTCAGTCAACTGAAGATAGCTGAACAAGAGTAATGTTCGCATCTACAAGAGAGCTGATAATTATCCATACTTCTTATTGAAGCATTAGATGATTGAAGTGCAGGGCGGCGACTCCTTGGGGATTAGCGTGACAGGTGAGACCCCGCAGGAGCGGTTTTTGCGACGAGGAGGCTCACCGCACGCCCCCAGGAACGCGTCCGCCCGGAACGGAAATCATCGGACTATGTTATAGCCTATTATTTGGTTAATCAACACGCCTGAAAAAATAACATAGAAAACGTAAACGCTCACTTTAACATTATTGAAAATTAATATTTCAAAATCATTTATTCGATTTTATTTATTATCACTGAAAATATGAATATATACAATGTTTTTTTCATTTATCATTAAATTCATTTACAGTATTGTGACGTTTTCAGTAAAAATGTCGAAAGCTATCGAAATTAAATAAAGTCACTTTTTCATTTCTAAACATAGATTATTAGGAAGCCTGACAAATGCCTAGATTCTTCTTGTTTGGAAAACTACTACAAAGAGAATAGGAGATGCTTATGAAGTTTACCAAATTGTTACGTGCGGTCATTGGCGCCAATCTCGTCATTTTAATGGCCTTCGCATTCCTACCTGCTCTGCTCATTAACCCTGACGTAGATATTTTCCAAAACGTAATCAACTATATTTCGAAAGATTGATTTTGAAGATCGCAAGCTGGAAAAAATGAACCATATGTGCACGTATGCACATATGGTTCATTTTTTCATCGTTTACGAATCGTAAAGTTGTCATGGAGTAAAAGCCAATTTTGCGGGAATGCTAAACCTAACTTCCAATACATGATTCCACGCAAATCAAATTCCTTTATCAAATTGAATTTAGCTTGGATGCTTCGCGCATCTTCGAACCAAACGTCATGTCGTACGCCTTCATCGTCCCAGTATAAGAAAAATGGTGCTTGGGCAGTTGTATCGAACTGTATATTGGCGTTTCGACTAATTGCCAAATTCACTGCCTGCTGTGGACTTAATGCCTTCGCTGCGACTCCTGTTTCCGGAGGATATGGATACGTCCAATCATATCCATACAGATTCTGCCCTAAAAAGATTTTATCCCTTGGTATTTGACTAACCGCAAACTCAACAACCCGCCGGACTTGATTGAGAGGGCTGACCGCCTGTGGCTCGCTGAATGAATATCCCCATTCATATGTCATCAATGTAACGAAATCGCATATTTCTCCAACGGTTTTATAGTCGATCCCTCCATAAAGCCCCGTTACATCTGCGCTTGTTTTTGGCGGCAGTGCTGCAGATAAGGTTAACCCTGAAGGATGAAAGCGAGCACGCGCATTTCGTAGAAAATCATTATACATTTCCCTGTCTGCCGGTCTTAAAAACTCAAAATCGAAATGAATGTCACTGTACCCGATTCGACTGGCGGTTTGGATAATATTTTCGAACAAACGATTTTGTGCAGTTTTATCTGTAAATAAAACATTCGCCAAGTCTGCACTAAATGCAAAGTTTTCCAAATTACTTACGACCATTGCATTCAATACTCCTGCCTGGGCAGCAATCTCAGGGATATCATCAATCGGCGGCGGCTTCAATGTCCCATCCCTTTGCGGCTCATAGCTGAACATTGCCAAATACGTCAAATCGCCGACCCTTCTTCTCACCTCAGCAACAGTTGCTTCCATCGTCGCTTCTCGCGGCTCAACGTATAGTAAAACATCAATTACCGACTTCGTCCGTTGCGGTATATATAATCTTTGTCCTACGTATAAAATGCTATTCGGCGATATTCCATTAATTCGAGCAAGCTCGTCAACCGTTGTACCATACAACCTGGATATGACATAAAGCGATTGACCCGGCTGCACCCAATGATAGCTTCCCGTAATTGGGATTACTAATGCTTGACCCACAACAATCCGAGAAGGATCTTGCAGTTCATTCGCCTGTGCGATTTGCTCGTAAGGAATGCCGTACGCTTGCCCGATTCCATATAAACTTTGTCCTTGTTGCACAACATGGATTTGCAAATTCATCCTCTGCCTTTCATTGACAAATTGTCCTTTACCCCATGCTATTTTCAAAAGTCCTCGATTATGCCTATTTTGATTTTTTTCACGCATACACTAAACGATTGAAGCCATACTACTTACGATTCAAAATTAGAACTATAAGGAGGATGCTGAGTGACGCAAAATCAATTTGGTGAAATGCATCAAAATATGCATACCGGAACGGTTCCACCACAAATGAACCACGGCGGACATGAATTGTTTGATGTCCATGAAGTTCTTTCCAATTCAATTGCTGCTTTGAATAAGGCCATGATTTTACGACCGCATGTAAAGGATCCGGAGTTATTGGACATTTTGGATCGGCAATATCGGTTTGCCTTAGATGAATACAATATTACAGTCGAGAGCTTTAAAACCGGCAAGGATCCTTCTCATCCCACAGGAAGCTATAAAATGAAAGAAGGCAATGATTTCATATACGGCATGAAGCCTTCACAGCCTAAGAAACCAATCCAAAGTCCTAATGAAATTACCGATGAATTGATATCTGGCTTCCTCCTCGGCTCCGCTAAGACAAGCGCAACTGCAAAAACCACGGCTGCACTTGAGACATGCAACCCCGTCCTCAGACGTGTATTAGCGGATTCCATACCGAATTGCATCGAAATGGCTTATGAGCTTTCAATTTACCAAAATAAGCATCATTACTACCAAGTCCCACAACTTGCTCAACAGGATATGCAGCAAATTCTTAACTCCTATGCATCCTTCCAAGGTCAGCCAAGCATGCCGAATCATACGATACAGTAAGAAAACAAAAGCGCAGGGCGCCTGCTTAGAGACGACAGGCATAAGGCGAAGATGCGACGTGGCGAACTTTGCCACAAAGCAGCTTTGACTTATGACCCCGAGTCTCTGGCGCCCGGAGCTGGACGAGAAAACAGGTGAGGGGAAATAATCCCTTCACCTGTTTAATTTACAATGATTTAGAAATGAATGAAGCGGGGATTTCCGATTCGAATTTCATGATCTCATTCGTTATCGGATGGACAATTGTCAATGCGCTCGCATGGAGACCCAGTCTTTTTATCGGATTAACGGTCGACCCGTATTTTTTGTCTCCGACAACAGGATGCCCGATCTCTTCCATATGAACACGGATTTGGTTTTTTCTGCCGGTTTCCAAGTTGACCTCGAGTAAGGAATACTGACGGTTTGATCTGATTTTACGGTAATGGGTAATCGCAAGTTGACCGCCATTGTCCGTAGGATTCGAATAGACCTTATAGGTCCTCGTCTCCTTTAACCAAGACTTGATCGTCCCCTTATCCTTCTTCACATTTCCTTCGACTAACGCCGTATATACTCTCTCTTTCACCACTTCATCCCAGTGATCTTGCAATTGCATCTTCACTTTTTCACTTTTCGCGAACAATAAAACACCAGATGTATCCCGATCCAACCGATGGACAATGAAAACTCTTTGCCGCGAATCCTGTTTTTTCACATACGATGAAACTTCACTGAATGCCGTCTTTTCATTTTTATCTTTCGCAGCCATCGATAAAAGTCCCTCTTCTTTGTCAATGACAATGATCGACTCGTCTTCGAAAAGGATCGTCAGACCTGTTAGCATACTTTCGTTCAGCGCCGCCTTATTAGGCAGTATTTCCACTGTCTGTCCGGTAAGCAATTTATGATTATGTTTCGTAATGGACATACCATTTACCGAAACTTGTCCTCTCGTCAACATGGACTTAATGGAGTTACGGCTATTCTTTTTCATATTTTCGAGTAAAAACGGCAAGAGTTCCGCCTCTTCAGTCACTTGAAAAAGGTATGAGCCTTCCCTTTTTTTCTTTTGATTCATATGCATTCTTGTCTCCTCGCTCTCTTTCTTCATTATCCATAATTTGTACTCCGAATACAAACACTGTATCATCTTATATAAAAGCTTTGGAAGTGGGGATTACATGCGCGTAGCGATATTCGATTTTGATGGAACACTTTATTCAAAAGAAACATTTACATTGCTAATGAATCATTTGAAGCACCATCCAACACATAGTCCCAAATACAAAACATTTTTCCGCAAGATTCTTCCTTTATATATCGGTTATAAAATAAAAATCGTCCCCGAATCTACGATGAAGGAACGTTCGATGCAGATCTATGCAGAAGCCTTACATACTTTATCAAAAAAAGAACTCGATGACTACTTCTTGGAAATGAAAGAAAGCATGCGTGCAGGTTTTAACCAAGATGTCATTAAACGTCTGAACCAACATAAGCATGACGGCGTACATGTCATGCTCGTCTCAGGTGCATATACTTCTTTATTGCATGCAGTTACAGATGAACTGGGCTTCGATGAAATTATCGGAACGGAAATCCCATTTACAGAAGACGGTGCGCTTAACCGTGCTGCTTCGATTTATCATATACAAGGAAAACGAAAGAATGAAAAGATCATGCAATCCCTTGCCGCACATACGATCGACTGGGCAAACAGCTTTGCCTACGGAGACAGCTTCTCCGACCTGCCCGTCCTTGAGCTCGTCGGAAAACCTGTAGCTGTGAAGCCCGAGCAACGGCTGGAACAAGTCGCTAATGAACGGAATTGGGCAATTCTTTAATAGGGTCAAGACAATGCTTTGATTCCAACAACACCAATCACGATTAGGAGAACACTAATGATTCTCCCCATGCTTTTCGATTCACCGAAAAAGATCATATTGATGAGTACGGCTCCTGCGGTACCGATTCCAATCCATACTGCATAGGCCGTGCTCACTTGTAAATAATTGAATGACATATAAAGAAATACAAAAGCCGCTCCAAATCCTCCGCCAAAAAGAATCATATGGCGGATTGTTTTTTCTTCATTATATTTATTTAACCCAACAACACCGACAAACTCACTGATTGCCGCCACAAATACAAATAACCATCCCATTACTTAGCAATTCCTTTCTTTTCTTCCGCGTCGTCAGCAATTTTCAATCCGATAACCCCGACGAGTAAAATTGCGATGAAAAACATTTTTCCTCCTCCAAGAGACTCTCCAAATAGGAGAACGTCCATCAAAGCAGTTCCAACTGTACCAATCGCAGCAAAGACTGCATACACGGTACCTGTTGGAAGGTTTTCACATGCTTTCGCCAAGAAATGAAAATCGACGAAAATGAAAAACACAATTGGAATCCAATGCCACCATTCAGAGGCGACATTAAAACCAAAAATCCACACTAATTCGAAAAAACTTGTCAGTGCTACATAAATCCATGACTTGTTCATAAAATTGACTCCTGACTCGATGACTGACTGTCATTCATTTTAAAATGACGAGTTGCCAATGTTGATTTTTTTGATGTTTATATAAACTATGCGCATTCAGTCGATAGCAAGGGCATTTTTCAAGAAGTTCTTCACTTCATTTTTTTGAATGACCGCTTCATCCTCTTTATCTGTGTCATATAGATAAATTTGCTCCGCGGCTGATTCCACAAGACCAATAACAAGTCTAGCCGTCCGATCAGGATTAACGGAATTCCGGATGACTCCTTCATCAATCGCCTGCTGAAGGCCATCACTCACCCATTTATAGAACGGGGCGTATACTGTTTCCCAATTTTTCAGGTGTTCCGTTGATGCTAAACCTGAGTAAATGAGCGCTTGAATTTCATGATATTCTTCATTCACTTCAAAAATCGCGTCGACGAGCTGCTCCATTCGCAAGGGAAACGGTGCATCATCCGATACTCTGTCCTTAACAATTTCCAATGTTTTTGCGACCATCACTTCGGCAATCGCAGGCATGAGTGATAGCTTTGACGGGAAGTATAAGTAAAATGTCCCTTGAGCAATCCCTGCCGCTTTCACAATATCGGAAATCTTCGTCTTCTCAATCCCTTGCTTACGAAAAACTTCAATCGCCGCTTTTATAATTCTCTCCCTCTTATCCATTTGCCTCCCCCTTCCACTGAATGACTGTCATTCATTATAACACAAAAGTTCTTGTTCTTCTAATAAAGTTCTCGTATTGGAGTAATATGTTCTCGTTCTTCTAAGGTAAGTTCTCATTCTTAGGCAAAGTGTTCTCGTTCTTACATGGCAAGTTCTCATTCCAATGCAAAGAGTTCTCCATCTCACCAAGAAAGTTCTCATTCCAGCACAATGAGTTCTCGTTCTTCCAAGATAAGTTCTCATTCTTTCACAAATCATATTTTTTCACAGCCGAAAGAAGGGGCAGATGCCTCCCCCCTATTTCTCTTCCGTCCGTTGATCGATATGAAAACTACCGTCTGCAAGAATTTCAGCATAATACACTTGCTCCACTTTGCCGATTCCTTTTTTCCTCAACTCTTCATAAACCCATTCTTCCGTCAGCTTCAGCTCGGTTAAATTTTCTTTTATTAATTTCCCATCCGAAATGATTTCTGTCGGTATATACTTCGGCTCATTAGCAGGCGCTTTAACATCTTTACGCGTCGCAGCTTCTTGAGCCGCTTTTTTCATGACACTTAACTGTCCATTCGGCTCAAGAATGGCATAGTTCACGTCTGTGACCGTGAAAATACTTTGCTCACGGAGCATCATGTTTAAATCATTTAAAGTTAGACGGGCCTTCTTCATCCCTTGTTCACTTATTTTCCCTCTGTGTATAATGATGGTCGGTTGATCATCGAATAAGACCCGGGCTTTCTTCGACTTGATTGTTAATAAGTTCATTAATACAGTTAGAACTGCCCACCAAACCATTGCAACAGCACCATTCAAAAATGGGGTTTCCGATTGACCCGCAATCTCAGCCGCAATGGATCCGATCGTAATCCCTGTCACATAGTGGAAAAAAGTTAGTTGTGAAATCTGTTTTTTTCCCATGAATCTGGCGAGAATCATTAAAATGATAAAAGCAAATGTCGTTCGCAGCATCATTTCCCAAAAGTCCAATTTAGAGATTACATCCGAAATCATTTTTATCACACCTCCACTTACACTAGTGTGTGATAGAACGATTGCAATATACGTAGACAAACAAAAGCAAAGCATGGAATCAGGCAATTCCCGCTTTGCTTGTTTACATTAGATGATCACTCCCATTCGAACGGCGTTTCCTGGTAGACGTAATAGTTCAGCCAGTTCGAGAAAAGAAGATGCGTATGTGAACGCCACGTGTTGAATGGTTGCTTTGTCGGATCGTTATTCGGGAAATAGTTCTCCGGCATATCGATTTCAACCCCTTTTTTCAAATCGCGTTCATATTCCTCCCCAAGCGTGCACGCATCATACTCCAAATGTCCAGTAATCATAATATGCTTACCATCTTTTGATAGGACAATGAATGCGCCCGCATCTTCAGAAAGTGCCAATAACTGTAATTCAGGGTTCTTCTCAATCTCCTCAATTGAAACGGACGTATATCGGGAATGCGGCGCTTCAAAAAGATCGTTGAAACCACGAGCCAATTTCACAGTTGGATCTGTCAATGTATGGCAGAATACTCCGGAGAGCTTTTTAGGCAATTCGAATTTATTAATACCGTAATGATGATAAAGCGCTGCTTGTGCTCCCCAACAAATATGCAATATTGACGTCACATTCGTTTTGGACCAATCCATGATCTGTTGCAATTCTTCCCAATAAGCAACATCCTCGAACTCAAGATGCTCAATTGGAGCACCTGTAATAATCAGTCCGTCAAACCGGCGATTCTTGACAAATTCGAACGTCGTATAAAATGAATCTAAATGATTTTTACTCACATTTTTCGATTCATATGTAGCAGTGTTCAAAAAAGAAACATTCACCTGCAATGGCGTATTCCCGAGCAGCCGAAGCAATTGAAGCTCCGTCCTTTCTTTTTCAGGCATTAAATTCAGGATCAGGATATTTAAAGGCCGGATATCCTGAGCAGTTGCCCGCCCTTCATCCATGACGAAAATCTTTTCCTCTTTCAACAATTCACGTGCTGGTAGTTGTTCCGGTATATTAATCGGCATGTATAATTCCCCCTTTTCAAAAATAAAAAACCCCGTTCCAAATAGATAGGAACGAGGATTAATATCGGTTTCTTCGTTCTTATCTCTCAAGATTAAAATCTTGTTGGAGGTAGCACCTTCCTGCAATTGCAGAGGTTGCTGAAGCGTCATCGGGCCAAATCCCTCAGCTTCTCTTGATAAGAAATATTCAGTTGTGAACTATTATAGCACTTTTTAAAAAATTGTACACACCTTATTGGTGGACTTTTGCTTTTGAAAATCCAAGTCCAAGTATTTCTGAGGCGTTTAGGAAGATGACGAAAGAGGATGGTTCTGCTGCTTGTAGCACCTTTTTCAAATAAACCGCCTCCGATTGCTCCACAACACATAAAATCATCGTCTTCTCATCATTCGAAAAACCACCTGTTGATTTTACTTTTGTCAAACCCCGGTCAATCTCATTCTTAATGATCGATTGGATCTTCTCTTCTTGTTCTGTAATGATAAGCACAAGCTTTGTTGGTGATGTTTGCAATTGAACAAAATCGATTACTTTACTTGTCACATAAATCGACATAAGTGCATATAAAGCCAGTTCAAAATTGAAGACGAATGCTGATGTGACAACAACGACACCGTCAACAATGAGCTGTGAAAAGCCGCTGGAAATGCCGGTATACTTCTTCAGCAATTGTGCAATTAAAGCCGTTCCGCCTGTCGATCCATTCCCCCGATAAACAATTCCTAGACCGATGCCGAGCATGATTCCACCGTAAATCGAACTTAGCAGCGGATTATGGATTGGTAAGTCGATTCCGCTCGTCAAATAAATGACGAATGGAACACTGAACGTCCCTACAATTGTTTTAGCACTGAATTCCTTCCCTGCCAGCAACAATCCTAATGCGATCAATGGAATATTAATCAACCATTGGACAATCGCAGGATTATATCCGAATAATTCGTATAAGATCGTACTGACACCCGAAATACCTCCCGCGGCAATTCGAGCCGGCAAGAAAAATATATTAAATGCAAGACCGACAAAAACTGAGCCGACTACGATTTGTACATAATCAAAAACAACTGATTTTTTATGAATAAACGACATAATTTCTCTCCTCTCAATGAAACCTTACCTATTTTAACAGAATTCCTTGTTTAGAATAGTTTTAAAGCTTGTATTAGTGGAATAGAATGAATAGGTAAAGAGAAGATGTTATATTCATATTTTTGTATTTTTTCTATATATCTGGTACACTAGTAGCACTAGTATAATAAAAATCACGATGTTAGGGAGGATATTATGCGTAGTCTGGGAATTGTAAGGAAGGTTGACCATCTTGGTCGAATTGTAATCCCTAAAGAATTGCGAAATACGCTGAAGCTCGACAAAGGAGCTCCAATGGAAATTTTTGTGGATGATGATATGATTATCCTGCGAAAATACGTTGTGGACGAAGCTTGTATCGTTACCGGAGAAATTACCCCACAAAACAAACGACTAGCCAATGGCATGTTTCTCAGTCCAAAAGGTGCCGAAATCCTAAAAAAGGAAATTGACAGCAATAAGACCTGGGAATAACAACAAAGGGCGACGGATGTTCCGTTGCCCTTTTCGAATGGAATTTTATCATTGTAGGAGGTTGAGCAAAATGAATGTTTTCGCCCATCGGGGAGCATCAGGAAACTTTCCTGAAAACACATTATCATCTTTTAGAGAAGCAGCACGTTTACCGATTTACGGAGTGGAATTCGATGTACATATGACTGCTGATGGTGAACTCGTAGTCATCCATGATGAATCGATCGACCGCACATCGAATGGTCATGGTTATGTAAAAGATATGACATTGGATGAATTGAAATTGTATGATTATGGCAGTTGGTTTGCTCCCGAATTTGCAGGAGAAACGATTCCAACACTTGACGAAGTTCTAGACATCTTCGCTCAGACTGAACATAAACTGAATATCGAATTGAAATCCGATATTTTCCCTTACGAAGGGATGGTTGAAAAAGTGTTGGCCATTATTTCAGATCGTCAAATCGAGTCACGCGTCATTCTATCCTCTTTCGACCACGGCGCAATTCAAATGGCGAAACAACTAGCTCCACAAATCGAGACAGGTGCTTTATTCATGGAAGTTCTTGTCAACCCATTAGATTACTTACAAAACTTGCCTGCGGATGCGCTTCACCTTTTCTTCCCGACAGCAGTTCGTCCATCATTGAGGGAAGTTTACGAGGCAGGTGTGCCTGTCCGAACATTCACCGTCAATGACGAAAATTATGCGCAAATGTTAAAACACTCCGGTGTAGAATCCATTTTCACGGATTACCCAGAAAGAATGTCGGTTTTGTTTTCGTAATGAAAAAGATATCGGCTATCTCTTTCCCGATATCTTTTTTAAAATCCAGAATCCTGAAAAAAGAGATGATATTGTTCATACGGGAAAATGACATTTAAAAAATGAGGGAATTTTTAGATTATTCATAAAAAAGATTTGATGATTTGTTTCCATTGCTGTCCGATACCTCTGCTTATATAGTCGGTCTATATTAAATCAATCGACATGGTTGTTCAAAATAAAGATAGATTATGCTATTTATAAAAGGGTGAATAATTTAGTATTAAGCAAACGAGGCCAAGATATTGAGTATAAACTGTTGCTTTCCGTTCCGGCGCACGCTTTCCGGAGGGCGTGACTTGAGCCTCCTCGGTCGCGAAAGGCATGCGCCCTGCGGGGTCTCAAGGCTCACGCTAATCCTCCCGGAGTCGGCGCCTGCACTCCAAGCAACGGAGCGTATATTTCATAAGTTATATTCATCAAACAGGGCTATTGTATTGACTCGTAGGAGGGATAATATATCCAAATATATTAGTGTTTTTTTCTTAACGTTAATTGCTAGTGTGGTTTTATACTTTGTATTTGGTAATTTGTTTGATGGTGGAGATTATGCTGAAACAGCTATTTATACATTTGGCACGATAATCGTAATACTGCTATCATTTTTGATATCACTCATGTACTATGCAATAAACTTATTAAAGCGTAAAATTTAAATCTACTATTCCCGAAACGGGCACTAATGCTGAACAAGCAATATCGCCAATATCGCAAACGGGCCATTATATGGAAAAAACTATGTGGGCTAATGGGGGGAGTAATTTGGAGATTGTGGGAGATAAATTGATATTATCAAGATTATCAATTAATGATCTGGATTTTATTTGCAGGATCGAATGCGATAAAAGTTTATGGAAATATGAGGAATTTGCACAGTCTAATGAAGATGTTGTACGGGAGGAATATATTAATAAAATATATAGAAGACAAAATGGGAATTATGATTTTATAGTCAATTTGATAGCGAACGGAAGAAAAACACCGATCGGCTTAGAGCAAATATGGAGCTATAATGATTATAGAAAAAGCTGGGAAATTGGTTTTGCAATACTTCCCGAATATAGGAGAAAAGGTTATGACAGAGAAGCGGCTAAACTTTTATTGGAATTTGCATTCAACAAGTTAAACGCACATAAAGTAGTTGGAATGTGTAATTCAAACAATAAATCCTCCGCAACTTTAATGGAATACATTGGTATGGTAAGAGAAGCTATATTCAAGGAAGAACTTTTTTGGCATAGTAAATGGACTGACCAATACTTTTATTCTATTTTGGAAAAAGAGTTCTTTAAAGTAACTTAATTCCATTATCAGGCGCAGTTGCCGAAAAAGGGCTGCACTTCTAACGGGCCATTATGCTTAATACTCAAGTATTGAATGGTAGAAGGACTTCATACGAAGTCTCTTTTAAAGAATAGAAGAAGAGTAAATTAATTTTCGGAAGGAGTGAGCTACATGATTTCACTTCGAGGAATTACATTAGAAAATAGAAGAGAGGTATTCAAATTAGAAGTTGCAGATGACCAACGCCGTTTTGTCGCATCCAATCTTTCAAGTGTTGCTTCATGCTATGTTCTTGCTATCAATGGTGGTAGTCCACTTCCTTTTGCAATTTATGCTGATGAACAGATAGTGGGATTTGTTATGATTGTTTATGGTATTACTGGTTACGAGCTTCCGAAAATCGCTAATAACAATTATTGTATATTGCGTCTTATGATAGATAAAAGATACCAAAATCAGGGGTATGGTAGGGAGGCTATGAAAAAGGTATTGGAGTTCATACGCACATTCCCAGTAGGGCATGCCCAATATTGTTGGTTAGAATATGATGCCGATAATGTTGTTGCTAAAAGGTTCTATGAAAGTTTTGGATTCCGTGATAACGGCGAGATATGCGAAAATGAAATAGTAACTGTGTTAAAACTTTAACCTATAAATACTTTAACCTACATATTCATCAATCGGGCGCGATTGTTTGATAGCACACTCTAGTTGATTGGAGTGGAAGGCGGCGACTCCAGCGGGAACAGCGCGAGCTGATGACCCCCCAACGGAGCGGAGCGTAGTGATGAGGAGGCTGAAGCTGTGCCCGCGGAACGCGTCCGCCTGGAACGGAAATCAACGGGTTGTACACTATTTCATTATTTGCCGCGTTTGCCGTATAGAAACAAATACTTGGTTGATTGGAGTGGAGGACGGCGACTCCGGGAGGATCAGCGGGACAGGTGAAACAACCAACGTAAGCGAAGCGAACGGGTTGGTTCACCGCACGCCCTCCGGAACGCGTCCGTCTGGAACGGAAATCAACGGTTTGACACTGTTCAAGAATCGGGCGCGTTTGTAAATGATGGATTAGCTTTTTAAGATGACAGTTATCTTTTTGATTTCCCTGTTATCAATTCATAAACGTGATAGAATAGTGTAAGCAGCTACATAAAGCGGATGGGCGGTCGGCACTCCCTTGAGAAAGGGGGTGTTTACATGGTGACATACGAAGCAATGAACATGCTATTCCAATTTGGAATGCTTTTCGCGGCAATGGTAACAGCTATTGTAGCGATGATTGCATTATTCACCAATAGAAAAAAGTAACCACCCTACGCTAACTTGCCAGTAAGCAGGGTAGTTACTCTTTTGTAAAAACTCTCGTATTACAGGCCAACCGCACTTCATGCGGATGTCAGCTGCATTGACTGGGTGTTAGCGCACCTAGTCTTTTTTAGTATACCTTTACTTTACCACAATTATGCTGAAAATCCACCTGTTCACCCGCTATAAATTAATGTTTCATGCATACGAACACTATTTATGCAAAAGTACAGTACTACAATCTAGGGCGCGTTTGCCGTATAGATACAGATACTTAGTTGATTGGAGCGGAAGGCGGCGACTCCTGGGGGATTAGCGGGACAGGTGAGACCCCACAGTGAAAGCCGTAACGAAGAACGGCTTTTGCGACCAAAAGCGAAGCGTTGGGAGCAGAGTGAGGGATGCCTTAATTTCTGCAGAGAACGCAGAAATACGGCAAATCGAACCCTTCGCTGTTCGATTGGCTCACCGCCCGCCCCCCGGAAAGCGTCCGCCTGGAGCGGAAATCAACGTGATTTAGAGATATTACCAATATTTTTTTATTAAGATGACAATCCGTTAATGAATGCCTCAATCTCTTCCTTCGTCTTCCGGTCCTTGCTCACAAAACGGCCGGCCTCTTCCCCATTATGGAAAGCGATGAAACTTGGAATCCCAAAAACATCCTGTTGCTGACAAACATCGATAAACTCATCTCGATCGACATACACAAACTGGTATTCAGGATAATCCGCCTCAAGACCAGGTAAAAATGGCTCGATTACCCGACAATCCGGGCACCAATCCGCAGAAAAAAGAAACATCGTCCGCTCCTCATTTTTCAATTCCTCAAATTGTTCAACCGACTGAAGTTTTTCCATCATACATCGCTCCTTACATGATTTACTCCATTCAAGTATAGCACTCCACAACAATCCATCATATACCATCGAATGATTCATTCATGAAAAGAGACAATCGGGGAATTCTATCATATATACAAAGGAGGTTTCCCCTTGCGTATCCAATTTATAATTGCTTCTCTATGTATATTGATCTGGTCGTTTTTGCCATCCGGTTTTGCTTCTGCTTCCGACGTCCGATCCGAGGAGGACATCGTTAAGGAACGTATGGATTTATATTTACGATTCTCCGATGAACTCGTGCCCTGGTATTACCTTGCTGCAATCGATCAATACGAACGGAATATTCAACAAGTGCGCAATGACTTGCAGAAATCAGAAGGACCCATTTCCATTCAATTCCAAGCTGACGATTGGACCGGTATTTTGAATCCCGATCCAACGGACACTTCCCCGGACACCATCTCCTTATTTGGCGGTAATGGCATGGATGGCAATGAAGATGGTATAGCCGATTTGACCGACCCCGCGGATATACTTGTGTCTATGTATTCGCATCTGTCTTTTTACGGACCCCGTGAAGATGACTTTAAAGCTGCGTTATGGCATTACTATAAACGGGAAGCTACAGTCAATCAGGTTATGACGATTGCTAAACTATACAAACACTTTGAAACCGTGGAATTGGATGCTCATGTATTCCCTATTCCAAAAGGTCATCACTATACGTATCGAGGTACATGGGGTTCGAGCCGCGGATGGGGCGGACGCAGAATCCATGAAGGGACCGACATTTTCGCGGGTTACGGCGTACCGGTCGTGGCCACTTCATATGGTGTCATTGAAGTGATGGGTTGGAATGAATATGGCGGATGGCGTGTAGGAATTCGAGATAATCACAACACATACCATTACTTTGCCCATTTGGCTTATTTCGATAAGGGCATTAAGGAAGGCGATATAGTTGAACCCGGCACACTTCTCGGCTACGTCGGGAGCTCGGGTTATGGAAAAGAAGGCACTTCAGGTAAATTTCCGCCGCATCTTCATTATGGAGTATATAAATACAACGGTCGTACTGAATGGGCTTTCGATCCATTCCCTGCCTTACGCAACTGGGAACGGCAAAAATGACAGGCTGCCTCATCTGTTGAGATGAGACAGCCTGTTCTTTTTAATTCAGACCTAATGTTTTGAATAGGAATGAATAGACGTCTGTTAGTTCATCAATGATTTTGACGGTCGGTTTCCCTAAGCCATGACCCGCATTTTTTTCAACTCGGAGCAAAATTGGATTGTCACCTTTATGGGCTTCCTGCATTGTGGCAGCAAATTTCATTGCATGCGCCGGGACGACCCGATCATCCGTATCAGCAGTTGTTATCAACGTCGGAGGATATTCAACACCCTCCTTGACATTATGCAACGGTGAATACTTGATCATAAACTCAAAGTCTTCGGCATTCGCTTCAGCGTTGCCATAATCCGTCACCCAATATCTTCCCACTGTAAACTTATGATATCTAAGCATGTCGGTGACGGGCACCTGACAAATGGCTGCGCCATACAAGTCTGGACGCTGTGTAATGCAAGTCGCAACTAATAATCCTCCATTGCTTCCACCCATGATGGCCAGCTTCCCGCTGTTCGTATAGTTGTTAGCAATAAGCCATTCTGCAGCTGCGATGAAATCGTCGAACACATTTTGTTTTCGTTCCAATGTTCCCGCCTTATACCATTCTTCCCCGAATTCACCGCCGCCTCTTAGATTGGCGACCGCATAGACACCGCCTTCTTCCATCCACATGCGCAGAGCAGGTGAAAAAGATGGTGTGAGACTTACGTTGAAACCGCCATATCCATACAAGACAACCGGATTTTCACCATTCAGAACCAAGCCTTTTTTATGTGTTAAAAACATCGGGATCTTCGTACCGTCCTTCGATGGATAAAAAATTTGAGTCGTCTCAAATCCCTCCGTGTCGAATTTACTGTTCTGTTGGAAGACCTCAGTAAGCTCTGATTTTTCAAAACTATACCTTGCAATTGAATTTGGTGCCAGATACGAAGTGTATCCGATGAACATCGTTTCATCCTCTTTTTTCCCTGTTAACCCCGTTAAGGAAATATAACCTTGCAACGGTAAATCTGTCACATGTTTACCGTTCATATCGTAAATTTTCAATTCATCATGTGCGTTATGCAAATAGGAAACGACAAATTGGTTGTTAACGATTTTTCCAAAAGAAAGAACATCTTCTCGTTCCGGTATGATATCCACCCAATGTTCTTTCGACGGATTGTCCAAATCAACCGCAATAATTTTCTCCTTCGGCGCATCGACATTTGTTACAAAGTAGAAAGTACGGTCTTCATTTCCGATAAATGAATATTCACCATCACCTTTTCCAAACAAATGGACAAATTCCCCGCCTGCTTCAAGATCTTTATAATAGATCCGGCTCTTGTTCTCTGTTCCTTTCCAAATATTTAACAATAAGTATCGATAATCATCCGAAAAGATCGGGTTGAAAGAGAACTCCTTATTGTCCGGATCCTCATAAATGAGAATATCATCATCTTGAGGCTTGCCTAATTCATGCCAATATACTTTATTGTAAAAACTTTGCTCATCTGCAGGCACTGTCGACGGATCCGGGAAACGATTATAATAAAAACCTGTACCTTCCTTATTCCAGGCGATGCTACTAAACTTGCAAAATTGAATAAGATCCCCTTCATCTTCACCGGTCTCCAAATTACGTACTTTGATGTCCTGCCAATCACTTCCATTAAGCGAAATCCCGTACGCTAGTCGTTTGCCATCTTTCGTAAATGCTAGATTTGTAATCGCTGCAGTTCCTTCATCATTCATCGTATTCGGATCAAGAATGACTTCAAGGTCGTCAGCATTTAAATCTGTTGTCCGGTAAAAAACCGATTGGTTCTGTAAACCATCATTTTTGTGGAAATAAAAATAATCCCCCTCTTTCTGTGGAACGGAATACTTCGGGAAATTCCATGTTTCCATCAATTTGGCTTTCACATGCTCCCGTTCAGAAAAAGTTGCGATGAAATTTTGCGTATGACTGTTTTGTTCATCGACCCATTGCTGTACTTCCGGATCTTCCGGATGTTCCAGCCATCTGTATGGATCTTTAATCTCCGTCCCATGATAATTCTCAATGACTTCCTTGCGTTTTGTTAAAATACTCATCGTAATAAATCCCCCTTTGTCTTCAAACATGATTTTACCATATTCTTCAGAAAAGTATGTATGAAAAAAGCAGGTAAAGAAAAACTAATTTCCTCTACCTGCAATTTCTTATTTCGTATCTGTCTGGAGAGGCGGAGGAATAATCCAACCTTTATCCTTGTTAAGTCGCAGCAATTTCAATCCGAATAATAACCTGGCCGCATGAAATTTACTGAACATCGTAGCGATGTCTTCCCGGATGCATTGTCCGATGACTTGGCTGCATGAAACAAGTCCTTGACCGACATTAATCGAAACAGCTGCACTGATTTCGGGATCCATGAATCTGGCTCCCGCGGGAATATCTTCAGCTTTCGCATTTGCCCGCTCCGGCAGAGTTGGAGGCGGTGTCACTCCATTCTCCTTTAACACTTTCTCCACTTGCTTATTTTCATCTTTCATCATATCGACGGCTTCTCTTAACAGTTCAATCAGCTCTTTATCACCTGCATGATTGATAAATGCTTCATAAGCGCTAATTAGGCCTTTGTTTGCTCCAGCATAAGACCAACAACCAATCACCTCACCATAATGTAACGGCTCTTCTTTTGGATTTCCACTTAATATGCCCATTCTATTCTCCTTCTTTCCTAAAACTTTTCCACTTTTCTCATGGAATCACTTGTAGGATGTCGATATATCCGCTTTTTATACTGAAAACATCCAAGCAGGACTTATTATCAAATATCAATTGACAATCCAAAAAACTTTGCTACAATTGGGTCTAACCAAATTTTAAGATTAATATAATGATAGAGACAGGCGATATGTCCGGTGATCTTTAGAGAGCTGATGGGTGGTGGAAATCAGTGATACCAACATATAGCAGCACTCTTGAATTGATTTGCTGAACGAGAATTAGTAGGCAAATCCGTTACATGTGCGTTAAACATGTTTTTAAGACTATCGATTTTTCGATAGTGAAAAAGGGTGGCACCGCGGAGCTTTCAAGCTTTTCGCCCCTTGCATTTATTTGCGAGGGACGAAAGGCTTTTTATTATTCATTTTAATAGGAGGAGATTGACATGTTACAAGACCAACACTATTTAAGAATCCCTGGACCAACTCCAATTCCGCCAAGTGTGCAACGAGCGATGGCCCAACCGATGATCGGACACCGGGGCGATGAAACTTCGGAATTGCTGCTCTCGATAAAACCGATGCTTAAGAAAGTATTCGGAACGAAACAGGATGTACTGATTATTGCCGGGAGTGGAACTTCAGGTTTGGAGGCGGCAGTTGTCAATGCGGTCAAGCCTTTGGATGAAGTGCTCGTCATCGTATCCGGCGCATTCGGCGAGCGTTTCGTTAAAATTTGCAAAGCATACGGAATTAAAGTGCATACGTACGATGTCGAATGGGGAAAAGCTTTTGATCCGGAGGACGTTCGGGACTTTCTTCAATACTTTCCGATGGTCAAAGCCGTTTTTGCGACATATTGCGAAACATCAACAGGTGTCATGAATCCTGTCGATCAACTTGCAAAAACAATCAAAGAAGTTTCCGACGCACTCATTATCGTTGATGGTGTTTCGTGTGTCGGTGGAGTGGAAACGAAAATGGATGAATGGGACGTCGACATGATGGTGACTGGCTCTCAAAAGGCTTTCATGCTTCCAGCAGGATTGACCTTCATTGCAGCAAGCAACCGAGCATGGGCTGTTATTGATTCAAATCCGAACCGCGGCTTTTATTTGGATTTGAAGAAGTATAAAGAGAATCTAGATAAGAATACGACGCCATTCACCCCTGCTCTATCACTTTTATTCGGACTGGAAGATGCACTCAAATTGATGGAAGCTGAAGGGCTTACGCAAGTATACGCCCGACATGCACTAATGAAAGAGATGACGCGTGCAGCTTTTCGGGCACATGACATCCCTTTGCTTGCAGATGAAGAAAATGCCTCTGACACCGTGACTGCTGTTCAGCCGGAAGATTTCGACGCAGAATTATTACGGAAAGTGCTTAAGCAAGAATTCGGATTATCGGTTGCAGGTGGTCAAGGTCATTTGAAGGGGCAGATTTTCAGAGTCGGGCATATGGGCTATTGTTCCCCAGCAGATGTTTTGCAAACGATCAGCATGATGGAAATCGGCTTGTTAAAGATTGGGAAGAAAATCGAATTAGGCAAAGGCATTGCGGCAGCTCAGCAAATCTATTTGGCAAAAGGAGAGGACAACTGATGGCTTTTCATGTTTTAATTACCGATCCGTTAAGCGAAGAAGGGATTCAACCTTTGCGGCAAGCAGAGAATCTAGAAATTACAATTGTCACCGATTTATCGAAAGAGGCATTGCTTCAGGAAGTAAAATATGCAGATGCATTGCTCGTCCGCAGCCAAACCCAAGTGTCACGGGATGTCATTGAAGCTGCAAGCAATTTGAAGATTATCGGAAGAGCGGGTGTTGGTGTCGACAATATTGATGTAGAAGCCGCAACGGAGCACGGGATTATTGTTGTTAATGCGCCAGACGGCAATACGAACTCCGCAGCTGAGCATACAATCGCAATGCTGACAGCTTTAGCAAGAAAAATCCCCCAAGCGTTCAATTCATTGAAGATGGGGAGATGGGACAGGAAAACGTATATTGGAGTCGAATTGAAGAATAAAACGTTAGGCGTCATCGGACTCGGACGAATCGGAGCAGAAGTTGCTGCGAGGGCAAAAGGTCAACGGATGAACGTCATCGCCTATGATCCATTCCTCACTGAAGAGAAGGCACAAAAAATGGGGATCGGCTTCGGCACTGTTGACGATGTATTAAAAGTTGCGGACTTCATTACCGTTCACACCCCATTAATGAAAGAAACACGTCATCTATTGAATGAGGAAGCTTTTGCAAAAATGAAGGATGGCGTGCAAATCATCAATTGCGCACGTGGAGGAATTATTGACGAAGAAGCATTATACGATGCTATTCAGTCTGGGAAAGTAGCTGGTGCCGCACTTGATGTATTTGAAACCGAACCTTTCGTTGACCATCCGTTACTCACATTGCCGCAAGTAATCGCAACTCCCCATTTAGGGGCGAGTACCGTGGAAGCCCAGGAAAGTGTCGCGGTCGATGTAAGCATGGATGTCGTCAGCTTCTTCAATGGAGAAGCCGTTCGAAATCCTGTCAATCTTCCTTCAGTGTCCAAAGAAGTTCTTGCAAAAATCGCCCCTTTCTTCACACTCGCCGAGAAACTGGGCGCGTTCCTATCCCGTCTGACAGATGACGTGATTGAAGAAGTGACGATAAAATATACAGGCGAACTTGCAAACTACGATGTCCGTGCCTTAACGCGCAATACAGTGAAAGGGCTCTTGAAACGAAATCTCGGAAGTCATGTAAATGATGTGAATGCGAAGTTTTTAGCCGAACGATTCGACATTAAAGTGAACGAGCATAAAACGACAACCGGCAAAGGATTTCTGAACTTGATCACCGTAGAAATCGTTACCGCAAACGCCATCCACCACGTTTCTGGCACTTTGCTGAACGGCTTTGGAGCAAGGATTGTCAAAGTCGACGATTATGCTGTCGATGTCATTCCGGAAGGCCATCTTCTGTTCATTAAACATAAAGACCAGCCGGGCGCCATCGGCCGAGTCGGAACATTACTCGCAGAAAAAAACATCAACATCGCAACGATGCAAGTCGGCAGGTCGACTATCGGAGGAAATGCCATCATGATGCTGACAGTCGACAATCATGTCGAGCAGGCAGAACTTGCGAGCCTGACGGAATTGGTCGATATTTATGAGGTGAAAGCGATAGATTTGTGAGGTTATGTTGGGGAATGGACCTTGGACGATGAAGAATGGGTCTTTAATTGCAAAAATGGACCTTGGACGACGGGGAATGGACCCTTGATTGAAAGAATGGACCTTGAGCAGCAAGGAATGGACCCTTGATTGAAAGAATGGACCTTGAACGACGGGGAATGGGCCTTTGATTGAAAGATTGGTCCTTAGGCGACCGGGAATGGGCCCTTGTAACGAGTACTTCGAATCCACCATCCGAGTGGGCTACTTTTTAACGAGTGCCCACTTAGTTATTCAACGTGTCCAATACAGGAAATAGTTGTTCTAAACTTTTGATTTCAAATGTCGGCAGAATATCAGGATGAGATGGCTTGTTCTCACGATTAATCCAAACAGAACGTATACCGACACGCGCCGAGCCTACAATATCTGTCAGCAAGTTATCGCCAACCATAAGTGCTTCAGTCGAAGTGCAACCAATTTTCTGTAACGCATATTCGAAAATGGTTGGATCTGGCTTCCCTTTTCCAAAAGCGCCGGAAATGACGATTTCATCAAAGTATGGTAAGAGTTCTGGAGTAATCTCTAGCTTCGTATTTTGCAAGGACGGCGATCCATTCGTCAGCATAACAAGCTTGTAGTTCCCTTTGAGCTGGTCAAGAACACTAAAAGTTTCCTCATACACAAAAGGAGACTTCTTTCTTTCTTCAATGAACCTTGAAGCCAACTCCACGCCCAGCGCGGGATTTCGAATACCGATTCTTTCAAGTCCTCCTATCCATGCTTCTCGTTGATATGCCGGGATAATTTCTTTCATACGCTGAAAGGATTTTCCTGGATCGTCAAAAGTTCCCCATAATCCTTCAAAGGGGTTAATGCCGATCATTTGAGTGAACTCATATGTATCATAGGAGGCATATAGTTCACATGCCTTTTCTCGGACCGAAGCTTCAAGACCTTTCGGATCTATCATGGCAACTTCGTTTGCATAATGGCAAGTCTTTTCAAATGCAGTGGCAATGCTTTTATTATCCCATAATAACGTATCATCCAAATCGAAAATAATTGCTCGGATCATTAGGCAACACCCCTTTACATTCGATTATACACAATCATTATTTGCAGTGCTGATTTCTGTAGCGCTTTTTGGCGGTGAATGAGAACTCCCCCTTTTAGCGTCAGGTAAGGAAATCATGTTTCTTTAAATGACGGTTAGGCTACAATAAGAGACAAGAAAGGAGACGAGCGCATGCATAGCCATTATTTCATTGGAATTAAAACCCCATCTTCCATCGAAGAAAGGGTTCAGTACTATCGGGAGAAACACAATCTTGCTACTGCTTACAAGGCTATCCCGCATATGGATGATTTACATATCACCTTGTTGTTTATCGGTGCGCTTCCTGAGGACAAGCTTGCTCCTTTAAAACGGCACCTTGCAGCTATTGCTCAAGAGCATGAAAAATTCAAATTAGCCACTGACGGACTCTCTTATTTCGGTTCCCCCAAAGGTCCGCGGGTCGTCTATTTGTCTGTGGAGCCATCCACCTCACTTCATGCATTGCAACAATCCATTGCCGCGATTGGAAAGAAAGACCTGGGCATTGAAAGCGACAACCGTTTTACACCTCATATTACAATTGCTAAAAAGCGAAAGATTACGGGGGATTTTCCTATTCAAAAGGAAGCATTCACACCTATCGAATTTCACGTTGATGGATTTTCTCTTTTCACAATCCATCCTTCAAAATCACCTAAATACGAAATCATTGAACACTTTTCTTTCGAATGAAAATAACCGCACCCCTATTTGCCGGGTGCGGTTTTGTTAAGTCTTGTCGATGCCGATCCAGCCTTTGCGCTTAAACCAATAGATCATGGAAAGCGCAATGATTGCCATGATAACGATGACAAGTAAATAGCTATATCGCCAATGTAATTCTGGCATGCGATCGAAATTCATGCCGTAGACGCCGGCGATGAACGTCAAGGGGATGAAAATGGATGAAATTATTGTTAACGTCGTCATGATGCTGTTCATCCGATTAGAATTGATGGACAGTTGACTATCGCGGATATCCGCAGTCAATTCGCGATTGGAGTCGATCATTTCTCCTAGTCGAATCAAATGATCGTAAACATCGGAGAAATAGGCGAGTTCCTGTCCTGTGAAATTAAGTCGTTCTGAATTAAGCATTCTATACAGTAATTCTCGCATAGGAAAAATCGTTCTCCGTAAACGCAGTAAATCTCCTCTTACTTCGAATACGTAATCCATCGATAAATGAACGGTTCTCGGTGAAAGCTCCTCTTCGATTTCATCCAAATGATCTTCAATATTATATAGGATCGGAAAATACTGGTCGACCACTTTATCGAAGATTTGATAGGCCACAAATTTATGGCCCTGATCCCATGTTTTCGACGTTGTTAAAATCATTTCAAGTGCCTTGTCCATTTCCTGAAGCTTCCCGAAATGGAATGTTACGATGAAATTTTCCCCGAGGAACATATTCAGCTCTTCGGCCTCAAGGTCTTCACTGCAAATTGAATGCAGTACGAAGAATGTATATCCATCATAATAATCCATTTTTGGCCTTTGCAGTCTTCCCAAGCAATCCTCGATGGCCAGTGGATGGAAGTCGAAAAAGCTGAACAACAGTTCACTTTCCTCTTCGGATGGTCGGTCAAAATCGACCCAATACCATTGCAAAGAAAGCTCCTTGATTTCCTCTATTCCAAAATCAAATATCATTTCATTCGTTGTTGTCAATCCCATTGTCTGTAACATACTTTCACCTACATTTCGAATCATCCTTCGATAAGTGTATCCCCTTTCAGACATAAAATAACACTTCGTGAGATTCAACTAATCCCCCGAAGTGTTATTTCAAGCAACAATATTCTCAATGACAATTTGGATGATTAAAGCTACGGTAACAACCCGTAATAACGGTTTCACGAATTTAGGCTTCAACTTCTCCGCAATTCTTACTCCCGTCTGTGCTCCTGTTATGGACCCCAACATTAGCATAATTGTCAACGGCCATATAATTTTTCCAGCCGCAATATAGGTGATGGCAGCTCCAAAACAGCTGGAAAATGTCGCGAGGCGCACATAGCCGACCGCTTTAATATAGGCAACTTTCAAATGACCGAATAGATAAAGCATCAACGTCCCTTGTCCCGGCCCAAAAAGTCCGTCGTATATACCGATTCCGTATAATCCTGGGACGCTCCATTTATTTGCCTTTAATTTCTCATGTCCTTCAAAATCTCCCTTGCCAATAAATGAAGTGAGGAATGCAAATGAGAGAAGAATGATCGCCATAATATATAAATGATCTTCTGAAAGTCTCGTTGCAATGAACCCGCCACTTATTCCTCCAAATAAGCTAACTGGAATGATCCAAAACGATTCTCGCAAAGAAATTTGCTTATGCTTTAAGAGAAATAGAAAACTTGAAAAGGAGCTGACCGTATTAGATACTTTATTCGCACCGATAGCTGAATGGATCGGTACCCCAAAGAGCAACATTGCCGGAAGGCTAATTAACCCCCCACCGCCTGCCAATGTTCCAATCGTTGTTGCAATCGCCCCGATAAAAAAGATATATATATATTCCATCACGAACACCCCCTGTTGATAACTTAAGTATACTCCTTAGTTATCGATAAGAAAATTCAATTGTTATTATAATAATCTATAGGTTTTTCTTATATAGTGAAAGTTGTAAGACAATATTAAAGGGACCGACATGTGTCGGTCCCTCATTTAATTTAATCCATTACATCCAGCTTTTAAAAACCAATCTCATACTCTTCCCCATCTTCATTAACAACCTTGAAATTGCTCACTGGATGTTCAAGGCCGATTAAGATATATGGGTTTATTTCATCACTATCCGCTTCCACTTCTCTCACTGTTACGGTCGTCTCATCATCTGAGTATTTAACGCTGACCGCTTCCAATTCGCGGTCCTTTGTGCCAGTTGATACGACGACCATCTTTTTCCCTTCAGCAATATCAATGACTTTAAATGCTTTTCGATCAGGTTTTTCATCTTGCAAGTAGTTAACGTAAAACCTAACTGCTGGCTCTTCATCAATGTTCTTCTTATTCCAAACCCAGTATCCTTTGCTACAGCCACTCAATATGACTAGTACAACAAACAGGCCAATCAATGCTTTCTTCAAATCCAACTCATCTCACTTCCTTTTTTATCTATTAAACCCTTCACTAATGTAATGCGATGAATGCCATCATCATCATAAAAAGTTTCTGTTATATCGAATCCGTGTTTTAAATTCAATATCAACATACTCCTCCACTTATTTCTCGTCTTCGTTTCAATCGTTGCATAGCCCGCTTCCCTAACGAGACGGTGTTGGTGTTCCATAAGGATGGTGGCAATTCCTTTTCCTCTATATTCTTCACGGACTCCTCCATACCAACTATAATAGCGGTCAGCCGAAAGCTCATAGCCGATCTTATATCCGACTACTTTGTCTTGCTCAATTACAGTTACAAAAAGGAGTTTCGGACGTTTTGAAGCTTTCTCCAATAATTCATCGGCATTTTCAAAAATAGAATTATGTAACTGTAAAATCCCATCCATTGTTGTTTCATCAGGAAATCCCCAAAAATATTGAACGTGTGGCATATTTAGCCTCCCTCTTTATCAAATTATACTATAATTTAAATTTATTCATATTCTTATATTCATGTATCATTTAACTCTTTCTCTCATAGTTTAGACAAAAGATTCTGACTAGAGAAAAGGAGGCAATAGAATGGAGCAATTTTTAGAGACGATTGTCGGTTGGTTATGGGGGTTGCCGCTCATTTTCACGGTCTTATTCGTTGGTCTTTACTTCACGATTGGAAGTAAGCTTTTCCAATTCAGTTATTTACCGCATATTTTCAAGGCTACATTCGGAAAATTATTTTCGAAGAGAGATAAGGACGATGATGCCAAAGGAATTTTAACTCCCTTCCAAGCAGTGAGTACTGCAATCGGCGGGAGTATCGGTGTTGGGAATATCGGTGGAGTTGCGACCGCCATTGCAGTTGGTGGACCTGGGGCGGTATTTTGGATGTGGATCACTGCCTTTTTAGGAATGATGACGAAAACAGTCGAAGTTACGTTAGCTGTCCACTATCGCGGCTCTGATGAAAAAGGGAATCCCTATGGCGGTCCAACGTACTATATGGAAAAAGGATTAGGTGAGGAAAAGAAGTTTAAATACTGGAAGATCCCAGCTATCCTCTTCGGTTTCGGTATTTTCACTACGTTTTTTATTACTCTGCAAAATTACACAGTTTCGGAAGCTGTCAGCTCAACCTTCAATATTGGAATGATTCCTTCCTCATTGATTTACGTCACGTTAATTTACTTCATGATTTATGGTGGTATTAAAAGGATTGGTGAAATTGCATCTAAGCTCATTCCCTTCATGAGTATCTTCTATGTTTTAGCTGCACTTTTCATTATCTTCAAGAATTACGATCAAATTTTCCCTGTCTTTGGACTAATTTTCGAAAGCGCTTTTACTGGGATGGCCGCTGTCGGCGGATTTACGGGCGCCGTCATTGCGCAAGTGATTCGGATGGGGGTTGCACGTGCGGTTTATAGTAACGAAGCCGGTTGGGGTACTTCTCCGATGATCCATTCCACGGCGAAAACGAATCATCCAATTAAGCAGGGTATGTGGGGGGCGGTCGAGGTTTTCATCGATACGATCATTATCTGTTCGATGACCGCTTTCACAATTATCATTACCGGTGTCTGGTCATCTGGTTTGGACGGGGCAGCACTCACTTTATCGGCATTTGAAGCCGGCATCGGACAAACAGGCAGATACATCATCGCCCTGTCCGTCTTCCTCTTCGGCTTGACGACGACGACCGGTTGGTACACCTATTACGAAATCATCTTACGCCATCTATTTGGCGGAGAGAAGAAAGTGAAGGTGAAGAATAAAACGATTGCCTTCTATAAATGGCTTTACCCCGTTCCCGGATTACTCATGGTTGTCTATGCCGTTTCCTACGATATGCCTGGCAAGGCCGTCTGGTATTTCGCCGACATCACGACTGCAATTCCCACGTTTATTAACTTGATTGTCATTATGTTCTTGAGTAAGAAGTTCTTCGAATTGCTGCGTGATTATAAGGCAAGGCATTTGAATATCGGCACAATCGACCCGAATTTCAATGTGTTTTATGAGGATAAAGTGAAGAAATAAATATAAGTGGGCGGGAATGAGAACTTTTTATGCAGGAATGAGAACTCCTCAGGGAAGAACGAGAACTCTTTGCACTGGAATGAGAACTCTTCCGGGAAGAACGAGAACTAATAATAAAAGACGGTTGAAGATTAGCGTTTTGCTATTCTTCAACCGTCTTTATATTCACTTCTATTTTCATTTCTGCAAGTGCTCCAATTTATCCGGGTTGGACACCATAAAAATACACGAAATTTTATCTTCTAGGAAATCCATCGATACGGCATAAGTGACATAATCATTAATTGATACGACAACTCCTGGATAACCGTTGACAACTTCGAATTCTAATCTTGCGTTTTCAGGAAGCTTTTTCATAATGCCTGTGAACAATAAAACAATGCGCTCTGCTGTATAGATTGGATTTAGCGCAGCCTTTACTTTGCCGCCTCCATCAGAAATAAATACAGAATCTGTCTTCAATAATTCTAGCATTTTAGGGATATTCCCTTTTTGAAGTGCTACCGTAAATTGTTCTACGCTGTTTCTCATTGATTGAAAATCCAGTGTTGAAGGTTTCGGTCGGCTATCCATACTTTTTTTGGCTCTATGAAAAATCTGCCTGCAATTGGTAGAAGACTTTTCAACAATACCCGCAATTTCTTCATAGCTATATTGAAAAACTTCTCGTAAAAGGTACGTTGCTCGTTCGTCTTCAGTTAGCTGCTGTAACAGCAAAAGATAAGCGGTCGAGATAGATTCCTTCATTAAATAAGTATGGGCAGGGTCATTTCTTTCATCTACCAATGGTTCAGGCAGCCACTCTCCAACATAAATCTCACGCTTATTAGCAGCTAATCGCAATTTGTCTATGGAGCTGTTCATCAAAATCTTGCATAAATATGCTTTCTCGTTTTCAATGACTTTTTCACTGCTAACACGGTTATACGTTAAGAATGCCTCTTGTACAAGATCTTCTGCATCCGCCACACTTCCCGTCATTCGATAGGCAATTGAAAACAACAAAGGTTTATACGTCTGATACAATTGTTCAGTTTCCAATACGATTATCCTTCCTTTGCTAACACCATTTCGTTTACATGTGAAATTTCTAACGCTGCACGCTTCCCGCTCGCAACTGCTGCGTCTGCTAATATTTCTTCATGTCCTGCCCAATCTCCTGCTATAAATATCCCTTGCATTTCCGGTATGCTTGGGCCGGGATTTTCTGTTCGCTTCACATGTGGAAAATCATGCGATACCGTTAGTTTCGGCAAAAACTGTTGCACTACGACTTCTTTTTTCCATCCTGGATGAAGCAATTCCATTATTGATTCTAATTGTTGCTTATCGGCGTTTACATTTATTTCTTCCATGGGATTATGGTATTTTGCTAAACTTACTACCAATGTTCCGTCTTCACTTAACTTTGCAGCCCTTGATTGATTCGTAAAAAACAAAGCTTGGTCGAGTCCTATCGCAAATTGGTGTTGTGGATTAGGCAACTGTTTAATTCCAATATCTAAACAGCATGCCGTTACAGGAATTGCTTGTTCAGCCCACAAACGTAAAGAAGTATGTTCTGCACCATTTAACATGTTAATCGCCTCTTTTGGAGGGGCTGCAATGATACAATTTGGAACGTGGATGACCGTACCATCTGAGCATCGTATGATTTGATAATGCTCGTGATGCTCAATAGTTGTTACATTTTTATTCATTACGATTTCAGCACCCTGCGCTTCTGCCTTTGCCTTAAGTTTTTGAATAATCGTTTCCCAGCCTCCATCGATGTATAAGACACCTGCCTGTAATGAACGTTTTACCTGCTTCAAAACTGGCTTTGCTAGCTGTAAAGCCGGGGCATTCACATAGGACGACAAACGACAAATCGCATAAAATAGATGCCTCACCATCGGATCGCCTATTTCAGAATCTACCCACTGCTTCAGGCTAACTTCCGGAATGGAATAAATGTTCAACTTCATAAGCTTTAACATTAATTTTCCGAACATGAATTTAGCTTTCCACGGTAGAAGTGTCGTTGACATAATCGATGAAAAATCTGTTGGAACGACATGAACAGCATGATTTAGCATGCCGTGAATCTGAACAGGTTTCGTAGCATTCCCACCTGGAAGAGAAATTCCAAGCTCAGTAAAAACATTTGCCGCATCCCCTGACATAAACAAACCATGCGGTCCCAAGTTCATAAGAACCCCATTTTTATCATTCGTCATCGCCTTTCCACCAAGACGGTTCGATTTTTCCAAAACAACGACCTTTTTTCCTTCCCTCGTCAAAAAATTAGCTGCTGTCAACCCAGCTAAGCCGCCACCAATGATTGCAACATCATAGTTCAGCATAAAAACCCCTCCTAATTTGTTCTGTAATCAAAACGATTGAGGAAAGGATTTTGTGACAGCTACTATGAAAAAACTTTGTATTATTCTTTCAGACTAGTACAACCGTGAACCTACTTACCAAGTTTAAAACAAATTTCACCCTTTATATTTATTGCTACCTGGCAGAACTTTAATTGCATTCCAAGCTTCAATTGCATCTTCTCTGTTCTTACCTTTATTTTTGGGATCCGCAAAATAATCTCTTGTAAATTGATTGTATTCAAATTGTGCACCAATTTGTTTTTCATAAGATGGATCTTTTTTTCTTTCCTCTTCTTCATACCACGCATCGACAACATCCCGATATGTTTTTCCTACACTTTCCTTAAAATAGGTTTGAATATAGGTAGAGAAGTGGAATTTCGGAATTACCGATTGAAAGAAAGCTCTAACTACCTGACTACAACGATGGTTTTCAGTAATAACCGTATCTAAACTTAATTCTTCTATCTGATTTTCTTTCGGAGGAGAGCTCCTTCTCCTCATCGGCTTTTGTATTTTTCCTGTTTCAAGAAATATTGCTATCCTATCAGTAATTTCTAATTTAGAGCCAGAAGCACTTATCCCATTTTCTCTACAAAAAGTTTGTAATTCTTCTTTCAACCAATAAAAATCACGAAAAACTTCTACATTTAAATCTTTGTTTAATGAAGGTCTCATTTATATCCTACTCCTCTATCCTTTATTACCAACGTTCCTCAGTTCTATATTTTCATCTATTCTCCTACTCTATTCTACAAATCCGCAGAAATTCCTGCCTACGGATTTTACGTCCTCCGTTATCATTTGATACATTAAGGGTAAAATAGAAGAATAGAAATTACATTTTTGTAGAGGGGAATTGTTTATGAAATCAATGAAATGGATGCTGCTGGTGGCAGCGAGCTCCTTTCTTATCGCTGGATGCACTAATACGAACGATGAGAATGGGAAGGAAGCGGTGGAAAACAATCCACCAGTGACAGATGAATTGGACGACACGAGAGCTGCGGATAACGGTTCAACTGATAGCGACACTTCAACTACTGAAGGAAATACGAACAATTCTTCTTCCGGCTCAGTGGAGGTTGAACAAAAACAAATGGCGATTGATACGCTCAACGGCTTGGCGAAGGATGCGAAAGATGGGAAAGTCTACCGTCCAGACCAAGGATTTATAATTGGAAAGACGACGCGTAATGACATCGTCAACGCAATTGGAGAGCCTGAGGAAAAGAAAGGCGATTATGATCATTATCACGGTTCAATGGGCAATCCGTCAGTTGCATTCAAATACGATGGAAAAGGCGTACTGGAGGAAGCCCGCTACTTCGGTACAAATGTGGAACGCCAGACGAATCTTGGCGGCATTACTGAGGAGGATTTGACCGAGCAGCTCGGTAAACCCGCGGATAGTCGCCGAATCGAGTCGACTGGAGAGCAGAATATCCGTTATCATTTTAATAACTTTGAATTACAGTTCATCATCGGCAAAGACGGCACGCCGGATCATGTGAACTTGAAGAAATGGAATTGATCGCCCGCCGCTACCAGTGGAGCATGCGAAGAATCTGCATAAGCGATTCTTCGCATGTTATCTCCTATTCCCCTAACTCCGAAAAGAACTTTCTCACCTCTTCCGGCAATTCATCGACGGAAAGAATTTTTAAGCGTTCCGTTCCCGGCGATGTCAAGATGACATAAGACTTGTCATAGTACTCGAAGAGGGTGAATTGGCTGATCTGATACATTGAGCCTGTTTGGATCGCCTCAAAATCTTCTTCTGAAAAATTTCCTTCATACCCCTTTAACATCAGCTTCTGGACATCTTCAAAACTATCGGCAAACGTCAGCTCTTGATATAGTTCAAGTGAATTTTTTGGTGTGAAATATATCTTATAATATCCTAATCCCCCAACAATCACTATAAGGAAAAGCACTGGAAGAACCCAATTCTTCCATCTCCAATTACTTTCCACCATCCCGCCCCCCACGAAGATTCTTAGTACAATGATTTATCCTGCTTTCCTAATCTATTCCACACCCCGACAGAAATCCCTGCCTGTTCTTGTAAATCGAGTAGGAGGGAGTGA